>NZ_JAEMUX010000076.1 GCF_016598475.1 Streptomyces adelaidensis
TGGTCAGCGATCGCAGCCAGCAGCGAAGCCGACACCGCACCGCGGAGACTCATCCGACAGCATGGCGTTTGGACGAGGCGAGGTGGGCCGGGGTTCCCGGGAATGGGCGGAATTCCGGAAGTTGGTACGGGTGAGGTGGCGGGTGCGCCGGGGGGGCTCGGTGGGCTGGGGGCGCGTTGCCATCAGAGGAGAGCCGGACGGCGCACCCTTGCTACCCTCCCGCCCATGACCGCCTCCGAGCCCACCATCGTCGCCACCTCCGGCGGCCACCGCCTCGGCGACCGCACCCGGGTGACCTTCCACTCCCTGGTGCACCACGCGGTGGAGCTGTCGGGTGTCGACGGGCGGCGCCCGAAGGTCATGTACGTCGGCACGGCCGTCGGCGACTCCGAGCACATGACCGCCCGCATGAGCGAGGCCGCACGGGTGGCGGGCTTCGACCTGACCCCGCTCGCGCTCTTCCCGATGCCCAACATCGAGGACATCGGGTCGGCCGTCCTCGAACAGGACGTCGTCTGGGTCATGGGCGGCTCGGTCGCCAACCTGCTGGCCGTCTGGCGCGTCCACGGCCTCGACCGCGTCTTCCGGCGCGCCTGGCGGTCCGGCATTGTCCTCAGCGGCGTCAGCGCGGGCTCCATCTGCTGGTTCCAGGGCGGCACAACCGACTCCTTCGGCCCCCGACTCCGCCCGGTCACCGACGCGTTGGCATACCTCCCGTACGGAAACGGCGTCCACTACGACTCCGACGCGGGCCGCCGTCCCCTGATACACGACCTCGTAGCCGACGGAACTCTCCCGGAAACCCACTGCACCGACGACGGCGTCGGCCTCGTCTACCACGGCACCCGCCTGGTGGAGGCCGTCACCGAACTCCCGGGCAGGGGCGCGTACATCGTCCGACGCGAGGGGGACACGGCGACGGAGGAGCGGGTGGAGCCACGACTGCTGCCGGACCCGCCGCGCGGCTAGACATCCGCGGGGGCGCGCCCCCCAGGCATTTAGAACTCCTTAGAACTCCTTTGGAACTCCTAACCACGGGGCCGCGGTGGGTCGGGTCAGTGGGTGAAGGCGACGGATGCCGCAAGGTCCTTTTGGGTTTCGAGTGCGGTGAGACGTTCGGTGAGTGCGGCGTGGATGGCGTCGTAGGTGTCGGAGCCGAGGGTGAGGCGCAGGGGCGGGGAACCACGTCCCGGCCCCACAGAGCAGCCCTCACCACTGCTGAACACGCCGCCCAGTCCCCTGAGACTGAGGCTGAGGTTCCTCGCGCCCCCGCCGCGCCGAAGGCTGGAAGAAGGAGCCAGGGCTGGGGCTGGAGTTGGGGCTGGGGGTCTCCTCCGGATGGGGCAGGGCCACGTCCGGCCGGTCGGCGTGCCACGCCGCGGGGGCGGGGCGGCGAGGTTCCGGACGGCCACCCGGCCGAGTCGCGGGCCGGCCGTTCCATTCCCCCTCGCCCAGCACGAGCATCGGGTCGAACATCACCACGACGCCCGCCAGCAGCAGGAAGATGACCGGCCCGATGAGCATGGGCAGCAGGATGGACATCGGGGACTCGCCGGTCAACGCGCCGGCCGTCGTCGTCGAGCTGTGGAGGTGGACCCCCACGGCGGCCATCCCGGTGTAGTGCATGCCGGAGACGGCGACGCCCATGACCAGGCTGGCGCCGAGGCTGGGGAGGAAGCCCCGGATCGAGACGGCCGCCCACAGCGCGGCGGTCGCGGCGAAGATGGCGATGGCGACGGAGAGGGCGACGACGGGGGTCTCGTACTGGATGTAGCCGTTCAGCTGGATGGCGGCCATGCCGAGATAGTGCATGGCGGCGACGCCGAGCCCGGTGACGCAGCCCGCCGCGCACAGCGAGGCGGTGCTGACGCCCCGGTAGCCCACGGCGAACACCCCGATGGCGACGACGGTGATGGCGACGGCCAGGCTGAGCACCGTCAGCCCGACGTCGTACTGGATGCGGCTCTCCTTCACGCGGAAGCCGATCATGGCGATGAAATGCATCGTCCAGATGCCGCAGCCGATCGCGGCGGCACCTAAGGCCAGCCAACCGGGCTTCCAGGACTTCTCGTTGTTGACCGACCTGACCACACAGCGCAGCCCGAGCGCTGCTCCCAGACAGGCCATGATGTAGGCGGCCACTGGGGTGACCGCGCCGTAGTTGAAACCGTCGACCGTGCCTTGCATATGCCAAATCCCCCCGGTACATGGCCAGTTGAGTGCGTTGAGCGAGTTGGGTGTGGCTCGTCGCGGGGGGTAAGTCTGGTGTAGGAGCAGGCCGACGCGCTCCGTTTTCCAAGAGTTACTGTCGGTACTTGTTCGGCAGGCGATCGGCTTTGGGTGGCTCGATGTTGATTTGCCGTCAATTACCGGCCTGAGCTTGATAATTCAAGCTCAGGCCATAGATTTACGCCGCGTCGTTGAGCAACCGGCCGAGGTGTTCCCGCCCCGCCGACAGCAGTTCCGGCAGCGGCGCGGCCCCCTCGTACCACCGCTTCTCGTACTCCCAGCAGAGCCAGCCGTCCCACTCCTTGCGGGAGAGGAGTTCGACGCACTCGCCGAGCGGGAGGACGCCCGCGCCGAGCGGCAGCGGGGTGGTGTCGTCGGGGGAGGCGATGTCCTTGACCTGGACGTAGCCGAGGAAGGGGGCGAGGGCGGCGTAGGTCTCGGCGGGCTGTTCGCCGCCGAGCCAGGTGTGCATCACGTCCCAGAGCGAGCCGACGCTGCCATGCCCGACCGGGCCGAGCACACGGATCGCGGCCGCGCCGGTGCGGTGCGAGTCATGGGTCTCCAGCAGGATGCGTACGCCCCGGTCGGCCGCGTCCTCCGCCGCCGTGCCGAGCCGCCGGGCGGCGACCACATCGGCCTCCGCCACGCCCTGCCCGCCGTCGAGATCGGCGCCGGGGAAGACGCGGACGAAGGGCGCCCCCAGGTCCCGCGCCAGGTCGAGCAGCCGGCGGATCTCGTCGAGCACGGGCGCGTCGTCACCCGGCGCCGCGACCCGCGCGTACCCCGCGAGCCCCAGGATCTCGACCCCCGCCGCCTTGAACTCGCGGACCACGTCGGCCCGTTGCTCCTCCCCGATCCCCGGATGCACCGGCTCCTCGGGATGGGCACGCAACTCGACACCGTGATAGCCGTGCGTGACGGCGAGACGTACGACGTCGGCGATGGGAAGGCCGGGAACACCAAGAGTGGAGAACGCGAGTTTCATGCCTTCCGACCCTACTCGGCCTCACGCGTCACGCCACCGCGCCGGGCAGCACCAGGCGCCGGTCCTTGCCCACCAGGCATCCGCCATGAGTGAGGCGCCCCCCTGCCCCCGATCAGATCTCCCGCCCCTCCAGCCGCTTCGTCGCCGGCCCCTGCACGATGTGCCCGTCCGGGTCGAAGCGGGAGCCGTGGCAGGGGCATTCCCAGGTGCGTTCGGCGCGGTTGAAGGCGACGAGGCAGCCGAGGTGGGTGCAGCGGGCGGAGACGGCGTGGAGGGCGCCGTCGTCGTCGCGGTGGACCGCGCAGTGGTGGCCGCCGACCCGGACGACCGCGCCGTCGCCGGGGGCGATGGTGTCGACGGTCGTGTCACCGGCCGGGGCGAGCCGGTCGCCGACGAAGTGGCGGGCGACCTGGGCCTGGTGCTTGAGGAAGCTCGGCGCCTCGCGGACCGCGCTGCGCACGCGGCGCGGGTCGTACAGGTCGCTCCACGGCGCCTTGTGCCCGGTGATCTGCTCGGCGAGCAGCCGCCCGGCCATGATGCCGCCGCTCAGCCCCCAGCCGCCGAACCCGGTCGCCACCCAGGTGTGCCTGCTGCCCGCGTGGAAGGGGCCGACGAGCGGGACGGAGTCGGTGGAGTCGTTGTCCTGGGTGGCCCAGCGGTGGGTGAAGTCGAGCGGACCGAACCGCCCGACGGCCCAGTCGGCGAGGCGCTCGAACCGTTCGGCGGCGTCCCCGCTGCCCGGCGTGAAGTGCTCCCCGGTGACGACGAGCAGCCGCCGTCCGTCCGCGTACGGGGCGGTCCGCAGCGAACGGGTGTTCTGCTCGGGGGTGATGTACATGCCGTGCGGATCGGAGTCGGCCGCGATCGGCGCGGTGAGGACCAGTTCGCGGCGCGGGGAGAGCCGGGTGAAGAGCAGCGCCCGGTCGAAGACGGGGTAGTGCGTGGCGACCACGACGTCCCCGGCGGTCACCGTGAACCCCGCCTCGGTCGTCAGCCGGCACGGCGTGCCCTCCTTGAGCCGTACGACCCGGGTCCCCTCATGGACCGACGCGCCCTGCCGCACGAGATCATCGACCAGGCCCAGCAGGTACTTACGCGGATGGAACTGAGCCTGCTCCTCCACCCGCACCGCCCCCGCGACCGGGAACGGCAGCCCCGTCTCCGTCACGAACTCGGCGGGCAGCCCGGCCTCCCGCGCCGCCTCCGCCTCGGTCCGCAACTCGTCGACCCGCCCCTTGTCCTCGGCGTACGTGTAGGCCGCCGCTTCCTCCCAGTCGCACGCGATCCCCAGCTCCCGCGCCACCCCGGCGGCATGCCGGATCGCCTCCGTCTGCGACCGCGCGTACAGCCCCGCCGCCTCGGCGCCCCGGGTCCGCCGCAGCCGCTCGTAGATCAGTGTGTGCAACACCGTCAGCTTGGCCGTCGTATGCCCCGTGACCCCGGCGGCGACCCGGTCCGCCTCCAGCAACGCCACGCGCCGCCCCCGCCGCGCCAGCTCCCACGCCGTACTGATCCCCGCGATCCCCGCCCCGACCACCGCCACGTCGACGATCAGATCCCCGTCCAGCGCCGGGTGCGGGCTCGCCTGCGGCGCGCTCTCGATCCAGTACGACTTCTGCTCCGGCCGCTTGTGCTGCTCGTGCTGCTCGTGCTGCTCGTTCGGCATGGCTTCGGGGTCCCTTCAGGTGGGCGGCTGGGCACGGCGCCGGTGGCTGGTGTCGCACCACGGGTAGATCCGGCTGCGACGACAGGTGCACAGGGCCACACAGAAGCGGTCCGACGACACGGTCGTACCGTCCTCCAAGGTGACCTCGACCGGCCCCTCCACCAGCAGGGGGCCCGGCCGCTGAACGGCGATGCGACGGCGGTGACCGCGACCGTGACTGGCACTGGCACTGGGACTGGCACTGGCACTGGGACTGCGAGGGCGTTCAGCCGGTTCGTTCGGCACGGATGATCACCAGCTCTTCCTTCTCGGCAAGGCCATCGCCATCGCCATCGCCGTCATCGCCATCGCCGTCATCGCCCCCGTCTCCCAGCAGCCCGCGCCTGCGCAGCCATTCGCTCCGCGACCGCAGGACGGGACCGAAGGCGACCCGGCGGTGGTCCACGACCTCGGCCCGCAACCCCTCCGCCCGCAACTGCGCCAGCGTGCGCTCCGCGTCGCTCAGGGCCGACTGCACCAGCAGCAGCACCCCGCCGGGCCGCAGCAGCGAGGGCGAGTCCCGGCAGATGCGGTCCAGCACGAGACGGCCGTCCGACCCGGCGTCCCAGGCCCGGGCGGGACCCCGCACCCGCCCGTAGGTGCCGAACCCCGGCTCCGGCACGTACGGCGGATTGGACAGGATGAGGTCGAAGGACCGCCCCGACACCGGGGCCAGCAGATTCCCCCGTACGACCCTCATCGGCAGCCGCGCCAGTACGGCGTTGACCTTGGCGTTGAGCACAGCCCGCCAGGAGATGTCGACCGCCGTGACGAGCGCACCCCGCCGCGCCGCCGCCAGCCCGACGGCTCCCGTCCCCGTACCGATGTCGAGAACCCGGGCCCGTGGGGCGAGGGGCTCCTGCCCCAGGGCTTGCACCAGCAGATCCGTGTCGTCCTGCGGGGCGTAGACGCCGGGCAGGGAGAGCGGGAGGGGAATCAAGGGAAGGGACCTCCAGTCAGACAGCCGCGGGCAGAGGCGTACGCAACGACGACCGGCCGTTCCGCCACGCCCCGAGGAGCCGTTCGGCGAGGGCGTCCTCAAGGTGGTTGGTGGCGTCCACGCCGAAGGCCACGTCGCCGTCGAGCTGCGGCTCCTCCTCCAGCAGACCGGCGACGACCTCCCGCCGGACGACCTGCTCGTGTACGGCGTCGGCCTCCACGTGTTCGTCGTAGAAGTGCTCGGCGGCGGCCCCGGCCCCGGTCCGCCGCATGGCGTCGGCGAGCCGTCGGGAGCCGGGGGAGGAGGTGATCTCGACCGTGGCGAAGTGGCCGACGAGGGCGCCGCGCAGGGAGCGGTGCAGGCCGAGGAGGGACATCAGGTTCACGGTGGCGAGCGCCTCGGCGCCGGCGGCGTCCACGTAGCGGCCGTAGGCCGGGTCGAGGCCCAGGCCGGTCATGAGGTCGGCGAAGAGGCGCGCGTGCACCCGCTCGGCCCGGCCCCCGCCGAACTCGTCGAACTCCACGGCGGCCATCCCCGCCTTCGCGCGCCCCCACAACCGGGGCAGCACCCACGCGTGCGGGTCGGCCTCCTTCAGGTGGTACAGCGACCGCTGCGCCGCGTACTCACGCACCTGCCACAGCTCGCCCTCGTCCCGCAGGAAATGGCCGACGCCGGTGCCGTCGCTCTCCGGCGGCTCCACGAGCAGGTCGTCCAGCGCCTCCCGGGCGCTGCGGTGCCGCGTCGCCCTGTCGCGCAGCGCTTCGAGGAACAGCCACTCCAGGCCCGCCCG
Source organism: Streptomyces adelaidensis (assembly GCF_016598475.1). GTDB lineage: Bacteria > Actinomycetota > Actinomycetes > Streptomycetales > Streptomycetaceae > Streptomyces > Streptomyces adelaidensis. The sequence continues at coordinate 6,650 of NZ_JAEMUX010000076.1, forward strand.
GCACCGCAGCAGTTCCGGGTCCCATTCGAGGTCGGCGTCGACGCCGACGAAGCCTCGGTAGTGGAGTTCGTAGCAGAGGTAGAGGGCGAGCTGGAGATCGTCGCCGAAGGGGTCGGCCCCGGCGATCTCCCGGCCGCCGGGCGGCGCCCCCGCCCCACGCAGACCCGCCACGACCGCGCCCGAAAGCGGCCCCCTGCTCTCCGGCACCGACGGCCCGTCCGCCCGCGTCTCCATGCGCGCCGAGTACCCGTGATACGCGAGTACTCACCAGGCGGGCCCGCGAACGGGGGAGGTCCCGCGAAGCCAGGCGGCCGGCTCTGCGGGGCCAGGCACCCGGCTCTGCGGGGCCAGGCACCCGGCCCCGCGAAGCCAGGCCGCCGGCCATGCGAAGCCAGGCCGCCGGCCATGCGAAGGGGAACAGCCAGCCATGCGAAGGGGGGCTCCCACCATCACAGGAGCCCCCATTCACGGGCCGTACGCGGGGCACGCCCACCGGCGGCGGTACTCCGGTCAGGTACGGTCGCGCCTCGCCGAACGCTGAGCCTCCTCGACACTCTCCTGCGTCTTGCCCCGCATCTTCTTGGCCTCGCCGCGCGCCTGCTGCGTCTTGCCCTCGACCTGCTGCTCGCGGTCGCCGGTGGCCTTGCCGGCCATCTCCTTGGCCTTGCCCGTGAGCTTGTCCATTTTGCCCTTGTCCTTGGCGGCCATGGGTTCCTCCTTGGTGGGGGGTGAGGTGGCTTTCTCGCCCAACGTAAGGGGGAAGAGGTGACTGTCGCACGTCGAAGCGTCACGTTGCGTAATCATGGTTGGGGAGGGGTCCCGGAGCCCCCGCGCTAGAAATGCCGCGCAGCGTTTCCCCGAGGGCAGGAGGCCCAACTGATGACGACGAGTACGGGTATGAGCCGACGAGCCGCCACGACCGCAGTAACACTGACCCTCACCGCCGCCCTGGGCCTCGGCGCCCTGGCCCCGGCCGCCCAAGCCGCCAACGGCCCCTGCTACGACGGCCGTTGCAACACCACCGTGTCCGCCCCCAAGACCATCAAGGTCAGCGCCAAGAAGTTCGGCTTCGGCAAGCTGAAGGTCGTCTCCGTCAGCTCGAGGTCGGTGAAGTTCTCCGCCACTTCCGGCGGCATCTACCTCAGCGGCAGCACCAGCCCCGGCGGCACGATCAAGCTCAACAACCTGAAGATCTGGGTGAAGTCGGTCTCCGGCAAGAAGGCCAAGATCGCCTTGTTCCCCACGAAATACTGAGCGGAGCGCCCCGACAGGGGCGCGGGGAACTGCGCGAGCAACCACACGCAACCCGCAGCCGATCACGCTTCCGGCCCCCCCTGAATCTCTCGGCGGGGGCCCCGGGGGCAGCAGCCCCCGGCAACGGGACGGGGTCGAAGGGGCAGCGCCTCTGGTGATGGGACGGGTAGGGGCGGCGGGGGCGAATCCCAATCCAGCCCGCCGCGGCCGAGCCCGCTCCAGCCCGCCGCGGCCGAGCCCGCTCCAGCCCGCCGCGGCCGAGCCCGCTCCAGCCCGCCGGGGGCGAACCCGTTCCAGCCCGCCGCGGCCGAGCCCGCTCCAGCCCGCCGGGGGCGAACCCGTTCCAGCCCGCCGCGGCCGAGCCCGTTCCAGCCCGCCGCGGCCGAGCCCGTTCCAGCCCGCCGCGGCCGAGCCCGTTCCAGCCCGCCGTGGGCGAACCCGTTCCAGCCCGCCGCGGCCGAGCCCGTTCCAGCCCGCCGCGGCCGAGCCCGTTCCAGCCCGCCGGGGGCGAACCCGTTCCAGCCCCCCACTTCAAGCCCCCCCGACGCCCCCCCCCACATCAAGCCCCCCGAGGCCCCCCACTCGACCCCCGCACCATCAACTCCCCCCGAACCGTGGCGATCCCCCCATGCGGCGCCTCCTCCCGCCCCATGGCGATCCGCCCGGCCCGAGCCCCCGCCTCCGCCAACGGCAACCGCACGGTCGTCAGCGCGGGCACCGCGTCAATGCTGAACGGCAGATCATCGAACCCGGCCACGGAGACGTCGTCGGGAATCCGCAACCCCGAATCCCGCAGCGCCGCACACGCCCCCAACGCCACCGTGTCGTTCGCCGCGACCACGGCCGTGATCCCCGGGTCCCGCCGCAACAGCTCAAGCGTCGCCTCGTACCCGGAGAGCCGGTCGTAGCGCCCGTAGACCGTCCACCGAGGGTCGTCCTCGATGCCGGCCGCCGCCAGCGCCGCCCGATGGCCCTCCAGCCGGTGCCGGGTGGTCGTCCGCTCCTCCGGTCCCGCGATGTACCCGAGCCGCCGATGCCCGAGCCCGATCAGATGCTCGGTGAGCAACTGCCCGCCACCCCGGTTGTCGAAGGTGATCGCGATGGCCTCCGGGGTGGGCGGCCGCCCGCACAGGACGACCCGCGTGCCGGCCTCCGTCAGCTTGCGCAGCTTGTTGCCGACGGCGGCGAGATGGACCGGGTCCTCGATCGCCCCACCCGTCAGCACGACGGCAGCGGCCCGCTGGCGCTGCAACAGTGTGAGATACGTCAGCTCACGCTCCGGCGAGCCCCCCGTGTTGCACACCACGGCCAGCCGCTCCCCGCCCGCGCGCCCGCCGGGCCCGCCGATCTCGGACTGGATGGCGCCGGCCATGATCCCGAAGAAGGGGTCGGCGATGTCGTTCACGAGGATGCCGACGAGATCGGAGGTGGCGGCGGCGAGGGCGCTCGCGGGGCCGTTGAGGACGTACTCCAGGTCGTCCACGGCCTTCAGTACCCGCTCGCGCGTGGACGCGGCCACCGGATAGTTTCCGTTGAGCACCCGGGAGACGGTCGCGGGCGACACCTGCGCACGAGCCGCCACGTCCGCCAGGGTCACAGTCATCGTTGCTCGTCCTCCGGTGCGCGTCATGTTCGGGTTGTCGGGGAACCTTACGACCGCGATCACCGTTCGCCCCCTCGAACAACTCGACCCCCCTACGGTCTTGTCCGGACCGCTGGTCAGAGGCTAGCTTCTCATTGGATAGAAAGCGCTTGCTGTGACGCTCACCCTTTAGTCGGGCGTACGCGGCGCCGGACGCGTACGCACAAACGAACGCACACAACGAAGGGACCGGCCGTGACACGCAAGACCGTACGGATCGCCATGAACGGCGTGACCGGACGCATGGGCTATCGCCAGCACCTCGTCCGCTCCATCCTCGCCCTGCGCGAGCAGGGCGGCCTGGACCTCGGCGACGGCACCGTGCTGTGGCCGGAGCCGGTCCTCGTCGGCCGCCGCGAGTCCGCGCTCAGGGCGCTCGCCGAGCGGCACGGCCTGGACCCGGAGAACGTCTCCACGGACGTCGACGCGGTCCTCGCCGACCCGACGATCGAGATCTACTTCGACGCCCAGGTCACCTCGGCCCGCGAGGAGGCGATCAAGAAGGCGATCGCCGCCGGCAAGCACATCTACACGGAGAAGCCGACCGCCACCGGCCTCGACGGCGCCCTGGAGCTGGCCCGCCTCGCGGACGCCGCCGGCATCAAGCACGGCGTCGTCCAGGACAAGCTGTTCCTGCCGGGCCTGCTGAAGCTCAAGCGCCTCATCGACGGCGGCTTCTTCGGCCGCATCCTGTCCGTCCGGGGCGAGTTCGGCTACTGGGTCTTCGAGGGCGACTGGCAGGAGGCGCAGCGCCCCTCCTGGAACTACCGCGCCGAGGACGGCGGCGGCATCGTCGTCGACATGTTCCCGCACTGGGAGTACGTGCTCCACGAGCTGTTCGGCCGCGTGAAGTCCGTCCAGGCCCTCACCGCCACCCACATCCCGCAGCGCTGGGACGAGCAGGACAAGCCGTACGACGCCACGGCCGACGACGCCGCGTACGGCATCTTCGAGCTCGAAGGCGGCGCGATCGCCCAGATCAACTCGTCCTGGGCCGTCCGCGTCAACCGCGACGAGCTCGTCGAGTTCCAGGTCGACGGCACGGAGGGCTCGGCGGTGGCGGGCCTGCGCAACTGCCGCGTCCAGCACCGCTCCGCCACCCCGAAGCCGGTCTGGAACCCCGACATCCCGGCCACCTACTCCTTCCGCGACCAGTGGCAGGAGGTCCCGGACAACGCCGAGTTCGACAACGGCTTCAAGGCGCAGTGGGAGCTGTTCTTCAAGCACGTCTACGCCGACGCGCCCTACCAGTGGGACCTGCTGGCCGGCGCCCGGGGCGTCCAGCTCGCCGAGCTGGGCCTGAAGTCCTCGGCCGAGGGTGTCCGTCTCGACGTTCCGGAGATCTCGCTGTGACGATCCAACTGCCCGGCGCGGATGGGGTGTTGAGGGTCTACGCCCCCCGCGCGGAACCCCTGGCGTTGTCGACCGGCGCCCCCTTCACCTCCCGTACGGTCTTCTCGGCGGCGCATGTCGTCGCCGACCCGTACGCGGACGTGTCCCCTGATTCCCCCGCCGCCGTCGACTGGGACGCGACCCTCGCCTTCCGCCGTCACCTGTGGTCGCACGGCCTGGGCGTTGCCGAGGCGATGGACACCGCCCAGCGCGGCATGGGCCTCGACTGGGCGGGCGCGGCGGAACTGATCCGCCGCAGCGCCGCCGAGGCGAAGGCGGTCGGCGGCAGGATCGCGTGCGGCGTGGGAACGGACCAGCTCACCGGCCCGGCCTCCCTGTCCGACATCCGCAAGGCGTACGAGGAGCAGCTGGCCCTGGTCGAGGAATCGGGCGCCCAGGCGATCCTGATGGCCTCGCGGGCGCTGGCGGCGGAGGCACAGAGCCGCGAGGACTACCTGGAGATCTACGGCCACCTCCTGCGCCAGGCCACCGAGCCGGTCGTCCTGCACTGGCTCGGCCCGATGTTCGACCCGGCGCTGGAGGGCTACTGGGGTTCGAGCGACCTCGACGCGGCCACGGAGGTGTTCCTGGACGTCATCGCGGCCCACCCCGACAAGGTCGACGGCATCAAGGTCTCCCTGCTGGACGCCCAGCGCGAGGTCGACATCCGCCGCAGGCTCCCCGTCGGCGTCCGCTGCTACACCGGCGACGACTTCAACTACCCCGAGCTGATCGCGGGCGACGAGAAGGGCTTCAGCCACGCCCTCCTCGGCATCTTCGACCCACTGGGCCCGCTGGCGGCGGAGGCGGTACGCGTCCTGGACACGGGCGACGTCCCCGGCTTCCGGAACCTCCTCGACCCCACCGTCGAACTCTCCCGCCACCTCTTCCAGACCCCGACCCGCTTCTACAAGACGGGTGTGGTGTTCCTGGCCTGGCTGGCCGGCCACCAGTCGCACTTCACGATGGTCGGCGGCCTCCAGTCCGCCCGCTCCCTCCCGCACTTCGCGCGCGCCTACGAACTGGCCGACGGCCTGGGCCTGTTCCCGGACCCGGCGCTGGCGGAGACCCGCATGAAGAACCTGCTGTCCCTGTACGGAGTGGCCCAGTGAGCACCCTCGGAGATCTGTCCCGCTTCTCCATCAACCAGATGACGGTCAAGCAGCTGTCGATGCCCGAACTGGTCGCCGGTTGCGTCGAGTTGGGCATCCCGGGCGTGGGCCTCTGGCGCGAGCCGGTGGCGGTCTACGGCCTGGAGGCCACAGCCAAGCTGGTCCGCGACGCGGGCCTCTCGGTCACGACCCTCTGCCGGGGCGGCTTCTTCACGGCGATCGACCCGACGGAACGGGCGGCGGCCCTGGAGGACAACCGCCGTGCCATCGACGAGGCGGCGACGCTGGGCACGGACACCCTGGTGCTCGTGTCCGGCGGCCTCCCGGCGGGCTCGAAGGACCTGCACGGCGCGCGGGAACGGATCGCCGACGCGCTGTCCGAGCTGGGCCCGTACGCCGCGTCGAACGGCGTACGCCTGGCCATCGAGCCGCTCCACCCCATGTTCGCCTCGGACCGCTGCGTGGTGTCGACGCTCTCCCAGGCTCTGGACATCGCCGAGCGCTTCCCGGCGGAGCAGGTGGGCGTCACGGTCGACACGTACCACATCTGGTGGGACGACACGGCCCCGGCCGCGATCGCCCGCGCGGGCGCCGGTGGCCGCATCCACACCTTCCAACTCGCCGACTGGATCACCCCCCTCCCGGCGGGCGTCCTGACCGGCCGGGGCCAGATCGGCGACGGCACGATCGACATGCGCGAGTGGAAGTCGTACGTCGAGACCGCCGGTTACACGGGCCCCATCGAGGTCGAACTCTTCAACGACGACCTGTGGGCGGGCGACGGGCACGAACTGCTCGCCCGTACGGCGGAGCGGTTCGTGGAGCACGCGGCGTGAAATAGCCACTGTCGTCCGGTTCCCGGGGGCCCGGGTGGTATCCCCGGGACCGGACGAAGTCGCCCTAGTGGGGGATGCCGTCGATGAGGTTTCTTGCGCCCTGGCGGAGGAGGGCGACCGCGACGGAGGTGCCCAGGGTGGCGGGGTCGAGGCGCCCGGCCCACTCGTGGGCGTTGAGGACGGTCTTGCCGTCAGGGGTGAACACCGAGGCCCGCAGGGAGAGTTCCCCACCTCGTCCGGCGCGAGCGAACCCGGCGATGGGGCTGTTGCAGTGCCCCTGAAGGACGTGCAGGAACATGCGTTCCGCGAGGGTCTCGCGGTGTGTGTCCGGATCGCCGAGGCCGCTGACGGTGTCGATGGTGTCGGTGTCCGCCTCGCGGCACTGCAGGGCGAGGACCCCCGCACCGATCGGCGGCATCATCGTCTCCACGGAGAGGAACTCGGTGATGACGTCCGCGCGGCCGATCCGTTCCAGGCCGGAGACGGCCAGGAGGATGGCGTCGACCTCGCCCGCGCCGAGTTTCGCCAGGCGGCGGTTGGCGTTGCCGCGGAACGGGACGCACTCCAGGTGCGGGTGCGAGGCGGCGAGCTGCGCGACGCGACGCACGGAGGAGGTGCCGATCCGGGTCCCGGCGGGCAGTTCGTCCAGGGTGCGCCCGGCCGGGTCCACGAGGGCGTCGCGGATGTCGTCGCGCTTGAGGAACGCGGCGAACATGGTGCCGGCCGGGAGGGGCCGGTCGGCGGGGATGTCCTTGACGCAGTGGACGGCGAGGTCGGCCTCACCGGCGAGGAGGGCGGCGTCGACCTCCTTGGTGAACGCCCCCTTGCCTTCGACCTGGGCGAGGTCACCCATCCACTTGTCGCCGGTGGTCTTCACCGGGATCACCTCGGTGCGCACCGCCGGGTGGAGCACGGCCAGCTCGGCGCGGACCCGCTCCACCTGGGCGAGTGCCATGGGCGAGTCTCGGGAGACGATGCGAATCAGATCACGCGGCATGAAGGCACGATAGCCCCTCAGATCCGGGCTCCCACCACGAGCCCGGATGACCACCGCATGGGCGTGGCACGGAGGTTGGGCCGTTCGGGCAGCTGCGCGAGGAAGCCGTTGACGCGCGGCTGATGGTCCTCGGGCCAGGTGGCCTGCGGCAACATGTCGTCGACGACGTAGAGCGCGCCGGGCTGGAGAAGTCGGAGAAGATCCAGCAGACGGTGGTACTTCCCCGGCCTGCAGTCGACGTACGCGAAATCGAACGGCTCCCCCTCGTAGGTGGAGAGGAAATCGTCGGCGTCCGCGGTGACGAACTCGATTCGGCGGTCGTGGTCCAGGTGGCGGCGGGCGATGGCCTGGACGTCGATGTCGGTCTCGACGGTGGTGAGACGGGCGGAGGAGGACATCCCGATGGCGAGCCATGCGGCGCCGGCTCCGCTGCCGGTGCCCAATTCCAGGAAACGGCCCCCGGGTTTCGTCGCGGCGAGGGTGGCGAGCAGGGAGCCCGTGCGGTCCTCGCAGGACATGGCGAACCCGGCGCGTTCGGCGTCGGCGAGGATCGCGTCCAGCTCGCGGGGCCGGTGGCGGGGAGTGTCATCCACGGGCGGCCTGCAGATGGCGGGCAACGGCCTCGGCGGCGAAGGTGAGGATCTGATCGGCGCCGGAGCGCTTGAGCATGGCCAGGTACTCGACCATGCCGTCCGGGCCGACGGCGTTGAGCGCTGCCCACTCACCGGACGTGGAGTAGGCGACGAGGGGTACGGGCTGGTCGTCGCGGAGCCGTACGAGGACGTCGACGGCGGTCATCACAGGCTGAAGGGTGAGGGAATCCGCTCCCTCGGTGATCCAGCGGCGGGCCTGGACGAGGGCGTCGCGGTCGGCGCGGCCGGGTTCGAGCTGGAGGCCGCGGCGGTGGCCGGAGGCCGGGTCGGTGCCCATCAAGGACTTGAACGGTCCGTACAGGCTGGTGTGGATGGCCAGGTTGGGGTTCACTCCGACGTCGTGATGTCCCGCCTCGTCGAGGGCGTCGCGTACGGCGCGGACGGAGCCGTCGAGCATCGCGGTCGGGGAGACGACGTCGGCGCCGGCGTCAGCGTGCTGGACGGCCATCGTCGACATCAGCGTGCAGGTGGCGTCGAGGTCGATTCCGCCCCTGTCGGTCAGGAGGACGCACTGGCCGTGGCTGGTCCAGGAGCAACCACAGACCTCGGTGGTGACGGCGAGGGACGGAGCAGCCTCCTTCACCGTGGTGATCGCCTGGAGCATGCGGTTCGCGGGGGCGGTGGCCGCCGTCGCGCGGGCGTCCCGGTCATGCCCGTACGCGAAAACCTTGGCCCCTGACAGGCCGAGGTCGTTCCACCGGCTGAGCGTGCCGGGAACGTCGGCGAGGGGCACGGCCCCCGGGAGCGGATTCGAGGATGCCTTTCTGCCGGGGAGCACCAGGAGCGGCGCGCTGAGATCGGACGAGGTGAGCGTCGGCCCGGCGTAGAGGTTGCGGACAGCGGACCGGGCACGGGAGGGGTTGACGCCGTTGGGTGCTGGGAGTCGGAGTTGGCGCTCTGTGAACGTCGTCATGCTGTGGAGTACATACCGACAAGGCGTCGGTCAGATAGGGGCGTGCGAAGTCTCACGGAGGCGTGCTCGGAGCATTGGGCCCGCCGCGAAGCGCCGCACCCGCTCTCGGTACTCCGTCGGAGGCACCCCGTACGTCCCCCGGAAGGCGCGGGTGAAGTCGGAGGCGCGGGGCAGACGGGAATTCGGCGACACGGCCTGGGTCGCGGCGGGCGTCTTCGAGGCGCTGGGCGCGGATCCAGGCCGCGACCGTCTCGTCCGGCGCGTCCTCCTGGAAGAGCCGGTGCAGATAGCTCAGGGAGATGTAGTGCGCGGGCGGCGGCCCTGGAGGACAACCGCCGTGCCATCGACGAGGCGGCGACGCTGGGCACGGACACCCTGGTGCTCGTGTCCGGCGGCCTCCCGGCGGGCTCGAAGGACCTGCACGGCGCGCGGGAACGGATCGCCGACGCGCTGTCCGAGCTGGGCCTGTACGCCGCGTCGAACGGCGTACGCCTGGCCATCGAGCCGCTCCACCCCATGTTCGCCTCGGACCGCTGCGTGGTGTCGACGCTCTCCCAGGCTCTGGACATCGCCGAGCGCTTCCCGGCGGAGCAGGTGGGCGTCACGGTCGACACGTACCACATCTGGTGGGACGACACGGCCCCGGCGGCGATCGCCCGCGCGGGCGTCGGCGGCCGCATCCACACCTTCCAACTCGCCGACTGGATCACCCCGTTGCCCGAGGGCGTCCTGACCGGCCGCGGCCAGATCGGCGACGGCGCCATCGACATGCGGGAGTGGAAGTCGTACGTCGAGGCCGCTGGCTACACCGGCCCCATCGAGGTCGAACTGTTCAATGACGACCTGTGGGCCGGGGACGGGCACGAACTGCTCGCCCGTACGGCGGAGCGGTTCGTGGAGCACGCGGCGTAGCGAGCCGGTGAGCTGGTGACGACGAGGGCCCGTCCGCGTCCTGCGGGCGGGCCCAGGTCGTAACGAGTCCGGGCAGCGGCACTGAACCGGATCGTACGAGCGGGAGTGGACGCAGAGCCAAGCGATCTGTGGATGGTTTGTCAACGACAATTCCCGTGCTCACACCACATTCTGCTTCCGTGCACGGCGATCGACCACGCCGTGCTTTCCTCTTACGGAGGCACAATCCATGCGAAGACTCTCGATCCGCCGTACATCCCTGACGGTGGCACTGTGCAGCCTGGCCGCGGTGCTGGCCTCACCGACCGCGAACGCGGCTCCAGCTCCTGCCCTGATGTCCGACCCGGCCCAGGCGAGAGCGCTGGCCACCGAGATTGGTGCCGACCGCACCGGGGGCGTCTACTACGACGACGCCGGACAGCTCGTCGTCGCCGTCACCGATGAGAGTGCCGCGCGGACCGTCCGCGCCGAGGGCGGCACCGCCGAGGTCGTGAAGCACAGCGCCGCCGATCTGGCCTCCGTTCAGACCGCACTTGACGATCGGATCGCCGAGGCCGACCCGATCCCCAACACCTCCTGGGGTATCGATCCGAGCACCAATCAGGTGTCCGTCAAGATCTTCGAGGGTGTCTCCGCCGCCGACAGGAAGCGCCTCACGGACCTCGTCGCCGGCTATGGCGACGCGGTACGCGTCGAGAAGTACCCCGGCACACTCAAGACGAACGCTTACGAAAGCCTCGGTGGCATCGGCATCAAGTCGGTGGACAGCGGTGCGGAATGCACCCTCGGGTTCAACGTCCGCAACTCCTCCGGACAGAAGTACTTCGTCACCGCCGGGCACTGCGCGGACACCTCGGCCGACCTGTGGTGGAACAGGGAGGCCGGCGGCATCTACCTCGGCAAGCGCACGGAGTGGTACGACTTCGGCGGCATCGAGAAGGACTACGCCGTCATCAAATACAACGAGGACGACAACATCGACGTCGCTGCCTACGGGGCTGTCAGGGCGGCCGGCACCGAGTACGAGATCACGGACTCCCGTTACCCCTTCGACGGTGAGTCCGTCAGGCGCGCCGGCGCCGTCAGCAGCGACCTCGTGGGCTTCGTGCTCTCGCCGAGCGAGACCGTCACCGTGAGCGGGGTGGTCCTGAAGAACATGATCATGACCACGAACTGTGCACTCGGCGGAGACAGCGGCGGTCCCCTGTGGGCGGGGACCGACGCGCTCGGCATCCTCTCCGGAGGCAACACTCCGAACGGCGAGCCGTGCAACAGCGCCCAGGACAAGTACGTGAGCGTCTACCAGCCGGTGCACTGGGTGCTGTCCCATCACGGGCTGAGCGCCTTCTAGCGGGAGTGACGCGCTCCGGCGGGCGATCTGGGAGAACGTGGCGCTCGGGCTCGCCCGCCGGACCGAGCGGCGGCGGGTGTAGTGGGCACACGCGGCAGGGAGTGTATACGTCACGTATGCATGATTGAGGTGTGACTCGCTTTCCTGGTCAGGGAGTTGTGCGGGAACAGCCTGATCAGAATGCGTGGCGAGTCCTGGGGCTGTCGTCAACTGTGTGTCCACGGGTGCGTTGCCGGCGCGTCTACCCGGGCTCTCGCGCGGACCCCGCCTGTGCGCGGTACTCCGTCGGCGACACCCCGTACGCCCCCTTGAACGCCCGTGTGAAGTCGGAGGCGCGGACCAGGCCCCAGCGGGTGGCGATGGTGTGGACGGGGGTGGAGGCCAGGGTGGGGTCCGCCAGGTCGCGGCGGGCGCCTTCGAGGCGCTGGGTGCGGATCCAGGCCGCGACCGTCTCGTCCGGGGCGTCCTCTTGGAAGAGCCGGTGCAGATAACTCAGGGAGATGTGGTGCGCCGCCGCTATCACGGGCGGCGTCAGCTCCGGGTCGTGCAGGTTCTGGCGGACGAACGCCCGTACGCGCGTCATCAGCGCCCGCTGGCGGGTCTCCGGCGGCAGCGCCTCCTCCGCCTCCAGCACCTGCGCGAACCAGGCGGACAGCAGATCGATCAGCACCTTGCCCAGGCGCGGCGCGTCGGACGGCTGAAGCACCTCGGACTGCCGTTCCAGGCCGGTGAGGAACCCCGTCAGCAGCGCCCCCGTGCCCTCCCGCCCCGACAGCCGCCTGCTCAGCAGTGGCCGCACCCGGTCGGGCGGTATGGGCAGCAGCGCCTTCGGGAAGTCCACGCCCACCCCTGTGATCATGTGGCGCCCCCGGTCCTCCGGCGGGCGCACGTCGTACGGTCGCGCGGTGTCACTCACCCACAGATCGCTCGGGCCGTACACGTCGGACCGTCCCACATGGTCGAAGCCCAGCCCGCCGCCGAGCATCAGCGACAGGTGGTACATCTCGGGGTCGGACTGCTGCACCATCTTCTCCGTACGCCGGAACCGCGTCGGCAGATGCGACGTCGGCCACACCAGCACGGGGCCCAGCTCCAGCAGCCTCTGCTGCGCCGAGAACTCGGCAGCGTACTCGCTGCTCATGTCCGCCGGCGCGATCGCCCGGTGCGTCAACTCCCGCCAGTAGTCGAACCTGTGCTCCACGGGCACGTCGTCGCTCCGGAACACGGTCCCGATCATCTAAGTCCCGTCAGTCCTGAGCGGCGTACGGGACGAAGTCGGCCCAGGCGGTGGGGGAGAGGGCGAGATGGGGGCCGGCTGTGTTCTTGGAGTCGCGGACGTGGATGGTGGAGGGGCAGGTGGCTACTTCTACGCAGTCGCCGGATGCGCTACTGCTGTAGCTGGACTTGTGCCAGGAGAGGGCGACATCGACGCAGTCGCCGGAGCCGCCGCTGCTGTAGCTGCTCTTGAACCAGGTCAGTTCGGTGGTGCTCATAGGTCCCCTCGCATCCGGTGCAGCAGGCTCATGGAGTCCCGCATGGTGAGAGCCTGTGAACGCATCCTGGCATAGCGCCTCTGGAGCACACTGACCACCTTCGAGTCCGTGATCAAGAGGCCGCTCTCTTGTCCCTCGTTGTAAGCGAACCACTTGGCTTCGGGGGTTTCCAGCAGCTGCATCGGGCCAGCCAATCCGGAATGTGACTCTTGCACCAGCGGCATGACCTGGATCTCGACGTTCCGCAACTCGGAGATCTCCAGCACGTGATCGATGAGCCTTCGAGTGACCTCTGCTCCGCCGGTGCACCGCACGAACAGTTGCTCTTCGAGGATAAAGCCGAAGGTGGTGTTCGGGCGCTGCTGCAGCAGCTGTTGTCGCGCCACACGCGCAGCCCAACGTTCCTCGATCTGCATGTCGTCCATGGGAGGCAGTTGGTCGGCGGACAAGGCCCGCAGGTACTGCTCAGTCTGCAACAGCCCAGGAACCAACCGGCACTCGTACGTGTACAGCGTGATCGCCGCAGCCTCCAGCTTCGCCCACCTCCTGAACCACGCCGCCAACCCCGGCTGTCGCCCCAGATGCCGAGCCGCCGCGATCAACGCGCCCGTGTTGCCCAGCCCCCGGTCCACCCCCTCCACGAACGCCATGTCCGGCATCCGGCGACCCTGCTCCACGGACGCCACCGTGTGCTTGGAGTAACCGATGAGGTCGGCCAACTCCTCCCGGCTCAGCCCCGCATGCTCTCGCAGGGCCTGGACCATCGCCCCGAACGTCCGCAGACTGTCGGAGGACTCCGGCTCGCCGCCCCCGCCGATCCCCACCATGTCGCTGTCGGCCACCATCGGCCACCTCCCGCGCACCCGCCCTGCTGGACCACACCCGTCGGCGTCCATGATTACGGGACGTCACGAGTACAGTCCAGCGAGTGACCGCGTACGCTCGCGCGGCGTACGCGGCCGGGAGCTGGCGAAACGGGCCCGGGGGCGGCCACATTGGCGGCATGACCGCACCGCCCGCCGCTCAACGCCCCGTCACCGTGCACGCGTTCACCCAGCGCTTCAGCTCGACGCCGTTAGGCGCCCGCCTGGCGAGACACCTCGCCCTCGCCCAGCTGCACACCTGGGGCATCCCGCACGGCTCGGAGGAGTCCGAGCGGGCGGCGGTGGTCGTGGCGGAGCTGGCGGCGAACGCGGTGACGCACGGCCGGGTACCGGGGCGGGACTTCGAGCTGCGGCTGTCGCTGCCGACGGGCTCTCTCCGGATCGAGGTCACCGACACCCGGGTCGAACGCCTTCCGCCGGGCCCGGGTGACGTGGGCGCGGCCCGGCCGCTCGACGAGTGCGGGCGTGGCCTCACCCTCGTGGAGGCGGTGGTCGACCGCTGGGAGGTGCGGCACCGGAGCGTGCCCGGCAAGACCGTACTGGCCGAAATCGATCTGCCTCGCTGGCTGTCCATCGTCAAGCGCCTCCCGAGGTGAGAGGGGGTGAACGGGGTGTGATGCCCGCTCCTACCGCACTCAACAGACAGGAATCCTGTCGAGCGCTACCGACGGGTTGGGATATTTGACTCTGTCCGTGGCCTGTGGGCCGGGTGAGACTCCCGACGCGGCACTGAAGCCACCCGGCGGCTTCAGCCGAGTGCGAGAAGGGGACTCACGTATGACTTCGGAAAGAATGGCATCGGCCCCCGATGAGCCAAGGGGATATCAGGACGACCTCACGGACGCGGCCCCAGGGAGCGCCCGTAGGCACAAACGCCGTTCCCGATGGCTCAGCGGAAAGTTCCTGGCGCTCTTCCTCGCCGTGGCGACGCTGCTGGGCGGGGGAACGTGGTTCGCCACGTCCCAGGGGCAGCAGGCGAGCGCCGCGGTCGACGACGGCAAGACCTTCCAGTTCCCGACGGAGAAACTGGACACCGCGATCGCCTACTGGATGAGCCGGGGCTTCCCCTTCGGCAGGCGGACCGACCGGGTCGACATGACCGACCCCAACGACCCCACGAACGCGGCGACGAACCGGGTCGGCTTCATCATGCGCGGAGGCTTCTTCCTCGACGCCGCCTCCGGAGATCTCACCGAGTTCATCCGGAGTATCCCCGGGACGCAGGAGCCGCAGCTCCTTGAGTTCGACATCGACATCCGGCCGACCCGGGGCACGAATCGCGGTGACGAGCGGATCGTCCGGGACAATGTCAACGGCCTGATCTTCTACACCCCCAACCACTACACGGATTTCCACCTCTATCAGTACCTGGAGGCGCCCAACGCGTCGGACGTGGCCATGCCCGTGCCCGCCCCTGTGTGCCAGGAGAGCGGCGGGGCCATCACCTGCCCCAACCCCACAAACACAGAGGAGGGCGCCGCCGCCGATCTGCGGATCACGGAGGAGACGCCCACCGCCGAGGAACTGGTCGACCAGCCCGCCGAAGGGCCGACGACCTCAGGCCCCGACAGCAACGACGATCCCGTCAACGACCCGGGGTTCGAATCGAACAACACTGACCTCCTGGGGATAGCGCAGGAGAGGGGCGACAACCAGGCGTCGGAGTGGGCAGTCCTCATCTCCCTCCTCTGGAGCCTGTTCACGGATCCCAGTAACAGCAGCCCCAACCCCGAGCTGTGAACGGGCCCGGACCACATCGGGTTCTTCCGCCCGATCGACTGAGCAACTGAGCGACTGATCGGCTGAGTACTGGCAATGAACTGGGTGGACCTGGAGCTGACGGCTCACGAGCCCGTACCCGCATCCGTACCCGTACGGGACGAACCCTCGGCGGTGTTGCGCGGCTCCGCCTGCCGCACCGAGGCGGGGCTGTTCTCGGAGTGGGCCCGGGTTCTGAAGTTCCCCGTCCACTTCGGCCGTAACTGGGACGCCTTCCACGACTGCCTCGCGGAGAAGGCGCTCTGGCACTTCGACCCCGACCGCCCGCCTCCCGCGCATCCCTTCACCATCCGGATCGAGAACGCGGCGCAACTGCTCATCGACGCGCCGGCCGAGGTCCTCGTCGTACTGCTGGACGTGCTCTTTGACACCGCCGCCGTCCAGCGGGACGACGAGGACGACGGCGTGTACGCGGACGGATTCCGCCTCCGGGTACTGCTGCGCGACACTCCCGGCGCGCTCCCGTACCTGGTGGAGCGGATGCGGGCGGCGGGCCTCGGCAGGTGAGCGCACAGGGCGACCCGTCAGCATCGGGAGAGCCACCGGGGTTCGGTGACCCGCGTCACATCCGGCTCCTGTCAGCAATCGGCGCGCCATCTCGTTCAAGGGCCACGCGAACGAGACAGGAGCATCGCCATGAAGCACCGCATCGTCGTCCTCGGCGCCGGATACGCCGGGGCCTTCGCCGCCGGGAACCTGGCCCGTCGGCTCTCCCCGGCCGACACCGAGATCACCGTCGTCAACGCCGTGCCCGACTTCGTCGAGCGGATGCGGCTCCACCAGCTCGCCATCGGCCAGGACCGCGCGGTCCGGGGGCTCGCCGACGTCTTCGCGGGCACCGGGGTGCGGCTGCGCCTGGCGCGCGTCACCGGCCTCGACCCCGAGCGCAAGACCGTCGCCCTGACCGGCGAGGACGGCGACGGCGAGCTCGCGTACGACACGCTTCTCTACGCGCTCGGCAGCTCCGTCGCCCACCAGGGCGTCCCGGGCGTGGCCGAGTACGCCTTCGATGTGACCGGCAGGGACTCGGCGCTGCGACTGCGTGAGCGCCTGGCCGGCCTCGGCGAGGGCGGCACCGTGCTGGTCGTCGGTGAGGGGCTGACCGGCATCGAGACCGCCACCGAGTTCGCCGAGTCCCGGCCCGACCTGTCGGTCGTGCTCGCCGCCCGCGGCGAGCTGGGTGCCTGGCTCTCCCCGAAGGCCCGCCGCCACCTGCGCCAGGCCTTCGACCGGCTCGGCGTCACCGTCCACGAGCACACCGGCATCGAAGCCGTCGAGCCGACACGGGCGATCGCCGCCGACGGCAGGTCCGTCCCGGCCGACGTGACCGTGTGGTCGGCCGGGTTCGCCGTACACCCCATCGCGGCCGCCGGCGGCCTGGAGGTCGCCGAGACCGGCCGGATCGTCGTCGACCGCACCATGCGCTCGGTCTCGCACCCGGACGTCTACGCCGCCGGTGACTGCGCCTACGCGATCGGCGACAACGGCCGGCCGCTGCCGATGTCCTGCGCCTCGGCCGGCCTCACCAACATGCAGGCGACCGCCGCGATCATCGCGCGTCTGACGGGCGGCGAGGTCCCGGCCATCGGGCTGAAGTACCACGGCAACCACATCAGTCTCGGGCGGCGGGACGCGATCTTCCAGATGGTGGACGGGGACGCCCGGTCGAAGCCCTGGTACCTGGGCGGCCGGATCGCCGCGCGGCTCAAGGCGGGCGTGCTCAAGGGGGCCGGGTGGGGCATCGCCCACCCGACCTTCGGCATGCCGAAGCGCAAGCGCCGCCTGGCCACCGCACCGGACCGGGCCGCTGTGAGGGTCGCCGCATAGGCTGCCGCGCATGGACAGCGCAGCCATCGATCGGTTCGAGGCCGGCCGGGGCCGGCTGGCCTCGCTCGCGTACCGTCTGCTCGGCTCGGCCGCCGACGCCGAGGACGCCGTGCAGGACACGTTCCTGCGCTGGCAGGGCGCGGACCGCGAACACATCGAGGTGCCGGAGGCCTGGCTGACCAAGGTCGTCACCAACCTCTGCCTCGACCGGCTCCGCTCGGCGCGGGCACGCCACGAGCGCGCGGCCGGTGCCTGGCTGCCCGAGCCGCTCCTCGACGGCGACCCGATGCTCGGCCCGGCCGACACCTTCGAACAGCGCGAATCGGTGTCCCTGGCCGTACTGACCCTCATGGAGCGCCTCTCGCCGGTCGAGCGGGCCGCCTACGTCCTGCGCGAGGCCTTCTCGTACAGCCACGCCGAGATCGCCGGGATCCTCGACATCACCGAGTCCGCGAGCCAGCAGCATGTCCACCGGGCCCGACGCCGGGTCACCGCCGAGCGCCGCCACGGCGGCGACGAGGTGGACCCCGCGACCGCGCGCCGGGTCGTCGAGGAGTTCCTCGCCGCCGCCGTGTCGGGGCGCACCGAACGGCTGGTGGCGCTGCTCACCGACGACGTGACGGCGGTCTCGGACGGCGCCGGACTGGCCAGGCGGCTGCTGCGGTACACGACACGCGAGCGCGTCGCCTCCTACGTACGGGTCGGCTTCAAGCCCACTCCGGCGAAGCTGCGCCTGGCCGGCGGCTCCCTCGCGTTCCACCTCGCGCTGGTCAACGGCTCCCCGGCCCTCCTCGCCGTGGCCGAGGGCCGTGTCGTGGGCGCCGTGGCCTTCGAAGTCAGCGACGGCAAGGTCGCGTCCCTGTGCGGCATCGCCGCCGCGCACCGGCTCACGCGCCTCGACGAGGCCTGGCAGCGGCACGAACCCGACGCGCCGCCCGTCAACTCATGGTGACCGGAGCCACCGGAATTCAGTGACCATGTGGTTCGGTTCCCCCCGACGGCCACCCTGCCGGTCAACTGCGAATCGTCACGGAAGGCCTTTGACGCCCCTTGCCGTCGCCCCTTGCCGCCGCCACCCCCGGCCGAGCAGCCAGGCCATGCAGGCCACGAGCGGTAGGACGAGGGCGGGCACGACCCACCAGGGGATGCCGGACCACACCGCGAGCAGCCCTACGGTGGCGCAGGCGGCGGCCGACGTGATGAGCAGCGGCTTGCCGAAGCCGCGCCAGGCGAAGGGCGTGGGGTCGCGGGGCCCGACCAGCCGCCCCACGCCGAACCACAGTCCCAGGGCGGCCAGGAGGCCCGCGAACGTGCCGATGGCCGCTGTCATCTGGGGCTCGTCGCGAGGTTCCTCGGAGGTGCTCTGCCGGACGTCTTCCCGGCTGAGCACCGTGATGTCGCCACGCCAGACGGTCGCGGTGACCCGGTCGCCCGGCCGCAGGCCACTCAGCAGCGGCCCCGGGTCACCGAACCCCACGGTCCCGTTCCAGAAGGGCGCACCGGACAGAGTCGCCCTGTAGCGGCCGCCGTTCCCGCCCTGCTTGAGCTTCGTGCTGTCGACGGTGAAGGACGCCGTACGCAGACAGTCCTCCCACGCCTGCGCCGCCGGTGTGCCGGCGGCGCACCGCTCGGCTCCCCGGTAGTCCTGGTAGCGCGCCATGTCGGACGGCATCCACACGGCGAACACGTAGAAGCAGGCGAGTGCCGGGGCCAGAGACATCAAGAGCAGTGACACACCGATTCTCATCGCCCCAGCCTCGTCCAGCCGCCACCCGGCGGACAACGGCGGCACCAGGCAGTCTCGCCCCGCCCTTCACTGCCGTCCGCTCACGCCTGTCCGCTGGGCGGACGGCGGGTTCACTGGGCGCGGGTCGGTGCTTCCGACTGGGGCCAGGGCTGTGCCTGTGGTGGGGGAGACGGCGGAGGTGGTGGCGGTGGGGGTGGCGGTGGCTCGTTGCGGAGGAGGGGGAGCGGGGTGTGCAGGTGCCAGATGCCGGGGAGGTCCAGTCGGCCCTGTCGTTCCGCCAGCAGGATCTGCTGGGCGGTGAGATGTGCCTCCAGCACGCACTCCCCGCTGCGTACGGCGACCATGTGGGCGTCGCGGACGACGGCCACGAGCCCGGCGATCTGGAAGATCACGTCGAGACTGACCTCGAGAGTGCCGATCTTGGCGCCGTCCATGAACACGTCGACGTAGGGACGGTGGCTGGAGGTGATGTCGTGGGTCGCGAGCGCGACGACCTCCTCGCTGCCCGGGGTGGCGCGGGTGCGATACGCGGCGGAGGTGAGGTCGGCGTGCTTTCGCCAGCCGCCCGCTGCCACGTCGAAGACGTCCATGGAGAGGAAGGAGTCGATGACGGTCGCCATTTCGCGCTCGACGGCTTGATCGGCGGCGGCTGTCAGGGGGCGGGTCCCGTCGAGAAGCGATCTGGCCGCGCCGCCGCCGTGCAGCGGGTCGACGAGCGCGCCGGCCGGGTCGGCGGTCTCCGGACCGAGCAGGAAGGCACGGATCGTGAACGGCTCCGCGGCGGTCATGGTCATGGCTTCACCTCATTGGACGTTCTGGGCACCCGGATCCGCGTGGGGTTCGAGCCGTATGGTCCGGGTCCGGCTGTCCGAACCGGTGTCACGCCGCTCGCGCAGGCCGGCCGTCCCGGCCCCGGGGCGCAACGCCGTGCGGATGTGGTCGCGGACCCAGCGCGGTCCGCGGTGCCGATGGTTCACCAGGGAGAACAGGAGAGCCAGGAGCAGCAGGGCCCCGAAGGCGGAAGGACCGACCACCCATCCGACGGGGATCGCCGTGTCGCCGTCGCCGTCGTCGGGCCCGCCGATGATCCCCGAGTCGGTCTCGCCGGTCGTGCCGTTGCCGGTTCCGTTCGTGTCTCCGTTTGTCTGGCCGTCGGTGCCGCCGTTGTCTGTGCCCCCGTTGTCCGTGCCGCCGTTGTCTGTGCCGCCGTTGTCTGTGCCGCCGTTGTCGGTGCCCCCGTTGTCTGTGCCCCCGTTGTCTGTGCCGCCGTTGTCCGTTCCGCCGTTGTTCTGGTCACCGGTGGTGGTGCCGTTCGTTTCCGTGTCCGTCACCGTGAAATCGGCGTCGGCGTAGTACGTGGGGTAGTCCGCGCACGCGGCTCGTACGGTGTGCGTCGTCTCGGATGAACCCTCCGGTACGTCGAATGCCTCGGTGATGTCTCCCTCGCTCGACGGAGTGGCCCCGGCTATGAGCGTGCTGTCGTCGTCCCACGACACCCTCACCGCTGAGCAGTTGAAGCCAATACCTTCGACCGTGACGGTCGTTTCGGAGGGGCCGCTGGTGGGGTCCAGCGTGATGTCCTGACGCGCTTCATGGGTCGGTGTGACCGTGAACGTCGCGCTGCCGTAGTCCCCGTTGCCGCACGTCACGTACACATCGTGATCACCCGGAGTGGCTTTGTCCGGCACTTCGAACGCAGCGCCGGAGCCGATGGGCTCCTCGTCCCAGGTGATCCGAGTGATATCGGCGGCCGGGACTGCCGCAGCCGTGCGGGCCGTCAGCGACTGGAACATATTCACCGGCGGAGGCGGCGGAGGCGGCGGAGGGGGCGGAGGCGGCGGTGGTGGCGGTGGCGGTGGCGGTGGTGGCGGTGGTGGCGGAGGGGGAGGCGGAGGCGGCGGTTCGTCCGGGTCGTCGGTACAGCTCTCCATACCGACCTGAACGGTGGTCCCCGGCGGCCCCTCGGACGGGGTGAGAGTGATCGTCTCCTGCCTCGCGACCGCAGCCGGCGCCGCGAACGCCGTCGGGGCCCAGCCGATCGCGATGCTCATCAGCACGGCGGTCAGGCATTGCCAGAGAAATCGCGCGGCGAATGTCATGAGCCGAAGCAAGCCGGGGTGACGAAGGGGAAGGAAGGGCCGGGGCGACACGGCACCTGGGAGATCCGGGCCTCGGGCGTCGCCTCTTTGCCCTCTCTCATTCTCCGCCGTCCCGCGGCTTTTCGCTCGTCGTCGGGTGCGCGACCCACACACAGACGTCCCCGGGAGAGCCGGGGGAAGCGGCCCTCCCGGGGACCGGGGAAGGGATGGTCAAGCGGCGACGGTCACGACGTGACCGTCAGCAGGTCCCGCTGGTCCTCCGGCAGTTCGACCTTGTCGGCGTAGAGCAGCGCGTGCGGCGGGTCGAAGACGAGGGCCACCTCGCCCGCCAGCCCCCCGTTGCCGCTGAGGACCTGGACGACCTGGTCGCCGAGGCGGACGTCGTACTCGTAGCGGGAGCCGACGTAGGAGCTGGTGATGACCCGGGTGGTGAGCCGGTTGGCGCGGCCGGTCGCCGCGTCGGCGGGGGTGACCTCCAGGCGTTCGGGGCGGATGGCCACGGTGACGGAGTCGTCGACGACGACGGGCCGGTCGCTGTCGACGTGCACGACGTCACCGCTGGCGTCGAGGCGGACGCTGTGCCGGGTGCCGTCCTGGGCGACGACCTTGCCGGTGAGGAAGTTGCAGCGGCCGACGAACGCGGCGACGGCGGGGGCGGCGGGGCGCTCGTAGATCTCGTGCGGGGTGCCGATCTGGATCATGTTGCCGCCCTCCATGACCGCGATGCGGTCGCTCAGGGCCAGCGCCTCGTCCTGGTCGTGCGTCACATAGACGGTGGTGATGCCCAGTTCCTCCTGGAGCCGCTTCAGCCAGGCCCGCGCCTGTTCGCGCAGCTTGGCGTCGAGGTTGGAGAGCGGTTCGTCGAGGAGGAGGACCGTCGGGGAGTAGACCAACGCCCGTGCCAGCGCAACGCGTTGCTGCTGTCCGCCGGAGAGCTGGTGCGGGTAGCGGCCGCTCAGCGCGGCGAGGCCGACCTTGTCGAGGGCCTCGTGGATCAGGGTCTTCTGCTTGTCCTTCGGCACCTTGCGGATGTTGAGCGGCAGCGCGAGGTTCTTCGCGATGGTCATGTGCGGCCACAGCGCGTACGACTGGAAGACCATGCCGAGGTTGCGCTCCTCGGGCGGGAGGAAGGTCCCCGCCCCGGCGTCCACGAAGGGTCTGCCGCCGACCGAGATCGAGCCCTCCGTGGGCTGTTCGAGGCCCGCGATGCAGTTGAGCGTCGTCGACTTGCCGCAGCCGCTCGCACCGAGCAGCGTGAAGAACTCGCCGTCCTTGATGGTGAAGGTGACATCGCGCAGGACGGAGTTGTCGCCGAACGTCTTGGCCAGGTTCTTGACGGTCACCTCAGGCATGGTGCTTTCCCTTCATGAGCAGTCCCGCGAGTGCGACGAAGACCGCGGTGATGCCGATCTGGAGGGTGGCCAGCGCGGCGACGGATCCGGCCCTGCCCTGCGTCCAGAGACTGAGCATGGTGGTGCCGAGGATGTTGTTGTCGGCCGAGCTGAGGAAGACGGCCGGGGAGTACTCCTTGAGCATGATCACGAAGGTGAGGACGAGCGCTCCCGCGAACGCCGGCGTGATCAGGGCCCGGAGCACCCGGAAGAAGGTCATCAGCCAGTCGGCGCCGGACACCCGGGCCGCGTTGTCCAGTTCACCGCCGATCTGCATGATCGCCGGGGCGACCGAGCCGAACGCGCTGGGCAGGGCCCGCATGCCGAAGGCGATGATGACGGCGTAGATCGTGCCCTGGAGGACCGAGCCCATCTGGAACGGGGCGAGCGCGAAGGCCCAGAAGAAGCCGATGCCGATGATGATGCCGGGGAGGGACTGGGGGATGAGGGCCAGATACTCCACGGCCCGGCCCCAGCGGAACGTGGAGCGGCGGGAGACCATCACCGCGAAGACGGCCAGGGCGCTGACGACGACCGAGCCGACACCGGCCACGATGAGGCTGTTCCACAGCGACTGCACGTAGTTGTCGGAGTCGAAGACGATCTCGTAGTTCTTCGTCGTGACCGTCCTGAACGGCGACTGCAGCGGCGTGAAGACGAGAGTGAAGGACCGCATCACCAGCCCCGCGATCGGGACGAGGGCGCCGACGATCACGTAGAACCAGATGCACGCGATGCTCACCCACTTCAGCCAGCCGAGGTCCAGCTTGCGCGGCCGGGTCACCTTGCCGCGTACGGAGACGAAGCGGGCCGCGTCCTTCAGCAGCTTCGCCTGTACGGCCACCAGGCTCAGGGTGAGCACGAGGATGACGGTGGAGGCGGCGCCCAGCATCGTGTAGTCGGGGTCCACGGACTGAAGTCCCTTGTGGTACAGGAAGGTTGAGAACACGTCGATGTCGACCGGCTGGCCGTACAGCAGCGGCACGCTCAGCGTCTCGATGGAGACCGAGAAGACGAGGATCGCGCTGTAGACGATCGGCGGGCGCAGCAGCGGGACGATCACCTGGCCGAGGATCCGGAGCGGTCCGGCGCCGCAGACCTGGGCCGCCGATTCGAGCGAGGCGTCCGACTGCCGCAGGGCGTTGGCGCAGAAGACGTACGCGATCGGGGCGAGCGCCACGGCCTCCGTGAGCGCCATGCCGGGGATCGAGTACAGGTTCCACGGCACCCCGCCGAAGACCTGCTGCACCTTGACGCTGACGAACCCGGCCGGGCCGTACATGATGATCCAGCCGAAGCCCAGGATCAGCGACGAGATGAAGAACGGCCACTGCATCGCGAGCGCGACCAGCCGCCCACCGGGCAGCTTCGTCCGTACGACCACGATCGCCATCGGAATGGCGATGGCCAGGCTCAGAATGGTCGTGAGTGAGGCGAACAGCAGGGTGTTCAGGGCGACTTCACCGAAGCCGGCCTCGGTGAAGAGGTCGCGGTAGCCGCTGAGGGTGAAGGCGCCGCCCGCCTCGTAGAGCGGGCGGTTGCGGATGCTCTGGTAGAGGGTCGGGACGATCGGGGCCAGCACCAGTACGGCGAGGAACGCCAGGACCGCGTACTGGACAACCGTGTCCCGTCCGATGCCGAGGACCCGGCGGTAACGCGGCGGCTCGAACGTCTCCGCGGGTGACTCGCCGGCCGGTGTGCGGGGCGGCTGGGTGAGGGTTGACATCTGCACTGACTCCGATCGTCCCGAAAGGCCTCTGCCGCTCCGCTACTTCCGGAGCCCGTCGAAGCGCTCCAGCCAGGCGTCGGCGTCGTTCTTCGCGACCGGCTCGTACTTGACGTGGATGATGTTCTCCTCGCCGACCGCGTCGACGACCTCCTGGTAGGTGTGCAGGCCCTGGCCCTCGACACCCTCGCGGTACGAGGCCAGACCGCCCTCGGCGACCGCGCGCTGGCCCTCCTCGGAGAGGGCGAAGTCCAGGAAGAGCTTCGAGGTCGCCGGGTGCGGCGCCTCGGCGGCGATACCGATACCGCGCGGCAGGACGACCGTGCCGTCCTTCGGGAAGACGATCTTCACCAGACCGGCGCTGTCCTCGACGACCGGGTAGGCGGGCGAGGCGCTGATCAGGAAGCCGGCCGTGTACTCACCGGCGACGATCTTCTCCAGCTGGGTGCCGGAGGAGGTCTCGGGGCGGGTCAGCGGAAGGATCTTCTCCAGGTCGTCCCACGCCTCCGGGTTGCCCTCGGTCAGCGCGCGGGTCACCGTGAAGCCGAAGGAACCCTCCGGGTCACGGACGGTCACCTTGTTCTTGTACTTGTCCTCGTCCGAGGTCACGATCTTCGCCAGGTCGGTCAGGGTGGTCGGCGGGGTCTCCATCAGCGTGGTGTTGTACGCGATGGTCATCGGGTCCTGGGACAGGGAGTACACGCTCGGCAGCAGCTCGGCACTGTCCCCCAGCTCGGACAGCTCCGGCGACTCGTAAGTGAGCACCGTGTTCTTCCGGCCGGAGAAGTCCGCCCACGCGGTGGCCGCGCTGGAGATCAGCAGGTCCGCCGGGGACGACCCGGCCGCGTTCTCCGACAGGGTCTTCTGGAACAGCTCGTCGCTGTCCAGCTCACTCACGGAGACGGTCTCGATGAAGTCGTACTTCTTCTTGAAGTCCCTGACCACCGGGGCCATGTTCTCGTCGCCGAGGTTCGAGTAGACGGTGAGCTTGCCGCCCTCCTTCTTCGCCTCCGCGATCAGGTCGGCGTAGTCCGCCGGGTAGTACTCGGGCACCTGGCCCGCCGAGATCTTGTTCTCCGCCACCTTGGGCGCGTCGTCGCCATCGCCGCAGGCGGCCAGCGTGCCGAGCGCGAGGGTCGCGGCGAAGGCGGCGGCCAAGGGGCGCCGGGGGAGGGCGGTGCGCCGACGTGCGGATGCCGTACCGGGGATACCGGCGGTGCCGGCGGTACCGGTGATGACGTGGCTGGATCTGGCCATGGTTCTCCTCCTGGCGCGTGCCTGCTGGCAGCTGTTGCCGGGAGGTTATGGACCTAGGTCAGGCCGGTAAATCCTTTCCCTGCCAGAGCTCGTACTGCTCGTATTGGTCGTTGAGTTAGTGACGCGAGTCACCGGCTCTGTACAGGGGCGATGGCTGGTAGTGATCGGCGGGCCGGGCAGGCCGTGGCGGGCCGGGCGCGCGGGACCGCTCTGCGCGAGGGCGACTACCTCACCGTCGAACACGCGAAAATCTATGTCGGCTGGAGTAGACATTGGGAGTGGGCGTGGTTATGGTTTCTTACGTAGCCGAGATCGAGCAGGCCCGGCAGAAATGAACTGCCGGGCAGAAGTACCCGCAGGTGCGGTTCGCAGGACGGTGCGGTGGTGGAGTTTCGAAGCCAGAGCAGTCGAAGGACGGCGACGGGGCTGATCACCGGACCGGGTGGCCCGCAGTGATCAGGGGCCGCCAAGGGCAGTACCAGCAGTACGCGGTTCCGCTTGGCAAGCAGTTCATTCAGAGGAAAGACCAGAGGGAAAGAACGGAGGAGTTGAGCGCCATCAGGATCGCCCGGACCGAAGCATTGAGTCCGGGTACCGCAGGACATCGATAGGCAGGTGGTCTCCGGTCACACATCCGCGATCCCCGCGTCCCCGGCAGCACTCAGGCCAGGCCCGCGGAAACAGAAGGTCGGCGGAGCAGTAGAGCCGACAGATGGTGTAGCAGTTCCTTCGGGGCCCTGGTGCCGGTACGGCGCCAGGGCCCCCCGACGCGTTCCACAGAGAGGTGCAATGACAGCAGACGATTCCTACGACCGTCTCGACGACGACGACTACCCCGCCTACACCATGGGCCGGGCCGCCGAGATGCTCAACACCACCCAGGGCTTCCTCCGTGCCATCGGCGAAGCCCGCCTCATCACCCCGCTGCGCTCCGCGGGCGGCCACCGCCGCTACTCCCGCTACCAGCTGCGCATCGCCGCCCGCGCCCGGGAACTCGTCGACCAGGGCACCCCCGTCGAGGCCGCCTGCCGCATCGTCATCCTCGAGGACCAGCTCGAAGAGGCACAGCGCATCAACGCCGAATACCGCCGCGCGGGCGAAGCGGCGAACTCACCGGACGCGCCCTCCCGCGGACCCGCCTCCACGCCGGCTTCCGGCCAGCAGAAGGCACGGTAACGGGCACCCCGCCCCTCCCCGACCCAGTGTGACGTCCGCCGTACGGACTGCGGGTGTCACGCCGGGGCCGCCTGATCGTGCGGGGGCGCGGGGGGCGGGCACCGGCACCGGCACTGTCCGGATGAGCGGAGAACGGGCGGATGGACGTCCCCGAACCGCTGGAGGAACTCGGCGACAGCCGGACGCCGCTGCCGCCCGGCTTCTGGGAGGCACTCGCCGAGGCCGCGGGGCGGATGGGGCTGGAGAGAAGCGCGGCCTGGTGCGAGTGGCGGTGTCACGAGGCCCGCCATGGGGTCGTCCGGGTCGACCTCACCCTCCGGCCCGCCGGGGAGGGCCGGCGGCGGACGCCGTTCTCCGGGGCCGGGGCCCTGCGGCCCATGTGGGTTCGCCGGAACGGCGGTCGTGATCACGGCCTCCGAGACGTGGGCGCCGCCCGCAGATGTGCCGTGAGCTGCTGCAACCGCTCCCACGCCGCCGGGTCCTCCGCCTCGCCCAGGGGAAAGTGCAGCGCCGGCCGGGTGGCCGGTCCCAGCCCCACCGGCCGGACCTCGACCGGTGGCCGGCGCGCGTGATCGACGCCGATCGCGTGCACGTCGTCCGGGCCCAGCGTGAAGGCGTACGGGATCGGGGGGCCCTCCAGGCGGGGCGCGGTCGTCAGGTCGGGGCGGCCCAGGCGTACGGAGGTGAGCATGGTCGTCAGCGCGTGTTCCCTGACCAGGGTCTCGGCCAGGGGCTGGATACGGTCCAGCGGCAGTTCCTCGTCGGCCGGGTACCCGACGGTGAGGACGACGTCCTCCTCCACACCCTTCGTCGTACGGGTCACGCGGACCGTCGCCATGGCAGGCCGGTCCGGGGTGCCGACCACGACCAGGTGGGCGGGCTCGGGGGCGCGCTCGCGGGCGAGGTCGGTCAGCTGGCGCGGTGACCAAGGGAGGTTGACCGGCTCGGCCGTGCCCCAGCCGGCCGGTGCCGTGCCCGTCAGGGTCTCCCAGGCCGCCTCCAGCGCGCCGCCCAGCAGCAGCCGTTCGTCCGCCTGGTGGATCGTGCGGAGGGCGACGATCAGCTGCCGGCCCGGCGCCTCGGCCGCCGGACGCGTGAACGCGGCGGCCACCGTCGCTGTCCCGTCCGCCGACAGCGCGGGCGAGAACGCCCCGTCCTGCCAGCGCAGCACCGCCCCCGACAGACCGTCGTAGTAGCCGCACTCGGCGTCCTGGACGACCCAGCGGTTGGGGACACGGGCGAGCGTCGTACGGGCCGCCGGCGTGAGGCGTACGTGGGGCGGGGTGACGATCTGGAGGGAGCGGCGGGACGCCACCGCCGTGCGCATGATCTCGGCGAGCCAGGTCGTCAGGGCGACCACCGGCCGGTCGATGAGGACGACGGCCGCGTGGTCCGTCACCACGTCCACGGCGGGCTGCCCCGACCCCGCCGACGGTACGGCGGACACGTCGACCACCTTCGTGCCCGCGGCCTCCGGCGGCCAAGTCGTGCCGCCCAGCAGCGCGTTGAGCCGCCCGCACACCACACCCGCCAGCTGCTCCGCCTCCGGCACCGCCGTGGACGCCCGTGCCTCCGTCCACCAGAACGGGGCCCGCGCGCTCTGCCCGAGCAGCCGCTCCGCCTCACCCGGCACCTGCACCAGCACCGGCGACTCCACGGACACCAGCGGACGCCCACCGGGACCGTGCAGCTGTACGACCGCTCCCTCGGCCGCCGCCGACAGGTCCAGGTCGGCGCCGCCGGCGTACAGGCTCGCCATGAGCGCCCACACGTTGGGCATCTTCGGGGTGAGCGCGATGACGTCCTTGGTCACGTGAGGTCGTCCTCCTGGTCGGCCAGCGCGGTCTGGATCAGTTGGTGGGGTCGGCCCCGGCGGACCAGCGTGCCCCGCCCCGCCGGCTGCGCCGAGGCGTACAGGCCGGGGAAGAGCTGGCCCTCGCTCCGCTCACCGGTCATGAGCAGCGCGGCCGTGCCGGTCTCGCGGAGGGTCTGGAGCAGCGGCTCGTACACCGCGCGGGACGCGCCCGCGACCCGGCGGGTGATCACGAAGTGCAGCCCGATGTCCTGCGCCGACGACACATAGGGGAGGAAGGGCGAGAGCGGCTGCTGCCCGGCGGTGGTGAGGATGTCGTAGTCGTCGACCAGGATCACGATTCGCGGGCCCTTGAAGGCGGGCTCGTCGGTCAGCGCGTCCGGGTCGGCGGTCTCCGGCATCCGCTTCTCCAGCTCGCTCGAGATGCCCGCCGCCAGCCCCGTCGCGAGCTTCGCGTTGTGCGCGTAACCGCCCCGGTACGGCTCCGGGACCACGCCCCGCAGCCCGCGCCGGGGGTCGAACACACCGAAGACCAGCTCCTCGTCCGAGTACCGCTCCACGAGCCGCTCCACGACCAGCTTCAGCAGGTTCGTCCTGCCGCACTCGTTGTCGCCCAGGATCAGCAGATGCTGGTCCGAGCCGAAGAGGTCGAGGAGGACGGGGGCCAGTGCGTCCTGGTCGACACCTAGGGGGACCCGCTGGGGTTCCGCGACCAGCGACGGCAGCCGCGCGGACGGCAGCCGGGTCGGCAACACCCGTACGGGCGCGGCCAGTTCACCGTGCCAGGTGGAGCGGATCGTACGGGCCGCGTCCTCCAGGGCCGGACCGAGATCGCCCGTCGACGGCCGTCCGTCGAGGCGCGGGAGGGCGACCTGCGCGAACAGCTTGCCGTCGGTCAGCACGCGCCCCGGAGTGTCGGGCGACAGCGTCTCGGAGAGCTTGCGGTCCACGCTCGAATCGCTCGGGTCGTTGAGCCGCAGCTCCACCCGGGTCCCGAACATCGACTGCGTGGCGATCCGTACGTCGTTCCAGCGCAGCATGGAGCCGACGACATGGATGCCGTAGCCGCCCCCGCGCTTGAGCAGGTCCACGACCGTGTCGTCGAGCTCGGCGAACTCGTCGCGCAGCGCGCCGAATCCGTCGATGAGGAGGACGACGTCCGTCGAGCCGAGTTCGCGCAGCCTGCCCTGGGCGCGCAGGTGGCGCAGCTGGTCGACCGAGTCGATGCCGTGCTCGCGGAACAGCTCCTCCCGCTCGATCAGCATGGTCCGCACCTCGGCGACCGTCCGCGCGGCCCGCTCCCGGTCGGCGCGGCCGGCGATCCCCCCGACGTGCGGCAGCCCGGCGAGAGCCGAGAGCCCGCCGCCGACCAAATCCAGGCCGTAGATGGCGACTTCGGCGGGTGTGTGGGTCGTGGCGAGGGAGAGCGCGAGGGTCCGCAGCAGCGTCGTCTTGCCGGACTGCGGTCCGCCGATCATCGCCGCGTGCCCGCCCGCGACCGTCAGGTCGAGCACCCAGTGGCCCTGCCACTGCTTCGCCGGATCGTCCAGCACCCCGAGCGGCACCCGCAACGTGCCCTCGCCGCCCGCCAGCCGGAGCCCACGCTCGTCCACCTGTACGGGCCCGGCCGCCGCGTCCAGCGTGATCGCGTCCGGCAGCGGCGGCAGCCAGATCCGCCGCACCGGCCGTGCGGCGGAGGCGAGTTGGTCCACCATCACCGACATCACGGTCGGCCCGGTCTCCCGCTTGGTCGCCTTGGGCTCCTCGGCCGCCTGGTTCGTGGCGGGCGCGCCGTCGGGCGTGTTGTACGTCGGATACGGCCAGGCGAGCGGCGTGTCGTCCTCCTGCGCGGCGAGCGCGGGGCCCCGGTACGCGCCGGACACGTACCCCGCCTTGAACCGTTCGTACGTCGACGTGTCCACCTTCAGATAGCCGAAGCCCGGCAGCGGCGGCAGATGGAAGGCGTCGGTCGTGTCGAGCACGGTCCGCGACTCGTCGGCGGAGAAGGTGCGCAGACCGAGGCGGTACGAGAGGTAGGTGTCCAGACCCTTCAGCTTGCCGCCCTCGATGCGCTGGCTGGAGAGGAGGAGATGGACGCCGATGGAGCGCCCGATGCGGCCGATGGAGAGGAAGAGATCGATGAAGTCCGGTTTGGCGGTGAGGAGTTCGCCGAACTCGTCGATCACGACGAAGAGGTGGGGGAGGGGGTCGAGGTCCGGGCGCCGGGTTGCGCGCAGGGCCGCGTAGTGCCCGATGTCGGCGACGTTCCCCGCGTCCTTCAGTACCTGCTGCCGCCGCTTGACCTCGCCCGCGAGGCTGGAGTGCACGCGCTCGACGAGCCCAGCCTGGTTCTCCAGGTTGGTGATCACACCGGCCACGTGCGGGAGTTCGGTGAACGGGGCGAAGGTCGCGCCGCCCTTGTAGTCGACCAGGACGAGGGCGAGTTCCTCGGGGGAGTGGGTGGCGGCGAGCGCCAGCACGAGCGTGCGCAGCAGCTCGCTCTTGCCCGAACCCGTCGCGCCCACGCACAGCCCGTGCGGGCCCATGCCCAGCTCGGAGGACTCCTTGAGGTCGAGCAGCACCGGCTCATGATGGTCCGTCAAGCCAATGGGTACCCGCAGGAATTCACGCTCACCGCGCGGCGCCCAGAGCCGGACCAGGTCCAGTACGGCCGGGTCGTCGATGCCGAGGAGACCCGGGAAGTCGACGGGGCCGGTGACGGGCGTGCCCTCGGCGGCGGACTCGGCGGACAGCCGCAGCGGCGCGAGCAGCCGGGCGAGGCCTTCGGCACCGGCGGTCGTCATCTCGTCGGAGGTGCCATGCGAAGTCGGGACGTACACGGTTGTACCCTGCGCGCTCGGTACCGTCGCGGGCCCTTCGGCGGGGTGCGGCTCCCGGAGATCCTCCACGACGACCTCGGCGCCCCGCACCGTGATCCGCACCGACACATGGTCGGGCTCGTGCACCTGCTCCGCCAGCAGATGCAGCACGGTGACACCCATGTCCGCCAGGCCGACCGCCGTGTCGGGGCGCGGCAGCTCGGCGGCCGTCTCCCCGTACTCGTCGCTCACGACGAGCATGCGGGACGCCAGCCGGAGCGCGCCCCGGTCGGCCAGCCCCCGGCGCACCTCCGCCGCGTACGAGGCACGCCGGCCCAGCTCATGGCGGAAGTGCCGGGCCAGCTGCGGCAGACTCGGCGCGATCCGGCGGGCCGCCACCGGACCGTCGTGCTCCTGCCCGTCCAGCACATGGGGCAGCCACTTCGCCCACTCCCAGTCCGCCAGCCGCTCGCCCGGCACCCCGAGCGCCACGGCCACGTCGTCCGGCGCGTGCGTGACGGCGGTCTGGACGAGCAGCGCCCGCGCCACCCGCAGTACGCCCTCCCGGTCGCCGACCACACTGACGTTGCCCGCGCGGTCCAGCGGCACGGTGATCGGGCAGTCGTTGGCCACCGAGTAGCGGGCCAGCAGCGCACGGGCCTCGTTCAGCATGAACGGGTCCGGCGGCGTCAGCACCCCGCCCTGGTTCAGTCCGATGGCCAGGTCCGCCACGGGCACGTCACCGGTGCCGACCCGCACCCGCAGGAAGTCCGGGTCCCGCCGCCGCCGCTCCCAGAGCCGGGCGGGGTCGCGCACGAGGTCGTAGAGCGCCTCCGGGGGCGGATTCAGCACCCGCGCCAGCTGCCGCCGGTCCCGCTCCGCCGCCCCGAACTCCTCGCGCAGCTCCTCCAGATACTCCAGATACCGCTCGCGTTGCGTACGCCGGGTGCGCTGCGCCTTGCCGCGCTGGGAGAGGAACAGGGCGACCGCGCCGAGCAGCGCGAAGACCAGCACGATCGCACCGAGCGCGGCGAACTGGCTGCTCCGGATCACGGTCATCATCACGACCGAGCCCATGACCCCGGCCATCGGCAGCAACGCCGTCGCCGCCGACCCCGCCTTGCCCTCCGGGAGGTTCGGCGGCGGCTCGATCGTCCGGGCCCCGGCGGCCCCGAGCGGGCGCGTGCTGCGCGCGGGCCGGTGGATCAGCTGCTGGGTCACGTACGGACCCCTTCTCGACCTCGATCTCGACGGGTGGTCATCGCATCCGCACCGCCCGGTTCATCGCCTCCGCCGCCAGGTTGATCGCCGCCTCGCGGGTCTCCTGGCCCAGCAGCGTGGTACGGATGGGGCCGCCCTGGGCGAGGTGGCGGTCGTAGGGGACGGGGACGACATGGACGCCGGACTCCTTGAGGTGGGCGACGGCCGCCTCGCGGTCCAGCGTGACGTCGGGCGAGCCGGCGCTCAGCGCGACGACGGTCGAGCCGAGCGCGGAGTGCGGCAACTGGCCGAGCCAGTCCAGGACCTGCCGGGTGCCGTTGACACCCTCGGCGGTCATCGGCGCGACGATCACCCGCGCGTGGGCCGTGTCCATCGCCGTACGGGCCACCTCGCCCGGCAGCGTCTCGCAGTCCACCACGGTCACCGCGAAGTAGCGCCGCAGGGCGAGCGTCACCGTGCGGTATGTACGGATGTCCAGCGGGGCCCCGACCCGGCCCTGGCTGGCGGGCAGCAGCCAGCCGCCGTCCGACACCGGCACCAAGTACCCGGTGACATCGGTGAGTTGCATCGCAGGGTTCAGAATCTGTGCGAGATCGGCCGCCGCCCAGCGCACCGAGTCGGCCCCCATCCGCACCGGCAGCGTGCCGAGCGCCGCGTCCGCCTCCATCGTGAGCACCGGGTCGTGCCGGTAGTGGTTGAACGTCCGCCCCAGCAGCGCGGTCATCGTCGACTTCCCGACCCCGCCCCGGATCGACGTCACGGCGATCACCCGCCCCGTCGTCACCGGCTGCTGCAACTCCCGAGCGATCCGCGTCTCCTCGGCCACGTCCTGCGCGGCCGAGGAAGCCAGCTTCCGAATCGAACGCCCCGTCCGCCGAGCCACCGAGTCCCCATGCTGCGGCCGCCCCAGCGCGTGCGCCAGCCGGGGATCGATCGTGGGAACGGACTCGGGGGTACGGCCGGGGGACTGGGGCACACGTGAACCCCGGGGCACGGGCGCGGCCGGGGAGACCCCGGGGCCGGGACGGGGGTCGGCGCCGGCGCCGGGCTGTGCGGGCTGCGCGGGATCACCCGGGCGCCCCGGATCAGCCGGCGAGCCCGGCGGCTGCGCGGCGGCGGCCCGGGGGTGACCTGCGTGAGGGCCTACGGCGGGCACGACGGGATCGGGCATGGGCGGCGCCGGTACGACACCTCGCAC
>NZ_JAEMUX010000077.1 GCF_016598475.1 Streptomyces adelaidensis
CTCCTTCTCCTTCTCCTTCTCCTTCTCCTTCTCCTTCTTTTCATTTTCCTCCTCGAATTCAATTCGAGCATTGTGAAGGAATTGGCGTCCGTTCTGCGCGCTTTCTTCACGATCATATTGCGCGGAATACAGCCGATGTCGACCGTTCTCACGGGAGGGTCACCCCCCGAAGAGAGGTAGGCAACAAACGGTTAACAGACGCGTATTCGCATGGAATCCGCTTGCCACTCCACTGGTCCGCATTCACCGACCGGATTGACCGGACCATGCCAGGAGTGATCATGCCTGTGTCGCGCAGGGTGGAGTGGCCCAGGGACCACCGTGACGAACTGGTCGCGGGAGCGCTCGTCGGGGCCGTGGTGATCGTGCTCGGCTACGCGTCGGGCATCGGAGTCTCCTCCGCCGCCGGCCCGGGGGAGGCCGCCGCTCCCCCGGCATCGCCCCCTGCCGCGACGGCGCCCCCGGACCCCACGCCCACGCCCGCGCCGCGGAGTCCGATGGACCAGATGCCGGTGGACAACGGGCAGTTGCCCGTGTCCGACGGCGGCGGCGATACGCACACCGGGCACGAGGGCGACGACGCGGGGCACTCGGGGGACGAGGCCGGGCACGAGCACGGCACCTCCCCCACCGTCTCCCCGTCGCCCTCGCCGTCGGAGTCCGCGCCCGGGGACGAGCCCGGAGGCGAACCCGGGGACCGGCCGGGGGACGGCACCGACGACGGCGGCTGCGCGGACGGCGAGGTGCGGCTCGTGACGCCGCTCCTGAACGGGATCACCCAGCCGCTGTTCGGCGTTCTCGACGGCGCCGGCGCGACGGCCGAACTCCACCCCTCGCCGTCACCTTCGTCTTCCCCCTCGTCCTCGTCCTCGCCCTGTGTCGGACTCGTCCCGCTCACCGACCTGCTGGGGATCGCCGGGACGTCCGGAATCTCCGTCTCACCGCTGCCGGAGGCCACACCGTGACCGGCCGCCGCCACAGAGGTCGTCCGCGACTGGGCGCCGTCCTGCTGCTTCTCCTCGCACCGCTGCTCTACGGCCTGGCCGGTGCCACGCCCGCCGCCGCCCACGCCGAGCTCGTCAGCTCGGCGCCCGAGGACGGTGCCGAACTCGGCAAGGCGCCCGGCCATCTCACCCTCGTGTTCGACGAGGCCGTCGACCTCGGCGACGTACGCGTGCTGACCATGGACGGCGACCGGCTGCCCGTGACCCGGGCGCCGGGTGGGGGCGCCGAGACCGTACGGGCCGCCCTCGGTGATCCCGCCGGGCACGAAGTCGCCGTCATGTGGTCCGTCGTCGACGAGGAGGACGGACACGCCTCCTCCGGCCGGATCGCCTTCGGTGTGGGTGCGACCGCGCCGACGGCCGGCCAGGACCGCGGCGACGAGGCCGCCTCCGCACCGTCCCCCTCGCCCCTGGTGCGCAAGGGCCTCGTCGCCGCTCGGTGGACCGGATACGTGTCGCTGGCGCTCTTCGTCGGCGGGCTCGGTTTCGTCGCGCTGCTGTGGCCGGGCGGCGCACACGAGCCGCGGGCCCGCGCGCTGCTCGGACTGGCGTGGACCGGCGGGCTGCTCTCGACCGTCGCGGGGCTCGGACTCCAGGGCGCGTACGGGAGGTTCGGCGGTCTGCGGGACGCGCTGCGGCCCGAGACGTTCGCCGATGTGCTGGCCACCCGGCCCGGCATCGTGCTCGCGGCCCGCGCGCTGGTGTGGGTGCTCGCCGCCGTCGTGCTGGCCGGGCTGTTGCAGGGCGGTGCGCGCACGGCACGCTCGCCCGGCTGGTGTGTGGGTGCCCTCGCCGTCACGCTCGGGCTGCTGCGGACGACCGGTATGACGGGGCACAACGCCGAGGGCGGCGAGCCCACGTGGGGCGCCGTCGCCGATCTGGTCCATCTGCTGGGCGCCTCGCTGTGGGTGGGCGGGCTCGTCATGCTCACGGTGGCGGTGCTGCCGCGCCGCGAGCCCGGTGAGCTGGCGGCGGTGGTGCCCGGGTACTCGAGGCTCGCCGCCGCGAGCGTGGCCGCCGTCGCCGCCGCCGGGCTGATGCTCGCCTGGCAGGTCGTGGGGTCGTACGACGCGCTGCTGCACACCTCGTACGGGCAGCTGCTGTTGCTGAAGACCGGTGTCCTCGCCGTGGTGCTGGTGGCGGCGCAGTGCAGCCGTCAGTGGGTGCGCACCCGGCTCGATCTCGCCGTGCTGCTGCGCGGCGACGCCGCCTCCGTGCGGCCCTTCGGTTACTCGGTCGCGGCGGAGGCGGGGCTCGTCCTCGTCGTCCTCGCTGTGACGAGTCTGCTGGTCACGGCCGATCCCGGCCGCTGACTCCCCCGAAAGACAAAGGAGTTGTTGTGGAAAGCACCAAGGAGCCCGGCGAGCGGGAGTTGCGTCGCAAGCCGCCCGCCGGGAACCGGGCCCTGCTCGTCGGCGGGCTCGGGGCGGCCATGGCCGCCGTACTGAGTCTGGGGCTGTTGCAGGCGGCCGCCGGCACCTCGGCGAGCGGTTCGGAGGTGACCACGGACGCGGCTCAGGCGCCCGCGGCCGCCGCCGAGGCGCGGCCCGCCGCTGCCGCCGCGCCGGACCATCAGGTCGACATCATGAACTACGAGTACGGGGACGGTGAGCAGCTCGTCGTCAAGGTCGGCGAGACGGTCCGGTGGACCAACCACGACAGCGCGCCCCACACGGTCACCACCACCAAGGCGCCGGCGGACTTCGACTCCGGCACGCTGCAGCAGGGCGACTCCTGGTCGTACACGTTCACCGAGGCCGGGACGTACGAGTACTACTGCGCGGTGCACCCGGACATGGTGGCGTCCGTGAAGGTCGTCGAGGAGGACAGCGGGTCGACGTCGACGGGCGGGTCCACCGGTGGCTCGACCGGCGGTTCCCCGGGCGGGACCACGGGAGGTTCGACAGGCGGTTCGACAGGCGGTTCGACAGGTGGGTCCACCGGCGGTACGACCGGTGGCACCTCCGGGGGTACGACGTCCGGCGGGTCCGGCGGGGGTTCGGACTCCGGTGGGTCGAGCACCGGCGGGGGCACCACCACCTCCGGTGGCACGAGCGGTGGCGGGGACGGTGACGACGGCGAGCAGTGCGCCAGTGTCCAGGACGTACTGCGGCCGATCCTGCGGCACCTCAACACCGCCCACCTGGAGCGCTCGCCGGGAGAGCAGGTGCAGGACGCGCTGGCGCTCGACTCGTACCTCAAGATGCACACGGTGTGGGTCGAGACGATCCTGGCGCCGGTCGTCGAGGGCGGCGGGGCGATCGCCGACGACACCCTCTCGACACTGTTGAACCACATCAACAAGGCGCACCTGGAGCAGTCGCTCGGGCAGCAGGTCACCGATCTGCTGAACGTCGACAGCTACGTGAAGATGCACACGGTCTGGGCCGGGCAACTCCTGGCCCCCACCGAGGACTTCCTCACGAACAGCTGCTGACGCGTCCCGCTGCGACGAAGGTGGGCGCCGGTCCGGCCGGGGCTCAGCCGGCCGGACCGGCGCCCACCCCCATTCTCCACATCCTCCCCACACCTCGGGAACCGCTTTCCAAGGAGATCCGGGATGACAACCGTCACCCTGCCCACCGTTCCCCCTCCCCCCGAGTCGCACGGCGGGACCGGCCCGCCGCCCCTGCCGCTGCCCGGCCGGTACGCCGTGGCGCCCGACCGCTCACTCGTCGAACTCACCGCCTGGTACGGCCCGCTGGCGACCGGCCGCCACCGCGTCACCCTCACCGGGGCGTCGCTGACCGTGCCGGACGGCTCCGAACAGCAACAGCCCGAGTTCCGGTTCGAGTTCACCGGGAGGGCCGGAGCGCGGTCCGTACTCGTCTCCGAGCAGGTCGACTCCTTCGACGGCGGGCGCCGGCTGCGGCTCCTCGCCGACCTCGAAGTGCGCGGGGTCGCCTTCCCGGCGCTGCTGTGGCTGCGGGTGGTCGAGCGTGCCGACGACCGGCTGCTCGTCGTCGGCACCGCCCGGCTGCCGTACCGGCTGCTGCGCCGGGCCACCGGGTTCCGTTTCGGGCGGCCGCGCCCGGCGACGCGGCTGCGGCTGCTGGTCGCCGCGGAGTTCGCGTGAGGGCGGCCCCGGGTGCCGT
Source organism: Streptomyces adelaidensis (assembly GCF_016598475.1). GTDB lineage: Bacteria > Actinomycetota > Actinomycetes > Streptomycetales > Streptomycetaceae > Streptomyces > Streptomyces adelaidensis. Next base: position 4,100 of record NZ_JAEMUX010000077.1, read on the forward strand.
ACGCGCCGCAGTGATCCTCTCCTCCGCGCTGTTCTCGCTGTTCTCGCTGTTCGTGGCACCGGAGCGGGCGGCGGCGGCCTCGTACCGCGTGACCATGAAGGGGTACGCCTACTCGCCGGGCACCCTCACTGTCGATGTCGGCTCCACCGTGACCTGGACCAACCAGGACACGGCACCGCACGACGTGAAGACCACCTCGGGCCCGGCCTCGATCCACTCCCCCCTGTTGGACAAGGGCCAGAGCTGGAGCTTCACCTTCACCGTGGCCGGTACGTACGGCTACTACTGCACCGTCCACCCGGACATGACCGCCCCGATCGTGGTCCGTGCGCCGGCGCCCGCGACCTCGGCGGCGCCCACCGCGCACGACCACTCGGGGACCTCGGGCGGGCATCAGGAGACGGTGCCGAGCCGGGCCGCGACGACGCCGGCACCGCGGACGAGCGACCGGACACGGGCGCGCGCGACTCCGTCGTCGGCCCCGCCGGCCACCACGGCCGGGGCGTCCACGCCACCCGCCGCGGCCATGGACCCCGCGCCCGCCACCACCGCGCCACAGACCCAGGCGACAACCACGTCGGCGGCCCGCCCCCTGGACCCGCTGCTCGTGCTGGCCGGGCTGATCGCGGGGGTCGCCGTCCTGTGTCTGCTGCTGGTCGGCTCACGGGCGGCGGCCGCGCGGGAGGGGGAGGGAGAGGGGGAGGGGGAGGGGGAGGGGGACTAGGCGGGCCGGGCCCGGTACCTGCGCATCTTGGCGCGCGCTCCGCAGACCGACATCGAGCACCAGCGACCGCGGCCGGCCGGGCTGCGGTCGTAGTAGGCCCAGTGGCAGTCGGGCGCCTCGCAGGCCTTGAGGCGCTGCCAGGTACCGGCGGTGAGCCCCTCGGTGACGGCCGCGGCCACGCGGGAGGCGAGCGGGGCCGGGTCGGCGGCCGGGCGCAGGGCCGCGGAGCCGTCCTCGGCGGAGATGGCGACGACGAGCGGCGCGGCGGCCAGGAGTTCACCCAGCGGGGTCACCGGGCGGTGCGGGCGGTGGCCCGCATGGGCCAGCAGCACCGCGCGCAGGGACTCGCGCAGCTCTCGTACGGCGTCCAGGTGCTCCCCCGCCGCGAGGCCGAGGCACGCCCGCGCCTCCGGGGTGTCCAGGGTGTCGGCTCCCGTCTCGATGTCCAGCGTGTTGACCAGGCTCTCGATCAGGGCCAGGTCGCCGGGTGCGGGGGCTCTCTCGCTCATGATGGCGACGTTACTTCTTATGGTGGTGCATGGGGTAACCGTTACTGGTTATGCTGCTCTAGAGGTAACCGAGGTTACGAGAGCACGTCACGAGAAAAAACGAGCAAGGAGAAGGCCATGGCCATCGCCAAGCTGGACGTCGTCGTTCTGGACTGCCCCGATCCGCTCGCGCTCGCCGGGTTCTACGCCGAGGTGATCGGCGGGACGGTCAGCGCCGAGGAGGACTGGGTGGACCTGAAGGTGCCGGGTGGGGGCGCGTCGCTGGCGTTCCAGGCCGCACCTGGGTTCGTTCCGCCGCAGTGGCCCTCGCCCGAGCACTCCCAGCAGTTCCATCTGGACCTCACGGTGGGTGATCTGGACGCGGCGGAGAAGGAGGTGCTGGCGTTGGGGGCGCGGGTGCTGGACGCGGAGGATCGCTCTCGAAGCTTCCGGGTGTACGCGGATCCGGCGGGGCATCCGTTCTGTCTGTGTGCGGGTTGAGTACGCGGTAGGGGTAGGGGCGCGGGGTGGCGGGGTCGCGGCCGCGGGCTGTTCGCGTGGCTTGTCGCGCGGTTCCCCCGGCCCCTTTGGGGCACGGGGGTGCGGGCCGGTGGTCAGCCGTCCAGCTCTTCTATCCTCGCCGTCGAGGCCTCCCTGCGGTCCCTCGCCGCTCTGGCGGCGAAGTCGGCGGTGCGTAGGACTCGTTGGACGTTTCCCCAGGTCAGCAGTGCGAGGTCGTCCTCGGACCAGCCCCGGTCCATGAGTTCGGCGATGAGGCGGGGGTAGCAGGAGGCGTCGGCGAGGTCCTGGGGGTGGGCGGCGCCGGAGTCGTAGGTGCCGGAGAGGCCGACGCACTCGGGACCGGCGATCGCGCGGACGTGTTCGAGGTGGTCGGCGACGTCGCGGACGGACGGGCCGGTCTGCTCGGAGGTGAGCGGCACCATGCACAGGCCGTGGGCCTCGCCCAGGGCGGCGAGGAGGTCGTCGCAGAGGTTGGCCGGGTGGGGGCGCAGGGCGGCGGCCGCCGAGCGGGTGCACAGGACGGGGGCGCGGGAGACCGCGATGGTCCGGCGGACGGTCGGCTCGGAGGCGCCGGAGAGGTCGGCGAGGACGCCGACGCGGTTCATCTCGCGGACCACCTCCTCGCCGAACCTGGTCAGCCCGGCCTCGCCGGCCCAGGACACGCCGGCGAGGGTGAGGGCCTTCAGGCCGAGCGCGTCCAGGGCGCGCAGGATGCCGAGGGAGTCGCCGATCGCCGGGGCTCCGGCGGGCCCGAGCAGGATGGCGACCCGGCCGCAGTTGCGGGCGTCGGTGGTCTCCCCCGCGCTGTGCGCCAGCCGCAGACCCTCGGGGTGCGCGTGGACGACCGTCCGGACCAGGTCCAGCTGCTCCAGGGTGGCACCGACGGCCCGTTCGCCCGTCAGGCCCTCCGGCAGGTGCAGCGACCAGAGCAGCGCGCTGATGTGACCCTTGCGCATCCGCGGCACATCGGTGTCCACCCCGGCCTCGCCCAACTCCAGGTCGTACCAGGGCAGATGACGCAACACTCCCGGCAGCCCGCTGTAGCCGTCGGCGACGGGGTGCGCGGCGAGGAAGGCGTGCGCCTCGGCCAGCTCCAACGGAGGGTCGGTGCCCTCGGCCGCGGACGACTCGGTTCCGGCAGCACGGCCGGCCATCGGCTCGGCCATCGGCGTCCCGGGGGCACGCGCGTGGGAGGCCACCCGCTCGGTCTCCGAAGCACGGGCGCCGGCGGCCACCCGCTCGGCCGCCGGAGCACGGTCGCCGGAAGCTATCGGATCGGCCACCGGCGGCCGGTGCCCCGGCTTCGGCTTGCGCTTCGTACGGGTGGTGGGGGGCGTGTCGAGTTCGCCGGCCTCCCCTGCCGCTTGCAGTTCGTCCTGCAGATCTGCCATGGCGGACCTCCGTAGCCGTTCGGTGAACGCAGTACTGTCACCGTGGCACGGGGGCCGCCCGCCTTCCTGGTGGGTGGCGCGTTCGGGGTACCGCCGTCTCGGACAGGCCCTACGCCACCCGGGTGTCACCCGTCCAGCTGCTCCAGGGTCGCGTTCGACGGGCCCGTACGGGCCTGGAGGTCGCGGGCCACGTCCTCCGCCGCGCCCAGCGCGCGTACCGCGTTCTGCCAGGTCAGCTTGGCCAGGTCGGTTCTGGACCAGCCGCGGTCGAGGAGTTCGGCGATGAGGTTCGGGTAGCTGGAGACGTCGCCCAGGCCGTCCGGGGTGAAGGCCGTGCCGTCGTAGTCGCCGCCGATGCCGAGGTGGTCGATGCCGGCGACCTCGCGCATGTGGTCGAGGTGGTCCGCGACCGTGGACACCGTGGCGACCGGGCGGGGGTTGCGCTCCTCGAAGGCACGGTGGACCCCCATCGCCTCGGGGGTGGTGTCGAGGTGGTGGAGGCCGTGGGCGCGCATGTTCTCGTCGGCGGCGGCCGTCCAGTCGACGGCGGCCTGGAGGACGAACTTCGGCACGAACGTCACCATCGCCACGCCTCCGTTGGCCGGGAGGCGTTCCAGGACGTCGTCCGGGATGTTGCGGGGGTGGTCGCAGACGGCCCGCGACGACGAGTGGGAGAAGATCACCGGGGCCGTGGAGGCGTCGAGCGCGTCGCGCATCGTCGTCGCGGCCACATGGGAGAGGTCGACGAGCATGCCCTCCCGGTTCATCTCCCGTACGACGGCGCGGCCGAAGGCCGACAGGCCGCCGACCGCCGGGTCGTCGGTCGCGGAGTCCGCCCAGGCGATGTTGTCGTTGTGGGTGAGCGTCATGTAGCGGACGCCGAGCGCGTACAACGCCCGCAGGGTGGCGAGGGAGTTGTCGATGGAGTGGCCGCCCTCGGCGCCCATCAGCGACGCGACGCGGCCCTCGGCGCGGGCCGCCTCCATGTCGGCGGCGGTCCACGCGGCCCGCAGCTCGGCCGGGTAACGGTCGATCAACTGCCGTACGCAGTCGATCTGTTCGAGGGTGGCGGGGACGGCGCCCGGCCGGGACGCGGCGTCCGAGGGCACGTACACCGACCAGAACTGCGCGCCGACGCCGCCCGCGCGCAGCCGCGCCAGGTCGGTGTGCAGATAGGCGCTCTGGTCGGTGGCGATGTCCCGGGCGTCGAGGTCGTAGCGGACCTGTTCACGCAGCGCCCAGGGCAGGTCGTTGTGCCCGTCCGCGACCGGGAACTCCCGCAGCAGTTCCCGGGCCTCCTTCAGAAAGGTCATGCCGGTCTCCCCCGTTTTGGCCGTCATCCATCCGGTCACTTCCCGAAGCCGAAGCCGTTGCCCGGGCTCTCGGCCTTGGCGCGCAGCCGCTTGCCCTTCTCGGCGGCCTGGTCGTTCAGCTCCTGCTGGAACTCCCGCATCCGGCCGAGGAGTTCCTCGTCCCCCGTGGCCAGGATGCGCGCGGCCAGCAGGCCGGCGTTACGGGCCCCGGCGACCGAGACGGTCGCGACCGGCACCCCGGCGGGCATCTGCACGATCGACAGCAGCGAGTCCATGCCGTCCAGGTACTTCAGCGGCACGGGGACCCCGATGACCGGCAGCGGGGTCACGGACGCGAGCATGCCCGGCAGATGCGCGGCGCCGCCCGCCCCCGCGATGATCACCTTGATGCCCCGGCCCGCGGCCTCCTCGCCGTACGCGATCATCTCGCGCGGCATCCGGTGCGCCGAGACGACGTCGACCTCGTACTCGATATCGAACTCGTCGAGGGCCGCCGCGGCGGCCTCCATGACGGGCCAGTCGGAGTCCGACCCCATGACAATGCCTACGACGGGGCTCATTCGGTGATCGTGCCTCTCAGGTATCCGGCGGCGTGACGGGCGCGTTCCAGCACGTCGTCCAGGTCGTCGCCGTAGGTGTTGACGTGGCCGACCTTGCGGCCGGGCTTCACGTCCTTGCCGTACATGTGGATCTTGAGCTGGGGGTCGCGGGCCATGCAGTGCAGATACGCGGAGTACATGTCCGGGTAGTCGCCGCCGAGGACGTTGACCATGACCGTCCACCTGGCGCGCGGGCGCGGGTCGCCGAGCGGGAGGTCGAGGACGGCCCGTACGTGGTTGGCGAACTGGGAGGTGATCGCGCCGTCCTGGGTCCAGTGGCCCGAGTTGTGCGGGCGCATCGCCAGCTCGTTGACGAGGATGCGGCCGTCGCGGGTCTGGAACAGCTCGACGGCGAGGTGGCCGACGACGTCCAGTTCCTTGGCGATGGTCAGGGCCAGCTCCTCGGCCTTGAGGGCGAGGGACGCGTCGAGGTCGGGGGCGGGCGCGACGACCGTGTCGCACACGCCGTTCACCTGCCGCGACTCCACCGCCGGGTACGCCACGGCCTGGCCGTGCGGCGACCGTACGACGTTCGCGGCCAGCTCCCGCAGGAAGTCGACCTTCTCCTCGGCGAGGACCGGGACCCCGGCGCGGAAGGGCTCGGCGGCCTCCTCGACCGACCGGACGACCCACACTCCCTTGCCGTCGTAGCCGCCGCGGACGGTCTTGAGGATGACCGGAAATCCCCCACTCCCGGCTTCGCCCGAGCGGGAGGTGCCCCCACCGCCCTCGGCGGCGAAAGCGGCCACGTCGTCGGGGTCCGCGACGATCCGGTGCCGTGGGCACGGGACGCCGATCGCGTCGAGCTTGGCCCGCATCACGCCCTTGTCCTGGGCGTACTGGAGGGCGTCGGGCCCCGGGCGGACGGGGATGCCGTCCGCCACCAGAGCCCGTAGATGCTCGCCTGGTACGTGTTCGTGATCGAAGGTGATCACGTCGCAGCCCTGGGCGAACGCGCGCAGCGTGTCGAGGTCGCGGTAGTCGCCGACGACGACATCACCGGCGACCTGCGCCGCGGAATCCTGAGGGGTGTCACTGAGGAGCTTGAATCTGATGCCGAGCGGGATGCCCGCCTCGTGTGTCATACGAGCGAGCTGGCCACCGCCGACCATGCCGACTACCGGGAACGTCACGCCCCCAGAGTATCGGCCACGGAATCGGCCACTCCCGGCCGTCCGATTTCCGTACCCTTTTCCCCCTGGGTCTCGCCTGTGAGCTTCTCCACAGGCATTGCCAAGGGGTGCTGGTTAGCATGGCTGGACCAGTGGTTTTCGACCGAAGATCAATCCGACCGATCAATGACCGATCAATCCGACAGATCAATCCGACAGATCAACGACGGGGGCCACACGATGGGAAACACCACCTCGGGGCCTCGCACGAAGCCTCGCGGCGCCCTGCGCAGGCGGGTCGACCTCCTTGGTCGTGAGGTCGCCAAGTTCGGTGCGGTGGGTGGTGCGGGGCTGCTGGTGAACCTCGCCGTGTTCAACCTGATGCGGCACACCACCGATCTCCAGGTCGTCCGGGCCAGCGTCATCGCCACGGTCGTCGCGATCGTTTTCAACTACGTCGGCTTCCGTTACTTCACGTACCGGGACCGCGACAAGAGCGGCCGCACCAGGGAGCTGAGCCTCTTCCTGCTGTTCAGCGCGGTCGGGCTCGTCATCGAGAACGGTGTTCTGTACACCGCGACGTACGGTTTCGGCTGGGACAGCCCGCTGCAGAGCAATGTGTTCAAGTTCTTCGGCATCGGGGTCGCGACGCTCTTCCGCTTCTGGTCGTACCGGACGTGGGTGTTCCGTACGTTGCCCGCGCGGGCTGCGGTGGCTCGTGCGGAATCGTTCCTGGAGGCGGGGGCCGCGCAGGCGCCCGCGCTTTCGGGGCGCCGTGGGTCCGAGCGGTAGTTCGTCGGCTTTCGGCCCGGTGGGGGCTGGTCGCGCAGTTCCCCGCGCCCCTCGAAGCATGGGGCTCGCTTGGCGCTTTCAAGGGGCGCGGGGAACTGCGCGAGCAACCACGACGAACCCGCGGCCGCGTCTACCGAACCAGCGGGTCGTCTCCCCCTGACGGCGTCCTCACCGGCGTACGCGACAGGAACAACCCGAACACCGGCGGCTGCGCCTGGAGCATCTCCAGGCGGCCGCCGTCCGCCTCGGCGAGGTCGCGGGCGACGGCGAGGCCGATGCCCGTGGAGTTGCGGCCGCTGATGGCCCGCTCGAAGATGCGGGCGCCGAGGTCGGCGGGGACGCCTGGGCCCTCGTCCGTGACCTCGATCACCGCCTGGTTCCCGGTGACACGGGTGCGCAACGCCACCGTGCCGCCGCCGTGCATGAGCGAGTTCTCGATCAGCGCGGCCAGCACCTGGGCGACCGCGCCGGGCGTGCCCACGGCCTGGAGGTGCCGTTTGCCCGAGCTGACGACGGCCCGACCGGCGCTGCGGTAGGCGGGCCGCCACTCCTCCAGCTGCTGCTTGATGACCTCGTCGAGCTCGAAGGAGACGGCGGAGCCGTTGCGGGGGTCGCGGGAGTTGGTGAGGAGCCGTTCCACGACGTCCGTGAGGCGTTCGACCTGGGTGAGCGCGATGTGCGCCTCCTCCTTCACCGTGGCCGGGTCGTCGGTGAGGGTGATCTCCTCCAGCCGCATCGACAACGCCGTCAGCGGCGTACGCAGCTGGTGGGAGGCGTCCGCGGCGAGGCGCCGCTCGGCGGTCAGCATGCGGCCGATCCGCTCGGCGGAGGAGTCCAGCACGTCCGCGACCCGGTCCAGCTCCGGGACCCCGTACCTCTTGTGGCGGGGGCGCGGGTCGCCGGAGCCGAGCCGTTCGGCGGTCTCGGCGAGGTCGGTCAGCGGGGAGGCGAGGCGGTTGGCCTGGCGTACGGCGAGGAGGACGGCGGCGATGACGGCGAGCAGGGCGACCGCCGCGATGATCAGCAGCGTACGGCCGACCTCCCGGCTGACCGCCGAGCGGGACTCCTCCACCGTGACGATCTCGTCCTTCTCGCCCTTGCTCTCATGGCGGATGACGTCGCCGACCGGCTTCTGACCGATCTCGATGGTGTTCTGGCCGGGGATCTCGATACGGGCGTAGCGATCGTCGCCCACCTGGTCCCTGAGGACCTGCGCGGTGATCCGCTCGTCGCCGATGATCCGGCTGTCCACGATGCTCGTCAGCTGCACCGCCTCGGACTCCACGCGTTCCTGGGCGCTGTTGCTGATCGTGCGGGTCTCGACGATGACGAGGGATACGCCGAAGACCGCGATGACGACGAGGACGACGGCGAGGGTGGACTGGATGAGACGGCGACGCACGGTTGCCCTCCGGGCGGGCGGGGTCTTCTACGTGGACAAGTGTGCCCCTGTTCGGACAGCACCCGGCGCCAGGGCCGGCCGGATCGGTCGGACCGGCCGGGGGCCGGAGACGCTTACCGGCGCTGGGCGTGGCAGGGTTGCGGGCCGACAGGGTGCCGCTGCGCCCGCTCTCCCCCATCGCGCCCAGCGGCACGACTGCCCGCGGCCGCCGCACAGCACGCCCCGGAGCGATTGGGCGTCCGGGCCGCACCCACGGGCTTCAGTTCTTCTCGAAGCGGAAACCGACGCCCCGTACCGTCGCGATGTACCGCGGGTTCGCCGCGTCGTCGCCGAGCTTCTTGCGGAGCCAGGAGATGTGCATGTCCAGCGTCTTCGTCGACGACCACCACGTCGTGTCCCAGACCTCGCGCATCAGCTGGTCACGGGTGACGACCCGCCCCGCGTCGCGCACGAGCACCCGCAGGAGGTCGAACTCCTTCGCGGTGAGCTGGAGTTCCTCGTCGCCCATCCAGGCGCGGTGGGACTCGACGTCGATGCGGACGCCGTGCGTGGCGGGCGGCTGCTGGGGCTCGGTGGAGCCGCGCCGGAGCAGGGCCCGGACCCGGGCCAGCAGCTCGGCGAGCCGGAAGGGCTTGGTGACGTAGTCGTCGGCGCCCGCGTCGAGGCCGACGACGGTGTCCACCTCGTCGGCGCGCGCGGTCAGGATGAGGATCGGCACGGTGTGGCCCTCGGCACGCAGCCGGCGGGCCACCTCCAGGCCGTCCATCCCGGGCAGCCCCAGGTCCAGGACGACCAGGTCGACGCCACCCTGCATTCCGGCGTCCAGCGCGGTGGGGCCGTCCTCGCGGACCTCCACCTCGTAACCCTCCCGGCGCAGTGCGCGAGCAAGCGGCTCCGAGATGGACGCGTCGTCCTCGGCGAGCAGTACACGGGTCATGGGGTGATGGTAGTCCGCCGAGAACCGCAGGTGGAGGGTGATCGGCAAGGGGGATTCACACCTTCGTCCAACCACCCCCTTACCTCCACCGGGCATGATCGACTTTCGAGGGCGATTCGTCCCGCCCCGGTGCGGATCAGCGGCGCCATGACACCTCGTGACACCGCGCCTTCACCGGTCGCAACCTGCACCCCCGAGATGTGATTACCTAATTGACCTTCGAATATACGATCACAGTCCCCTTCTTACCTGTGATCCGCATCTCAAGCCCTTCCGTTTCCCTCAGTCTCCTGACGTATGGTGACGGAACGCCTGTAACAACATGTGGGGACCTTTAGCTGCACATATCGCTGAAGGTCTCTTTTATGTACGGAATGACCTGCGGCCAGCCCCGAACGTGTGTGACGCAAGAAGTGTCGACGCGCGTAGCGGAGCGTGGACCCCGGCCGGCCCCTCCACCCGGGCGCGCACCCCCACGTGCCCGTCCCGACCTGACCCCACCTGCAAGGAACCACCATGGCGTCCAGCCTGACGAAGGACTCGGCCGGCCGGGAAACCCCCGGCTCCGAGGGCACCTTCTTCGGCCACCCCCGCGGCCTGGCCACTCTCTTCATGACCGAGATGTGGGAGAGGTTCTCCTACTACGGCATGAAGGCTCTCCTCCCTCTGTACCTGGTGGCCCCGAGCGGCCTGAACCTCGGTGCGGCGACCGCGATCACCATCGGCTCGGTGTACGCGTCGCTGGTGTACCTGCTCACCCTCCCCGGCGGATGGGTCGCGGACCGCTTCCTCGGGCCCCGTAAGACGGTCGCCCTCGCGGGTCTCGTCATCATGCTGGGCCACCTGACCCTGGCCCTGCCGTCGGCCGGCACCTTCTACGTCGGCCTCGCCCTCGTCGCCGTCGGCTCGGGTCTGCTGAAGGCCAACATCTCGACGATGGTCGGCCACCTCTACGACGGCCCGAACGACCCGCGCCGCGACGGCGGCTTCACCGTCTTCTACATCGGCATCAACGCGGGCGCCTTCGCCGCGCCGCTGGCCATCGGCACCGTCGGCGAGAAGGTGAACTGGCATCTCGGCTTCGCGCTGGCCGCACTCGGCATGGCGGTGGGTCTGGCGCAGTTCCTGATCGGCAGCCGTCACCTGAGCGAGCGCAGCGAGGTCGTCCCGACGCCGATGCCGGCCGAGGAGAAGTCGGCCGTCCTGCGCAAGGGCCTGCTGTGGCTGGCCGTCCCCGTGGTCTTCTACGGCGTCGTCGGGATCTCCGGCCACTACACGCTCAACTGGGTGATCATCCCGCTCACCGTCATCGGCCTGGTCATCCCGGTGTGGGTCATCGCCCGCATAAAGCGCGACCGTGACCTCGACCCCGCCGAACAGTCCAAGATGTCGGCGTTCATCTGGTTCTTCGTCGCCGCGGCGGTCTTCTGGATGATCTACGACCAGGGGTCCTCGACGCTGGCGATCTTCGCCGACGGCTCGGCCGACAACAGCGTGCTCGGCTGGGAGTTCCCGGTCTCCTGGTACCAGTCCCTCAACCCGGTCATGATCATGGCGGCCGCGCCCGTCTTCGCCTGGCTGTGGGTGTGGCTGAACCGGCGCGGCCAGGAGCCGAGCACGATCGCCAAGTTCTCCGTCGCGCTGCTGCTGATCGGTGCGTCCTTCTTCCTCTTCCTGGCCCCCCTGGCGATCGCCGAGGACGGCCGGCAGGCCGCCGCGATGTGGATCGTCGCGATCTACTTCGTCCAGACCCTCGGCGAACTGACGCTCTCCCCGGTCGGCCTGTCCGTCACCACGAAGATGGCCCCCGCGAAGTACGCCTCCCAGATGATGGGCGTCTGGTTCCTCGCCGTCACCGCGGGCGACTCCATCACCGCCCTCCTCTCCAACCCCGCCATCGCCGGCGTCAACCTCGACCGAGGTGGCTTCGTCGCCGTCGAAGCCACCCTGGCGGCCATCGCCGGCATCGCGCTGTTCATCTACCGCGGGAAGGTCAAGCACTTGATGGGGAACATCCACTGACACCTGGCGACTTCGGCGACGACGTCCAGGGGGCCTGCCGGCTTTTGCGCAAGGCCATGAAGTTATGGGCTGATGGGGCTTGTCGAGAGGATGTCGATGCTGATGGTGGCTTTGTAGCTGCGTCGGTCGACGCGCAGGCTCTTGTAGGCGTAGCGGGACAGTGGGCGTTTGACGGCGCGGGGGCTGACGCGCAGACGGCGGGCTGGCATGAGTTGGTCCAGGACTGCTCGCCCGATGGCGCCGACGAGGTCGATGACGGTGTCGGCGATCACGCCTGCGGCCTGGATGACCTGGTCGCGGGCGGTTTGCAGGGCGATGCTGAAGCTGGCCCGGTCGGGGTCCGCGCCGGGGAGGGCCGCGGTGGCGTCGGCGATCGCGATCCGGATCAGCTGGTAGGCGGTCAGCAGCGCGTAGACCTCCTGGGCAATACCGGCCATGGTCCGGGCGCGCAGGACCCGGCGTCCGAGCATGGATTTCTTGATCGCAAAGAAGGCTGATTCCACTTCCCACCGCTCGTGATACTGCTTGACCAGCTCGAATGCCGGATGGCGGCGGGCATCGAGCAGGGTGGTCGCCAGCCGGTAGACGCCGGTGTGTCGTCCGGCGGTGGTCGCGATGGTGATCTCGCACTCGATGACGCGGACCTCCAGCCGGCCGATCCGGGACAGGAACGAGCCGTCCTCGAAGCGGCGCAAGACCGGTGGCTTGCGGGTGGCGGACAGCCGGGCGAGGAACGCGGCACCGGTGCCGGCGACCGTTTCCAGGAAGGCGTTGGAGGACAAGCCGCGGTCCAGCAGGACGATCATGCCCTCGTGCAGGGAACGGGCCAGGCGCTTGCCGTGGGTGCTCTCGCCGCTGGTGCGCGGGCCGAAGACCGCGTCGATCACGGCCCGGGTGCCGCAGCAGACCAGGGCGACCAGGCAGATCTGCGGATAGCCCGAAGTGGCGTACTGGTTGGAGCCCTTGCCCAGCCGGGCCCGGGTGGCGGGATCGTCGGGGACGTCGAGGTAGGTGCCGTCGATCGCGACGACCAGCAGACCCGCCCAGCAGGCCCCGGCGGTGCGGATCGCGGACGCCGGCCCGCGCAGCAGGTCGAACAGGGCCCGCATCGGGCGGACACCGAGCCGGGCACGGGCGTGCCACAGCGCCGTGGCGGTGACCTTCGGGACCGGCAGGCAGTGCAGTGCCGAGGTCAGCCTGGCCCACACGGCCGGATAGCCGCACTCCTCGAACAGAGCGGCGGCCAGGAGGAGGTAGACGACCACCCGGGCCGGGAGTTTCCGCAGCCGCTGCTGGACGGCCCCGCACTCGGCCAGGGCGGCGTCGACCATCTCGAACGGGACGATCTGCGTCAGCTCACCCAAGTGACCCGGAGCGAAAAGACCGTCGGCTACCGCGATCTCGCGGCTGATGACACACTGACCCGACAGCGGAGCCTCCGGTGCTGTGAACGGCTTGTCTTGGCGGACCAGCCAGTCCTACCGGGGCTCCGCTTCTCGCGTCCGGCGATCCTCCAGATCAGACCCCACTCGCAGCCACGGACCCGACCCTTAACTTCATGGCCTTGGGCTTTTGCGCGTGGGCCCGCCGGGGGCTGCCGGTTCCTGTGTGTGAGACCCGCCGGGGGCTGCCGGTTCCTGTGGCCCGCTGGGGGCTGCCTGCTCCGTGCGTGTGGCCCGCTGGGGCCTACCGGTCTGTATTGCGTGATGCCCGCTGACTCCGAGCGACTCCGATGGGGGGGGCCGCCTGCTGACGCCGGCCGACTCCGATGGGGGCCCTGGCACCAACGCAACGGGCTCCGAACATGACGGGGATGGCATACCTCACTCCAGGCTTGCCGGCCCTGTTGTACGTCACCCGCGAGCGGCCGGCAGGCACCTTGGCTCTGCGGGGGCCGTGCCGGGCGCGCACAGCGGAGAGCCACGGCCTACGGGTCGGGCAGGCCGAGCACGACAGCGCCGCCGCGTCCGCCGACGCCGTGCGCGCACGGCCGCGTCCGCAGGCTCAGGGCCGCGGCCCCGCACTCACGCGTCCCGCTTCCCGAGCCGGCTCGTCGACGTCACCGGCGCCCCCGCATCCGTGTTCACATCCGCCTCGGTATCCGGCGTGAACCACGGCAAGGTCCGGACCGGGCCGGAGGCCGGCCCGGGGTCCTGTCCGGAGGCCATGCCGGAGTCCTGTCCGGAAGCCATGCCGGAGTCCTGTCCGGAAGCCATGCCGGGGTCCGGGCCGGAAGCCATGCCGGGGTCCGGGCCGGAGGCCGTGGCGGAGGTCACTCCGGAGGCCGTGGCGGAGGTCACTCCGGAGGTCACTCCGGAGGTCACTCCGGAGGCCGGCCCGGAGGTCGGCCCGGAGGTCGGCCCGGAGGTCGGCCCGGAGGTCGGCCCGGAGGTCGTGTCGCCGTCCACCCCCGAGGTAGTACGAGGAGGCGTCCGCCGCGCGGCATGCGCGGCCGTCGGTGCGCGTGCGGCCGTGAGGCGGAGGGCGGCTTGCGGGAGGCGGGGCTTTCGGGCGGGGCGCCGTTCGGACGGCGGCTTGCGGCCGGGACGGGATCGGTCCACCAGGGCCATTCCGATGCGGAACAGCGCGGCCGGTACGACGGCGCAGAGCATCAGCCAGAAGAGGGTGACGCCCCAGGGGCGGCCCACGCTCCAGGGCTGTTCGGCGAGGATCTTGCCGCCGTACTTGAGGGAGACGGTGTAGTCACCGTGTGCCCCGGCCGCGAGTTCGACGGGCAGGGTGATGCGGGCCTCGCGGCCCGGCCGGATCGTGCCGTTCCACCGCTGTTCCTCCCAGCGTGGCGTGAACACGCCGTGGGAGGTGCCGACCTGGAAGACGGGGTCCTCGACCGGGGAGGTGCCGACGTTGCCGACGGTGAAGACCAGTTCGCGGGTGGGCGGTGCCCCGAACCAGATCAACAAGCCACTTGAGCCCTTCAGCCGACTGCCCGTCAGAAGCGACAGGCGTCCGCCCGCCGTCTCTTGGGGCAACGGCTCCACCGAGTGCCCGGCGACCTGGAAGACCGCGTCGGCCTCGGCCTTCGGGCCCGTGATGGCGGTGACGTGCACGACACACGGGCACGGCACCGGCGGCTCGGCCACCGGCAACTCGCGGGTGAAGCCGCCCTTGTCGTCGGCGGTCGCCGCCCGCCCGTCGGCGTTGGCACAGGAGTCCGTGCCGCCGGGCACCCCCCGCGACGGCTCGGACTGACCGCAGATGAGGACCATCACGATCGCCTTCGGCCGCCAGCCACCGCCGGTCACGGTGACCGAACCACCGGTACCCGCCTGCGCCTTGGACAGCTTCACCGTCGGCTTGTCCGCGGCGGCCTGGGCGAACCCGGACCCGGACCCGCCCGCGAACGGCGACCCGAACACCGCCACGAGCGCGAGCACGAACCCCGACAACCCCACCCTCGACGTCGAGATTCGCCGCCTTTCGACCACCTCACCGCTCCCGTCATCTCACCGGCCCCGGTACCGGCCACCAGTCACCAGTCACCAGTCACCAGTCACCGGCCACCGATCACCGGTCACCGGCCCGACAGCCCCTCAGCGACGTACCGTCTGATTCCTGCGAGTCACCCACAGCACACCCGCGGCCCCCGCGAGCAGCACCGTGCCGCCGAGTGTGCCGAGGGCGACCGCCGAGTCCAGGGGCCCGGTCTGCGGAAGCTCGCCACCCGATCCACCCGTGTCCGACCCACCGGTGTCCGACCCACCGGTGTCCGAGCCGCCACCCGAGCTGTCACCCGTACCGCCCGTGGCGCTTCCACCCGTTGCGCTTCCGTCCGCGGCCGTGACGTCGAGGGTCAGGGACGGTCCGGGATCGTTCCCCGGCGTGCACGTCGTCACCGTGCCGAGGGCCTTGATGGTGAGCACGCCCGCCGTGAAGTCGACCTTGCCGGTCTTCTTCGGGGTGTACGTGCCGCTCAAGTCATTGATCTTGATGGGCGTGTTGGCCGGAATCGCCTCCTCGTTGGCCTGCCCGGTCACCGTGAGCGTCCCGCTGTCGGCCCCGCCCAACTCGATCGTGGCACTGGGGCTCACCGCGCCCTTGCCCAGTTCGACCGGGCTGGACGACACGCCCTTCTGCCACGACATGGTGATCTTGTAGCCGTCGCCGCTCTCGACACCCTTGATGTCGATGGGCGACACCGCCGACTTGTCCCCGATCGGCGTCTTGCAGTTGTACTCGACGTCCACGACCTCGGCATGGGCCGCCGGGGCGGCCATCAGCACCGCCGAGCCGGCCAGGGCCGCGAGGGTCGCGAGCGCGGCGGTTCGCTTCTGGTACGTCCGGTACGACACCTCGGCACCCCACATTCTGACGGAACATCAGATCGGCCGCTCAAGGTACGCCGGGGCTCTTGGAGAAGGAAGACACACGTAAGTGTCGGATGTGTGTCGATGGCCCACGCCCAACCATGACCGCCAACCATGACCGCCGGCATGACCGCCGGACATGACCGCCGGGCGCGGGCTCACAGCGCCTGCGGCCGCCACCCCGCACATCCCCCACAACGCCTAGGCCGGCGCCCCCAACTCGGCCCAGACGGTCTTCCCGGCGGCCCCGGCGGTCCGTACGACTCCCCAGTCGAGGCAGAGCCGCTGCACGATGAACATCCCGTGCCCACCCGGCCGTCCCGCCCGGTGCGGTGTCCGCGGCGCCGGATTCCCCGCGCCCCGGTCGGACACCTCGATCCGCAGCACCTTGTTGTCGCAGCCGATCCACAGCTCCGCCGGGCCCTCCGCATGGAGACACGCGTTGGTTACCAGCTCGGACACGACCAGCAGCACATCCTCGGCCGCCGCCCGCTGATCGGCGGTCGCCGCGGGCAGCCACCCCCACGCGTACAGCGCCTGGCGGGCGAAGTCACGGGCGAGCGGCACCACACCGCTCTCGCCGTCGAAGCTCAGCCGGCGGGACTGGCGGCCGGCGGCGGGCGCCGCGGGCGGGTCCTCTCCGCGCGCCCCGGAAGCGCCGCCGACACCCGGTTCCGGGCCGCGGTCGCCCGGCGAGAAAGGCCGGGTGGTGCTCATCAGCGCTTCACCTCACCGATTCACCAGTTCACGATTCAGGACTCATCAAGGTGCGGGACGAAGACCCGCCGCACGTGTCGCTCCGTGCTCTCATCCGTAGTGTCATCCGTACTTCCGTCGTACCGCCAACGCCAACGCCAACCCACCGCCGACACGTTCAGGAAGTCTCCTGCCCGAGCGAACCGTCAGAACACCCACGTTTTCGGCACAGAACCTGTGACGGGGACAACCGGCCGGTCGGAGTGGGTCGTCGGAGGTACGGCGCCGAGCGCGGGGCGGCCGGTCCGGCAGGCCGGACGGCACCTCGCGGCCTAGTCGGCCAGCGCCGCCTCAAGTGTGTCGTGGACGGTGAAAACCGCCTCCGCCCCGGTGATCTCGAAGACCCGCGCCACCGCCGGGAGCATCCCCGCCAGATGGACCCCGCCGCCTGCGGCCTCCGCCCTCAGCCGGACGCCCAGCAGGACGTTGAGCCCGGTGGAGTCGCAGAATTCCAGCCGCGAACAGTCCACTACCAGGCGGGCGAACCCTTTGTCCAGGCAGCCTTCGAGTGGCTCACGCAACAGATCGGCGGTGTGGTGATCGAGCTCACCCGCCGGGGCCACGACGGCGCTGGAACCTTCTTCCCGCACCTCGACCCGTAGTCGGCCCGACTGCGCGCTGCCGACCGTGCCACGGTCCATGCCGTCTCTCTCCCGACCGTCGTGACTGCTGACTCGCCCTCGAACACTACGCCTTCTCCACACTCTCCGACACCTGAACAATCGCCCACAAAAGGACATTTCGCCACAGCACGCACTTGCGACGACGTCGGGAAACCGGGTAGGGCTAGTAGAGACAGAAATCGACACGGCCGGCTTTGGAGGCGCCGCACACCGCAGTGCACGTATTGGCATCGGCGGCCATATGCCGAGAACGATGGAGGACATCATGTCACCCCGGCTCGACGAATCGCATACCCAGAGGGCGACGTCGACACCCCCTCCGGAAGAGACCCTGGACGGCCTCGCCCACGATCCGGGCGACGTGCTCGCCGGCCTTCCGGAGATCCCCCCTTACGACGAAGTGGGGCCGGTGGACGCACGGGCCCTGTCCAAGACGCTCTTCGAGCGGCTGGAGTCCCTCGAAGAAGGCACGTTCGAGTACTCGTACGTGCGTAACACCCTGGTCGAACTCAACCTGGCCCTGGTCAAGTTCGCCGCCTCCCGTTTCCGGTCGCGCAGCGAACCGATGGAGGACATCATCCAGGTCGGCACGATCGGCCTGATCAAGGCGATCGACCGTTTCGAACTGAGCCGGGGCGTCGAGTTCCCCACCTTCGCGATGCCGACGATCGTCGGCGAGATCAAGCGTTTCTTCCGCGACACGAGCTGGTCCGTGCGGGTGCCGCGCAGACTTCAGGAACTCCGGCTCGACCTGGCCAAGGCCGGTGACGAACTGGCCCAGCAGCTCGATCGCGCTCCTACGGTGGGAGAGCTGGCGGAGCGCCTCGGGCTGACGAACGACGAGGTCGTCGAGGGCATGGCGGCGTCGAACGCGTACACCGCCTCGTCACTGGACGCCCAGCCCGAGGAGGACGACTCCGAGGGTGCGCTGGCGGACCGGATCGGCTATGAGGACCACGGGCTCGAAGGCATCGAGTACGTCGAGTCCCTGAAGCCGCTGATCGCCGGACTCCCGTCGCGCGACCGGAAGATCCTCTCCTTGCGGTTCGTCGCCAACATGACGCAGTCCGAGATCGGGGACGAACTGGGCATCTCCCAGATGCATGTCTCCCGGCTGCTGTCCCGCACGCTGGTGAGGCTGCGCAAGGGGCTGACACTCGACGAGTGAGTGCGGACCGCGCGGACCGGTGATGACCCGACTCGGCCGGGTACGGAGGGAGTTGCGAGACTCCTCACGTACCCGGCCGAGCTGTCCCGCTCTCGACCTCTATGCGCTAGGTAGCTTTACCTATCCTGCCGGAAACGCCTTTCCTCACAGGTTCGCTTCCTTCACTATGGTCCCGCCAGGCTGTTCGGTACGTCAGAAAACCGGCGGGCGGCCACGGGGGGCGAGGAGGCACGAGGATGGCTCGGGCTCGGGACGAGCGCCCCGACGACGACACCAGCGGCGACGAGACCGGCGGCACCGGCACCGGTGGCAGTGACATCCGTGGCGACGGCATCCGTGGCAGCGGCGTCCGTGGCGACGGCCAGGACATCGGCACCTCGGGTACGCGCCCGGGCGACCCGTCCGACTACCGGACCGCCGACGCGTCCGACGCGCGGCTCACCGCACTGCTACGCGCCGACACGAACGCCGCGTACCCGGCACTGCGCGAACTACGCGAACGCCACCACCCGGCGGTCCTCGCCTACGCCCGGCTGTGCGCCGCGAGCGAGTCCGCGGCGCGGCAGCTGGCGGCGGAGGCGTTCACCGTCGCGACCCGGGAGACGGCGCGCGGCACGGAGACGCCTGTCCCCTGGCGCCACCACCTGCTCCTGCTGACCGCCCGCGCGGCCGCCGCCTGGACCGGTGACGAACACGCGGCCGGCCTCGACCCCGCCCTGCTCGTCGCGCTGAACACGGCGGGCCCCGAGGGCCTGGTGGCGCCCCTGCTCGCGGCGTTCGAATCCCTGCCGGCCCGCGACCAGGGCCTCATCTGGTACGGCGTGGTGGAGCGCGAACCCGACGACCGTACGGCCCTGCTCCTCGGCCTGACCCGCGACGACGTGACGTACAAGCAGGCCGCGGCGCTGCACACCCTGCGCCGGTCCTGCCTCGCGGTCCGCCTCGCGGCCTCCGGGGACCCGCGCTGCCAGGACTTCCGCCGGCTGATCGAGGAGTCCGTACGCCCGGACAACCCCCGCCACAGCACGGATCTCCAGTCCCACATGGCGCACTGCGCGCACTGCACCGGCGCGTACGAGGAACTCCGCGCCCTGCGTGACAACCCGCGCGCGACGCTCGCGGAGTGGCTGCTGCCGTGGGGCGGTACGGCGTACGTGCGCGGGGAGACGGGCGGGCGGGGCGGAGCGCGCGGCGGCGTGCGGGGCAGCGTAGGGCCGGGCGCGCGGGTGCAGGCGGGGGCTTGGGAGGCGTTCTCGGAGCCGGAGTTCGGGGCGGGAGCCGGTGCCGGGGCCGATACTCGGGGCGGGGCCCCGGCGGCCGGGCGGGCGCCGAGGCCCCGGCTGCTGGTGCTGACCTCGGTGGTTCTGGGGGTGGCGCTGGTGCCGCTGGTGGCGCTGCTGGTGTTCAGGGGCGGCTCGTCGTCGCCTGAGTCGCCGGACGCGGCGGGTGCCGCCGCCACGCCCTCGGGCCCGCCGTCGGCCACGTCCTCGGCGACGGTCCCGTCGAGCCCGGCGCCGTCCCCGACGGCTTCGAGCACCGAGAGACCCTCGAAGCCCGAGAAGCCGACGAAGAAACCCACGAAGAGCCCGAGCCCGAGCCCGACTCCGTCGAAGTCGGTCCTCCCGACGACGCCCTCGCTGCCGAACGGGCCGCCGCTGAACGGTGGCTACCACCAGGTGGTGAACGTCGCCTCGGGTCTGTGCCTGGACATCCGGGGTGAGCTGGCGAACGGCACCGACGTCGTCACGGCCATCTGCTCCTCGCGCGACACCCAGCGCTGGCGCGTCGACGCCGACGGGGACGCCCTCCAGTCGTTCGCCGACCCCGACCTGTGCCTAGACAGCCGCGGGGCGACCGACGACGGTGTGGGCGTCCGGGAGTGCGACGCGCTCGACGGCGACAACGGCGAGAACCTGCGGTTCACCTTCGACTCCGAGGGCGCCATCCACCCGCGGATCGCCCCGGACCACGCGGTGACACCGGATGCCCACGGCTCCGTCGGCTTCACCGAGACAACGGGGCGCGCGGGGCAGCGGTGGCGGGCGGGCGCCGGGCCGGTGCGCACCTGAGGACCGCTCAGAGCACGCGTACGCCCCTGCGCCACACCCCCGTGACCAGGGGAACTCCCGGCCGGTAGGCGAGGTGGACGTGGCTGGGCGCGTCCAGCAGCGTCAAGTCGGCGTACGCGCCCGGCGTGAGGCGGCCGATGTCGTCGCGGCGCAGCGCCCGCGCGCCCCCCGCCGTGGCCGACCAGACCGCCTCGTCCGGGGTCATCCCCATGTCCCGCACGGCGAGGGCGATACAGAACGGGACGGACGAGGTGTAGGACGAGCCCGGGTTGCAGTCCGTGGAGAGGGCGACGGTGGCGCCCGCGTCGAGGAGGCGGCGGGCGTCCGGCCACTCGGCGCGGGTGGAGAACTCGGCGCCGGGCAGCAGCGTGGCGACCGTACCGCTGTGGGCGAGGGCGTCCACGTCGGCGTCGGTGAGGTGGGTGCAGTGGTCCGCGCTGGCCGCGTCCAGTTCGACCGCGAGCTGGACGCCCGGCCCGTACGACAGCTGGTTGGCGTGGACGCGCGGGTGCAGGCCCTTCGCCTTGCCGGCCGTGAGGATCGCACGCGCCTGGTCGCCGTCGAAGGCGCCCCGCTCGCAGAAGACGTCGACCCAACGGGCGTACGGGGCACAGGCGTCGAGCATCTCGCCGGTGACGAGGTCGACGTACGCGGCGGGATCGTCGGCGTAGTCGGGGGAGACGATGTGCGCGCCGAGGTAGGTGACCTCGTCGGTGTGGGCGGCGGCGATGCGCAGGGCGCGCGCCTCGTCCTCGACGGTCAGGCCGTAGCCGGACTTCGTCTCGAAGGTGGTGGTGCCCTGCCGGAGGGCCTCGCGGAGGTGCCGGGTGAGGTTCGCCTCCAGTTCTTCGTCGGTCGCGGCGCGGGTGGCGGCGACCGTCGTACGGATGCCGCCCGCGCTGTAGGCCCGGCCGGACATCCGGGCGTTGAACTCGGCGGTCCGGTCGCCCGCGAAGACGAGGTGGGAGTGGGAGTCGACGAAGCCGGGGAGCACCGCCCGGCCACCGGCGTCGACCCGATTGTCAGTGGCGGGTGCTTTGCTTTGATCACCGGTCCACGCGATGCGTTCACCGTCGATGACGACGGCCGCGTCCTGGATCAGTCCGAGGGGGGATCCGTCGCCGAGGGAGGGGTCGTTGGTGACCAGGGCAGCGATGTTGGTGATGAGCGTGCTGGCGGTGCTCGCGGAGTCGGCGGGGCTGACGGTCGTCGGGCTGCTCATGGCGTCCTTGGTTGCCTGGTCGGCGGTGGGGTCGGGGGACAAGGGGGGCGGGGTCATCCGCGCAGTGCTGCGACGGCGTCCGCGAGGGCTCTCGGCACATCCGATACGAGCGCGTGCGCCCCGTCCCGTACGACGTGCCGGCCACCCACGACCGTATGCGACACGTCCGCTGCCGACGCGGCGAATACCGCGGTCTCCGCGCCCAGTCGTGGAAGCGGCCCTGCGGTCCTGACCGAGTCGAGCGCGATCGTCGTGAAGTCGGCGAGCGCGCCCGCCTCCAGGGCGCCGGCGTCGTCCCAACCGAGCGCCGCGTGGCCGTCGGCCGAGGCCGCCCGCAGGAGGGCCGCCGCCGTCCAGTGACCGCGGGTACGGGTGCGCAGGCGCTCGTTCAGCTCCATCGCGCGCGCCTCTTCGAGCAGGTCGATGACGGCGTGGCTGTCGGAGCCGAGGGAGAGCGGGGAGCCCGCCTTCTGCAGGGCGACGGCCGGTCCGATGCCGTCCGCGAGGTCCCGTTCCGTCGTCGGGCACATGCAGGTGCCGGTGCCGGTGCCGCCGATCAGGGCGATGTCCTCGTCGGTGAGGTGGGTGCTGTGGACGCCGGTCGTCCGGGGCCCCAGCACACCGTGTTCGGCGAGGAGTCGGGTGGGCGTGCACCCGTGTGCCTCGCGGCAGGCGTCGTTCTCCGCCGTCTGCTCCGACAGGTGTACATGCAGCGGGGCCCGCCGCTCCCCGGCCCACCGCGCCACGGTCGCCAACTGCCCGGCCGGCACGGCCCGTACGGAGTGGACGGCGGCACCGATCCGCGCGTGATCCCGGTCCTTGAGAACTGAACAGCGTTCCGCCCAGGCCTCCGCCGTGCCGTCGGAGAAGCGGAGCTGATGGCGGTCGGGCGCCCTTCCGAATCCGGCGGAGAGGTAGGCCGTGTCGAGAAGCGTGATCCGGATGCCCGCCTCGGCGGCGGCCTCGACGAGCGCCTCGCCCATGGCGTTGGGATCGGCGTAGGCGGTGCCGCCGGGGGCGTGGTGCACGTAGTGGAACTCGCCGACGGCGGTGATGCCGGCGAGGGCCATCTCGGCGTACACGGCCCGTGCGAGGGCGTGGTACGTGTCCGGGGTCAGCCGGTCCGCGACCCGGTACATGACCTCGCGCCAGGTCCAGAAAGTGCCCGAGCCGACCTGGACCGTGCCGCGCAGGGCCCGGTGGAAGGCGTGCGAGTGGGCGTTGGCGAGGCCGGGCAGAGTGAGGCCGCGCAGGGTCACGGCGCCCGGGGGCGGGGTGGGCGTCTCGGTGCGTACGGCGGTGATGCGGCCGTCGGGGCCGGTTCCGCCGCCGGACACGGTCAGGGTCACGCCCGGCTCGACGTTCGTGCCGAGCCAGGCGTGTTCGAGCCAGTAGGTCGTCTCCGTCACCTGCGGGCCAGCCCTTCCAGTACGTCGGCGAGCGCGGTCACCCCGGCCAGGCAGTCGTCCTCTGCGGCGTGCTCGGCCGGGGAGTGCGAGACGCCGGTGGGGTTGCGCACGAACAGCATGGCGGTCGGGACGCTCCCGGAGAGGATCCCGGCGTCGTGTCCGGCCCCGGTCCCGAGCACCGGCACCTTCAGATCGGCGGTGTCCCGGCCCAGGATGCGGGCGATCTCGTCCCGCAGGGCGTGCTCGAACTCGACGACGGGGGTGAAGGACTCCCGGACGACGGCGAGTTCGATGCCCTGCTCCCGCGCGTGGTCACGGGCCGCGTCCTCGATCGCGCCGACGACCGTGTCCAGCGTCTCCTGGTCCTCGGCCCGCGAGTCGAGCCAGCCGCGCACCAGGGACGGGATGGCGTTCACGCCGTTCGGCTCGACCGAGATCTTGCCGAACGTGGCCACGGCGCCGGCGAGCCGCGCCTCGCGCCGGGCCGCGAGCACGGTCTCCGCGTACGACAGCATGGGGTCACGGCGGTCGACTAGGCGGGTCGTCCCGGCGTGGTTCGCCTCGCCCCGGAAGTCGAACCGCCACCGCCCGTGCGGCCAGATGGCGCTGGCGATCCCGACGGCGTCCCCGGACAGGTCCAGCGCCCGGCCCTGCTCCACGTGCAGTTCGACGAAGGCCCCGATCCGCGAGAGCCGCTCCGGGTCGGGCCCGATGCCCTCCGGGTCGTGTCCGGCGGCCTCCATCGCCTGCGGGAGGGTGATGCCGTCCCCGTCGGTCAGCCGCCCCGCCTGTTCGACGGTGAGCTGCCCGGCCGCCAGCCGGGAGCCCACACAGGCCAGCCCGAACCGCGCCCCCTCCTCGTCACCGAAGTTGACGATGGCGAGCGGCTTGTCGAACCGGGCGCCCCTGGCCCGCAGTTCGTCGAGCGCGGCGAAGGAGGACACGACGCCGAGGGGGCCGTCGAACGCGCCGCCGTCGGGAACGGAGTCGAGGTGCGAGCCGGTGACCACCGCGTCCCCGGCGGCGGGATCGCCGAGCCAGGCCCACTGGTTCCCGTTCCGGTCGACCTCGTACGTCAGTCCGCGGCTCCGGGCCTGCGCCTCGAACCAGTCACGGCACTCGGCGTCGGCCCCGGTCCACGCGAACCGCCGGTACCCGCCCGACTCGGTGTGCCGCCCGATGGGCCGCAGCTCCCGCCACATCTCGTGGAAGGAGGCGCCGCCGGTGACGGGGGGCGGGGGTGGCACGGGCCGGGTCACGCGTCCTCACCCTCGCGGCCCTCGCGCATGGGCACCCGTACGCCCCGCTCGTCGGCGACGGACTCCGCGATGTCGTACCCGGCGTCGACGTGCCGGATGACGCCCATGCCGGGGTCGTTGGTCAGCACCCGGCGGACCTTCTCCCCGGCCAGCTCGGTGCCGTCCGCCACGGTGACCTGACCGGCGTGGATGGACCGGCCCATGCCCACGCCGCCGCCGTGGTGGAGGGAGACCCAGGAGGCGCCCGAAGCCACGTTGACCATCGCGTTGAGGATCGGCCAGTCGGCGATCGCGTCGGAGCCGTCGAGCATGGCCTCGGTCTCGCGGTAGGGGGAGGCGACGGAGCCGGAGTCGAGGTGGTCGCGCCCGATGACGAGCGGCGCGGCCAGCTCACCGGAGGCCACCATGTCGTTGAACCGCTCGCCGGCCCTGTCCCGCTCGCCGTAGCCGAGCCAGCAGATGCGGGCCGGGAGTCCCTGGAAGTGCACCCGCTCGCCGGCCATCTTGATCCAGCGGTGGAGGGACTCGTTCTCCGGGAAGAGGTCGAGGATCGCCTTGTCGGTCTTGGCGATGTCGGAGGCCTCGCCGGACAGGGCGGCCCAGCGGAAGGGGCCCTTGCCCTCGCAGAACAGGGGGCGGATGTAGGCGGGGACGAAGCCGGGGAAGGCGAACGCCCGGTCGTATCCGGCGAGTCGGGCCTCGCCGCGGATCGAGTTGCCGTAGTCGAAGACCTCGGCGCCGGCGTCCATGAAGCCGACCATGGCCTCGACGTGCCGGGCCATGGACTCGCGGGCGCGGGTGGTGAAGCCCGCCGGGTCCTTGGCGGCGGCGTCGGCCATGTCCTCGAAGGCGATCCCGGTCGGCAGGTACGCCAGCGGGTCGTGGGCGGAGGTCTGGTCGGTGACGATGTCGACGGGGGCGCTCTCGGCGAGCATCCGCGGGAGCAGTTCGGCGGCGTTGCCGAGCAGGCCGATGGAGAGGGGGCGGCGGGCGTCGCGGGCCTCGACGGCGAGCTGGAGGGCGTGCTCCAGGGAGTCGGCCCGCACGTCGAGGTAGCGGTGTTCGATGCGGCGCTCGATGGCGCGGGGGTCGACGTCGATACAGATCGCGACGCCGTCGTTCATGGTCACGGCGAGGGGCTGGGCGCCGCCCATGCCGCCGAGGCCGGCGGTGAGGGTGATCGTTCCGGCGAGGGTGCCGTCGAACTTCTTGGCGGCGACGGCGGCGAAGGTCTCGTAGGTGCCCTGGAGGATGCCCTGGGTGCCGATGTAGATCCAGGAGCCGGCGGTCATCTGGCCGTACATGGTCAGCCCGAGCTGTTCGAGCCTGCGGAACTCCTCCCAGTTGGCCCAGTCGCCGACGAGGTTGGAGTTGGCGATGAGGACGCGGGGCGCCCACTCGTGGGTCTGCATGACGCCGACGGGGCGGCCGGACTGGACGAGCATGGTCTCGTCCTGCTTGAGGGTCCGCAGCGTGCGGACCATGGCGTCGAAGGAGCGCCAGTCGCGGGCGGCCTTGCCCGTGCCGCCGTAGACGACGAGCTTGTCGGGGTGCTCGGCGACCTCGGGGTCGAGGTTGTTCTGGAGCATGCGCAGGGCGGCTTCCTGCTGCCAGCCCAGGGCGCTGAGCTCCGTACCGCGCGATGCTCGGACAGGGCGGGGTCCTGACACGGTGACCTCCTCGCTATACAGCAACTATTCACATCCTGGCTGGATGAATAGAACTAGTCAATATGGTCGTACGGCCAGCGACGGCGTGCCGTGGGTGTTTGGCTGGACACACTGGCCGTATGGGTTCGGACATCGAGGCGACAACGGGGGACCGGATGGGAGACGTGACGAACGGGACCGGTGGGGAGAGGCCCGCCGCCCGGCCGGAGGGGGCGGACGGGGACCGCGCCCGCGGGCGGGACGGGGCGCGAGGGGAGCACACCCACGGACAGGACGAGGGGGACACCGAGCGCACGCTCCGGTTGTTCGACACCGACGCCGAGCGGGCCGCCCGGCGGGACGAGGCCGTACGCGCGGCCGTGGAGCAGGGGCTGCTCGGCACCGGCACCCCGATCGTCGCGCTGCTGGACGTCACCGGGATCCGCGCCTCGGCGGGGGCGCTGCGGAGGGCGTTCGACGCGGTGACGGCGCCCGGCACGCCTGTGCTGCACGCGTTCGCGGTGAAGGCGACACCGCTGGTGCCCGTGCTGCGGCTGCTGCGCGAGGCGGGCATCGGCGCGGAGGTGGCGAGCGCCGGGGAGCTGGCCCTGGCGCGCGCGGCCGGGGTGTCGCCGAGGCAGACAGTGCTCGACTCCCCCGCCAAGACCCCGGCGGAGCTGCGGGAGGCGCTGGCGCTGGGCATCGCGGTCAACGCGGACAATCCGCAGGAGCTGGACCGCATCGACGCACTCGTACGCTCGGCCACCACCCGCTCCCCCCTCGGCATCCGGGTGAATCCGCAGGTCGGTGGTGGTTCGATCGACGCGCTGTCCACCGCGACGGCCACCTCGAAGTTCGGGGTGGCGCTACGGGACGAGGGCGCCCGGGAGTGGGTCGTACGGGCGTATCTGGACCGGCCCTGGCTGAGCCGGCTGCACGCGCACACCGGGTCGCAGGGCATGCCGCTCTCCCTGATGACCCGGGGCATCAGCGAGACGTACGAGCTGGCGGAGGAGATCAACCGACGGATCGGGCGGCGGCAGATCGACACGATCGACATCGGCGGCGGGCTGCCGGTGAACTTCTCGTCGGAGGCGGCGACACCGACGTACGCGCAGTACTCGCGGCTGCTCGCGGAGGCGGTGCCGGGGCTGTTCGGCGGGCGGTACGGGCTGGTCACCGAGTTCGGGCGGTCGCTGCTCGCGAAGCACGGGACGGTCGTGGCGCGGGTGGAGTACACGAAGAGTACGGGCGGCCGGGCCGTCGCGGTCACGCACGCGGGGGTGCAGGTGGCGACCCGGACGGTGTACGCGCCGGGGTCGTGGCCGCTGCGGATCACCGCGTACGACGGGAAGGGCCGGGCGAAGGTGGGACCGCCGGTGGTGCAGGACGTGGCGGGGCCTGCCTGTTTCGCGGGGGACCTGCTGGCGGAGGGGCGGGCGCTGCCTCTGCTGGAGCCGGGCGACTATGCGGCCGCGCTGGACACCGGGGCGTATTACTTCGCGCACCACTACGCGTACAACTCGCTTCCTCGGCCCGGGATCTACGGCTATGCGCCGCCGGGCGAGGGGGAGGTGGGGATGCGGTTCGCCCTGGTGCGGCGGGCGCAGACCTCGGAGGAGATCGTGGCCGAGGCGGGGGGAGGGGAGCGGTCGGGGCTTCTGGGGCTCTGAAAGCCGCCCAATAGCCTGGTGGGGACTGGCGTACGGCGGCCGCGGGTTGGCTGTGGCTGGTCGCGCAGTTCCCCGCGCCCCTGAAAAGCACGGGGCGCCCGGCGGTTTTGTGCGCTCCCGTCTGCACGCCCTGCACGACCCCCGGAAGGGTTGACGGTCGGCGCCCTGTCCACGCCCGGCCATGCGGGCCGCCCGCGTACCCCCACTTCAGCGCATCGGTGTGCCTTCCGGGCCCCAACAGCGGTGAAAACCAGGCAAGTTGACCTACCTTAGTCGCCCGGCCGCATGTTCCGCTGGAAAATGCCAGATCCCTCACCCCTCGCGCACACGTTGCGTAGCGTCTGCGTCACTCAGCCGAACCGCAGGCAGGAGGGGGAGCCACGGTGCCCGGAATCGACGAGTGTCTGGTGGAGGCCATGAGACTGCCCGGTGCCTTGGGCGCCGCGGTGGTCGACTGGACCAGCGGACTGGCCCTGGGCACGGTCGGGGAGGCACCCGGCGGTGACCACGAGACGACCGCGGCGGAGGCGGCGGAACTGGCGCGGCTCGCGGCGGAGCACCGGGCGTTCGCACCGGAGGAGGGTTCGGACTGGTCCGGGACGGATCTTCCCGTCGAGGACTTGATCGTCAGCAACCGCGACACGTACCACGTGCTGCGGTTCGTGCGGACGACGTTCGACAGCAGTGTGTTCCTGCACCTGTGGCTGGCCCGTTCGGACGGCAATCTCGCGCTGGCCCGGATCCGGCTCGGCGAGATGGCGGGACGGCTGGTGCTGGCATGAGCGTGACCACCACACCCGCACCCCCGCTGCCCGTGCGCGGCGAGCACATACGGGACGCCGTCTCGCCGCTGCTGAGCCGACTCGCCGCCGAGCGGGCCACCGGCGTACTGCTGCGCGAGTTCGGTTCGCTGTATCTGTCCGACGGCGAGGTGGTGCACGCCGAGAGCCCCCGGTCCCCGGGCCTCGACGTGCTCCTCACCACCGGCGGCGTCCTGGACACCGACGGCTGGCGGGAGGCGGTCGACACGGCCGGGGCCGGGCTGCGGGTCGGGCGGTTCCTCGTGGACAGCGGCCGCGTCGCCAGGGGCGCGCTGGAGCTGTGCCACGCGGGGGCGCTGTTCGACGCGGCGTACTTCGTCCTCGGCCCGGGCGGCGCGCCGGCCAGCTTCCGTTACGGGGCGGCGCACTGGCTGGGTCCGATCCGGCCGGTGCCGGTGGCCACCGTGGAGCGCGAGGCGCGGCGCCGCCGGGACCTCCTGCACCGCATCTGGCCCGACCCGACGACGGACGAGGCCCCGCTGATCAGGGCGGCCGGCCTGAACGTCCCACCGGTCCCGGCCCGCCAGGGGGCCGTACTCGGCCAGGTCAACGGCTTCCGCACGGCCGCCGAGATCTCCCTCGCCCTGGGCCGCCCAGCCTTCCACACCCTGGTGGACGTCCGCCGGCTGGCGGCGGCAGGCCTCATATCGACCATCAGAACGCACCCCGCCAAGACCAACACCACCACCGGCCCCAGCCCCAGCCCCAGCCCCAGCCCCAGCCCCAGCCCCAGCGCAGAAACGCGGGGCGTACCCGTACCCGCGTCCGTTCCCATCGGGGAGTCGCCGCTGACCGTCAACGACCCCGACATCGCTCTACTGCAAAGGCTCAGGGATGCGCTGGAGGCCCTTTGAGCGGCAGCGGGAGCGTCCCGCCGAGAGGAGACTGCTCATGGCCGCGGAGGCCGAAGTCCTCGACGAACTGCACCGGTTGAGGGCCCGTGTACCCCAGTTGACCGGCGCGCTCGCAGCCAGCGTGGACGGGCTCGTCCTCGCCCACGACACCCCCGGCGTCGAACCGGACGGCCTGGCGGCGCTCACCGCGGCCGCGCTGGGCGTCGCCGTACGGATGGCGGACGCCGCCGGCCGGGGCGAACTCCGCGAGCTGTTGCTGCGCGGCGACCACGGCTACGTCGCGACGTACGCGGCGGGCTCCTCCGCCGTGCTGACGCTGCTGGCGCAGGACCGGGTCAATGTGGGCCGGCTGCATCTGGAGGGCCGGCGCGCCGGCAACCGCATCGGCGAACTGATGGACGCCCAGCCCCACCCGGAACCCCAGGTCACGACCAAGGCGCTCACCAGGGGCCCGGCCCGGTCGGTGGCCAAGACCGCGGCCAGGACCACGACCACCACCCCGGCCACATCCACCACCACGCCCCCGGCTGCGGCCCCGGTTGCGGCCCCGGTTGCGGCCCCGGCCCAGACACCGGCCCAGACACCGGTCAAGGCCACCGTCAGGTCCACCCCGCCCCGGCGGACCCCGCGGGCCCCGGCCCCCCGCACCACCCCCAGAACCACTCCCAACGCACATACCGCCACAGAGAATTGAGAGGACACCGCACACCATGGCCAACACCGAGACCGCGTTGAAAGAGGCCCTCGCGTCCATCGAGGGCGCGACCGGCGCCGCCCTGGTCGACTACACCAGCGGCATGGCACTGGGCACGATCGGCGGCAGCAAGGGGTTCGACCTCACCGTCGCCGCCGCCGGCAACACCGATGTCGTACGCGCCAAGCTGCGCACCATGGAACACCTCGGCCTCAAGGGCGAGATCGAGGACATCCTGATCACCCTGTCCGACGCCTACCACCTGCTCCGGCTGATCACCGGCCGCGGCGGCAACGGGCTCTTCCTCTATCTGGTCCTCGACTCCAAGCGGGCGAACCTGGCCATGGCCAGGCACCAGCTGAAGAGGATCGAGGCGGAGCTGGAGGTCTAGCCGCTCCCCGCGAGCCCGAACGCACGGCGGCGCACCCCACCTGGGGAGCGCCGCCCGGCGCGTTTCCCTCCCCCACCCCTCAGTTACCGTGTCCGCCCTGAACAAGAAGGAGACGGAGAGGGTGGCTGTGGGAAGAGCGGTACGGGGGACGGCGTCGGCGCAGGTGGCCCTGCTGGCGCAGGTGGCCCTGCTCGTCGGGGTGCTGGCGGGGTGCTCGGAGGACTCCACGGAGAAGTCGTCGGCGAGCGCGGGCGGTTCGGCGACGGCGTCGGCGGAGGGGTCGGAGGCCGCTGTCGAGAGCGGTGGCAGTGTCGGCGCGGCCGGTTCCGCCTGCGAACTCCCGGTCACCTTCGACACGGCCGAGAAGTGGCAGCCGGAGGGCATCGAGACCGAGGCGCCGGGCGGCGGGAGCGGTTCCGACGAGGACGACCTCGCCGCGGAGCTGGCCGAGGGGCTGCTCCACCAGGGCCCGTTCACCGCCGCGTGCGAGATCGACGCCAAGCCCGCCGGGAACATCGGCTTCATCCGCGTGTGGACCGGCGAGGCGGGTGCGAAGGAAGGGGACGCGGAGGCGCTGCTCAAGGAGTTCGTGGCGGCCGAGGGCGGCACGAGCAAGGCGAAGTACAGCGCGTTCTCCTCGGACTCCGACGTCTCCGGCACGGAGGTCGAGTACCTCTACACCAGTGAGGCCCTGGACGAGACTAAGAAGGAGCGGGCCTTCATCGCCGTCACCCCGGACGGCCCCGTCGTCGTACATCTCGGCGGCTTGGACACCCAGGAACACGAGGAGATGCTCCCGGCGTACGAGCTCGCCAGGCGGACCCTGCGCATGCCCTGAGTCCGGGTCAACATCGCGGTCCTCGTCCTGCGCCGCGACCCCGTCGACCACGCCCACTTCCGGACACCGACGGCGCTGCCGGTCCTCGGCGCCCTGACGGCCCTGACCCTGGCCGGCCCCCTCGCCGACCGCCCGGCCGAGGTCTACATCCGCGCGGGTGTCCTCCTGGCCATCGGCATCGCGCTCTGGGCGGTGAACAAGGTGATCCTCCGGACGCGCGGCGAATAGCCCTCCGGGGACGGGAGCAGGGGCAGGGGCGGAGGCGGGGACGTGGCGGACAGCTTCGCGGGGGGGGGCACGGCGGACAGCTACGGGGCGCGGCGGACAACCCGTTCACGCCCCCACGCCCCACCCGCCGCGCACGCCCTGCCTACGGCCTCTACGACCCCGTACGCCCCCTACGCCCGCCGCCCGCCCCCGGGCCCCGCATCCCCCGCGCCGCCCCCGGTGACCCGGTATCCGGCCACCCGCTTGCCCGTGGGCCCGCCGCCCCGACCGGAGAGCCAGTCGACGCGGGCCCAGTAGAGCTGGGCCTCGTCGCGCTCGCGGCGGCCGAGCCGGACGGCCTTGAGCCAGAGGCCCGTGCCGAGGCCGGCGAGGAGCATGCCGCCGGCGGCGGGCACCGCGAAGGAGGAGCCCAGCGCGGCCGCGAACCCGAGCAGCAGCCACCAGCGGTGGCCCCGGCGCCAGTTGCGCAGGGTCACGGCGCGGTCCTGGAGGATGTCGTGCTTGCCGGCGCGGGCCGCGCCGCGCACGAGTTCCGTGTAGCGCCCGCGCCGCACGCCCGCCACCACCACGGCCGCGACGATGAACAGCACGGCCCCGCTCAACACCCCGATCCGCCGCCCGGTCAGCCCGGACGGCAGTACGCCGACCCCCGCCGCGATCACTCCGAGCCACCACAACGGCGCGGCTCCCGCCCGCACCACGACGGCCACCCGAGCCAGCCCCTGCCCTCCGCGTGCCACGCTCCCGCCTCCCGTGAGTCAAGTCCAAGGTCATAGACAGTCGCGGGCACGGTAACCAGCGAAGGTGAAACGCGCCTGAGAATCCCGAAGATTCATGGCCTGAGCCGATGCCTGGTCGGGGGCTACTCCACGAACAACCCCCGCGCCGCGGCCTTCGCGTCGAACTCCTCCAGCCGCGCCTGGGCCTGGGGCAGGTCGTCGCACATGGCCTCCAGCAGCACACGGCCGAGAAGCATCGGCGCGCAGGCGGTGTCGAAGGCGAGGCCGGTGCCGACGGCGGCGGGCAGGAGCAGGTCGGAGACCTTGGCCACGGGTGCGAAGGCCGAGTCGGCGACCGTGACGACGAAGAGCCCGGCCGCCTTGGCGTACGCCAGGGTCTCGACGACCTCCCGCGGATGCCGGGGCAGCGCGAAGCAGAGCAGGGCGGTCGCCCCGGCCCGTACCGCCGCGTCGATGCGGTCGTGCAGCATGGTGCCGCCCTCGTGCAGCGGCCGTACATCGGGGTGGACCTTGGCGGCGAAGTACGCGAAGCCGTACGCCTGGGAGGCGGCGGCCCGCAGCCCGAGCACCGGCAGCGGCCGGGACGCGGCCAGCAGCCGCCCGGCCCGCGCCACCGGAGCGGGGTCGGCGAGCACCTCGGCCAGATGCCGCAGGTTCTCGATCTCGGCCTCGACGGCCTGCTGGTACTCGTTGTAGGCCGTGGTGTCCGGCGCCGGCTCCGTGGGCGCGACCTCGCGCAGATGCCGGCGCAGCGCCGGGTAGCCGTCGAAGCCCAGTGCCACCGCGAAACGCGTCACGGACGGCTGGCTGACCCCGGCCAACTCCGCCAGCTCCACGCTCGACAGGAACGGCACGTCGGCGGCCCGCCGCACCATGCTGTGCGCGATACGCCGCTGGGTGGGCGTCAGCCGGTGCCCCTCGAAGAGCGCCTGCAGCCGTGCGGCGGGACTGTCCGCCACACCCGCGCTCACACCCGCGCCCGCATCCGCACTGTCCGCGCTCATCACGCGCTCCCCCTCCGCAGGTCCGCCTGGACGTCCGTCCAGATCTCGGTGAACCGGTCGAGCAGTACGGCCGCCGCGTTCACGTCCCCGGTCAGCGGCCGGTCGGCCTGCTCCGCGTCGAGCGCGGCCTCCGCCAGCTCCATCGCCCGCCCGACGGGCAGCTCCGGATCCGGCCGCAGGTCCCGCTGGCGCAACGCCCGCACCGCGGCGACGAGTTCACAGCCGACGACGAGCCGGTACGCACCGCACGCCCGCAGCGTCTGCCGCGCGGCGAGCGAGGCGAAACTGGCCTGTTCCTCGACGCCCCGGGAGAGTACAGCGTGGCCGAGCGACGCGGGCGCGGAGAAGGCCCGCAGGTCACCGAGGGCGGCCCCGGCGGCGTACTCCAGGATCATCACCCCCGACGACGCGGGCTCGTGGTCGGCGAGGAAGGGCCGCAGCCGGGTGTACGCGGGCTCGTTGAGCGAGGACAGGCGGGACGTCGACAGCCGCGCCACCTGCGTCACGGCCAGCCTGAAGTGGTCCAGGGCCAGCGCGAGTTGGGCCTGGTAGAAGCCGCCGTGGTGGTAGGCCGCCATGTCCTCGGGGCAGATCAGCGGGTTCTCGGACGCCGCGTTGATCTCCACCTCCAGCACCCCCTCCAGCGCGTCCGCCGCATCCAGCGCGGGCCCGTGGATCTGCGGCACGCACCGGAAGCCGTACGGGTCCTGGATCCGCCCGAGCGGCGGCGTCGGCCGGTCGGCCGCCCCGATCAACTCCCGCATGTGCCGGGCCACTTCGCTCGACCCCCGGTGGGCGCGCGCGAGGTGCACGGGCGCCGCGTACGCCTCGTGCGAGCCGTCCACGGCGACCAGCGAGAGCGCGGCGACGACCTGGGTGGCGGCGATCAGCCCCCGCAGCTCGTGCAGCGCGAGCGCGGCCTGCCCGAGCGTGAGCGCGTTGCTGCTGATCAGGGCGAGGGCGTCGTTGTTGTCGAGCGGCTGGGCCTCGGGCACACCGGCCCCGGCCCCCACCCCGCGCCCCGGACCGGGCCCCGGCCCCGTCCCCGTCCCCCGCCACGGATGTTCGCCCGCCAGCGCCAGCCCCATCTGGGCCAGCGCCGCGATGTCCCCCGTCCCCACCGAGCCGAACTCGTTCACCACGGGGTACGCCCCGCTCCCCAGCGCCTCGCAGAGCGCGGTGACCACGGTCGGCCGGAGCCCGGCACCGCCTGCGAGCAGCTGGTTGGCGCGTACGGCGAGCATGGCCCGTACCTGCCGGGCGGGCAGCTCCTCCCCGATGGCCCCCGCATGGCTGCGCAGCAGCCGCAGGCCGTGCTCGGCGGCGGCCTCGGTGGGCACGTCCTCGCTGCGGTTGGCGCCGACGCCGGTGGAGCGGCCGTAGACACGGCCGGCCGCCGCGATGCTCCGGGCGGCGTCCCAGGACTCCTCGACCCGCCGCATCCCCTCACTGCCGGGCACGGGCCGCGCGGCCCCGTCCGCGAGCCGTACGACATCGGCGACCCCGAGCGCGTGCCCGTCGAGGACGACGAGCCCGGGCGCCGCCGACACGTCCATGATCCGAGACGACATGACCCGCAGCCTCCTCAACCTCAGGCAGACACAACATATTCAGACACCGAGAACTCTGCATGAGGTTATGCAGCCCGGGCAAGAGCGGCCGGGCAGGAGAGACCGGAACCGGCGGAAGAGACCGTCAGGAGAGACCACCGGGTGGGAAACCCGGCCCCGAGAAAGGGGGCTACCCCCAGTGCCACCCGGCCCCGGGCTCCCTACCTTGAGGAACATGACCGGAATGGATGCCCATGACGCACAGTTCGGTGACACCGAGCTGAAGAAGGAGCTCGCCGCCACCCTGCACGCCCGCCGAGAGCTGGGCGAGGACTACGAGTCCGCGCTCGTGGAGTCGTTCCTGGAGAAGGTCGACCAGCGCATCGACGGCGCGGTCGACCGCCGGGTCCGGCGTCAGGTGGCCGAGCAGCAGATGCTGGTGGCCCGCGGCACCCGCTCCCCGAAGTCCACCGACAACTGGGGCGAGCGCTACGGCTTCGGCATCGTCACCCTCGTCGTCGCCATCCCCCTCTCCGCCATCGGCGGCAGCATGGCCGATCTCGCCGGGCTCCTCGTCACCTGGGCGGGGATCGCGGGGGTGAACCTGGCGTGGGCACTGCGGACGTCACCGAACCTGGGCCGGCGCCGTGGCAAGGACACGGGCAGG
>NZ_JAEMUX010000078.1 GCF_016598475.1 Streptomyces adelaidensis
CACTGGCGGCACTGGCGGCACTGGCGGCACTGGCGGCACTGGCGACGCTGGCGACGCTGGCGACGCTGGCGGTGAGGTGGTGAGCCGTTCCGTCGCGTTCGGGGTCAGCAGGGGGCGGGCCTGGTCGTCGATGCGGGCGAGTCTGGCCGGCCACTCGGGGCCGGCCCCGGCGGCGGTCTCGCGCAGCCGCAGCTGGGTGTCGACGAAGGAGTCGCTCTCGGCGGCTGTCCACGGTCGGGCGCGCTCGGTGTCGAGGGCGTCGCGGAGCCCCGGCGGGCCGGCCCAGTCGCCCGTGTCGTCGAGGGAGTTGCTGTAGCGGGGCTTGCTCTCGCCGCGCCGGTAGACACTGGTGAGGTCGGCGAGGGCGCCCCGGTCGACCCGGTCGGCGAGGTCGCGGATGCCGGCGTACGACTCGTCGGCGTTGGACTGGACGGTCAGCCGCCCCTGCCCCCGGTCGGCGAGCTGCTCGAAGTACCGGTTGACGATGCCCTGGTTGCTCATCGCCTGCGGCACGCCCATGAAGAGGGCCTCGACGCGCGCGCCGGAGTCCCGGTAGGCCCGCATCTTCTCCTCCACGGCCCCCGCGTTCTGCGAGGTCTCCTGGATGATCGCGTGGAGGCCGTGCTCGCGGACGTAACCCTCGGCCTGGGCCATCCAGGCCCGCCCGTCGGCCCGGGTGTAGGCGGCCATGAGGGTGTCGTCCTGGGCCATGAGCCGGGCGTACTCGGGGTGGTAGGGCTTGTAGAGGTCGCTGTCGACGTCCACGAAGCCGCCGTGCCGGTCGAGCACGCCGGCCACCATCTCGGTGACCCTGCTCTTGCCCGCGCCGGGCTGGCCGACCAGGAACACCACCGTGGGCGTCTCCTGCCCGGCCCGGCCGGCCAGCAGGTCGGGCACGATGCGCTCGCGGAAGATCCGCCGGTTCTCGGCGTCGGACAGCCGGTGCCGCTCCACCTCGGCCGGATCGATCACGCGAGGCCCTCCAGCACCTCGCGGGCGACCCGGGCGTAGCGGGTGCGGGCCTCGGCGATCTGCTCGCGGTCGGCGGAGCGCAGCCGCTCGCGCTCCTTCGCCAGCCGCCCCTGCGCCGCCCGCGCCGCCTCGATGACGGCGGCGTCGGGTGCGCCCTTGGCCTCCTCGGCCGCGATGAGCGCGCTGTAGGCGCCGACGGCCCCGTTGACGGCCTCGATGGCCGCCTCGTACGCGGCGGTCTCCTCGTTCGACCAGTCGTGCGGCTCCAGGTCGTGGGTCACCGAGATGCCCCTGCCCCGCCCGGCGTTCGGTGCGGCGTCCCCTGTGGTCATGTGTTCCTCCGGTGTCCCGGTGCGTCCGGTCCAGTAGTCATTTCCACTGGTCATTCTGAGGGACGGCTGATCACCGGCCGGTAGTTCCCGGCGGGACCGCTCAGCCCTCGGCCCACTTCCGCAACAGGGCCTCGCGCTCCTCGCGCCGCGGGGTGCCCTCACCCGCGTGGGTACGCCCCCACTCGGCGAGGGCGCCCACGTCGGCCGTCCCCGCGACGAACCGGTCCAGCAGGGCGACGGACAGGTCGTACTCGGACCGAGCTCCGGCCGCGTCGCGAATGGCCGGCATGTCAGCGCGCCCCGGGGTCGTACTTCCGCAGCGATTCCTGGACCTCGCGGGCGTACGGGCCCTCCCACCACGGGATGGTCTCGACGAGGACCGGCTTGGTGCCGGAGGCGAGGACGAGGGCGCGGCCCGGGGGCATGGCGCCGAGGTCGGAGACGCCGAAGACACGTTGGCGGCTGACTGACTCGCTGACCGTGCGGTTGCCGCTCCAGCCGCCGAACTCCGACTCCCGGCTCGCCTGGAACTCGCGCAGTTCGAACTCGCCCGCCAGCTCGCTGAGATCGCCCAGGAACCGGGTGTCGGAGACACCGCCGCCGTAGACCCGGACGTTCGCGGCGGACCACAGCTTCTCCATGCCGCGCTCGCCCCACACCTCGATGCCCTGCGCCCAGGACTGGAGGATGGTCATGAGGATGATGCCGCGCGAGCCGTAGTGGGAGTACAGGTCGGGCAGGGTGCGCCAGCGGCAGACGTTCGCGGCCTCGTCGAGGACGCCTACGAGGGGGAGCGGGAGGCGGCCGCCGCGCTGGGTGGTGGCGTACTCCTCGGCCGCCTCGACGACGGCGACGGTGAGCGCGGTGACCAGCGGTCCGGCGGAGTCCCGGCCCTCCCGGGAGAGGGAGTACAGGGTGGAGGCGGTGCGGACGAACGCGTGCGGGTCGAACTCGGGGGCGTTCGGGTCGGCGGGCGGCGTCACCCAGCGGTTGACCTCCGGGTTGACCAGGCAGGACGCCATCTGCTGGGCGACGCCGTAGATGCCGCTGCGCTGCTTGTCGGGGGCGCTGATGACACCGCTGAGGCCGTCGGCGGCCATGGCGTGCCCCGACCCGCGCAGGATGCGCTCGGGGGTGTCGTCCTTGGGGTTGGACAGCCAGGTGTAGATCTGCGTGATGGGCATCTTGCCGCAGGCGGCGGCGAGCAGGAGGTTGGCGAGCAGGTCCTGGCCGGCCGGGTCGAAGAAGGCGTCGGTGGAGGCGTTCGCGTCGCGCGAGCCGGAGGCGAAGTGGTCGGCCATCTTGCGGGCCTTGGCCACGTCCGTGACGTACGACAACGGGTTCCACCACCAGCTCGGCGCCTCGGCGGCGACCTGCTGCGGGTCGAACACCCAGATGGGACCGCGGGCGGAGCGGGGACCTCGGGTGGCGTCCACGATGTCCCGCTTGTTGGAGGTGACGAGGACCGCGCCGGGCCCGTCGAGGATCGCCGGGACGGCCCGCCGGGTCGTCTTGCCGGTACGCGGCCCCCAGATGTCGATGTGCATGTCCTCGTACGAACCGAACAGCGGCTGCCGCCCCTTGACGGACCGTCCGATGAACACGCCCGGCGTCTTCGCCTTCACGCCGAGCCGCTCGGCGGTGGCGGCGGCGCCCTTCATGGTCAGCTTGCCCAGTTCCTCACCCTTGGCGAGGTGCTGGGCGGCGCCGTCCACGTCGGGCTTCTTCCGGAACCGCTGCACCACCCGGTACGCGACCGCGCCCAGGATGCCGAGCAGCACGGCCTCCCCGGCGGCGACCGC
Organism: Streptomyces adelaidensis; assembly: GCF_016598475.1. Taxonomy (GTDB): domain Bacteria; phylum Actinomycetota; class Actinomycetes; order Streptomycetales; family Streptomycetaceae; genus Streptomyces; species Streptomyces adelaidensis. The sequence goes on from NZ_JAEMUX010000078.1 coordinate 3,107, forward strand.
GCTGGCCGGGGACCCCGGCCAGCTGTAGTCGCCCTTCACCAGGGCGACGAGGAACGTCAGCGGGTTGCCGGCCGGCGCGGGGGCGTCGGCGAACGGCGCCCCGATCTTCGCGGCCAGCCAGGCACCCACGACCCCCAGGAGCACGATCGCGACCACGATGACGATCTCGATCGTCCAGTCGTCCTCGGCGCGGGGCTTCTTCTGCTGTTCTGCGGTCACCCGCGGGTCCGTCCTTTCTGGGGGTGGGGGGAAGCCGGGTGGAGCGGCCGGTCAGGCCTTCTCGGCCTCGAAGGCGAAAAGGCCGTCGGCGGTGTCGACGAGCGTGTAGCCGCTGCTGCTGAACGCCTCGGGAAGCTCCGTCCCCTCGGGGACCATGCCGAGCAGTTCCTTGGTGTCCGCGGCCAGAGCTGCGGTCTCGCCGTCGTCGAGCCTCGCGTAGAGGACACCGCCAGGAGTGATCAGCAACGGCTTGATGTTCTTCTCGTCCGCCTCCTGGCGCCACAGCTCGGCGCCGGTCTCGGTGTTCCAGGCGAGCGCGCCCTCACCGAAGTTGGAGACGGCCGTCTTGCCGTCGGGCGAGACAACGATCTTGGCCAGGTCCGTCGTGGCCAGGCTGAGCTCGACGGACGGTCCCGTGGCCACGGTGCGTCCGGTCGGCAGGTCGACCGTGGTGATCACCGATTCGCTGCTGCCCAGCGGTGTCCACATGAGCGTCGCCCGGTCGCCCCGGAGCGGGAACAGGTCCTTGTGGCCGTCCTTGATGTCACCGCCCTCGCCACGCAGTTCACTGGGCGGGGTGACGTCGTCGTCCGTGTTCCAGACGATCTCGTCCGTGGTTCGGTCGGCCAAGCGCAGAGAGGAGTACGCCCCGTCGTACTTGGCGACATAGCCCTGGCCGGTGCCGAAGATGGTCTCGTCGGCCAGGAACCGCTCGAGAACGAAGTCCTTGCCGCCACCGATCGGAGCGAAGGTCACCTCACCGTCGGGCATCTCGACATGTCCCCGGACCACCGGCAGGTCCCTGTTCCCCTCACCGGTGAGAGTCGAACTGCCCAGTTCCCTGCCGTTGGGGTCATACATGGTGTAGACCTTTTTGAGAGTGGCCGCCTTCAGACCGCTCCCTGCCGTGCTCTCGCACGTACGGATCAGGAGGGCCGGGGAACCGTCCTTCCACTCGCCCACTTGGACGAGAGAGTCGAGCGAGGGCTGCTTCTCCAGTGCGGGGTCGTACTCGCACTTCACGGTGAGAGACTTGCGCTCCTCACCGGTGGCCGCGTCGTAGACGTGGGCGACGAGGTGCACCGTCGGCGTCTCCGCCTCGGACTCCTCGTCCGGGACAGTGCGGTCCTGGACCAGGACGAAGGCGTCCCCCACCTGGCACACGCTCTCCCGGGTGGCGGGGAAGCCCTTGTCGTCCTGTCCGTCGAAGGCGGCGTCACCCGGGCACGAGTACTCCCCACCGTCCTTCTGGGCCAGGCTCCAGGCAGGTTTCGCCGCCAGCCCCGGGATCCGCTCACCCTTGTAGACGGGTTCGCCGTCCGCGCCGGCCGACGCGGACGCCTTCGGGCTTCCGGTGGCCTTCGTACCGGTCCCGGCGTCTTCGTCACCGCCACCACAGCCGGTCACGAGTCCCAGGGACAGGACGGTTCCGACGACGAGACCAGTGCGTGTCTTCATCAACTTCCTTGTTCTGTACGGGGTGGAGGGATGGGGAGCGGTCGCGGGGCGGGATTCCCGGGGCCCGCCCCAAGCCCTGTACCTCTGCTATGCCTCTGCCTTACCGTCACCCTCGACCGCGTTCGTGCCCGCCGGGATCGGTACGCGGTAGACGCCGGTGATCTTGTCCTGGACGTCCCAGGTGCTGAAGGAGACGTTCTTGCCCGGACGCGGGGCGTGGATGATCTTCTTGCTCTTGGGGTCCCAGACGATGCCCACGTGCCCGGACAGTCCGTCGCCCTCCGGCCGGAAGAAGATCAGGTCGCCGGGCTGGGCCTCGGAGAGCTGCACCTCGTACTTCTCCAGGCGGGGCTCCTGCACATGGGTGGTGCCACCGATGTCGATCTTCCCGTCGCTGGCCATGAAGTACGCCCACTGCGTGAAGCTGGAGCAGTCGAAGCTGGTCGGGTTCTGGCCCTGGAGCCGCGCCGCGCCGTACACGTACGGCACGCCGATGCCGCGCTGCGCCCAGCCGAGGACCGCGCGGATCACGGGGTCGTCGGAGTCGGGGAGGACCCCGGAGGCGCCGGCGCCGTCGGGGGCGACGGCCGTACCGCTGCCTCCCTTCGCGCAGTCGGCGTACTCGGCGTCGCGGGACTTGTCCGTGTCGTCGGAGCCGGGAACCGTGCCGTAGTCGGGGTTGGCCGTGACCCGGCCCGCCATCCACTGCGCGGGGTCGACCATGCCGGGGCCCTGGTCCTGGCCGCCGACGAACGGGTTGTCGACACCCGGGACGAGGACCTCCCAGTGCAGGTGGGGGCCGGTGACGTTGCCGGACGCGCCGACCGTGCCTATCTGGTCACCGCGCTTGACGGAATCGCCGACGGACACATTGAACGAGGTCTGGTGGGCGTAGAGCGTGATGACGCCGTCCGCGTGCCGCAGCTTCGTCATGTTCCCGTACGCCCCGCCGGGGCCCGCGGCCACGACCTTGCCGTCAGCCGGGGCGTAGATCGGGGTGCCGCTGCGAGCCACCAGGTCGAGGCCGGTGTGGTAGCCGAGGCTCCACATGCCGCCGCTCTTGTGGTACGGCGTGCCCATCACGTAGGTGCCCCGCTTCATGGGCCACTGCCAGTCCTTGCCGGTGGTGGTGGGCGGCTTGGCGTCGGGGAAGGAGACCGGCGTCACGCTCGTACCGCTGGAGCCGCTGGTGACCGTGTACGCGGCCGGCGCCATGGCGGAGACGACCTCCTCGCTCTCGCCTTCCAGCGGCGGGGTCGACCAGGACCGGGCCGAGGTCGCGGCGATGCTGAGGGCCCGGTCGGGCTGAGCGTCGTTGCCGACCGGCTCCGGGATGTCCGACTGCTTGCCGAGGGTGGGGAAGTCGGGGTTCTTCTCGACGGTTTCCTTCAGATGGACGTACCAGCGCTTGATGAGGTCGTCGTCGCCGGTGAGCGCACCGCGGTAGCGGGCGGCCTGGGTGAGGACGACGCGTGGGTAGATGGTGTTGGAGGCGGTCGAGCCGGAGTAGATCTGCAGGGCTTTGAAGGGCTGGGTCTCGGCCTTCTTGGCGTGCAGGAAGTTGGCCGCGGCGTAGGCCGCGTCGTCAATGTTGTACAGGTCCTTCTTGCCGTCGCCGTTGCCGTCGTCGCCGTAGTCCGTCCAGGCCGGCTTCCCGAACTGCAGGATGCCCATGTAGCCGAGGGAGTTGGCGCCGCCGGGCGCGGCCGACGGGTCCTGGCCGTACTTCGTCTCCTGGTACATCTGCCCGGCGATCATCGTCCAGTCGAGGCCGTCGTACCGGGCGGCGGCGCGCATCGAGGCGAGGATCATCTTCGGCGGTATCTCGTTGCGCGCGGTCTCGCTCGGCATGTACATCTTGTCGGCCGGCATGACCGGGTTGGTGGCCGCGGCGTCACCGGTGTTGCCTGCCTCGGCGTTGTCGGCGTAGTCGCCGCAGGCGGCGTTCGAGGCGCCGTTGCCGACGCCCCCGAGCATGCTGCCGATGAGCAACAGGGCGAGACAGATGCCCGCGACGGCGAGGCCCCCGCCGCCACTGAGGAAGATCCACCACTTGAGGGTGCTCTTCTTCTTGCCCCCGCCGCCTCCTCCGCCCCCGCCTTTCGAGCCGCGGGCACTGGCGGCCAGCTGACCGGCCGCCTTGGCGGTCTTGGCGACCTTCGCGGCCTTCGCCGCGGCCGCCAGTACGGCAGGTGCCACCATGGCAGGCTCACTCCCCCGATTCTTCGGAGGCGCCGACGTCACCGAGGCCGAAGATGTCGAACCCGGACACCACCCACTTGCCGCGGTCCTCCTGGACGGTCACGAGCCATTCGTTGGACTCCGTCGTCGACTGCCCGCCCGCGGTCACCGTGGACGTCGCCTTGACCAGGCTGGAGATCGTACGGCCGCTGCCGCGCACCAGATCGTCGGCAATCACCGCGTCGCGTACGACGACGGCCGTGCCCTTGGACTCGCACTGCTCCGCCTCGCAGGTCGCCCACGTCTTGCCGGAGGGCAACGCGGTCGTCTGCTTCATCCGGGTGTCGCCGGTGGTGAGTTCGAGCAGCGGGGGAACCCAGGTGACCGCGCTGCTCTTGTAGTCGTAGGTGGTGATGCCGGCCATGTACTTCGACATGACCGTGTGGGCCTCGGCCACTTCCGTGAGCGCGACGATGGGGGTCGCGGCGGCGTCGCCCGGCTCGTCCGAGCCGGAGTCCGCGTCCGCCCCGCCGGATCCCGCCTTCCCACCGGCGGTCGGTGCCGCCTGCCCACCGCTTCCGTCCTCGCCCCCGCCGTCGCCGTCGCCGTCGAAAACGATGAACATTGTCAGCGCGACGGCGAGCAGAGCGCCGAGCACCGCCAGAGCCAGCAATGCCGTGCGCTTGTTCTCGGCAGGCAACTCCACGGTTCCCGCGTCTCCCTTGTGCTGAGCCAGTACGGCGGTCGAGCGCTGACCGGGACACGGTAGGGGGAGGTGGGGCGGGAGAGGCTTGGCTTTTCCCGACGAGGAATGGGCCGGGAATCGGGGGCGGGCGCGGGGAAAAGGTCGAAGGTCGTCACTCCGGCCGCGGATCCACCGGCAGCGGATCGAACGGATACGCCGTGTGCCCGTCCTTGGGTGAACAGGCCGCGAACGGGCCCGAGTCGGCGTCCATCAGCACCCGCAGATGCGGGTCGGCATGGTGCAGCCACCAGGTCGACATACCGAGCGCCGGATCCTGCCGCAGGTGTTCCCAGGCCAGCCAGAGCGCTGAGAGACGGGCGCCGGCCTCGGGGTGTTCCCACCACTTGGGGCACCAGGTCGCCGACGAGCCGTTGACGCGGCGGCGGACCATCTGGGCGAGGTAGTCGGAGACGAAGAGATAGACGTCCGCGAAGTAGAACTCCGGTTCTTCGGAGGCGGCTTCCGTGCTCGTCATCGCTCTACTCCTGTGGGCTGTTGTGCGGGGGCCGGGGTCGACGGGAGGGTGAGGACCGCAGCAGGGCTGAGGGTTCCGTGTCCGGCGGTCGGGCCTCGGGGAGCGGCCGGACGGGCGACCGGGCGTACGTCCACTCCGGGGAGGAACTCGTTCGCGGGAACACGTTGCGAGGCCGCCGCCCGGGCGTTCAACTCCTCATAGGAGTCGGCCAGTCCGAGCCGCCATAGGGCGGCCTCGTGGCTTCCCTTCAACTGCTCCGGCACATCCATGGAGCCGAGCTTCTGCGCCAAGTCCTTGGGGGAAGACCTGCCCGGGTCGATGTCCTCCATCCGCCACTGCGAGCGCATGGTCTCGTCCCCGAGCAACTGGTCTATATCCGAGGGCAGTTGCTCGTGTCGGGGCATGTCGATCGGGAACTTGATGTTCTCCTTGCCCACCTTGCCGTGTGCCAACAGCCTGGGCAGTTCGTCCGCGCCGAGAACCGAGTCGGCCCCGATGTCGGCGGCGAACGCGACCACCGGACCCTGGGCGGCCTCGGCATAGCGCCCGGACACGGTCTTCCACACCTGCCCGGCCGTGGCCTCCACCTCGGTGAGGTCCAGCTGGAAGTCCCTGGCCAGAGCCTCCCGTACGACCCGTTCTCCGAGCCAATAGGAGTCCAGTTTGCGTCCTGCGGGAGTGTCCTCCAGCACTTGCAGTCCTCGGGACTCACCACAGGCCTGCGCGAGGAACCGATGCCCCACCTCACGGGAGGCCCCCTCCGGCTGGGACCTCCAGGACCAGAAGGCCCGCGCCGGACCGCGTTCCTTCCCGGTCACTGGCTCGTCCGCCGCGACACTCGCGATGAAGGACAACGGATCGGGGGCGGCCCTCGTGTTCCCTGTGGGGTCGGCTTGTGCCGCCGCCATCTGGGCCTGCCAGTCCGTGTAGATACGCATGGCTGTCGCGGAGCCCTGCTCCTCTGTCTGCGGCTGCTGCGCCCAGTGGGCGTCCTCGAGTGCCACGGCCCGCGCTATCTCCTCGCGGGTGGGCGGTGCCGCATACGTCACTTCCGGCCGCCCTCACCGGCCCGGGGGCGGAACATCTTCAGCCAGATCATCGATCCCCCCGGTGCGGCCTCACCCCAGGTCGGGAACGAGACGGACTGGTCGAGCACCACGACAGGTCGCTCCTGCCCACCTTCTGTGGGACTCCAATGCGCGAGCCGGTACGGACGTCGCGCCTTGAGGCGGAACTCCCGCCCCGGCCAGTACGTCTCGTGGGTCGGCTCCGGGAAGTCCGGAGCATCCCACGCCCCGGTCCAGGTCGGCGCGCCCAGGACGCCGACAGCGGCCGCGAGGTACTCCACCCAGGTCTCCTCCGCAGCAGCGATGACCTGCGGATTCTCCAGCGACTCCGCCGCCGCGAGATCCCAGGCCACGTAATCGATGTCGCTCACGGGGTTCCATCGGCCCCCCGCTCCGAGGGTCAGCTTTCCGCCCATGGCGGTGCGCACGACCAGGTTTCCTTCCGCGTTCTGCGGGTCCCACCCGTACCGCTCGCACCACTCACGGAACGCGGGAGAGCCACCCTGCGGCGGCCCCTCCCACACCCATGGCCAGTCCACGCCCCACAGTGCCGCCAGTTCGGCGGCGAGATCCTGCGGTGTACGGCCCGTCTTCTCCGTCGGCATGAGGCACTCTCTCGATCAGGCGGTCGCGGTGTCAGACGATCAGGACAGGACGATACCGAGCAGCAACAGCACCACGACGATCGCGCCCATCACGATCCGCGCCGTCGGGTCCTCGCGTTCCCACAGGTCATGGACGAGGGCCCAGCCGGTCAGCCGCGCGGCGCGGCCGCCATGGAGACCGGCGGGCTGGTCCTGCTCGTCCTCGTCGTCGTCCTCACCGTTCGCCGGGAGCGTCCCGGGCTCGGGCCCGGGATCTGCGTCGAAACCGACTGGCAGCCCCTGCTGTTCCTGGGCCACCAGGACCATCTGCTCAAGGAGTTCGGGAATCGTGTTCGGGGTGAGGGGATAGGCGAACGTGCCGTGCGGCGTCGCGACACAGAGCCGCGCCTGCCAGGGGTTGCCGGGTTCGTAACCGTCGACCCAGGCATGGTCGGCCTGAAAGAACTGAGGCACTGGTACGGCGGTGGGTGCGGGGGCGGATGCCTGCTGGACCGGTGGGGCCTGCTGGGGAACGTCCCAGGTGCGCGGGTCGGGCTGCGGCTGCTGCGGGTGCCCGTTGTGGTCGGTCAACTGTCGTCCTTCGCCGGGTCCGTCGGGTCCAGGTGGTGCCGGGAACGTCATGCGTACGGCGGACGCGCCCAGCGCATTGTGGGCCCAGTGCGGGTCGGGACCACCAAACGGCTTCCCGGCGTGACCCTGACACTTTTCCCGGACGCTTTCCCGAACTCCGCTTCACACGGGAATTCCCCCTCTCCCGGCGAGGAAAGTGACAGCGGTGAGGTGACAGGTCTTTGTCACACTGCCTGCGCACCTGGCTGGGCCAGGGCCCGTCGTGCGGTGCGGTCGTGTATCCGCCCAGGCGGACGGGGAACCGACTCGCTGGAGTAACCGACTCGATGACAGACCACAACAGCCCTGCTGGCGCGGTCGGCGGAGGCCAGCCTTCCGGCCAGCCCGGGTCCTTCGGTCCCCCCCAGCAGCCCCAGCAGCCCCAGCAGCCCCAACAGCCCCAGCAGCCCCAACAGCAGGCGTGGCAGGCGCAGGGACACGGGCAGCCCCCGGCCCCGCACCAGGCCCAGGCCCAGCCCCCTGCCCAGCAGCCCTCCCACCCCCAGCCGCAGCAACTCCCCTCCGACGCGGCCCGCGCGCAGGTCGCCGCCGCCTGGGTGCGCAACACCCCCCAGGCCGGGCAGGCCGCCGTACCGGCGCTGCCGCCGCGTGAGACGCGCCCCGCGAGCGAGTCGAAGAAGGAGAAGCGCGAGCGGGAGCGGGCGGCCCGCAAGGCCGCGTACGAGCAGAAGAAGGCGGCGAAGGAGCAGCGCAAGAAGGGCGGCACGGCGGTGGCCCCCGCTGCGGCTGCCGCACCCGCAGCGGCCCATCCCGCGGCCCCGACCGTCGTCCACGCACCCCAGGCACCCGCCGTCGGCAACCAGACCCCCAGCCTCGGAACCCGCCCGAGCACCCCGACGGCTCCCGCACCGGCCGCCGCCGCCAGGCCCCGCCCCGCCCGCGACTTCGACGTCCCCAAGCCCGGCGGCCGGTCCACCACCGGGGGCCGCCGTACGCATGTCGCGTTGCGCACCACCCTGCTGATCACCACCTGCGTGTTCGCGCTGGGCTCGTGCGGTGTGATGGGACTGGTGGTCGGCGCGTCGTCGGGTTCCGTCACGGCGGGTCTCGACGCCGACGACGCGGCCAAGTACCGCCTCACCGAGTTCCCGACGCAGCAGGCGGCGACCTTCGCCGAGCAGTACGCGCTGCTGTGCATGACGTACTCGCCGGAGACGGAGTCCGACCGCCGCGAGAACCTGGCCCGCTACGCCTCCTCCGGCGTCGACTCCGAGTGCGGCTGGAGCGGTGAGGGGTCCAGCACCGCCCTGTCCGCCGTCTGGGACGGCACCCTCGAGGAACTTCCCGAGTACGGCGACCGCGGCCGCTACCTCGGGATCCAGGTCCGTAGCGACGACGGCTCCCTGACCACGCTCACCGTGCCCGTGTACGTAAAGGATCTCGCGACGGCCGAAGGCATGCGCGTCGCCGGCGACGTCGGCCAGATGCCGCTGCCCGCCCGCGCGGACGTGCCCGAGATCAGCCAGGACGAGGTCGTCGACGACGACCTCGCGGCACAGCTTCAGGAGAAGGTGCTGCCGGGTTACTTCGAGGCATGGGGAGCGTCGGACTCCACCGCCATGGCGCGCTTCGCCGCACCCGGCGCGACCCAGGTGGCCACCGCCGGCCTGGCCGGCCGGTTGACGGAACCGACGGTCGACGACGTGGTCGCGCTGGTACCCAGGAGTCTCCAGGGCGCCGACTCGTACACCTACGGCAATGGCCAGGCCGTGCAGCTGCGCGTGGCTGTCACCTGGGGTGATCCCAAGGGCGCGGCCGTGCGGCGCGCGTACCGGATGACCGTCGTGAACACGGCGCAGGGCTGGTTCATCAAGGACATCCGCGGCGGCGTGCTGGACGCGGAGGGCGGCCGGGCCGACTCCGACGAGGACACCGTGCCGAGCGAGGACGCCGGCGCAGCGTCGGCATCCCCCTCCGGCTCGGCGTCCCCCTCCGCCACGTCCAAGCCATCCGGGGACGACAAGCCCAAGAAGCCCTGACCGCCCACGCCCCACCCTCGTCACTCGCTTTTCCCCACCCGAGAGGAACCACCATGTACCTGGCCGCCGACGGCGACGGAACCAACAAGATGAAGGAGATGTTCGGCGAGGTCCAGAGCATCCTCACCAGCGCCGGCACGCTGGTCGCCGTCATCGCCCTTCTCGTCCTCGGCATCCGCATGCTGATGTCGATGAAGCGGGGCGACGGCATGCGCGAGGCCTTCCAGGGCTTCGGCATGATCGCGCTCGCCGCTCTGGTCATCGGTGGTGCCAGCGGCCTCGCCGGTCTGCTCATCTCGCTCGGCGACCAGATCGGCAACGGCAACGGCAGCTGACGTCTCATCAATAGTGCTGACGAGGCAAGGAGTTGGTTGCGATGACGCAGGAGGCACCCGAGCCGCTGGTCGCCTACGACCACACCGATCTGGTCAACCGGCCGAAGCGGATCTGGAACTGGGGCAACATTCCCCTTCCGGGTCTACTGCTGCCGGCACTGGGCGCGGCCTTCGGTTTTGGGCTGGTGTGGCTCATCATCCTGTTCACCCTCTCCGCGTTCCTCCCCTTCCTCGGCATGTCGATGCTCACGTCGGTCCTCTACTTCGGGCCGCCGTTCGCCGTCTACTTCGTCTGGGGCCGGCCGCTGCCCTCCGCGCTCACGCTGAGCCAGCAGCTGGTGGTGTGGACCGACTGGTGGTTCCAGCCCAAGCGGCTGCAGGGGCTCTCCGCCGACCAGGAACCGGAGGAACTGCACTGGCAGGTCATCCTCTGGAACCCGGGAGCACCGCGCTGGCAGGCACGCTACGAAGACGCCCGCAGGGCCGCCGCCGAACGCGGTACGGCCTTCTCGGCACCCCGCTGAACAGGCGGTTTCCCCCGCTGATCCACCCCCGTACCAAGCCGACTACCGCAGGATGACTCCTCCATGTCCATGTTCATGTTGATCCTTCTGGGCGGGGCGGCCGCCTTCTTCGTGGTCGCCATGATCATGGCCGCCACCTCGAGCAAGAAGCCGGGCCAGGGTGGCGGCGGCGGTCGGGCGAACTCGTCGTCCAGCCGCTCCAGGTCGTCCTCCGCGACCGGCGCCTCCGCACGGCGCGAAGACCTCCGGCTGCCGTACCGCTACGCCGACGACATGATCTTCGTCCACGGCGACTCCGTGTGGACCGGCCTCGTCCTGCCCAACGCCATCGACGAGTACCTGAACGCCCAGGAACTCCAGGCGATGGCCGAGGGGCCGCCCCGCGGTCTGCTCAACCTCGCCCGCGGCGACCGCAACGTCGAGTGCCACTACCGCAAGGTCTACCAGCCGATCACCGCACTGACCTGGGCGGAGGACCTGAACGCGATCGCCTGGGACCCCACCGACAACTACAAGGCGTACAACCTCCGCAAGGCCGAGTACCAGGAGCGCATCGGTGCCAACCGGGAGCGCAACGTCCTGCTGGTGAAGCTGGGGTCGCTCAAGCGCAACAGTGGCGGTTCCGGGGTGATGGCCGAGGACGACGAACCGTACGACGAGCCGGGCCTGCTCCGCGGTGTACATGGTGCCGCCGACCACGTGGCCGCCACCGCGACCGGGGTCGCCGACGAGTATCTGTCGCCCTCCGTCGTCGCGGAATGGACGCAGGTGGCGACCGAGGTCCACGAGAGCCTGGAGACCCTCCGGGGCACCCCCCTGACCCGCGAGGAACTCGTCTGGCTGATCCGCAAGCCCCTCCACGGCGACCTGCCGGTCCCGCCGGAGCCGGTGCTCGGCTCGCGCGCCTGGGGCCCCAACGCCTTCGACCTCGTCGTCGACTTCTCCGGCGAGAACCGCAAGACGCACATCGTCCTCAACCAGTACGACGAGGTCACCGGCGAGCAGCAGACCAGCTACACCACCACCCTGGTCGCCGCCAACTGGCCCGCGGAGACGCGCTTCCGCCAGTCGACGGCGTGGGCGCGCTACGCCGCTCAGCACGTGGACTTTCCCGTCGAGATCGACATGCGGTTCACACTCATCCCGTACCTGAAGTTCAAGGACCGCGCCGACAAGATCCGCGGCAACCTCGTCGACGAGATGAACGACATGGCCAACTCCGGCCGCAGCCCCGACACCAAGCTGGCCCACCAGGTCACCCGCGCCCAGGAGCTCGTCGACGACATCGAGGAGCACAAGATGCCCGGGATGGAGGCGCAGATCCGCTTCACGATCTCGGCTCCGAGCGTGAAGGAACTGGAGCGCCGCCGCCGGGTCCTGGAGATGCAGTTCAAGCAGGACCTGAAGGTCACCCTGCTGCGCCCGACCCGCCAGCAGTGGCGACTGCTCCAGTCGCAGCTCCCGGGTGACGCTCCCAAGTTGCCGATCGCTCCCTACATCCGTCTCCAGGAGGTCGAGCAGCTCGGCGCCGGACTGCCCACCGCTGGCACGGAGTTGGGCGACAACCCCGAGCAGCGCTCCGGCAAGCGCCTCGGCTGGGTCGGCAACCTGGTCGGCTGGGCGGGCAAGATGCCGGTCCACTACTCGCTGCACGTGGGCCCGGCGCGAAATGACGGCGGTGGGCTGGCGATCGTGGGCGCGTCCGGCGGTGGAAAGTCGTCGTTGGCCCTCCAGAAGTTCTATGAGGAGTCGGAGTCGGGCGTCCGCTGCCTGGTCATCGACCCCAAGACCGACTTCGCCCAGCTCTGCTACTACCTGGCCTTCGGCTCCCAGGTGAACGACCCGGCGTTCGCGAGCGACGCGGAGACGGGGCTGCTCGGCACCCCCGCCAGCCGATTCCAGCCGGTGAACCCGGAGTTCTGGGCGGAGACGGAGGTCGTCGACCTCCTGAAGGGCCAGGCGGGCGTCCTGGACCCCTGGGTCATCGCCCGTGACGTCCCGGCGGGCCGTCTCCTCGCTGAATCCATGCTGCGCGGCTTCCTCGGCGACGAGGACTACCAGCGCGTACGCCTCCCCGTCATCGAGGGGATGGCCACGGTCATCGGCCGCTACAACTCCGCGATCCGCCAAGCGGTCGACCAGGGCCTGACGGCCCGCGACGCCGACGCACAGGTGCCGCGGCCGACACTGTGGCAGGTGGTCGACGAGGTCGTGGCGGCGTATGAGCACGCCGTCGCGACGGGCGACCGGGAGGCGACGAAGGACCTGAAGCTCGCGCAGATGCTCCTCACCGAACTGCGCACGCTCCCCTACGCCCGGCTCGCCTTCTCCGAGCAGCCCCAGCCGCTCTCGGCGATGCGCAAGCGCCGTACGGTCATCACCCTGCGCGGCTTCCAGTCCCCCGCGGCCTCCGACCCGCGCAGCTGGAACCCGGCGGAACGCCTCGCGGCGACGGCCCTGATGGCGGTCGTGGAGCTGGGCAGCCAGATGCTCGACGTCGGCTACGAGAAGAACCCGGTGACGGGCGAGATAGGCCTGCGCCCGAAGGCCCTCTTCGTGGACGAGGCGTATGTCGTCACGGCCACGGAGTCGGGCCGCGACCTGATGCGCCGCGCCCTGAAGCAGGGCCGCTCATACATGGCCGTGACCGTCCTGATCACCCAGCAGGCCATCGACCTCGTCCAGATCGAGGACTCCGAGGCCCGCAGCGGTGGCGCCAACCAGATCCACACGGTCTTCGCCTTCAAGCAGAAGTCCGCGCAGGAGGCGTCCCTGGTGGCCCCGCTCCTCGGCCGCCCCGAGAACGACCCGAAGGTCATCGCGGCCCTCCAGGAACTCCGCACCGGTGTCTGCCTCCAGCGCGACGCCGACAAGCGCGTCGGCACGGTCGCCGTCGACCTCGTCTTCAAGGAGATCCTCGCCGCCACGGACACCAACGGCACGACCCGCCCGGCCCGCCAGGGCATCAACCCGCCGCTGAGTGTGTGGGACTGGACGTTCCTTCAGGAGGTGGAGGCGGACCCGGCGACGGCGGCGCGGTCGGCCGCGCCGGAACCGTCTGTCGCGTGACGCCTTCCCGAACCGCCGTCACCCCCACCCCGACCCCCGGAGGCCCTACCTTCATGTCCCTGTCCAAGACCCTCACCACCGGCGTCATATCCCTCGCCCTGTTCACGGCACTCACGGGATGCGGATCCGACTCTGGTGGGGACGAGGGCGGTTCGTTCTTCGACGTCCTCGGCAGCTCGCCCTCCTCCGACGCCGGGAAAGCGAGCCGCCCCAGCGCCAAGACGCTGAGGGACGTCCAGGAATTCATCACCGGTGCGGGGCTTCCGTGCGACAACCTCACCGACGACGGAGGGGCGCACGGAACGCCCCTGGAGGGTTTTCTCGGCCCTGCGGAACAATCCTTGAATCCCCCGGAGGGGCCGACGCGTGGGCCATTCGTAAGGCCGGTTTCTGCGGGAACACCCGGTCCGATATGGGCGGCTGGCTCATCTACCTGCCCAAGGACATGAAAGCGTTCCAGGAGAGCTACCGGAAAATGGCTCGCGATTTGGCCAAGGAGGACGGCTGGACAGATAATCTCGCGCGAGGGAAGTTCTTCTTCGGCGCTGACTTCATCGTCGACCCCACGAATTACCTGGCCAGCAAGACCTTGCTCGAAGCGGGCATGTTGATGGAGAACTGCGACCCCAACTTCAAGGCTCCCGAGGGGTATCGCACGGAGGATGCGTTGGCGAGCGGCTGCGTGCTGACGAACTATCTCCTCGATCCCTTGGACCAATAGCAAGTCTGATCCTGCAGGCGGGTCCGGCAGCTCACCAGGACCAAGGTAAATGGTCCTCCTCTGGAAGCCGGACTTCACCGTGCGGCAACTGCGAGAAGGCGGACGGACTCACCGACGGATGCGGCCTGATCGACTACGCACCCGAATGAGCGAGTAAGGCAGAGAAGAGCATGCGACTCAAGCAAGCAGCCACGGCAGGCACCGCCGCCCTTGCGGCCCTGCTCCTCCTCACCGGCTGCGGCGAGGACGACCCAATGACGGACCTCGGGCTGCCCTCCGCATCGGACATGGCATCCCTGGCCCACCTCATCAACGAGCACGCGGCCTGTCTCGACCTTGAGGCGGATCCCTCGGAAGTGGACTACATGCGGGAGGAGGCCAGGGACCCCGCGTGGGGCATCAAGGAACGCGCCCACTGCGTGGACGACCACAACGACAGCATCACGTTGCTCCTCATCAACGACATGCAGAAGTTCCAGGAACAGAGCGCCAAGGGCGAGGATGAGTGGGACATCGGCCAGAACTTCGCCATCGCCGCGGAGAACGGCGAGACGATCCACCGGCTTGCCGCGAGCAAGATGATGACTCTGTCCTGCGATCCGGACCTCACCGTGCCCAGCGGCTACAAGAAGATCGACGGACTCGCCGACGGATGCGTCATGACCGACTACCTCGCGGACTCCTGACGCCAGCATCGCGGGCGCCTTCCTGGCCTGCACCGGAGTCTCCACGTGTCCCAACGCGCTCGGGGCCCGCGGAGGACTTGATCAGCCCTCCGCACCCAAGCGGCACCATCAACACCACTGGCTCGGTAGGGGACAGCCCCTCTTCCAGGACGACCGACTGATCGAGAACTGCTACCCCAACTCCACAGTCCCGTCCGGCTACCGCTCCCAGGACGAGCCGGTGGACGGCTGCGTACTGACCAACCAAGTATCCGAGTAGGGCAAAGGACGAACAACATGCGACTCGAGCAAGCACTCGCGATCGGCGCCACTCTCGTCGCGTTGACGTCAGTGACGGCGTGCGGCGGTGACGACGGCACCGAGGGGCGAAATGGCGGCAACGGGGGAGCGAACACCGCTGACGCCACCGAGCAGGCGGACAAGAGCACGCTGCCCGAGGCGGCGGACATGGCGTCCATCGCACGCTTCGTCAAGCAATACACCTCCTGCGAGAGCCTCCGGACCGGCGACGACTACGACGCCAACCACACGGGATCGAACAACTCGTGGGGCACGGAAGAGTCCGCCGACCCGTCCTGGGGTATCAGGGAGCGTGCGGTCTGCACGGACGCCTCAGGTCACCCCATCACTCTGCTCTCCGTGCACGACATGAAGTCGTTTCAGAACTCCGCCAAGCAGGCTGGCTGGAGCTTCACGGTCGGCTCGGACTTCGCGCTCATCTTGGTCGGCGACGAGGCATACCAAGCCATTCAGCAGTCCGGCGTCAAGAAACTGATATGTGAACCCGACTTTGCGCCGCCGAGCGGCTTCACCAAGGAGCCAGCCGCCGTCGACGGCTGTGTGCTGAGCGACTACTTCCCCAGCTGACTCGACGTTACCGCCACCGTCGCTCCCCGCTCTCGCGTCCTCCGAAGGAAATACAGATGCTCTCGCCCACAGCACTGCGCCGAGACCTGGCCAAGGCCGGTACGGCAGTCCGCGCTGTCCTGTTCGTGGCGCTGACTTTGGCGGCCCTTACTTTGTCCATGCCGACTTCGGCGTACGCGGACTTCGCCTGTGACTTCACTGGGGACGAGAGCTACCAGCAGGACATGCCGGGTTCCAACGGTGAGTCCATGTTCGCCGCGGTCAACCAGTGGGAGAGGAACAAGAAAGAACAGTCGACGACCCTGACCGACACCACGGGTGCGGTCACAGGTGCGGTGGAGATGCCGGAAAACGCCGCCAAGTACACGATCTACGAACTGAACGGCATGCGCGGTCTCAACTGGTCCCAGACCTTCAAAGGGCGGGGCGATGCCTCCCAACCCAACGACGGTACATTCGACGGCAGCGGCGCTGATGACTGCTCCGTCATGACCTACGTCAACAACGGCATCGCGAACTCGATCTTCGACGGCACGAAGATCTTCACGCGGGCAGCCATCTCCATCAAGGAATCAGCCTCCAACCCGAGCCCGTTCGCCGGTCTGTACACGGATCGGGACAACCTCGTGAAGGCATTGAAGGAGAACGTTCTGCAGCCAGCCGTCCCAGTCATGATCATTCTGGTCGGCATGTGGGTGTTCACCAAGTGGCGCAGCGGTGACATGCGCGAGGTGTGGGCGGGCGTCTCATGGTCGGTGCTCACGGTCATCGCCGTCATCGCGTTCCTGAGCGGCAAAACCTATGACACCGTGGTCAGCTCCGCCGACAACTACATCGCGCAGGCCAATTCGACTCTGACTTCGACGGTGCTTGGTGGCGCGTCCGGCACCATGCAATCTCCGTGCGATCTGGACGACGACTACAACGAAGGCCTGCGCATTTCCAGTTGTGCCATGTACGACACACTTGCCTTCCGGCCGTGGGCACTGGGACAGTTCGGCGACCCTGGCAAGAACTGTATTTTCAAGAAGGAAGGCGGCCGAATCGAGGGCGGCGTCTGCATACCCAAGGACGAGAACACCGAGTGCGAGTACGGCGCCGGTGCCCGCTGCGAGGATCTACGCGTCCGACAGCTCGTCGCACAGTCGTTGACCAACAAAGACGACACCGTGAAACCGGTCGACAAGAAAATGCTTCGGTGGGTTCCCATTCGCCGGGAAATAGCCGGCGGCTACGACCAGGGTGACAAGGTCGACGACAAACACATCTATCCAGTCGCGTTCGACGACTGGGCAGGCAAGAACGCGAACAACCGGATCGGGCTGGCCTTCTACTCCATCGTCGCCGCCCTCATCGTCGGCCTGATGGTTGTCGTCCTGAGCGGCCTGACTCTGCTGTGGCACGCGGTGACCCTGATCCTGGTCATCCTGCTCCCGCTCGTGGCGACGATTGGCATCCATCCCTCACAGCAGAAGCTGCTGAGGAGTTGGTTGGAGACCTTCATCCACAGCTTCGTACTCCGCGCGGGCTTCGGAGTCATCCTGACTGTACTGCTCGTCCTTTATCAGATGATCCTTCCAGCCAAGATCGCCCTTGGTACGCAGTTGCTGCTTCTCCTCTTGGTCACCATCGCCGTGGTGATGATGCTGAAGAAGCTCCTCGCCGGCAACTTCACCCCACAGGTCGCGGGCGGCGAGGACGCGCTCGGCATCCGCGACGGCGCGAACGCCGCTTTCGACAAGGTGGCCGCCGTGGCTCCCGGCCTCGCCGGCGGTGCGGCCCGGACCACCGGCCGTGTGGCAGGCAAGGCCGCCAAGGGAACCGCACGCATCGGAACCAAGACCACCATGGGAGGGGCCAAGGGCACAGCCTGGGCGGCGGACCAGCTCTTGTTCAAGGGCAAGTACCGGAACAAGATGCAGCGGAAGGGCTGGCTCGGCCAGTCACAACGGGAGCAGCGCAAGGTCGCGTACGCGGCGGCGGAGCCGGTCCTCAACCCGAACGCCACGGAGTCGCAGGGCGAGCCGAACTCGCAGCCGCCTTCCGCGCCCGCCCCTTCCCGTGGTGGCCGGGTGAGTGCCTCCCAGGGGCAACAGACCGCCCAGCCCACGAGGCAGCCCGAGCCCCAGGCACCCGCGCAGCGCCCCCGGACTCCGGCCCCCGAGCCGACGCCCACGCCCCGCCCGCCCGCGCCCCCGGCCCCACGCGACCCGCGTACCCCTGACGGCCGCGTGTAACGGCTCCCGCTTCCGCACACCCCCTTCTCGAGGAGCCCCCGATGCCTGCCCTGACCGCCGACCGCACCCCCGACCAGCTGGTCGGGGAAATGCAGCGGCTCACCGGCGTGGACTGGCCCACGGTGTGGGCGGGCGTCCCGGACGACGCGGTCAAGCGCGCCCACTGGTGCGCGGGCTTCGGCTGGCACCCCCTGTGGTTCCAGTCCGGCCTGCGGGTCCGCACCTCCCTGGGCGGCCGCCTGCACCTCGTCTCCCTCGGCCAGACCCTCCCTGTGACCCGGGCCGAGTACACGCTGTGGGCGGCACGGTCCCGGGATCTGTCCGAGAACGACCGGGTCAGGGATCTCTCCGAGGCCCGCTGGCAGGTCCACTTCAGCGCCCTGCGCGGCTACCTCGGAAACCCCACCCACCACAGCGCATGGGACAGCCCGGACTTCCCGGAACTGCCCGGCCCGCATCCATGGCCGGACGCACGCTGGCGCACGGAGCACCAGGACCCCCACCGGGTGGCGGTGTGGCGCTTCCTGCCGCCGCACGCACCCCTCGTGGAGTTGCGGATGACGCTCGGCGCGGCCACCCGGAGCGGCCCGGTACCGGCCGATGCGAGGATCGTGCTCGCCTGCCACGATCCCGCCCACACGGACGCGGAGAGGCAGGCGCGGCACGGGTGAACCGGAGCCGTCCGGAAGACGAGGAAGGCAACGACGATGACGACCCTCAGGATCGACCGCAGCCCTGAGCAACTGGCCGAGGAACTCAGGGGCCTGGAGCACGTGGACTGGCCCGCGGTCTGGGCGGGTCCTCCGAACCCCGGTCAGGCGTTGGACGACTGGTGCGCGCTGTTCGGATGGAAGCCGACCTCGGCGGAGCGGGTGCTGACAGTACGCAGCGCCACGGGGCAGAGCTTCGTGCTAGACCCCGTGCGCGAGGCCGGCTGGGCTCCGATCAAACAACTCGGCTGGACCAGTTGGCAGGAGTCGGCCGACGATGTCTCCGAGAACGACGAGGTCCTCACGCAGGCATCTGAGAGGTGGGCCGCGTACCTGGCTGCCGCACGCCCTGTGCTCGGTGAACCCGCCTTCGCCGGGGCCTGGAACGACCCCGCCTTCCCGGAACCGCCGCACGACCGGCACTGGCTCATGCCCCGCGACATCCGCCTGGAGGACATGGACCCCTATCGCATGGCTGTGTGGCGCGAGAACGGCCCGGAAGGGCGCATCACCGTGCTCACCGTCAGCCTGGGCGCCGCCCTGGAACCCGGCGAGCTTCGGCGCGTACTCATCAATGTCGACTGCTATCCGCCGGAGGCCGTGTGATCCAGGTACACGTGTCGGACCAAGTCCTCGACGACGCCCGAGGCCGACAGCACACCGGCGAGGCCGCACCGACTTCTGACGAGGTCAGGAGAATCTCAAAGCGGTTGCGTGCAGGCATGGCCCACCTTCCGGACAAGGAATACACAGAGCAACTCCGCAAGCGACTGAGGGACTTCGCTGCTGAGCAGGACATGGAACTGCCCACACCTGACACCCGATCGGCTTTCTGGTCCTACCGGTTGGAGGATCACCCGACAGTCGACGTGCAGGCTGGAGAACAGCTTCAGAGCATGCACATAGCGGCGGCATACACCGAGGCTCAGAACTCGATAGTCGATGACACCCTGCGGTATCTGGAGGGCACGCCCGGCGGAAAGGCGCTGGGTGAGCTCCACCTGTGGGATGCAAACGTCCAGAAGGCGCTGAAGCTGGACCGGGACACGGGCACGGCCCTTGCCTACGACGCCTGGGGTGCCCTCTCCCAGAGATACGCGGCTACGACCGAGACCGAAGCTCTCTTCTTCATGGCCGAGCTCAACCCGGGAACCGTCGCCTACCAGACGGAGTCCCGCCAGCTCCGCCAGGACGGCAAGCTCGACGTCATCAACTTCATGTATCCGCCGCCCATGGAAAAGTACGCGGATCTCGCCCCGGAAACACAGGAGTTGCTGGCCTCCCAGGCCGTACGCGCCCAGGTCCACACCTTCGGGTACGACGAGAACAACCCCAAGTACACGCCCCTGACCAAGGCTGGCCACCTCGACCTGGAGCAGCTGAAGTCGCTCCCCACCCCGGAGGCCCAGCGCGCCGCCGTCCTTGAGGTCTGCGCACGCGTGGCCGCTATGGACGGCCCCGCCCGTGCGGCCGACGTCGAGAAGTACGTCGAGGAGATCAAGGTCCTGCGCCCGGACCACGAGGTGGCCCTGCCCAGCGCCCCGGATCTGACATGGGCGGCCGAGGCCCGCGAGAAGCCCCAACCCATGGCCAGCACCCACGGCGTCTACCTGCCCGGCGTGGAGGTGAACGCCAAGGTGGCCGCCCAGCCGAGCAAACCGCTCGAAGCCGCGCCGCAGGCCGTCGCTGGCATGCACTTCCTGCCCGGAGTCACCGTGAAGCCCGTACCGGCGACCACAGCCCCGGCCCTCACCGAACCCGCTCCGACCCAAGCCCCGCCCGCCCCCGAGCGGGCCCACGGCACAGGCCTGGCGGAGTGAGCAAGCCGCCGCCGACCACCTGCCGTATCTCTCCAGCCCGAGGAGTCACCCCATGCCAGTCCTGACCGCCGACCGCACCCCCGACCAACTGGTCGAGGAACTGGGGCGGCTCATCGGCCTGGACTGGCCCACCCTCTGGGCCGGAGTCCCGGAGGACGAGGAGAAACTGGCGCCCTGGTGCGCCGGGTTCGGCTGGCGGCCGCTGTGGTTCGAGGCGGGCCAGTGGGTGCGTACGGCGCACGGCGGCCAGCTGTACCTGGCGTCGGTCGCACCCGGTCGGCCCGTCACCCGGGTGGAGCACGTCTTGTGGTCGGTCCGGTCCGGCTCGGCGGCGGAGAACGCAGCCGTGATGACCCTCGTCAGCCGCAAGTGGCCCTCCTACCTCGCCGCCGCGCAGGCCGTACTGAGCACGCCCGTCTGGTCAGGGGACTGGGACACCGACGGGTTCCCGGAGGCCCCCGGCCGCGCGTACTGGCGCGACGAAGGGTGGCGCCGGGAACACCGGGACCCGTACCGCCTCGCCGTGTGGTTCCCCCGTACGCCGGGGGCGCCCATGTGCGTACTCAGGGCGAACCTGTCGGCGGGTACGGCGGCCGGGTGGGGACCCGGCGGTGCGACGATCTCTCTCGCCTGCCACGGCCCCGCCGACCCCGAGGACGACGGCTCCGGCTGGCTGCTGTGACTACGAGGAACACGAGGTACTGATCATGGGACTCTCAGCTTCGGGCCCGCAGGACCGGACCCCACAGGAACTGATCACCGAACTGCGCGGACTGACGGACGTGGACTGGCCGACGATCTGGTCCGGCCCGCCCTACCCCGGCAAGGGCCTGGACATGTGGTGCGCACAGTTCGACTGGGTTCCGACGAGTTTCGAGCGGGTGCTCCAGGTCCGCACCGACACCGGCGGCCAGCTCACCCTCAACAATCTCGGCGGCAGCTGGGCCCCGGTGACCCACCTCAGCCACTGGCTCTGGGGAGCGAGCGCCGAAGCCGTCGAGGACAACCCAGCGGTGCTGGCGGAAGCAGTCCGTGTCTGGCCCATGTACCTGACGGCCGCCTGCGCCGTACTGGGCGAGCCCACCTGGGAGGGTGCCTGGGACGCGGAGGATTTTCCCGAGAACCTCGGCGACTACGACACCGGATCGCACGAGTACCGGTTCGAGCAGCAGAACCCGCACCGGTTGGCCTACTGGATGCCCCGCGAGGCCACCAGGCCGTTGGTGATCCTCGAGATCTTCCTCAAGTTGGACACCGTCGGACCTGAGCCCCGACGAGGGGCCGTGAACATGTCCATCGAGTTCCACCCGCGCCCGGTCGAGATCGGAGAACTGTGAGCCCACAGCCCATACCCCGGTACATCGAGCGACTCGCCCTCAAGCTCGCCAACCAGGAGGCCGAAGAGGCTCAGAAGGCGAACACACGGGATGGGTCACGGGCCATCGTCCGTCGTCTGACTGCCGAAGCCGAGGCCGGTGGCTTCGCGTCGGTCAGGGAATACATCGAGTCCGTGGCCAAAGACCGGGAAGGTGTCACGCCGCCGAAAGGCACCTCCCCCACCAGCGCCTTCTGGTCGCATGGCGTCCAGCACGACGACGCCCCGCTGAACTGGAGGGAGGAGCACTTCCTCGACAACCGGTATGTGGCCGAGGCCTGGGCCAGGACGCAGAACAAGAAGAATCCCGGCTCGGCGCAGACGCTCGAAACGACAGCCGGTGGCCGCAGGCTGAACGAGATGTACCTTTTCGAGAACGGGGTCCGTAAGGCACTCGGTGGCGACGAAGAGGGCTTCACGTACGAATGGGCCCGTGGCTGTTGGGCCAACATCTCCGAGAACTACGCCGCCGCGGCCCGCGGCCAGGTCGTCGTGTTCGCCGAGTCCGCGCACACGCGCTCGATCCTCTACAACCAGGAACTCCCCGCCCTTCACACGAACCCGTACGTCGGCGTGGACAACGTCAAGTTCGCCTATGCGCCGAGCAAGCAGTGGCCAGAGGCGTCGCGGAACGAGGTCGGCACCCATCAGATACGCGCGCAGGTACAGGTCGACGACCCGACCCTGCCGCACTACGTCGACGTCGCCGCGTACGCGAAACAGGATCCTGTCGCGCGCAAGGAGTCACTGGCCGCCGAGTGCGCGTCGGTGACGGCCGACCGCAAGGAGAGGGCAGCCGCGAAGGCCGCAGCCACCCCCACCACGAACGAGGCGGAAGTTCCCGAAGCCGAAACGCCTGCCGTCGAATCATCGGCCCAACCCCCACAGCCGCCGACCCGCGTCCCTGTCTGGCAAGTCGGATTCAAACCCGTACCTGTCAAGAACGAGGCACGAGCCGCCACTTCGACCACCACCCCCACGGCTCCGCAGATCCCGGACCTCGGAAAACAAGCCACAGGCACAGGGCTGGAATGACCACGAAGACGAGCAAGCAGCCAAAGACGGACGCGAAGACGAACCCCAAGGTGGGCACACGGCGGGAATCGAAGCCACAGCGCCCTGTCCCCGACGCGGCCCGCCCGGCCTCCCCCCTGCCCGGCCTCCGCCGCCTCCTCCACCAGGACAGGAACGACCCCTGGGCCGTACGCATGCTCCCCCGCATCGTCTTCGGCCTGGCCGCCGCCTTCACCCTGTTCACCATCGCCTCGCAGAGCGGCTCCTCCTTCGTGATGGTCTGCGTTCTGCTGCTGCTCGGCGGAGCCGTCTGGCTGCTCCGCCGTCGCACCCAACTCCTCCTGGCCCTCGCCTCGACCATCCTCGCCGCCGCCTTCAGCGGCTACTTCTCGGCGGCGGGCGACGCGGCGCGCATGAGCACGAGCGCCGCGGTCACCGGGACGGCGGCGTTCGGGTACTGGGCGGTGGCCGGGATGGCGTTGCTGGGTGCGTGGATGGTGAAGGAGCATCCGGGGCGGCGCGGGGTCACGGTCGTGCTCGCCGATGTGATTCTCGTCATCGGCTCGGTCGCCGGCATGTTCGCACCGGAGGTGGGCGTACCGGTCGGATTCGTCGGCGTGCTCGCGGTGTTGGCCGCACGCGGCAGTGGTGTGAAGGCAGTGATCGGGCGGGTCAGGAGGGTCCAGCGGGCCTTCGGTCGGCTGCGTCGGCGTGAAGCCCCTGAAACGGCGGACAGTTGAGGCTCTTGTGAATGGTTCGTCGCGACACTGTTTGTTTCCGGCCAGTACTTTGCACATGCGTTGCAACAGTTTGACAGGTTGCTTTAGAGTCCCCCGCGATCGCAGATCACCACGGGGGACATTACACATGCGTATGGCGAGCCATACGACGCTGGCCAGACTGCCCGCCCAGCCTGCCCGCAAGGCGGTTGTACGGGAAGTCCACATACCCGACGCGGCATTGCCCTGTCGGCGTCGGCCGGACGTCTTCCAGCATCCGTTGCTGGACAACTTCGAGAATTCACACGACCCGGACGGCTCGAACGGCATGGACGGCCCGGACGGTATGGACCGTACGACGGCAGCCGCGGCCCTCACCCCCGCCCAGCGCCGTCAGCGACTCGTCCTCCTCCGCACCGCACGCGACCTGTGCGCCTCCTGCCCCCTCTGGGCGGAGTGCCTGCAGGACGCCGTCGCGTACGCGGAACCGTACGGATACACGGCCGCGACCACCTTCGACGACAGGCGTTCGCTGCGCCGCACGCTCGGCATCGGCGACGAGAACGGCGACCTGCCGGCGCACGCCGCGGTCCGCTTCGACTCCGGTTCCGTACCCCGGCGGCTGATCCGGCTCAGGTCCCGCGCCGACGAGTCGTCAGCGCTTTCCGCGACCCGCCGCCAGGCGGCGCCGGAGCTTCCCGAACTGGAACGGATCCTCGACGCGTTCGACCTGCTTCAGGGTCAACTGGCCCATGACCAGAGGCTATTGAGGGAACAGGCACAGCGTGGGCCTGCGGCCCCGCTGTTGCATTCGCACACCACCACACAGGCAACGCACAGACGGCCGCCCCTCTCGGGCGGGCCGGCACACATGCCCGGACCGTCGGGCGACAGGAGCGAGGAACCCATGGCAGCGGCCGAGGCCGGGCAACGGATCACCTTCTCGTACGAGGATCCGGCCCTGGCCGTACGGCAGGCCGTGCTCGGCCCGCTGGTGCGCTCCGCCCTGCCCGCGCTCACCAGCCTCGACCAGCTCGTCACCATGCTGACGCGCATGCCCGGCGGCGACACCGCCCCCGAGCCACCGCGCAACCTTCCTGCCGTACGGGAAGCCGTCGAGTCCCTGCTCCCGGACGGCGCCGACGACGGACCGGAGCACGCCGCCGGCCTTCCCGCCCCGCGCCCGCTCACCGGTTCCGTCTCCGTCGAGCTCGCCACCACCGACCCGGTGGCCGCGCTGCGCCGCGACATCCTGGAGCCGCTGCTGCGCGAACTGGCCGCCACCCTCGCGAACATAGAGAAGGTCGCGGCCATGCTGGCGGCCACCTCGGACGACTCCGGCGACGCCCACCTGGAGACGATCCGCACCGCCCTGCGCGAGATCCACGACTGCCTCCCCCGGTCGGCCCCGCCCATGACCCACTCCGCACGTTTCGCGCACGCCGGGCAGCCGGCCGCCGCCGTGGCGAGCCCGGCACGCCGTACCGCCCTCGCCCCCAGCATCCGCGCCGCCGTCGAGAAGGCCGTGGCCGCCTTCCCCGGCGCGTTCTCCGCCCGCGACGTGCTGCGCGCCCTGCCGACGGGCGTGTACGCCGACCCGTCGAAGACCATCAGCAACGTCCTGTCGACGATGGTCAAGTCGGGCCGCCTGCAACGGCTGTCGCGCGGCACGTACGCTCGCGTCCTGGACGTCGAGGCCATCGACGACATTCTCCTCCCCGAGCGGGGAGAGGCGAAGAGCGCCTGAGCCGGAAGGAACCCCCGACCCCGATGACCGAACCGACCCCGCCCCCGACCCCGGCCACGCCCGCCGCGAATCCCGGCGCAGCGGACGCCCAGGTACACGTCTTCTCCCCCAACGCCGGCCTGATCGACGGCGTCCCCGTCACCGCCCCGCCCTACGGCGACATCCAGGACGTCGTCCTGTCGATCCTCCAGCAGCGCGCCCAACAACTGGGCGCTCCCACCCCGGCGACGATCACGGACAACCGGTACGGCGGGGCGATCCGCCTGCTGATCTACCCGGACGGCACTACGGAACAGCTGGACTGAGGGCTGGTTGTGGCTTCGGCCCGCCGCGGAGCGGTCACTTCTCGGGGTCGGTGCCGCCGGGTGCGATCCGCTCTGTTCAGCCCCGCTTCGGCCCCGTAATCGCCTCACCGATGACAAACCCCTTGGCGGGCCCTTCGGGAATGGTCACGTCAGTGCCGTAGGGGACGCGGTGGATGTCCTCCCAGTCGGCCTTGTCGGGGCGGGGCCCGGTGAAGAGGGTGACAGCGCCCTGGCCGTCGTAGTCGTCGATGATCACGTAGACGGGGATGCCCGCGCGGGCGTACTCGCGGCGCTTGCGGACGCGGTCACGGTCCTGGTTGCTCCTGCCCGGGGAGACGACTTCGACGACCAACGAGACGGTGTGCGCTTTGATCCCGAGGCCGTCCTCGTCCTCGATCAGCTCCGCGTCCCGGGGCGCCACGAGCCCATCCGGAATCCACGCCCTGCGTGCATGGATCACGTTCGTGTCGTTCCAGGCGCCGTACTCGCTCCCCTTCAGATAAAGCGCCAGGTCATCCCGTAGGCGGTTGACGACCTGAGCATGTGCAAAGCGACCGGTGGGCGACACCTCGATGGCTCCCTCAATGATCTCAGCGCGGTAGCCCTCGGGGAGTTCCATGGCCTTCCATACCTGCCACAGACCCTCGTCACGGTTGGGTTCGTTCACGAATTCAGCCCCAGCCTCGGACATGGTCTCGGGCCTCTCATGTGCAAGAGCGGTCAAGGTGGCACCTCCTCCTCAAGTGTGGGCTTGGCGTGCCTGGGGCACAAGCAACGCCGTTACGGTAGGCGGCCATACGGGCTCACCTGCGAAAACGTCCTCACTTCACTCGAACTGGTGACGCAGGACCGCCGCACCCCGCAAGCCCCAACTCGAACCACACCCCCTTCGCGAACCGCCCCGTCCGCCCGTCCGCGACCCCCCACCCGTCCGCCATCTCCTCCACGAGCGCGAGCCCCCGCCCCCAACAGGCAACAGCGCCCCCACCCCCTGGCCGCGCCACGACCGGAGGGTCCGCGCTCTCGTCGAACACGCTCACCCGCAGCCGGGCCGGGGTGAGACGGACCCGGAGCATGGCGGTGCCCTTGGTGTGGAGGTGGACGTTGGTGACGAGCTCGGAGGTGCACAGGGCGGCGGGCATGACGAGGTGTTCCCGGTCGTGGGTGAAGAGGACGGCCCGTACGAAGTCCCGGCACAGGCGGGGCGCGGTCGCGTCGGCCTGGGCGAACAGGCTGTAGTGGTGGATGAGCTGGGCGGGGCGGTGGGCGGCACGGCGGGCTGGGTCCATGGGGGCTCCTGACTGCGTGGGAGAGGGCTCGGGTCCACTGCTCGGCGATGGCGTTGCCCTGGCGGGTGCTCTGTCGGCTTATGGGCAGGGGGAGTTGATCAATAGGTCCCGTTGCGTGACTTATTACACACTCACGGTAGGACTTAAGGGCTCAACATCTCAACCCAGTCACCTGATCGAGTGGACCGATCACCTACCGCCGTGCAGACTTTGCGCGAGCCAGCAGGGAGTGACCGTGGGACTACGCACCACCATCAGCGAACGTCAGCGCCGCCTCGGATTCGAACTCAAACAACTGCGCGAAGAGGCGGGCTTGAACGCCGCAGAAGCCGCTCAGCGGATCGGCATGAGCCGGGCGCAGCTGAGCCATATCGAACTGGGGCGCACATCGATCCTGACCGAGCGCCTGCTGGAGTTGTGCCGCACATACCGTTGCACAGACGAGCCCTACATTGACGCACTGGTGTCCATGTCCGAGGCGAACGGCAGGGGGTGGTGGAGCGTGTACAAGAAGCGACTGGGGCCCGGCGCGCTCAACCTGGCCGAGCTGGAGGCGGAGGCCGTGACCCTGCGGATGCACGAGTCGCTGTTCATCCCGGGGCTCTTCCAGACCGCCGACTACGCGCGGGCCATCTTCAACAGCCCCAAGCTGGGCTTCGAGAACATCGAGGACGGCCTGAGGTTCCGCGTGGAGAGGCAGCACATCCTCGCCCGTGAGAACCCGCCCTCCGTGCACGCCGTGATCCACGAAGCGGCGCTGCACATGCGGTTCGGCAGCGCCCAAGTCGTACGCGAGCAGTTGGTGCGGCTCATCGAGCTGGCCCGCCTGCCCCACGTGACCATCCAGGTCTATCCGTTCAGCGCGCAGGCGTACGCCGCCCTCAGCGGGAACTTCGTCCATGCCATTCCTCGCACGGCGCGGCTCGGCACCGTGGTGCTCGACCGCGCGACGGGATCCGACTACCTACGGGAGCCGACCCAACTCCAGCAGTACAACGCGCTGTTCGAGCGGCTGGCCGAGAACGCCCTCAACCCGGTCGACGTATCGTTGGCCCCCGAAGCACACTCGGTGAAGGACTCGCTCGCCCTCATCCAGCATCTGCTCTACACGCTCTAGGAGGCCCGGATGCCCGAACTGAACTGGCAGAAGTCCTCATTCAGCGGCGGCCCCGAGAGCAGCTGCCTCTACATAGCCCCCGCCCCCGACGGCACCCTCCGCCTACGCGAGAGCGACGAGCCCCACGTCATCCTGGCCACCGCCCCGGACGGCCTCGCCGCGCTCCTGCGGCACGTCAAAAGCGACCCAGTCGCTCGCTGAAGCCTTTCCAAAGGCAGAAGCCGCACCACACCCCCCAGGTCGCGTCACTCGTCCAGGCGTGAACGGCCCGAACCCGCCGGCGGCATACGCGGCGCCGAGTTCGGCCCCAGGCGTCACCGAGTCCATCAGGACTGCGGCGCCGTCCGTCTCCCACACACCCCGTACAACCAAACCCCCACCTCAGCGGTCTGATCGTTGTCGGCGGCGACGTCCCCCTCCGCCGGCGATCAGACAGATCAGGCATCAGCACTCAAGGACCCCAGTGACCCGACCCAGACGTACGACGGCCGCTGCCACCACCGTCGTCCTCGCCACCGCCGGCGGTCTGCTCACCGCGACCGCAGCACCCGCGTCCGCCGCCGTGACCTGCGCCTCTCCCGTCTTCAAGCGGCAGACGTACGCCAACACCACCTTCTCCGGCACCCCGAAGAAGACCGACTGCGACAGCGCCATCGACCAGAACTGGGGCACCGGCGCGCCCGCCACCGGCCTGCCGAGCAACAACTTCGGGGTCCGCTGGACGGTCACCCGCGACTTCGGCTCCGGCGGACCGTTCACGTTCTCCGCCTCCGCGCTGGACGGCGTACGGGTCTACCTCGACGGCACCCGCAAGATCGACCTGTGGAAGAACGTCTCGTCGACCGTCTCCAAGACCGTCAACCTGACCGTCCCGTCCGGCAAGCACACCCTGCGCGTCGACTACGTCAACTGGACCGGCTCCGCCAAGGTCAAGTTCACCTACACGCCCCGGACGTCGGCCACGGTCGACAAGACCAAGCCCCTCGCCCCGACCGCCGCGACGGCGACGTACGACCAGGCGACCGGCCGCACCAGGCTCAGCTGGGCGGCCAACAAGGAGATGGACCTCGCGGGCTACCGGGTCTACCGGCGACTCAAGGGCGCCTCCTTCGGCAGTACGCCCCTCCTGACGACCACCTCCACGTCGGCCACGGACACCACGCTCCCCAAGACCGGCGCGACATACTACTACGAGATCCGCGCCTACGACAAGGCCGGCAACGTCTCCACGGGGACCGCCGACCAAGGCGTCACGACCGTCGACAAGACCGCGCCCGCCGCGCCCACCGGCGTGGAGGACAACTGGGACTTCGGTCGGACGACCGAAGTCAAGATGTCCTGGGACCAGGTCCAGGCGGCGGACCTGGCCGGCTATCGCGTGTACCGGTCCACCGCCCACCCGGTCGTGCTCGCCGACGCGGAACTGGTGAGCGAGCGGGGGCAGTACGAGTCGTACTACTCGGAGATCCCGCCGGCCACCGGTGCCTGGTACTACTACGTCGTCACCGCCGTCGACACGGCCGGCAACGAGTCGGCGGCCTCGGGCACCGCCATGTTCGAGACGTGGGACAAGACCCCGCCGACCGTCACCGCCGAGAACCTCAAGGCCGTGGACGGCGAGCGCGACGTCACGCTGAACTGGTCGTGGGACCGGACGGGGGGCTCGGATCCCACGTTCAAGGTCTACCGTGACGGCGCCGAGATCGGCTCCGGCTTCGGCTCCTCCTTCGTGGACACCGCCGTCAAGCGCTCCACGTCGTACACGTACACGGTCTACGCCGTCGACGGCGCCGGCAACTTCGGCCCCGCCTCGCCGACGGTGACGGTCGACCACGTGGGCGACTACACGGCCCCCGGCCCGGTCACCGGCCTGACGGCGACCCCGGTCGGGAACGGCATCAAGCTCGACTGGGACGACAGCGCCGCCGACGACGTCGCCGACTACACGATCCACCGGGGCGTGTACGCCGACGAAGAGTGGACGTACACCGACATCAGCGACAGCCTCCCGTACGGCACCATGTGGTCCCAGAACCTCGACCGGATGCTGCCCGACGGCGAGAGCTTCCGCTACAAGGTCGTCGCCGTCGACAAGGACGGCAACACCCTCGACGCCGCCTCCGCCGACGTACCCATCGTGGACGCCACCGAACTGGACATGCGGCCGACCGAGGCCACCCCGGGGGACGGGTCGCCGATCGAGTCGCTGAACGTCGACGACTACGGCCCCCTCATGGACGCCGAGGGCATCCGGTCCATGGGGTGGAGCTACGCGGCGGAGCAGGACCCGAACGGCCCGGCGACCCACTTCCGCGTCTACCGCTGGGACCCGGCCGCCGGTGCGTACGTCCAGCTCGGCGACACGGCGGACAACCCCGGCAACCACTCGTACACGGACTACAAGGCGAAGGCCGGCACCACCCTCTTCTACCGGGTGACGGCCGTGTACGCGGACGGCACGGAGTCCGTGCCCGTCGGCGACCACACCCTCACCTGACCGGCCGCCCCACATCAAGACCAGAGGACCCCAGTGATCCCAGCCAGACGCACGACGGCCGCGACCGCCACCGCCGTCGTGCTCGCCACCGCCGGCACCCTGCTCGCCGTCACGGCCCCGGCCGCGAACGCGGCCGTCACGTGCACGTCGCCCGTCTACAAACGGCAGTTCTACGGCAACACCACCTTCTCCGGTACGCCGAAGAAGACCGACTGCGACTCGAAGATCAGCGAGAGCTGGGGCACGGGCGCCCCCGCCACCGGACTGCCGAAGAACAACTTCGGCGTCCGCTGGACGGTGACGCGCGACTTCGGCTCCGGCGGCCCGTTCACCTTCACGGCCGCCGCGCAGGACGGCATCCGCGTCTACGTCGACGGTGTCCGCAAGGTCAGCCTGTGGAAGAACGTCACGTCGACGGTGAAGAAGACCGTCAACGTCACGATCCCCTCCGGCAAGCACACCCTGCGGATCGACTTCGTCAACTGGACCGGCTCCGCCACCGTCTCCTTCGCGTACACGCCCCGCACGTCTGCGGCCGTCGACACGGTCAAGCCCCTTGCCCTGACGGGCACTTCGGTCACGTACGACACCAGGGGCGGCAACGCCGCGCTGTCGTGGACGAAGAACAAGGAGATGGACCTCGCCGGCTACCGGGTCTACCGGCGGCTCAAGGGCGCCTCCTTCGGCACCAAGCCCCTCACAACGACCACCGCCACCTCGTACACCGACACGACCCTCCCGGTGACCGGCGACACGTACTACTACGAGCTGCGCGCCTACGACAAGGCGGGCAACGAGTCGGCGGGTACGGCGGACAAGGCCGTGACCACCGTCGACCGGACCGCGCCCGGTGTGCCGCAGGGCCTGGAGGTCACCGACTCCTCCGAGACGGGCGGGCTGCGGACCGGCTGGAGCACGGTCGCGGGAGCGGTCTCGTACCGGGTGTACCGAGCGGCGAGCGCGGACGGCGACTTCGCCCGGGTCGGCAGCACGAATCAGCTCTCCTACCAGGACACGACCGGCGAGACGGGCGCGACGTACTACTACCGCGTGACCGCCCTCGACGTGGCGGGCAACGAGTCCGAGCCGTCCGCCGCCGTCAGCGGCCGGCGGCGGGACGACACCCCGCCATCCGCCGTCACGGGGCTGACGGCGAGCCCGACCGAGTACGGCTTCGAGCTGAACTGGGACGCGAATCCGACGCCCGACCTGGCCCGTTACATCGTCTACGGCGGTGTGCTGATCGGCGACGAGGAGGAGAAGGTCTGCTCGGCGGGCGAGGTGGAGTGGCTGTCGGCCGACACGACCTCGTACGCGTACCAGACCGTCCCCGACGGCGAGGAGCGCTGCTTCTTCATCGACGCCGTCGACGACGACTGGAACTCCCACTACCAGTGGACCCGCGAGCCGAACGTCGTGATCGCGACCGAGCTGGACACGCCGAGCGAGCCGACAGCCGAGTCCTCCTCCTGAAGGGAGTTGAGCGGTTCCGGAGCAGGGGCAACCTTGTAGGACGTATCGGCCGTCCTACAAGGTGACGTACCGGCCACTCGTCGGCCCACCGACCACTCGTCGGCCCCCGCCCAGCGAAGGACCACCGCATGCCGAAGGACCCCGCACCCCAGGACGAGCCGGTCGTGGAAGCCCTCGTGGAGGACGACCGGTTCGGTGAGATCTCCGTGCGGCTGGACGTCGTACGGGGTGAAGTCGTCGTGGCGGGGGAGCGGGTGCCCCGGATCGAGATACGGCGGGCGGAGGGGGCCGAGATGGAGGAGCACATCCCGGTCGGGACACGGGACGGCGCCCTGCTCACCCTCACCGTCGACGGCGCGGACGCCGTCATCGAGCCCGCCGAGGGCCGGCTGACGCGGCGTTCGTTCCGCGTCGACGTCTGGTACGGGGAGCACTCCTGGCGCCTGGTCCCCAACTCCACAGGCGACAGCGGCCTGTTCCGTGACGCGACGGAGCACATCGGGGACTTCTCCTCCGAGGGCGACGGCAAGGTCGTCGGGGAGTGGCGCGAGGACGCCGAGCCGGACGCCCTGGACGCCGCCTTCGGCTACGCCCTCGCCGCCGCGTTCGGCACAGGCGCCGAGTCCACGTGGCTGCTCACCGCCGGGGCGGTCGGCGACTTCTTCGTCTGACAGCCGTACGTCGCCTCGTCGCTCTGACAGCCGTACGTCGCTCACCCACTCGTACACGCGAACGGCCCCGCCGGTACCGGAAAGTACCGACAGGGCCCTTCACTCGCTACGTCCCGTCAGTCCGACGGCTGCCGCCCCTTGGGCCGCCACACCACCAACGCGCTGCTCTGCTGCATCTCCTGATACGGCACCAGGTCGCGCCGGTACGACGCGTGCACCGCGGCCTCGCGCTGCCGCATCGTCGCGGCGGCGCCGTCGAGGGCGGACTCCATCTCGACGATTCTCGCCTGGAGGGCCGCGACCTGGTTCTCCAGTTCGATGATGCGCTTGATGCCGGCCAGGTTGATGCCCTCGTCCTGCGACAACTGCTGGACGGCGCGCAGCAGTTCGATGTCGCGGGCCGAGTAGCGGCGGCCGCGCCCGGCGGTGCGGTCCGGGGAGACCAGGCCGAGGCGGTCGTACTGGCGCAGGGTCTGCGGGTGCAGACCGGAGAGCTGGGCGGCCACCGAGATGACGTACACCGGTGTCTCTTCCGTCAGCTCGTACGCCCTGCCCAGTGGATTCTGTCTACGGCGGCCGGGTGTGTCCATGGTGTCGTCATGCTCCCTTCGCGGCCTGGAACAGCTCCGCTCGCGGGTCCTCGCCCGCGGTCGCCTCGCGATACGCCTCCAGGGCGTCACGAGCCTTCCCCGACAGGTCCTGCGGAACACTCACCTCGACGGTGATCAGCAGGTCCCCGCGGGTGCCGTCCTTGCGGAAGGCGCCCTTGCCGCGGGCCCGCATCGTCCGGCCGTTGGGGGTGCCCGGAGGCAGTTTCAGGGTGACCGGCGGACCGCCCAGGGTGGGGACCCTGACCTCGCCGCCGAGCGCCGCCTCCGGATACGTCACCGGCACGGTCACCGTGAGGTTGTCGTCCTTGCGGCCGAACACCGGGTGCGGGTCGACGTGCACGACGACATACAGGTCACCGGCGGGTCCGCCCCGCTCACCGGGCGCGCCCTTGCCGCGCAGCCGGATCCGCTGGCCGTCGGAGACACCCGCCGGGATGCGGACCTGCATGGTGCGGGACGACTTGGCGCGGCCCGAGCCCTTGCAGATGTCGCAGGGGTGCTCGGCGATCAGGCCCCGGCCCTTGCAGTCCGGGCAGGGGTCGGTCAGGGAGAAGCCGCCGCCGGAGCCCCGCGCGACCTGGCCGGTGCCGACACACGTGGGGCACACGCGGGGTGTGCCGTTGGCGTCGCCGGTGCCCGAACAGATTTTGCAGGGCGACTGCGAGGACATCCGCAGCGGTACGGTCGCGCCCTCGATGGCCTCGGTGAAGCTCAGCGTGACCTCGGACTCGATGTCCTGGCCGCGCCGGGGCTGCACCCGCGTGGTGCCGGAGCTGCCGCGGTTGAACAGGCCCCCGAAGACATCCCCGATGCCTCCACCGAAGCCGCCCGCGCCCTGGCCGCCCTGGGGACCACCGCCGAAGAGGTCACCCAGGTCGAAGTTGAACGAGCCGCCGCCCGCGCCGGGTCCCGGACGGAACCCGCCGTTGCCGAAGAGGGTGCGGGCCTCGTCGTACTCCTTGCGCTTCTTGGGGTCGCCGAGGATGTCGTTCGCCTCGGAGATCTCCTTGAAGCGCTCCTCGGCCCTGGTGTTGCCCTTGTTGGCGTCCGGGTGGAACTCGCGGGCGAGCTTGCGGTACGCCTTCTTGATCTCGGCCTCGGTGGCGTCCTTGGGGACGCCGAGGACCTTGTAGTAGTCCTTCTCGATGAAGTCCTTGGTGCTCATCCTCGACGTCCCTCCTTCCACTCGGACCGCTCGGCGTGCACGCCGACGGCGTCAGCCCTCGTCCGGGCCACCGCTCTCCTTGTCGTCGGCCGCCTCCGCCTCGTCGGCCTTGGCGGTCTGCGCCCCTGGCTGGGGCTCGGCCACGGCCACCCGCGCGGGGCGGATGGTGCGCTCGCCGATGCGATACCCCGGCTGGAGGATCGCCACGCACGTCGTCTCGGTGACGTCGGGCGCGTAACTGTGCATCAAAGCCTCGTGGATGGTCGGGTCGAAGGGCTCGCCCTCCTTGCCGAACTGCATGAGGCCCAGCTTCGCCGCGACGGTTTCGAGCGACTCGGCGACGGACTTGAAGCCGCCGACGAGTTCGCTGTGCTCCCGCGCGCGGCCGATGTCGTCGAGCACCGGCAGGAGTTCGGTCAGGAGGTTCGCGATGGCGATCTCCTTGACCGTGATCCGGTCGCGCTCGACCCGGCGGCGGTAGTTCTGGTACTCGGCCTGGAGCCGCTGGAGGTCCGCCGTGCGCTCACCGAGCGCCGTACGCACCTGGTCCAACTGCGCCGTCAGACCGGCCACCTGGGCCGCTGCTGCCGCGTCCCCGGCCGGGGCCGCCCCCTCCTGGGGGGCGGCCTTCGGCTCGGCTTCGTCCGATCCGGAGGGGACGTCGGGCTGCTGCTGCGGCTGGCCTTGCGGCTGCTGCTCGTCGAAGCCCGGGGTCTCCTCTGTCACGCGGCACCGTCCTTGCGGTCACGGTCCTCGTCGACGATCTCGGCGTCGACGACGTCGTCATCCACCTTGGCCTCACCGGCGCCGGCGCCGGCCTCGGGGCCCGCGGCCTGCGCGGCCTGGGCGTCCGCGTACAGGGCCTGGCCGAGCTTCTGCGAGACGGCCGCGACCTTCTCCGTGGAGGTGCGGATCTCGGCGGTGTCCTCGCCCTTGAGCGCGGCCTTCAGCTCCTCGACGGACGCCTCGACCTCGGTCTTGATGTCGCCGGGGACCTTGTCCTCGTTGTCCTTGAGGAACTTCTCCGTCTGGTAGACGAGCTGCTCGCCCTGGTTGCGGGTCTCGGCGGCCTCGCGGCGGGCGTGGTCCTCCTCCGCGTACTTCTCGGCCTCCTGGCGCATCCGGTCGACCTCGTCCTTCGGCAGC
>NZ_JAEMUX010000079.1 GCF_016598475.1 Streptomyces adelaidensis
ACGCGAGAACGCGAGAACGCGAGAACGCGAGAACGCGATGCGTCAGCGCATGCCCGCCGCGTCGAGCAGCGTGGCCACCGTGGGGCTGATGAGCCCGGCCAGGGTGTCGGCCTGGATGCCCGCGCGGGCGCTGGCGCCGTCGAAGACCAGGCTGAGCTGCCGGGCCAGCAGGTCGGGATCGGCCGCGCCGCCCCGCTCGGCCTCGGCACGGAAGAAGGCCGTCAGGTTCGCCTTGACCTGGTGGGCCACCTGGCTCGCGGGGTGGCTCTGATTCTTGAGCTCGATCTGAACGGCGAGGTACTGGCAGCCTCGGAACTCGGGCGCGACCGACTGCGACTCGACCTGCTCGAAGACATGCAGGATGCGCTCGCGGGGTGAACGGCCATCGCCCGCCGCGGGCAGGAGCCCGGTCACGAAGGCGGCGGAGCCCTCCTTCAGGCTCGCGGCCAGCAGCTCGTCCTTGCTCTCGAACAGCTGGTACAGCGAGCGCTTCGACACCCCCGCCGCCTTGCACAGCGCCTCGACGCCGATGCCGACACCGTCTCGGTAGGTGAGCGTGGCCGCCGCCTCCAGCAGCCGCTCTCTGGTGCTTGGCTTCATTTCGGTGGTCATGGTGCGAGATTAACTCGATCCGGACGAAATAAAAACCGATCGGTTTTCAGTGTCGGTGCCCGCCGTCCCCGGCTGTGTCCCGGCCGGGAGGCGGTGCAGCCCCTTGCGGTCGTACCAGCCCGTCACGCCGAAGCCGGACGGCGCGGCCGCCACGAGGCCGGCGGCCATCATCGCCCAGCCCCGCGTCAGACCCGCGTCGCCCTGGGCATCGTAGTAGAGGATCGAGCGGATGCCGCCGGTGATCTGCCGCAGTGGCTCGAACTCCGCGAGGAAGTGGTAGAAGCCGGGCAGCGCCTCCAGGGGGGTGGTGGCGCCGGCGGTCGGCACCGCCATCCCGATGAAGACCAGCGTGACCACGGCACCGTCGTGGTGGAAGCACTCACCATCACGAACATGGTCAAGTCCGCCAAGGGAACCGTGGACCGACCAGGCAAGAACGTCGCCCAGAAATCCGGGCTGAACCGCTCGATCAGCGGGGAGGCATGGGGCCGCACGGTCACCCTGCTCGCGGTCAGGAGGAGGCTGTCCCAGCCGATGAAGGTGGAGATGACGTCGCCGTGTCGATGGATCAGCTGCCCGGCCTGAGCCATGTCGGCGCTGGTGTCCTTGACGTAGCGGATGTTCTGGTGCTCGCGGGCCAGCTTGCTGACCGTCTCGGGATCGAGGCTCAGCCCTGGACCCCGAACTGGTCGGTGAGGTGCTGAACGTGATGAAGCGGCTGGCGACCAGCGGCATGACGATGATCGTGGTCACCCACGAGATCGGCTTCGCCCGCGGTGTCGCCGACGAAGTGGTCTTCATGTCCGAGGGTGTGCTCGTCGAGAAGGGACCGCCGTCCCAGGTCATCGACGCACCGGTCCACGAGTCCACGCGTACGTTCATCGACAGCATCCTCTGACAGCGGCGCCGCTCTCTCCCGAGGCGGACGGGACGGTGCCGTACCCGGTCGGACGGCGTCTCGGATCGGCGTCTCAGATGGCGTCGCGAATAGCCCGTTCGAAGCCCTCGACGTGACCGCGGGCGAGCCGCGCCGCCCTGTCGGCGTCACCGGCGACGATCGCCTCGATCAACGGCCCGTGCTCCTCGACGTGGCCGGCCATGTCGGACAGACGGTCGATGAACAGGCACCAGATGCGGGTGGCCAGGTTGTCGTGGCGGACGAGGGTGTCCTCCAGATACGGGTTGTGCGCGGCGGCGTAGATGGCGCGATGGACCCGAAGATCCAGGTGCATGAGTCCGGCGGCGTCCTGCCCGGGGGAACCGGCGCTCTCCAGCGCCCGCCGCAGGGAAGTCAGGGTCGCGCGATCCGCCGCCGTGGCCCGCCGCGCGGCCTGGGCGGCCGCCAGGGGTTCCAGCTCCTGTCGGACCTCGGAGATGTGGGCCAGGTCGGTGATGTTGACCTCGGTGGCGAAGGTGCCGCGCCGGGGGTAGGTCGTGATGAGGCGCTCGTACTGGAGGCGCTTGAGCGCCTCGCGCACCGGCGTCCGTCCGACGCCGAGGGACTGCCCCAACTGCTCCTCGCTGATCGGTGTGCCCGGGCGGATCTCCAGCAGGACCAGCCGGTCGCGGATGGCACGGTAGGCGCGCTCGGCGAGGGACAGCTCCTCGCCCTCGACCCCGGGCTCGGTCGCCACGTACTGCATGAGGCCCCCTTGACCTTGCCGACGAACTCCCATACCTTACCGCAGAGTCTGATATATCAGTCGCTCATCAGTTGGCTCTCAGGATGGTGTACAGATGGCCACGAACCCGTCGCCCACCACGCTCACCTCCCCCCTCTCCCTCCCGCTCGGCGAGCTCGACCCGGAGGTCGCCGCCGCCGTCGACGCCGAGCTGCACCGTCAGCAGTCCACGCTCGAGATGATCGCCTCGGAGAACTTCGCCCCGGCCGCCGTCATGGAGGCCCAGGGGTCGGTCCTGACCAACAAGTACGCCGAGGGCTACCCGGGCCGCCGCTACTACGGCGGCTGCGAGCACGTCGGCGTCATCGAGCAGCTGGCCATCGCCCGGGTCAAGGAACTGTTCGGCGCCGAGGCCGCGAACGTACAGCCGCACTCGGGCGCCCAGGCCAACGCGGCCGCCATGTTCGCGCTGCTCCAGCCCGGCGACACCATCCTCGGCCTCGACCTGGCGCACGGCGGGCACCTGACCCACGGCATGCGCCTCAACTACTCCGGCAAGCTGTACGACGTCGTGCCGTACCACGTGCGCGAGTCCGACCTGCGCATCGACATGGACGAGGTCGAGCAGCTCGCTCTCGCGCACCGGCCCAAGATGATCGTCGCCGGCTGGTCGGCCTACCCCCGGCAGCTGGACTTCGCCGCGTTCCGCCGGATCGCCGACGCGGTGGGCGCATACCTGATGGTGGACATGGCGCACTTCGCCGGGCTGGTGGCCGCGGGCCTCCACCCGAACCCGGTGCCGTACGCCGACGTGGTGACGACCACCACGCACAAGACCCTCGGCGGACCGCGCGGCGGTGTGATCCTCAGCCGCGCCGACCTCGCCAAGAAGATCAACTCCGCGGTCTTCCCGGGCCAGCAGGGCGGCCCGCTGGAGCACGTCATCGCGGCGAAGGCGGTGGCCTTCAAGGTGGCGGCCGGCGAGGGGTTCAGGGAGCGCCAGCGGCGCACCCTGGACGGCGCCCGCATCCTCGCCGGACGGCTGCTGGCCGACGACGTCGCCGAGGCCGGGATCACGGTCCTGACCGGCGGCACCGAAGTCCACCTGGTCCTCGTCGACCTGCGGAACTCCGCGCTCGACGGGCGCCAGGCCGAGGACCGGCTGCACCGCGTCGGCATCACCGTCAACCGCAACGCGGTGCCGTTCGACCCGCGCCCGCCGATGGTCTCCTCAGGCCTGCGCATCGGCACCCCGGCCCTGGCCACCCGCGGCTTCGGCGAGACGGAGTTCCGGGAGGTCGCCGACATCATCGCCCAGGCCCTGAAGGAGGAGCAGCTCGGCGACGAGCGCGCGGCCGGGCTGCGTGAACGGGTCGAGAAGCTCGCCGCCGCGTTCCCCCTCTATCCCCATCTGTCCCGCCCGACCCCCCCGCCCCACCTGAACGGAGACGCGGCATGACCAGCGAGCCGCTGCCGGAGCACCCGGACTTCCTCTGGCGCAACCCCGAGCCGCGCTCCTCGTACGACGTCGTCATCGTCGGCGCGGGCGGCCACGGCCTGGCCACCGCCTACTACCTCGCCAAGAACCACGGCATCACCAACGTCGCCGTCCTGGAGAAGGGCTGGCTGGCCGGCGGCAACATGGCCCGCAACACCACGATCATCCGCTCCAGCTACCTGTGGGACGAGAGCGCGGCGATCTACGAGCACGCGCTCAAGCTGTGGGAGCGGCTCCCGGAGGAGCTGGACTACGACTTCCTCTTCAGCCAGCGCGGCGTCCTCAACCTCGCGCACACCCTCCAGGATGTCCGTGAGAGCATGCGCCGCGTCAACGCCAACCGCCTCAACGGCGTCGACGCCGAGTGGCTCGAACCGGACGAGGTCGCCAAGGTCTGCCCCATCCTCAACGTCTCGTCCCGCACCCGCTACCCGGTCCTCGGCGGCACCTTCCAGCCGCGGGCCGGCATCGCCAAACACGACCACGTCGCCTGGGCACTGGCCCGTCGCGCCGACGAGATGGGCGTGGACCTGATCCAGGGCTGCGAGGTCACCGGCTTCGTCAAGGACGGCGACCGGGTCGTGGGGGTCGAGACGAACCTCGGCCGCGTCAACGCCGGCCGGGTCGGTCTCGCGGCCGCCGGGCACAGCAGCGTGCTGGCCGAGCGGGCGGGCGTACGGCTGCCGGTGCAGTCGCATCCCCTGCAGGCGCTGGTCTCGGAGCTGCACGAGCCGGTGCACCCGACGGTCGTCATGTCGAACCACGTGCACGTCTACGTCTCCCAGGCCCACAAGGGCGAGCTGGTGATGGGCGCGGGCGTCGACTCCTACAACGGCTACGGGCAGCGCGGCTCCTTCCACGTGATCGAGCAGCAGATGGCCGCCGCCGTCGAGCTGTTCCCCGTCTTCGCCCGGGCGCACGTGCTGCGGACCTGGGGCGGCATCGTCGACGTCACCCCGGACGCCTCCCCGATCATCGGCACCACCCCCGTCGAGAACCTCTACGTCAACTGCGGCTGGGGCACCGGCGGGTTCAAGGCCACCCCGGCCGCGGGCTGGACCTTCGCGCACACCATCGCCACCGGCGAACCGCATCCGCTCAACGCCCCCTTCGCCCTCGAACGCTTCACGACGGGCGCCCTGATCGACGAACACGGCGCCGCAGCCGTGGCCCACTGAACGCCCGCCCAGGGCCCGCTGAGAGAAGGACACCGTGCTGCTGATCGGCTGCCCATGGTGCGGTCCCCGTGACGAGACCGAGTACCACTACGGGGGACAGGCCCATGTCCCCCACCCCGAGACCCCCGCGGACCTCGACGACCGGCAGTGGGCCGAGTACGTCTTCTACCGCGACAACGCCAAGGGCCCCTTCGCCGAGCGGTGGGTGCACAGCACCGGCTGCCGCCGCTGGTTCAACGTCCTGCGCGACACCGTCACCAACGAGGTGCTCGCCGCCTACCGGCTCGACGAGCCCCGCCCCGAACTGCCCCAGGCCGGAGGGAACCGATGACCGACCAGCACTTCCGGCTCCGGCAAGGAGGCCGCGTCGACCGCGCCACCGAGCTGCGGTTCACCGTCGACGGGCGGGAACTGACCGGGCACCCCGGAGACACCGTCGCCTCGGCCATGCTGGCGAACGGCCTCGTCGAGGTCGCTCCGTCGCTCTACCGCGGCCGCCCCCGCGGCATCGTCTCCGCGGGCGTCGAGGAACCCAACGCCCTGCTGCAACTCGACGGCCCGCACTCGGAGGGCATGCTGCCGGCGACGACGACAGAGCTGTACGACGGCCTGTCCGCCATGACACTGTCCGGGATGGGCCGGCTCGACCCGACCGCCGACCCCGCCGTCTACGACAAGAAGTACGCGCACACCGACGTCCTCGTCGTCGGCGCCGGACCGGCCGGGCTCGCGGCAGCCGCCGCTGCCGCCGGCTCAGGCGCCCGCGTGATCCTCGTCGACGACCGGAGCGAGCCCGGCGGTTCGCTGCTCTCCGGGCGCACCGAGAGGGCAGGGGCGCACACCGCCCTGGAGTGGGTCGCCGAGGTCCGCGCGGCCCTCGACTCCGCCCCCGAGGTCGTCGTCATGCACCGCACCACGGCGTTCGGCTCGTACGACGACAACTACGTGCTGGCCCTGCAGCGGCGCACCGACCACCTCGGAGCCGACGCCCCCGAACCGTCCGACGGCATCTCGCGCCAGCGGCTGTGGCACATCCGGGCCCGCCAGGTGGTCCTGGCGACCGGTGCGCACGAGCGTCCGCTGGTCTTCGCCGGCAACGACCGCCCCGGCGTGATGCTCGCCGGAGCCGTGCGCTCGTATCTCAACCGGTACGCCGTGGCGCCGGGCTCACGGGCCGTGGTCGGCACGACCAACGACAGCGCGTACGACACGGTCGCCGACCTCCACGCGGCCGGCATCGACATCGCCGCCGTCGTGGACGCGCGCCCGGAGCTGTCCCACCGGGCCGCCGAGGTCGCCGTGGCGACGGGGGTGCGGGTGCTGACGGGCAGTGCGGTGGTCGACACCGCGGGCGAGGCCCGGCTCACCGGCGTCACCGTCCAGGCCCTCGACGCGGAGGGCCGACTCACCGGCGGACCCGAGTCGTTCGACTGCGACCTGCTCGCCGTCTCGGGCGGCTGGAGCCCGGTGGTACACCTGCACAGCCAGCGCCAGGGCAAGCTGCGCTGGGACGAGGGCCTGGTCGCCTTCGTTCCCGACGGCGCCGTACGGGACCAGCAGGTCGTCGGTGCGGCCAGGGGGACGTACGACCTCGACGGCTGTCTTGCCGAAGGGGCACGGGCCGGTGCGCGGGCCGCGACGGGCGCCGGGTTCCCGGTGCCTGTGCCGTCATCCGACGGTGCGCGGTCCGAAGCCGGCCCGATGCGTGCACTGTGGCTGGTGCCCGCCCCCGACGGCGAACCCGCCGGCTGGGACACCCACTTCGTCGACCTGCAACGTGATGTCACGGTCGCCGACGTCTGGCGGTCCACCGGCGCCGGCATGCGCGGCGTCGAGCACGTCAAGCGCTACACCTCGCTCGGCACGGCCAACGACCAGGGCAAGACGTCCGGCGTCAACGCGATCGGTGTGATCGCCGAGGCCCTCGGCGGTTCACTGGGAGAGATCGGCACCACGGCCTACCGGGCGCCGTACACGCCGATCGCGTTCGCGGCCCTCGCCGGGCGTGAGCGCGGCGAGCTGTTCGACCCGGAGCGCACGACGTCCATCCACAGCTGGCACGTCGCGCACGGGGCGCTGTTCGAGGACGTCGGGCAGTGGAAGCGCCCCTGGTACTTCCCGCTGCCCGGTGAGGACATGGACACGGCCGTGGCCCGCGAGTGCCGTGCGGCCCGCGAGGGCGTGGCGGTCATGGACGCCTCCACCCTCGGCAAGATCGAGGTCTGGGGCGCGGACGCGGGCGAGTTCCTCAACCGCGTCTACACCAACGCCTTCAAGAAGCTGAA
This sequence comes from Streptomyces adelaidensis, assembly GCF_016598475.1. GTDB lineage: Bacteria > Actinomycetota > Actinomycetes > Streptomycetales > Streptomycetaceae > Streptomyces > Streptomyces adelaidensis. Next base: position 7,196 of record NZ_JAEMUX010000079.1, read on the forward strand.
GCCCGGCCTCGCCCGCTACGGCGTGATGTGCAAGCCCGACGGCATGATCTTCGACGACGGCGTGACCCTGCGCCTCGACGACAACCGCTACTTCATGACCACCACGACCGGCGGCGCCGCCGGGGTCCTGGACTGGCTGGAGGAGTGGCTGCAGACCGAGTGGCCCGAACTCGACGTCCACTGCACCTCGGTGACCGAGCAATGGGCGACGATCGCCGTCGTCGGCCCCCGGTCGCGCCAGGTCGTCGCCCAGCTCGCGCCCGACGTCGACCTGTCCGCCGAGGCGTTCCCCTTCATGGCCTTCCGCGAGACCACCCTGGCCTCCGGCATCCCGGCCCGCATCTGCCGGATCTCCTTCTCCGGCGAACTCGCCTACGAGATCAACGTCTCCGCCTGGTACGGCCTGGCCGTCTGGGAGCAGGTGTACGAGGCCGGACAGCCGTACGGCATCACCCCGTACGGCACCGAGACCATGCACGTCCTGCGGGCCGAGAAGGGCTACATCATCGTCGGCCAGGACACCGACGGCACCGTCACCCCGCAGGACGCGGGCATGTCCTGGGTGGTCTCCAAGCAGAAGGACTTCGTCGGCAAGCGGTCCTATTCCCGCCCCGACACCTCCCGCACCGACCGCAAGCAGCTGGTCGGCCTGCTGCCGAGCGATCGGACGACCCGGCTGCCCGAAGGCACCCAGCTCGTCGCACCGGACGTGCCCATCACCCCCGAGGCCGGGCCGGTGCCGATGCTCGGCCACGTCACCTCCAGCTACCACAGCCCGGCCCTCGGCCGCCCCTTCGCCCTCGCCCTCGTCGCCGACGGGCGGGCCAGGATCGGCGAGACCCTGCTCGCCCCGGTGGGTGATGACCTGGTGCCGGTCGAGGTGGCCGACTTCGTCCTCTACGACCCCGAAGGGACCAGGCGAGATGGCTGAGCCGACGCTCGACACAGGTGCGAACACAGGTGCGAACACAGGTGCGGACGCGGGCGAGGACGCGGGCCCGGTGGCGCCGCGCACCAGCCCCCTGGCACATCTGGCGGAGCGGATGCGCGCCGCCACCGTCACCGGCGCCCGTGGCGTCGCGCTGACCGAATGGCCGTTCATCACCATGGCGGACCTGCGGGTCGACCCCGCCTCCGAAGCGGCCGACCGTATCGAGAAGACCTTGGGGGCGCCCCTCCCGCGGCAGTGCGGCCACACCACCGCTTCAGGCCCCCACACGGTCGTCTGGCTCGGCCCCGACGAATGGCTCGTGCTGTCCCAGGGCGAAGAGACCGCTGTGGCCGCCGAGTTGCGGGAGGCGCTCGGAGAAGACCCGGGCTCGGTCGTGGACGTCTCGGCGAACCGCACCACGCTGGAGCTGTCCGGCCCGGCCGCCCGACAGGTGCTGGAGAAGGGCTGCCCGCTGGATCTGCACCCCCGGGCCATGGGTCCCGGCCGGGCGGTGTCGACCACCGTGGGCCCCATCGCCGTACTGCTCTGGCAGGTCGACGACGCGCCGACGTACCGGCTGTTCCCGCGGTCCTCGTTCGCCGACTACCTGGCCCGCTGGCTCATCGACGCGATGAGCGAGTACCGCGGCCCGGAGATCCCCTGATGGCCTCGGGCCTCGGGGCTGTTCCAGGACCTCGACGGGCACCATCACAAGGTCACTGCGGACAAGGCGAGTGCTGACACCATGACTGATCTCCAGAAGGTCTCCGCCGCGGCGCCGGTCGAGCACGTACTCACCCTCGACTGCCCCGAGGCACCCGGCATCGTCCTCGCCGTCTCGCGCTTCCTGGTCGAGCACGGCAGCGACATCATCGACAACCAGCAGTTCGGGGACCGCCGCGCCGGCCACTTCTTCATGCGGGTGCACTTCGCCACCTCCGGCGGCGAGAACACCACACAGACCCTGCGCCGCGACTTCGCCGTCGAGGCCGCCCCGTTCGCCATGCGGTGGCACCTCGAACCGGCCACCACCCGGCCCCGCGTGCTGGTCATGGTGTCCCGCTACGGCCACTGCCTCAACGACCTGCTCTTCCGCACCCGCAGCGGTGACCTGCCCATCGACGTGGTCGCGGTGGTCTCCAACCACCGCGACCACGAGGCACTCGTCACCTGGCACGACATCCCGTTCTTCCACGTGCCGGTCACCGCCGCGACCAAAACCGAGGCCGAAGTCCGGCTCCTGGAGATCGTCGACTCGTTCGACGCCGACCTGGTCGTGCCGGCGCGCTACATGCAGGTGCTCTCGGACGACCTGTGCGCCCGGCTGGCCGGCCGGACGATCAACATCCACCACTCGTTCCTGCCGAGCTTCAAGGGCGCCAAGCCCTACCACCAGGCACACGACCGCGGCGTCAAGCTCGTCGGCGCGACAGCCCACTACGTCACCGCCGACCTCGACGAAGGCCCGATCATCGCCCAGGAGGTCATCGGCGTCGACCACAGCCACACCCCCGACGACCTGGCCGCCATCGGCCGCGACGCGGAGTCGGCGGCCCTGGCCCGAGCGGTCCGCCGGCACTGCGAAGGCCGGGTGTTCGTCCAGGGCAGGCGCACGGTGGTCCTGCGCTGACGGCCGGTCGGAGCCGGGCGGGTCGGCGCGCCGCGGAGCCAGGAGGGAGCGGAGGAGCGGGCTTTAGGAGTCCCACGACAGGGTGGGCTTTGAGAGGGAACCGTGATCGGCCGGATGCGGTCTGTGCACGAGTGGGTGAACGCCAGTAACTTGTGCGACCTTCGCGTCCTGGGGGGTCTCGTGAACGGTCTCCGTGCGGTTGTTGTCTGCCGGCCCGCTCGCAGAAGTGGGGCCCGCCGGGCAGCTATCCGCCGTTTGTCCCCGGGCCGGATTTCCTCGCCTGGAACGGACAGTCGTTCACCGAGCACAGCGAACCGGCGGTGGCCGGGGAGGGCGACTCCTGGACGGTGCGGCTGGCGCCGGTGCCGGGCACGGCGACGGTGTGGTCGGTCGGCCGCGCCGACGGCCCCGAGGGCACCTTCGCACCGCGCATCCTGCGGTTCGGCTGAGCACCCCGGCCCAGGCGGGCGCGCAGCCGCGGGAGGTGCGGCTGGGTACGCCGATCCGTTACAGCCATCCGTTCCAGCCATCCGGTCGGGGATGACGCCGAGGGTTCCGGGCCGGCAGGGCACGGGAGTGCGTTCGGCTGCCTGCCGGGCACACAACAAGACCGCGCCGAACTCTACGAGCTCATGCGCGGCGGACGGCGGCACCAGCGTGCCGCCGGCCCTGCCTCTCTCTCGCTGAAGTCACCCGCGAGCGCCGCCGCCATGCGCAGCTGCGGCGCCGCCTCGGCATCCCGGCTCTCTGGACCTCACCGGCGATCAGATCAAGGCGCCCTCGGCCGGCGAAGGCATGGCGCACGGACGCAGGACCATGAGCGAGTCTTCCAGGGCCGCCACCATGGCGAAGGGGAACCGGTCGAGCTCAAGGCAGAGTGCGACGTCATCGGGATGGACTCCCTGACGCACACCCTCCGCCAGTTCGGCGGCGGCACGCGACGAGGCAGCGCGGCGTAGGAACTCGGCGGCATCCGTCCCGGCCCCGGCGGCTCTGCCGGCGATGTACTGAGCGCACGCCAGATCTTCGTCGGCCTGCCCGTCCTCGCCCGTGACCACGAACGTGACACGGTCACACTCGCGTGTCCGCAAGAGCCGAGCCGTTGCCTCCGCCACCACGAAGCCGGCGCACAGCACCAGCGACGCTTCCTTGACCGCGAGGGCGCCCACCGTCCCCGCCGTGGTCTTCTGCACAACGGTCCGTCCGCCGAGGTCGACGGACCGCAGCAGGCCCGGTGAGTTGACGGCGTCGAACCCGGGCGCGGGCGGACCGTCTTTGAGCGCCACCCAATCCGGATGGTGAGCCTTGAGCGCCAGAGCGTCGTCCAGCGACTCGGCGAGAACGATTTTTTCCGCCCCCTGGGCAAAGGCCCAGGCAGCCACCGTGAAAGCACGCATGACGTCGACCACGACCGCCACGGGCGGGGTTTCGACCAGCTCAGCGATGCCAAGAAAACGAGCGTCCATTCCGATCATGATCGCGCATACCCGATCCGAAGCACCCGGGCAGTGATGCCCATCACGTGGACAGTCTCGGAACGCGACGTCTCCGGCTGCCATGGGTAGCCCGATGGCGGCGTCGCGGCCTGTCCTCAGCGGCCTGTCCATATCGGGCGACGTAGCCCCCGTCGACGGGAAGAGCGACGCCGATGACGAAGCCGGCTCCGGGGCTGCACAGCCACAGGACGGCCTGGGCGATCCCCTCACCCCCCCCGGCCGCGCGTTCCGCACAGCAGCCCCTCCACGTACCCGACCCTCTCCACTCCCTCCCCGAGCGGGCGCTTCCCCGCGCCCGCCCTCACCCCGACCGACTCACCCGCCCACCACCACGCCCCGGCCGCGCGCCCGGCCGTACCCATCGCAGAACCCGGAGACCCTCCCCATGAAGATCACTGGATACGAACTCTTCCTCGTCGAACCACGCTGGCTCTTCCTGCGCGTCGACACCGACGAGGGCATCTCCGGCTGGGGCGAGCCCATAGTCGAGGGCAAGGCCGCCACCGTCGCCCGCTGCGTCGAGGAGATGTTCGACTACCTGGTCGGCCAGGACCCGGCCCGGATCGAGGAGCACTGGCAGGTGCTCGCCAAGAGCGGCTTCTACCGCGGCGGCGTCGTCCTGAACAGCGCCCTGGCCGGCATCGACCAGGCACTGTGGGACATCGCGGGCAAGACCCACGGCGTCCCGGTCCACCAGCTCCTCGGCGGCCACGTACGCGACCGGGTGCGCGTCTACGGCTGGGTCGGCGGCGAAACCCCCGAGGAACTGGCCGAGTCGGCGGCCGCGCAGGTCGCCAAGGGCATGACGGCGGTCAAGCTGAACCCCTGCGGCCAGCTGGAGCCGCTCGCCACGCCCGCCGCGATCAACGCCATCGTGGACGGGGTGAGCGCGGTCCGCGAGGCCATCGGGCCGGAGCGTGACCTGGCGCTGGACTTCCACGGCCGGTTCAGCGGGGCGATGTCCCGCCGCGTCCTGCCCTCCTGGGGCCGCTCCTGCCGCTCTTCGTCGAGGAGCCCGTGCTGCCGGAGTTCTCCCAGGACCTGGGCGCCGTGATCCGCTCCACCTCCATCCCCATCGCCACCGGTGAACGGCTGTACTCCCGCTGGGACTTCCGCTCGGTGCTCTCCGACGGCATCGCCGTGGCCCAGCCCGACATCAGCCACGCCGGCGGAATCTCCGAGAGCCGCCGGATCGCCGCGATGGCCGAGGCGTACGACGTCATGGTGGCCCCGCACTGCCCGCTCGGCCCGATCGCCCTCGCGGCCAGCCTGCAACTCGACTTCGCGATCCCCAACTTCCTCATCCAGGAACAGGCCCTCGGCATCGGCTACGGCGACAGCAGCGGACTGCTGGACTACCTCGCCGACACCACGCCCTTCACCTTCCGCGACGGCTACATCGACCGCCCGACCGCGCCCGGTCTCGGCATCACCATCGACGAGGACGCGGTCCGGACCGCCGCCGAACGCGGCCACCGCTGGCGCAACCCCGTCTGGCGCAACACGGACGGCTCACTGGCCTCCTGGTAGCCCGGAGCCGGATCCCGGCCGGGCAGCTGGACATGGCGCGGCCTGGCCACGGCCTGCCCGGCAGGAGATCCCCTCGCCGACATCGCCGGCGGTCGGCTGGTGTGAGCGCGAGTTCGCTTGCGCCGCGCCACCCGCACCGCTTTCGCCTGGAGGACGCCGAGTGGGCTGCGCTCGCCACTGCGGGCTTGTCGGCCGGTTGCTCAGAGCCAGTCCCGCCGTTTGAAGTTGACGTACAAGCTGGTGCATGGCGCGGAGGCCGTTCCTCACCGCTTCGTGGCCCGGCATATCGGTCAGCCGCCAGGTGCGGCCGCGGTCCTCGCTCCACGCCTGTGTCGGCAGGCCGGACCGGGGTCCTCGCCGGACACGAAGAGCGCGTCACGCGCCACGTCGCCGCCCGGGGCGAGGACACCCTTCAGCGGCGGCTGCCGCTCCAGCAAACGGTGTTCGCCGGTGTCCGGCATCACGACGAGCAGTCGGGTGCGCGCGCAGGTGTTGGCCACGCCGTTCGCGCTCTTGGTGCGCGTGGTCTGCGGCCGGTCACGGGAGGTGCCTCTCCTTCGGTGCCGACTTCTCAGCCCAGGTCGGGCAGCGGGCGCCGGGAGACCTCGTGGGCGTGCTCCGGCGGGACGCCCAGCATGCGCAGGACCATCTCGGCCAGGTTCGAGGCTGCCTCGTCGCCGTCCAGGTCGGGGCGGGCGAACCGCAGCTCCACCAGGGACAGCAGGGTCCCGCCCAGCGCGGACAGGGCGACGACCGGCTCGACGGCGGTGAAGCGGCCGGAGGCGATGCCCACCTGAAGATCGCGCAGCGCCCGGGAGGTCAGGCCGTTGTCCGAGTGGAGGTGGCCGAGGCCGCGGCGGCGCAGTACCTGCATGAGCTCCGGGTGGGACTCGGCCATCCGGGCGCTGAGCCGGAAGCCGGCCGCGACGAGTTCCGCGGGGTCGTCGCTTCCGCGGAGCCGCTTGTCGAAGGTCTCGCCGAACTCCTCCAGGGCGTCCGCCACCGCTGCCTCGAACAGCTCCGTCTTGGACTCGAAGTGGTTGTAGAAGGAGCCGAAGCCGACATCCGCGCGCTCGGCGATCGCCTGAATGCTGGCGCTGGTGTCACCGGTCTCGGCGAGTATCCGCCGGGCGGCGTGGATGAGTGCCCTGCGCGTCTCGGCGCGACGTCGCTCGAACCGGTTGCTGGGCGGGGCTGAGGTGGGCATGGGCCAAGTCTAGCCGTGGAATCCAGGACCACCGCAGTTCTGATGAAAGCCTCATCTTGTGTCGGTCGACCTATTGACGATACCACTGTCAAAGATGATGATTTCCTCATTACGGCAATGTCGCTGGGAGGGCGCCATGTCTGAAACACGCGTGGTCACAGCCGCCACCGCGGTGCCCCACCAGGACCTTCATTGCGAGCGGGCCGACCTGGACCGGTCGGCCCGGGCGCCGGGGACGGCCGTACCGGAGGCGGACATCCCCACTGCGGGACGCCTGCAACCTGACCTGGAAGCTCGCCCACGTCCTGAAGCAGGGCGGCGACGAGCGTCTGCTGGACACCTACGAGCGAGAACGCGGGCCGCACGCCCGGCATGTGATCCGCCTCGCGGTCACGACCGGCTGGGCCATGACCGGCGGCCAGGACCGAGCCGGCCGCCCTGCGCCGCGCCGCCGTCGCCGCGGCCTGCCGCATACCCGGGGCGACGGGCAGGGCGAGCCGGGACCTCGGCCGCCCGCTGCCCGTCGGCCCACTGATACCCGCAGCCGGCTCGGCGGCACCTTCTGCCCGCAGCCCTCGGTGACGACCGAGGGCGGACGGCAAGCCCGAGCAGGTCGTCAACCCCGCGACTGTGGACGCGCCCGACCTCATCGCCCACTACGCCCGCCTCGGCGCCGAACGCCGTGCTCAAAGGCTCGGCCAGCTCCTTCGCCCTTCACCCAGAGAGCCGACCACCACCATGCCCCTGCAAGACCGTCCGCCCGGTACCCGACCGCCGGAAGCGGCCGTAGCTCTGAACCACCTGCGAAGAGCGTCAGGGCGCCTCAGATCTCGGCTGCTCGCGCTCAACCTGGCCGCTGTCGGCGTACCTCTCCTGCTCGCCCTGATGCTGGGGAACCGCCTGGCGACCACCGTGTCCGGCCCGTTCACCGTCGGCATGCTGCTGCTCGTCACCGGCGTGTTGACCCTGGTGGCCGCAGCCCTGTGGTACGACCGCGCCTGTCGTGCCCACTGCGACCCACAGGCCGACGAACTGCGCCGCCGGACACCGGCGTCGAGGGCCGCCGCAGGGAGGAGACCGTGAGCGCCGGCGAGGTCCTCGCGGCCACCGGTTCCGGCCCGTTCGCGCCCCTGACGGCGCTCCTGCTGGTCGTCGTCGTCTCGTTCCTCCTCTGCCTGATGGCGGGCGTGGGCAACGACACGGTCGCCGACTTCTTCACCGCCAACCGGTCCCTGTCCGCGGCGAGAAACGCGCTGGCCCTGTGTGGCGACTACATCCCCACCACCGCCCTGCTCAGTTACGTCGGCGCCGTCGCCCTGGGGGGATACGACGGCATGATCGTCGCCGTCAGCGCCGTAGCCGGCCTCGGAGTGCTCCTGTTGCTGGCCGAACCTTTGCGCAACACAGGACGTTTCACCCTCGGTGGCATCCTGGAAAGCCGCATGACGGGCAGGGCGGCCAGGGGCGCGGGCGCGGTGATCACGGTGATCGTATGCCTGCTCCTGATGGTCGTGCAGCTCACGGTCGCAGGTGACGTCACCGCGTACGTCCTGGGAGTGGACGGTCCGGGCGCCGCCCAGGTCTGCACGGTTCTCGTCGGGCTGCTGATCGTCTCCTTCGCCGCGTTCGGCGGCATGCGGGGCAGCAGCATGATCGAGGTCGGCAAGGTGATCGTCGTCTTCGGCACGGTTGTGGCACTGAGCTGTGTCGCCCTCAGCCGCTCCGACTGGGACCTCGGCACCCTGCTGGAGACCGCCGCCGGCCACAGTGGCGGGGCGGGTTCCTTCTACGCTCCCGGCCTGCTGTACGGGCACACGACAACGGGCGGACTTGACCTGGTGTCGCTGTGCGTCACCGTCGTCCTGGGGTCTTCCGTGCTCCCCCACGTCCTGCTGCGGGTGAGCGCTTCCCGGAGCGGGCCGGCGGCCAGACGAGCCTCCAGTGCCGCCGTCGTCATGATCACGCTGTTCTACGGCGCCATGGTTCTCACCGGGCTCAGCGCGGCGGCGACGCTGGGTGCCGGCGTCATAGCCTCGGACGACCCGCAAGGGAACTCGGCGCTGTTCCTGCTCGCCGGCACCCTCGCCGACGGCACCGGGCTGCTGTTCACCGTGGTCGCCTGCGCCGCTTTCATCACAGTCCTCAGCACCGTGGCCGGACTCACCCTCGCCGCCTCGGCGTCACTGGCGCACGACCTCTACGCCCAGGTGTGCCGCCGCGGCGCGGACAGCGAAAGGCGCGAAGTGAACGTGGCACGTGCAGCCGTGATGGTCTTCGGCGTGGTCAGCGTGTACCTGGCGGTGACGCTGCACCAGTGGAGCATCGTGGCCCTGGCCTCGTTCGCCGCCGCCCTGACCGCTTCGGCGATTCTTCCCGCACTGGTGTACAGCCTGTTCTGGAAGGGCTTCACGAGGACCGGACTGCTGTGGACCCTCTACGGCTCGCTCGTGTGCTGCGCCGTCCTCGAAGCCTTCGGCCCCGCTGTCTCCGGCGGCCCCCTCGCCCTCTTCCCCGCACGGGACTTCCACTGGTTCCCGCTGCAGAACATCGCTCTGGCGTCCGTCCCCGTCGGGTTCCTCCTCGGCTGGGCGGGCAGCCTCCTGAGCCGTCGCTCCCAGGCCGACCAGGACCGCCACGCCGAGACACAGACCACGCTGCTCCTCGGCCGCGAGCCGCTCGACTCGCTGTGAAGGAGAGCTCGGTCCGAGAGCGGACCAGCTGATCCATGACGTCTGGCGGCGCCTGCGGCACGGGCACGTGCCATGCCCGACACGAACAAGACGGTCTGGGTGGAACTGACCCACTCCACGGGATTCACGGTCCCCGCCTTCGTGCGGGGTGGACGACGGCCGCGACGACGGCGCGACAAGGCTTGACCAGGAGTGAGTCAAACTTGATAATTTCCTCAACGTGTCCGTGTGGGCTCGGCATCCGGCCCAGCACTCCCTGAGGCCCCCCTGGCCACCACCCCCCCGACACGGAGACGGCGCCGTCCGTCGCCACCGGTCGCGCCGGAACCCGCGGTGTGCTGTTCGCGATGTGCCTGGCGCTCGTCGTGGTAGTCGCGTCCGTTTCCGCGCTCAACCTCGCCCTGCCCGACCTGGCCATCGACCTCTCGGCTTCCAACGGCGCCCTGACCTGGATCGCCGACGCCTACACCGTGGCCCTGGCGGCCCTCGTGCTCCCGCTCGGCGCGATCGGCGACCGCGTCGGGCGCCGTAACGTCCTCGTCGTCGGCACCGTGGTCTTCGGTGCCGCTTCCCTGGCCGCCTCCTTCGCCGACTCGACCAGCACGCTGATCGCCTGGCGGGCCGTCATGGGTCTCGGCGCCGCGATGATCATGCCGGGCACGCTGTCGACGATCACCGCGGCCTTCCCGCCGGAACAGCGCGCCAAGGGGGTGGCCACCTGGTCGGGATTCGCGGCCGCCGGCGCCATCATCGGCATGCTGGCCGCGGGGGCCCTGCTGGAGCAGTTCACCTGGCGGTCGATCTTCGTCGCCAGCGCCGCCGTCGCCCTGGTGGCCGGGCTCGCCGCCGTACTCCTGGCGCCCAACACCAAGGACGCACACCCGCACCGGCCCGACGTGGCCGGAGCCGCAACCACTGCCCTGGGCATCGGCACCCTCGTCTTCGGGATCGTCGAGGGCAACGAGAAGGGATGGACGGAGCCCGTGGTGATCGGCGCCTTCGTCGTCACCGTGCTGTCCTTCACGGCCTACGCCTACCTCGGCCGGCGCACCGAACACCCGCTGCTCGACCCCGCCCTGTTCGGCATCCGCGGCTTCCGGGCGGGCGCCATCACGGTTCTGGTGCAGTTCATGGCCGTCTTCGGGTTCTTCTTCGTCGGTCTGCAGTACCTGCAACTCATCCTGGGCTACAGCCCGTTGAAGGCCGCGGTCGCCCTGCTTCCGGTGGCCGTGGTGGTCTTGCCCGTCTCCGCGATCACCCCGAGCCTGGTGCGCCGTGCCGGCATGAAGGTCACGATGAGCGTCGGCCTGCTCCTGCTCGGTGCCGGCCTGTTTCTCATCTCCCTGCTCGACGTCGACTCGGGCTACCTCCCGTTCCTCGGCGGCCTCGTCCTGGCAGGCCTCGGTATCGGCCTGAGCGGCGCGGTCGGCACCGCGGCCATCACCGGCTCGCTCGGCCAGGGTCAGCAGGGGGTCGCCTCCGCCATGAACGACACCACCCGGGAGGTCGGTTCCGCGATCGGCATCGCCCTCATGGGCTCGATCTACGGCAGCCACTACCGCTCCTCCCTCCCCGACTCGGTCGCCCAACTCCCCGCCGACGCCGCCGAGTCGGTACGCGACTCGGCCGCCGCCGGCCTCCACGTCGCCGACCTCCTCGGCGCACAGGGCCCGGCCCTCGCCGACGGCGTCAAGTCCGCGTTCATGGACGGCCTGTCCGCTTCCCTGATCGCGGTGTGTGCCGTCGTTCTCGTCGCGGCGATCGGCGCCCTGCTACGCGCACCGAGGACACCGCCCACGGCGGTTCACGAGGCGGTGCGCCCGCACGGCGTATCCACCGGTGAGAACCAGTAGCTACGGCGAACCGAGCGCGATCACATCAGCCAGGAGCCGCGTGTGCAGCTCCGGCATGTCCGTCACGCGGCTGCCTGGGTGCGGGTGGCGAGCTGGGGGAAGGCGTCTTTATCGCGGCGGCCAGGTGCAACTGTGGTCGAAGGGATCCCGCGACCAGGGCCGGCGCGATCATGCCCGTCACCAGCGCCGCCGGGTGCGGGCGCTGGTCGGACGATGCCGTCGCACGTCGGCCACATGGTCCTGACCCCTACAGCGTCACCGCATACAAGACGCCAGCGGCGCCACCAGTGACGTACACCATCCCGTCGGCCACTGCAGAGTCCTTGTACAAGGATCTGGCGGTGTGGAAGCTCCACCGCTTCTCGCCGCTCGCGGCGTCCACCGCGTACAGGTTGCCGTCCTCGCTCCCGACGAACACCACACCGCCCGCTACGGCCGGCGACGAGGCCACGGCGCCGCCCGTGCGGAACTTCCACCGCTGCTCGCCGGAGACGGCGTCCACCGCATAGAGGTTGCGGTCCCAGCCGCCGACATACACCACCCCGTCGACCACGGCCGGCGACGAGGACACAAAGTGCTGGGTGGGGAACTTCCACCGCCGTTTGCCGGTCGCGGCGTCCACCGCGTACAGGTTGCCGTCCTGGCTCCCGACGAACACCACACCGCCCGCCACGGCCGGTGACGAGAGCACGGCGCCGCCCGTGCGGAACTTCCACCGCTGCTCGCCGGAGGCGGCGTCCACCGCGTACAGGTTGCCGTCCCTGCAGCCGACGAACACCACACCGCCCGCCACGGCCCCCGACGGGTCCACGACGTTGCCCGTGCGGAACCTCCACCGCCGTTTGCCGGTCGCGGCGTCCACCGCGTACAGGCTTTTGTCGACGCTGCCGATATACACCACACCGCCCGCCACGGCCGGCTTCGAGACCACGGTGCCGCCCGTGGGAAACGTCCACCGCCGCACGCCGGTCGCGGCGTCCACCGCGTACAGGTTGCCGTCCCCGCTGCCGACGAACACCACACCGCCCGCCACGGCCGGTGGCGAGCCCACTCTGTCGTTGGTGCGGAACTTCCACCGCTGCTCGCCGGTCGTGGCGTCCACCGCGTACAGGTTGTGGTCGTTGCTGCCGACGTACACCACGCCGCCCGCCACCGCCGGTGCCGAGGACACGGAGTCACCGGCGCGGAACAGCCACCGCTGCTCGCCGGGAGCAGCGGAACCTCTGCCACGAATCTTCCAGCCGACGAAGCCGAGTCCTGCCGCGGTGGCGCCGCCGAGGCCCAGCAGGGTCTGCCTGCGGGTGATCCCAGCCGGGCGTGCCCCGGCGTTCGCGGGCGGCCGGGACGAGGGCCGCGCCGCGGGCGGCGGAAGGTCGACGTCGCGCTGTTCCCCCGGCCGGGCCGGTGCCGGGCGCTCCGGCGGGCCGGCACCGGGTTCCGCCGGCGCCGGCTCCGTGGGCGGGCGCTCGGACGTCTCGGGCGACTCGGGTGGTGGAGCCAGGGGCGGCGGCGCGGCGACGGTGCGCGAGTACACGGTCGCCGCGACCGGCTCGGGGAGCCAGCCGGGCTCGGTGACTGTCCGGGGGATGGCCGGCAGGCCGCCGGAGGTATCGGCCAACTGGTGCAGCAGCGTGGTCACCGCGGGCCGCCGGCCAGGCTCCTTGGCCAGGCAGCAGGCCACCAGGGTCCGTAGGACTGACGGGAGTTGGTGCAGGTCCGGTTCTTCGTACACGACGCGGAAACCGAGGGCGTGCGCCGAGCCGGTCCCGAACGGCCCGGCCCCGGTCGCCGTGAAGGCCAGTACCGCACCCAGGGCGAAGACGTCGCTCGCCGGTCCGACCGGCTTGCCGGTCAGCTGCTCGGGGGACATGAACCCCGGTGTGCCCACGACCGTGCCGGTGCGGGTGAGCGCGCTGGCCTCGCCCGCCACCGAGATCCCGAAATCGATGACTCGCGGTCCGTCCGCAGCGAGCAGGATGTTCGACGGTTTGAGGTCCCGATGGACCACGCCGGCCGCGTGGATGGCCTCCAGGGCCTCGGCCAGTCCCGAGCCGAGCGCGAGCACCGCGGCCTGCGGCCACGGTCCGTGCGCTGCCACGGCATCGCCCAGCGGGACCCCCGGCACGTACGCCGTCGCCAGCCATGCCGGTGATCCGTCCAGATCGGCGTCGACCACGCCCGCGGTGAACACCCCGTTCACCCGGCGGGCGGCGGCCACCTCCCGGGCGAACCTGCGCCGGAAGTCACCGTCCTCGGCCAGCTCCGGGCGTACTACCTTCACCGCCACGAACCGTCCGCCGGGCGAGCGCCCCAGGTACACCCGGCCCATCCCACCCGCGCCCAGCGGGGCCACGATCCGGTACCGCCCCACCTGCCGGGGATCCCCCACCTCCAGTGCCTCGAACGGCTCCACCCGACAACCCCCCTGCCACGTCCCCACGCCCCAACGGCCTCACGGGCCGCCGCTGTCGAGATCCCACACCATCCCCCACACATGCACAACTGGCTCCGGCGGCACGACCCGACACAGCCGACGGCCCGCCCGAACCCGCACGCACCCAGCCTTCCGCAACACGCGGTGGCACCCCAGCGCCGACCGGGGGCACCCGGCCTCCCGCACCGGGCCGGAGCGGGGGCCGCGATCCCACTGCTGACCTGGTCCGATGTAGGTGCCGGCGGGTTCGGCGAGGGACAGCGAACGGGCCCCGGCTCTAGGTTCGGCAGCCTCAAGGCACGGCAGCGGCAGCGTTCCGGCCGCCGCCATCAGGGAGGCATCATGCGCAGGACCGTGTCCGTGGTGGGCGTACTCATGATCGTGGTGGGTGTCGCGCTCGCCGTGGTGAGCCTGCTGACGTATGTGGACAAGGACGAGCGGCAGTGGGCCGAACATCGTGTCTATGACCTCCAGCTCTCGCTCGAGGAGGAGGCGCGGGCGAGGGAGTACCTTCTGAGCATCGAGGACCGCGAGCGTCTCAACATCGAGGTGGCGATCGGCGGCACGGTCGCGGCCGTGGCGGGGGGAGCGATGGTCAGGACTGTCCGTCGGAGGCGGCCTGCAGCGCCTTCTCCGTCGCGTTGAGGTCCTGCGAGGCCGCGGCGGCCCGTTCCTGCGACCACCGCGTCAGCAGTTGGCCGGCCTCCCGGGTACGCGGATGGTTGGCGCCTTGGACCCGGACCATGTCGGCCAGCAGGGTGGTGAGTCGGTCTGCGGCGGTGGCGTGGTCACCGCCGCGGTGCAGGAGTTCGGCCTGCTGCTGCCGGGCCCGCAGGGTGCGCGGGTGGTCGGCGCCGAGGATCCGTTCCAAGGTCCGCCGGAGCCGCTCCAGCCGGCCCAGCGCGGCGGCGGTGTCTCCGGCGACGCCACGCCAGAAGGCCAGGTTGACCTGGTAGGTCAGGGTGGTGGGGTGCTCGGCGCCAAGCGCGAGTTCGGCGTCGTCGGCCGCTGTGACGAACTGCTCGATCGCCCTGTCGAGGTCGCCGGCGATCGCGTGCCAGTAGGCGAGGTTGTGCCGGGCGACGAGGGTCTCGGGGTGCAGCCGGCCGACGACGGAGGCCAGGCCGTCCACCGCCTGCTGATAGGTGGTCACAGCCAGCCGCACGTCACCCGTCTCCCCGATCCACCGGCTGAGGTCGGTGAGGACCTTCAACGTCGCCGGATGCCGGGGCCCGAGGTCCCGTTCCAGTTCCCGGGCGATCGCGGCGTACGCGTCGCGCGCGCCGTGGGCGTCTCCTGAGAGCCCGCGGCACAGCGCGACGTATTCGTCGGCGGCGGTCACCAGCGGGTCACCGGCGCCGAGCGTTGCCCGCACCTCGGCGGCCAGGGTGACGAAGTCGGCCAGCGCGGCGTCGATGAGGCCCGATTCCATCCGGAAGCGCGCCTCGTGCAGCCGGATGGACAGCGTGTCCGGGTCCGCGCGGCCGAGGCTGTCCTCCGCCTCGCGTCTGATCTCCGCCAGCGACCGGACGGCCGCAGTGGTGTCCCCGAGGTCGCCCCCGGCCTGGGCCGCCTGCGAACGCAGCGTCAGAACGTCCCGGTGGCCGTCGCCCAGCCGCCGCCGTGCCTGGTCGGCCAGGCCCTGGGCCATGTCCCGGGCCGCGGCGGGACGGCCCAGAGCGGTCAGATGCGGCCCGAACCGGCGGAGCAGGGGATGCAGGCCGTCGCTGTGCCAGAGGTGACCGCCGGCATTCGCCAGCAACACTTCGGCGCTGCGGTAGAGGGCGGTCTCCGTCTCCGGTTCGCAGTCCGGCGCGGACCAGACCTCCTCCAGCGCGTCGCCCGCGGCCGTGGCGAGCCGTTCGCGGCGGTCGGCGGGTACACCGTCGCGGATCGCGCGCTGGACGAGGGAATGTACCTCGACGACCGCCGGGCCGGCAGGTCCGTGGTGGGTGACCAGACACAACCGGTGCAGTGCCCGCAACGCCAGCAGGGCGCCCCGTTGCGGGACGGGGTCACCGCCGAGCCAGTCGCGCGCCGCCGGACCGAGCAGTACCGCGTCGGGAATGCCGTCGGGCGCGAACATCGAGATCAGTTCGAGCATGGCACGGGCGGTCCCGGGTGGTGCCAGCGACTCCGCCCGCCCGAGGGCGAGTTGCAGGGTACTCGTCACCGTGCCGCCGTGCTCGTCCGCGGGGGAGGAGGGCGGGAGCAGACCGGCGACGCTCTCCCGCCGGTCGGCCAGAAGGCTCAGGTACGCGGGCAGGTCCATGCCGGTGTCGATGAGGAAGGCGGCAGCCTGGGAAAGGGCGAGTGGAAAGTGGCCGAGGGCTGCCGCAAGGGTCGCCAGATCCTCACGACGGTGCGCTGGGGGCCCGTGGTGCCCGGCGGCAGGGCCCAGGTCGAGCAGCAGCCGGTCGGCCAGGTAGGCGGTGGCCTCGTCGGCGGTGAACACGCCGACGGCAATCACCCGGACCCCCGGGCGCAGTAGCGTGGCGTCCCGCCGGCGGGTGACCAGGACGGTCCGGCCGGCCTCACCGGCCGGCCAGAGCCCGGCCAGTTCGCCAGGGTCGTCGATGTCGTCGAGGACCACGAGCCAGGGAGTGGCGGTTGATCTCAGCCAGGTCAGGAACAGGTCGGCCTGGGTCTCGTCGTCCCCGCCAGGGTCGGTGCCGGGCGCGGGGGCTTCCCCCGCGATGCTCGCGATGCGCGCCCCGGACAGCGCCCGCCACGCGCGGGCGTAACTGCCCAGAACCGACAGGCGGTCGCCGGCGGGCACCCAGAGCAGGATCTCGGCCCGCCGCATGGCGCGGTGGAACGCCGCCGCGGCCAGTTGAGACTTGCCGACGCCGCCCGCGCCCGTGAGGAGGATCTGCCGGACGGATGCGTCTCGCATGCCCGCGTCGATGCTCTCGGCCAACCCGTCACGCCGCCGCAGCGCGGCGGCGTCACTCGGCGGCCGGCCGATCACGATCCGCGGCTGCGGCTGCTGTCCAGGGGCGGGGCTGCTTCGGTAATCCCGCGCCGCGCGCCACAGCCGCTGCCACTGCGCCACCGTGGGCTGATCGGCGGACGCGCCTCCCGCCGCCTTCTCCACGGTGTGCACCAAAGCCATGACGGCTTCGAACTTGCGCGGTACCGACTGACCGTTGGCCCATTCGCCGAGCCTGCGCGCGTTCACCGCGACCCGGCGCCCGGACGGCAGCGCCACCGCGCTGGCCCGCCGGGCCAGGGTCTCGTCCGACACGTCCGGCAGACGCCGACGCAGCCGGGTCAGGGCCGCCGCGAAGATC
Organism: Streptomyces adelaidensis; assembly: GCF_016598475.1. Taxonomy (GTDB): domain Bacteria; phylum Actinomycetota; class Actinomycetes; order Streptomycetales; family Streptomycetaceae; genus Streptomyces; species Streptomyces adelaidensis. The sequence goes on from NZ_JAEMUX010000079.1 coordinate 24,260, forward strand.
AGCCTGGGATCACCGGCTTCACGATCGTCCACCCGTGCCTCCCCCACCCGCCACGCTGGTCACCCGAGTCTATGCGACGGCGCCGCCCCCGCTCCGGCCCGCAACGGGGACCGGTTTGCCGCCACAGCAGCCTCCGTCGACCTGCTCGGACAGCCCGCGCCGACTGCCTGGACGGTCACCGGCGCCCCATCACCCGTACCGTGGACCTGCTGTTGTGGGGTGTCGGAACCGGGTACTGAGAAGAAGGGGCCTCCCCTTGGCCGTTGAGCGCGCTTATCCCGAGATGATCCGTGATGAGCAGTACGTGCGGTCCTTCGATGGCCGGCAGGGCTACGCGCATGTGCGGGCATGGCGGCCGGCACCGGATCAAGTGACCGTCATGATCAGCGACCTGCACGGCGGTTGCACTCTGAAGAAGTTGCTTTCCTCGCTGCGCGACGAATACCCGCACGACACGGTGGAAGTCTTCTTCCACGTGCCCTCGGACTGGGCGGCGCTGGGGTACTACGCAGCACTGACGGTGGGTGCCGACGGCACAGTCGTCCAAACGCGTATGGCTGGAGACACACTGGCCGCGCGCCTCGGGCCCACCCTGTACGCGACCGAAGACCCGGACGACGAGTCGTGGGGCTGGGGCGGCGCCTGAGTCACGATCGCCGTCCACGCGCGGCTCGTGCCACCGAGGACCGGATCGCGGACGCGAGCACCTCCCTCGCGGGCAGGATGCCGTTCGCGTACGTCCACGCCGCCTGATTCGCCGTCATGCTGCTGCGCCGGGCACCGGCGTCCGCCATGTCCGCGTACGACGCCGTGGCGCACCTCCTCGGGCTGCAGGCGCAGAACGTCCGGCCGCCGTACCACGCGCTCGCCGCGCGGCTGGACGGTTTCGCGCACGAGCAGTTGTCGGCGCTGATGGCCGACCGGGCCGTCGTACGCATCGTCACCATGCGGTCCACGATCCACACGCACACCGCCGAGGGCCTCACCCTGCGGCCCCTTGTGCAGCCGGCCCGGGAGCGGGAGCTGAATCTGTTCCGCAAGGGGCTGGCCGGGGTCGATCTCGACCGGCTCGCGGTCATCGCGCGCGAACTCGTCGAGGCCGAGCCGCGCACCCTGAAGCGGCTGCGCGAAGCGCTGATCGTCGAGTGGCCCGACGCCGACCCGTTCGCCCTCGGCCTCGCCGCGCGCTGCCGGCTGCCGCTCGTCCAGGTCACCCCGCGCGGTCTGTGGGGGCGTAGCGGCCAGGTCGCGCTGACCACCGCCGAGCACTGGCTCGGCCGGCCCGCCGAACCGGCTCCCGCGCCCGAGACCGTCGTCCGGCGCTATCTCGCCGCCTTCGGGCCCGCCTCCGTCAAGGACATGCAGACCTGGGCCGGCCTGACCCGGCTGAGCGAGGCCTTCGAGCGGCTGCGCCCGGAGCTGCTCACCTTCCGCGACGACAGCGGCGTCGAACTCTTCGACCTCCCCGACGCCCCCGCCCCGACCCGGACACCCCGGCGCCGCCCCGGCTGCTCCCCGAGTTCGACAACCTGCTCCTCTCCCACGCCGACCGCTCCCGCGTGGTGCCGCCCGACCTCAAGGGCCGTACCTGGCAAGGAAATCAGGCGTACCGCACCTTCCTCGTCGACGGCTTCCTGGCGGGTATCTGGAAGCTCGACGCCGACGTCCTCACCCTCGAACCCTTCGGCCGCCTCACCGAGGAACAGCGGAGCGGCCTGGCGCAAGAGGCCGAGCGCATGCTCAGCACGCTGCACGGAGACGGCCCGTACGACATCCGCTTCGCCGCCGTGGCGAACTGCCGCGGCCGCCCGCCGAATTGGAGAGGGGGCGCTGCGAACCGCTCGTGGCAGGTTCGCAGCGCCCCCTGCTGGTTCCTGGGGGAGTACCCCAGGAGTCCGTCGGCGCGCGGGGCCTCGGCTACGAGGCGATCTGCGCGGCCACCGTGTTGGAGAAGGTGGTCAGCCGGGTGTAGATACCGGGGTACTGCGCGTCGGCGCAGCCGTAACCCCAGGAAGTGATACCTGCCAGGACGCCCCCGATCATCAGGGGACCGCCGCTGTCGCCCTGGCAGGTGTCCACGCCGCCGGAGGTGTAACCGGCGCAAACCATGGAGCTCGCGATGTACTCGGAGCCGTAGGAGCTGGAGCTGCCGCAGGTCGCGTCCGAGACGATCGGCACGGTCGCGGTGCGCAGCTGGTTGGAGGAGGAGCCGCCCGAGGAGGTGGTGCCCCAGCCGAGGATGCGGGCGGTGGTGCCGGCCGCGTAGACACCGGTCTGCGAGGCGGTGACGTACGAGGCCGGGGTGTAGGGCTGCGAGACGGCGAGCGTCAGCACGGCCACGTCACTGGTCATCGTGGAGCTGTTGTAGCTCGGGTGGATCCAGATCTTGCTGAGCGTGCTGACGGTGCCGTTGGTGCCGTTGAGGTACGTGCGGCCGCCGACGACGCGGGTGTTGGAGGTCGTTCTGCCGACCATGCAGTGAGCGGCGGTGATCACCTTGGTGGCCGACACGAGGGTGCCACCACAGAACTGGCTCTGCGAGGCGTTCGTGATCTGCATGACGTACGGGTACGCGCTCGCGGTGGTGGTCGAACCGCCGACGATGGGCTGGGGAGCGGCGACGGCGCCGGGGGCGGCCAGTAGCGCTGCCGCGGAGGCGGCGGCGGTCAACGCGGCTGCGACGAGAGTTTTCTTGGCACGGTTGAACCCGAACATGGTTCTCCTCAGGAGATCGCCGGTGGGGGAAGCACGGGTGGGGGCGGGTGCCTGCAGAGCCGGCGGTGCCGCCCCGCTCGGGGGAGCCGAGCGGGGCGGCGGGCCGGTCTGTGTGCCCTGGCGTGGGCACGTCACAAAAACTAAGAGCCGGAGGGATCCCCTCCCAAGGGGGGATCCCCCTAAGAGAGTTGAGGAGGGAAAACCCTCGATGACCGGGGCCGGGGTTTGAGCCTAGGCTGAAGCCGCAAGGTCGCCGCGCGCACCGGTCCCGGGAAGGGGCTCGTCAACCGCTCCCGGGGAGGTCAGTTCGTACGGTGTCCCGCCGCCAGACGCACGATGTCCACCCGCGACCGGATGCCCAGCTTCCGGTAGACCCGGGTGAGCGTCGCCTCGACCGTCTTCACGCTGATGTACAGCCGGCCGGCGATCTCCCGGTTGGTCGCACCCTCCATGACCAGCTCCGCGACCTGGCGTTCCGTCGCCGCGAGCACGGCGAGGGCGTCCAGCGCCGACGGGGCGATCGCGGGCTGGGGCGTGGGCGCCGGGGTGACCGAGGCCTCCTCCACCTGACGCAGCCAGGGCAGGGCACGGCACCGCCGGAACAACCGGGACGCCTCGTCGTACGTTCCCGGCGCGGGCCCGGGGCTCCCCCCTGGCCGGGCGAGACCGAGCGTCGGCGGGAGGGCACGCAGCCCCGCCAGCGCGTACGCGGCCCGCGCCTCCTCCAGGCCGTAGCCCAGCTTGGCCAGCCGGTCCTGAGCCGAGGTCAACTGCCGTACCGCGGCGTCGTGTTCACCCCGTGCCGCGCGCACCAGGGCCTCGGCCCGGTCGAGGACGGCGAGCACGCTCTCGCGGCCCAGCCGCAGCGCCTGCTGCCGGGTCACGTCGATGACGTCCTGCGCCTCGGCCAACTCGCCGACCCGCACCAGGGCTTCGGCGAGGTCGCCGTGCCAGCGGCCGCGCGCGGGGTCGGTGACGCCGAGACCGTCCTCCAACTCCCTTACGCGGCGCAGCGCTTGCACGGTGCCGGGCGCGTCCCCGGTCACCAGCTGGGCGTGCCCGAGGGCGCCCAGGGCGCGGGAGAGGTACATCAGGTCGCCGTCCTGCTCGGCGTGGTCGGCGGCCTCCCGGGCGAGGGCCCGGGCCCGCTCCACATCACCGCCGGCGGCCTCCGCGAGCGAGGTGAGCATCGCGGAGGCGCCCTCGCCGATGCCGGAGTCCCGGGCGAGGACATAGCCCTCGCGGGCGAGGTCGAGGGCCCGGCCGCAGTGCCCGGAGCGCAGCTCGGTCTCGGCGAGGAAGCGCACATAGTGCACCTCGCTCTCGACCATGCCGCGCCGGCGCACCTCACGCAGCAGCGAGGTGATCGTCGCGCGGGCCTCGCCGAGCTGGTCGCTCATCATCAGCCAGCGGAAGCGGGTCGCGCCCGCACCGTTGTGATGGCACGCCAGCTGCGGGTCCTGCGGTTCCCTCAGCGCCCGCTTGATCGTCATGGGCGCGTCCGGGTGCCCCATCAGGATCTCCGCCTGCGCCTGGAAGGCGAGCGCGAGCAGTTCGGTGCGCCGGTCCTCGGCCCGCGCCGCCAGCTCCGCCGCCCGCGCGGCCTCCTCCCGGCTCTGGGCGAAGTCGCCTTCGAGGACCAGGGCGCGCCAGGCCAGCTGGTAACGGACCAGGCCGAGCAGTCGCGCGTCGTCGCCCGCGTCGGCGAGGGCCTGTGGGTAGACGGCGTCGACCTCGGCGAGGGACTGCCCGGCCGCGTCGATCACCACCATCCAGGCCCGGACCCGCTCGGCGGGTTCGGTGGCCCGGCTCAGCACCTCGCGGGCGATGTCCCGGGCGAGGTCGTTCTCCCCGGCGGTCAGCGCGTCCTCGGCGGCCTGCAGCCGCCGCCCGTCGGGGCCAGGCGTGGCGTCCGCCGGTGTGTGGCGGGCGGAGAGCAGGCCCAGCTCGGCGGCGACCGAGGGCGCGCCCCGGTCCCGGGCCACGGCCGCGGCCTCGCCCAGCTGCGCGGCGACCCGCGGATCGGTGCCGTGGGTGGCCAGTGCCAGGTGCCGGGCCCGCTCGATGGGGTCGACGGCGGCGGTGGACAGCGCGGCGTGGGCGGCCCGCCGCTCCTGGGCGGTGGCCTCGGCGTACAGCGCGGCCGACACCAGGGGGTGCGCGAACCGTACGCCCGGCCCTTCCCGCTCCGGTGCCAGCAGCCCGAGCTCGGCGGCCTGCGCGGTCTCCGCCTCGGCGTTCTCCCGTCCGGCGGCGTGCAGCAGGGCCACCGTGGGCCGGGCACCGGCGCTGGCGACCAGCAGGGTGCGGCGGGCCTCGGCCGAGAGCATGTCCAGCCGGTTCAGGACCAGGGTCCGCAGCGAGGTGGGCACGGGCAGCGGCTCGCCCGGGCGCGGCGGGGTCGGGCTGTCGGCCAGGGCGCGGCCCAGCTCCAGCGCGAACAGCGGGTTGCCGCCGCCGGTGCGGTGGATGTCCCGCACGGTGGACCGGGGCAGCCCGGTGTACCCGCGGTTCTCCAGCAGCTCGGCGACGTGCGCCCTGGACAGCGGACTGACCCTGAGGGGCAGCGTGTCCGGAGGGGACGCGCGTAGATATCTGTCCTGCTCATGACCGTGCGGGTCCGTGGACGTGCGTACGGCGCACAGCATCCGCACCGGCATCTCGCCGAGCCGCCGCGCGGCGAACCCGAGCAGTTCGACACTGGCCGGATCCAGCCACTGGAGGTCGTCCGCGACGATCAGCACCGGGCCCTTCGCGGCCAGCGCGCGCAGGGTCGACAGGACCGCGAGCCGCAGGGCGAGCCCGTCGCGCTGGAGCGTGGACTCGCCGCGGCCGGTGAGCGCGGATTCCAGCGCGGTGCGCTGCGGTGCGGGCAGCTGGTCGGACACCTCGTCCATGACCAGGCCGAGCAGATCGGTCAGCGCGAGGAACGGCAGATGCGACTCGGACTCGGTGGCCGAGCAGCGCAGTACCGTCCGTGCCGATTCGTCGTATTCCGCGGCCAGGGCGCGCAGGACGGTCGATTTACCGATCCCCGCGGAGCCGTGCACGAGCACGCTGCCGCCGCGCGAAAGCTGCTCGCGCGCTCCCGTGAACAGCTCCGCCCTGCCTATGACCAGGTCGGGGCGGGGTCTCCCAGGCTCCTTGAAGTCCCGTCGCACGGGCCACCGCTCCCCTCAAGTGTCGTGTCCGGGCCAATATTAGGCGTCCAGTCTTTGAATTTCGGAACGTAGCCCTGGTGAAGGGAAATAACAGGAAGGGTACGGCATAAGTAATTTCACCTGCCTGTCACATGAAGAACGGGTCGGCGCCCCCATCGGTCCGGAAATGGTGGGGTTCGCCGAGCCCTACGGCAGCAGCCCCGCCCGGCGGGCCGACACCACCGCCTCCAGACGAGTGTGGGCCCCCAGCTTCCGCATGGCCGAGCGCAGGTAACCCTTCACCGTCTCCGGGCGCAGCCCCAGCCGCTCCGCCGCCACCGCGTTGGTCGCGCCCGTCGCGACACAGGTCAGCACATCGACCTCGCGCGGGGTCAGAACGGCCGGTAGGGCACCGCCGGGGACCGGAGCGGCCGGCCCGGCGCTCTCCCCGGCAGCCGCTCCCGCCAGCCGCCCGCACACCCCGAGCAGCTCCGCCCGCAGCGCCGGATCGTCGATGCGCGGGGCCAGCGCGCGCAGCGCCCCATGCGCCTCCCGGACCTCCTCCCACGCCCCCGGCATCCCGTTCTCCGGTGCCCGGGTCGCGGCCAGCAGACTCCGCGCCTCGTCCCGCACGACGAGCGCCTGCTCCAGATCCCGCGCCGCCTCCAGCGCCGCCCCGACCGTGCGGTCGCCCAGCGGCTGGGCCGTACGCAGGGCGCCGTACAGGACGCCGCGCACCCGCCGCCGTACGACGACGGGGATCGCGAGGACGGAGCGGATGCCCTCGGCGGCGACCGCGGCGTCGTACTCGTGGCTGATCTGGCGGGAGACGGAGTAGTCGGTCACCCGGCACGGGCGGGCCAGTGCCACCGTCTTGCCGCCCAGACCGTTCCCGGAGTGCACGGCCAGGCTCTGCAGCGCGGTCGTCCGGTTGCCCTGGAGTTCGCTGATGCGCAGTTGCCCGGGCCCGGGCACGACCAGCCCGGCGAAGGCGAGCGGCAGCCCGGTGGCGCGCCGCAGCCGTACCAGCGCGCCGCGCATCTCCGCCGAATCGCTCAGAGCCATATCGACCGAATCGCTCAGAGGCGGACCGACGGAACTCAACGGATCCAATGCCACGAACTCGCCCCTTCCGCGCGGCGCACCCCCGTTCGGGGGTAGTGAGACGTGTATCACGCATTACACGATGTCCGGCAACGGTCCGGCAATGAGGAGGACACATGTCGGCGAGGACGAGCGCCACGGACGAGTTCCGGGCGGCCCGGGACTTCCTGCTGACCCACCGCGAGGACTACGCCACGGCGTACCGGGACTTCACCTGGCCGCGCCCGGAGTACTTCAACTGGGCGCTCGACTGGTTCGACGTGATCGCACGCGGGAACGGGCGCACCGCCCTGCACATCGTCGAGGAGGACGGCACCGAGACCCGGCTGTCCTTCGCCGAGATGTCCGAGCGTTCCTCCCGGGCCGCCAACTGGCTGCGGGACCGCGGCGTCCGCGCCGACGACCGCATCCTCGTCATGCTGGGCAACCAGGCGGAGCTGTGGGAGACCGCCCTCGCCGCGATGAAACTGCGTGCCGTCGTCATCCCCGCCACCCCGCTGCTCGGCCCCGCCGACCTGCGCGACCGGGTGGAGCGAGGCCGCGTCAAACACGTGATCGTACGGGCCGAGGACGCACCCAAGTTCGACGACGTACCCGGCCGCTACACCCGCACCACCGTCGGCGGCACGGCGGACGGCTGGCGGTCGTACGAGGAGGCCTACGCGGCCGCCGCCCGCTTCGAACCGAACGGCGCCACCAACGCCACCGACCCCCTGATGCTGTACTTCACCTCGGGCACCACCGCCCGGCCCAAACTGGTCGAGCACACCCATGTGTCGTACCCCATCGGCCACTTGGCGACCATGTACTGGATCGGGCTGCGACCCGGCGACGTCCACCTCAACATCTCCTCGCCCGGCTGGGCCAAGCACGCCTGGTCCAACCTCTTCGCCCCGTGGAACGCGGAGGCGACCGTCTTCATCCACAACTACACCCGCTTCGAGCCGGGCCGGCTGCTCGCGGAGATGGACCGCGCCGGCGTCACCAGCTTCTGCGCCCCGCCCACCGTGTGGCGCATGCTCATCCAGGCCGACCTCACCCAGCTGCGCACCCCGCCCCGCGAGGTCGTCGCCGCCGGAGAACCCCTGAACCCCGAGGTCATCGAGCAGGTGCGCCGTGCCTGGGGTGTCACCATCCGCGACGGCTTCGGCCAGACCGAGACCGCCGTCCAGGTCTCCAACAGCCCCGGCCAGGAGCTCAGGACCGGCTCGATGGGCCGGCCCGGCCCCGGCTTCAAGGTCGTCCTCCTCGACCCCGTCTCGGGCGCCCCCGACGCCGACGAGGGAGAGATCGCCCTCGACCTCTCCAACCGCCCCGTCGGCCTGATGACCGGCTACCACGGCGACCCCGACCGCACGGCGGAGGCCATGGCCGGCGGCTACTACCGCACCGGTGACATCGGCGCCCGGGACGCGGACGGCTACATCACCTACGTGGGCCGCGCCGACGACGTCTTCAAGGCGAGCGACTACAAGATCAGCCCGTTCGAGCTGGAGAGCGTCCTCCTGGAGCACGAGGCGGTCGCCGAGGCGGCCGTCGTGCCCGCGCCTGACGAGACGCGGGCAGCGGTGCCGAAGGCGTACATCGTGCTGGCGGCCGGCTGGGAGCAGGGCCCCGACACCGCGAAAGTCCTCTTCGAACACTCCCGTACCGCCCTCGCGCCCTACAAGCGCATCCGCCGTCTGGAGTTCGCCGACCTGCCGAAGACCGTCTCCGGCAAGATCCGCCGTATCGAACTGCGCGAGGCCACGGCCAAGGGCTCGGACGCGGAGTACCGCGAGGAGGACCACCGGTGAGCGCGCTGTCCTACACGCACGGCGTCAGCGACACTCCGCTGATCGGTGACACCATCGGCGCCGGCCTCGACCGGGCGGTCGCGGCCTGGCCGGACCGCGAGGTCCTCGTCGACGTGCCGTCCGGGCGGCGCTGGACGTACGCCCAGTTCGCCGCCGACGTCGACCGGTTGGCGTACGCGCTGCTCGCGAGCGGCGTCACCAAGGGCGACCGGGTCGGCATCTGGGCGATCAACTGCCCCGAGTGGGTGCTCGTCCAGTACGCCACCGCCCACATCGGCGCGATCATGGTGAACATCAACCCGGCCTACCGCACCCACGAGGTCGAGTACGTCCTCAACCAGGCCGGCATCTGTCTGCTCGTCGCCTCCCTCAGCCACAGGGCCAGCGACTACCGGGCGATGGTCGAGCAGGTCCGCTCCACATGCCCGAGGTTGAGGGAGACCGTCTACATCGGCGACCCGAGCTGGGACGCGCTCATCGCGCGCGGGACCCCGGAGCCGTACGAGGCGCTGTCCTGCGACGACCCGATCAACATCCAGTACACCTCGGGCACGACGGGCTTCCCCAAGGGGGCGACCCTCTCCCACCACAACATCCTCAACAACGGTTATTTCGTGGGGGAGTCGATCGCCTACAGCGAGCAGGACCGGGTCTGTGTCCCCGTGCCCTTCTACCACTGCTTCGGCATGGTGATGGGCAACCTCGCGGCGACCACGCACGGCGCCTGCATCGTCATCCCGGCCCCGTCCTTCGACCCGAAGGCCACTCTGGAGGCTGTCCAGCAGGAGCGCTGCACCTCCCTGTACGGCGTGCCCACCATGTTCATCGCGGAGTTGAACCTCCCCGACTTCGCCGCGTACGACCTCACCTCCCTGCGCACCGGCATCATGGCGGGCTCGCTCTGCCCGGTGGAGGTGATGAAACGGGTGGTCGCCGAGATGCACATGACGGAGGTCTCGATCTGCTACGGCATGACGGAGACCTCGCCCGTCTCCACCCAGACCCGGCGCGACGACGACCTGGAACACCGCACCGGCACCGTCGGCCGTGTCCTCCCGCACATCGAGGTCAAGATCGTCGACCCGGCGACCGGAGTGACCCAACCCCGCGGCACGGCGGGCGAGTTGTGCACCCGTGGCTACAGCGTGATGCTCGGCTACTGGGAGGAGCCCGAAAAGACCGCCGAGGCCGTCGACGCCGGCCGCTGGATGCACACCGGGGACCTGGGTGTGATGCGCGAGGACGGGTACGTCGAGATCGTCGGCCGCATCAAGGACATGATCATCCGGGGTGGCGAGAACATCTACCCGCGCGAGATCGAGGAGTTCCTCTACGGCCACCCGAAGATCGCCGACGTCCAGGTGGTGGGCGTGCCGCACGAGCGGTACGGCGAGGAGGTCCTCGCCTGCGTCATCCCGCGCGAGGCCGCCGAACCGCTCACCCTGGAAGAGCTACGGGCCTTCTGCGACGGGCAGTTGGCGCACTACAAGATCCCGAGCGCGCTGCGCATCCTGGACGCCTTCCCGATGACGGTGTCGGGGAAGGTGCGCAAGATCGAACTGCGGGAGCGGTACGCGACCGGGTAGCCCGCTCCGCGCGGTCGACGTCGGACATCCCTGCGCGAGGCCGATGCCTCAGGCCTCCGAGCCGGTCGCGACCAGTTCCGTGGCCGCGCCGTTCACCGGCTGCGGGGTGCCCGTGAGGTCCAGGACGAACAGGGAGACGCCCAGGCCGTCGGCGCGGTCGCGGGCGTCGCTCGCGTACCCGGCGAGGGAGAAGTAGACGCAGTCGGTGGACTCCGTCATGGCGGTCAGCCACAGGCACTCGATGTCGCGCGGTGAGGCCGGGCGGACCGACGGGTCCACCTGGGCCAGGACGCCTCGCGCGGCCAGCCCGATCCCGGAGGGCTGGCGCTGGTCGGCGCGGCGGATGTCCCGATAGCCCAGCCAGCGCAGATAGAGCGCGACGGCGGTGACCGCGTCACGGGCCGTACGGATGGTGACCGGCCGGAAGGTGGCGCGCAGGCTCGCGGGCGGCTCGGCCGGGTCGGCGCGGTCGGGGCCCGGCGGCTGTACGGCGCCGGCCACGGGCACGCGCAGCACGGTTCCGCAGGAGCAGCCCAGCTCCGGGTGCGGCCACTGGTCGGCGCGGCCGCAGCCCCCGCAGCGGACGGTGACCCAGTCCTCGTCCCAGGTCCGGTGCGTGACGGAGGTGGGGGCGGCGCGGTGGTTCAGGGGCGCGGCGACCGGGGTGCCGCACGGGCAGGGGTAGACCGGCGCGGCGTACTGATGCTCCCGCCCGCAGTCCGGGCACCGCACCGCCATGCTCTCGCTCATTTCCCCACCCACCACCGAGACCACCGAGCCCTCATCGTCCTCCAGCCAGGGCTGCCGCGGCAGGGAAACGCCCCGAGACGCCCAGCGGGATTCCACGGCCCACGCCCTTGACGCTCCCTACCCCGCCCCCTACATTACTTCCAGATAGTAGAAAGTAATTTCCGCAATGCGGAAAATAACAAGCGGAAACGCAACCGACGACATCACGGAAGTGCTCACCGCGGGGCGCGACGGGAGCGCGAGTCCGGCAGCTGAAGCAGGAGTACGCAATGGCTCGTATGACCGCTGCCCGCGCGGCAGTCGAGATCCTCAAGCGCGAGGGCGTCAGCGACGCGTTCGGTGTCCCCGGCGCGGCGATCAACCCCTTCTACGCGGCCCTGAAAGCCTCCGGCGGCATCCACCACACCCTCGCCCGCCATGTCGAGGGCGCCTCACACATGGCCGAGGGCTACACCCGCACGCACCCCGGCAACATCGGAGTCTGCGTCGGCACCTCCGGGCCCGCCGGAACCGACATGATCACCGGGCTGTACTCCGCCCTCGGCGACTCCATCCCGATCCTCTGCGTCACCGGCCAGGCGCCCACCGCCGTGATCCACAAAGAGGACTTCCAGGCGGTCGACATCGCCTCCATCGCCAAGCCGGTCACCAAGATGGCCATCACGGTCCTGGAGGCCGCGCAGGTCCCCGGCGTCTTCCAGCAGGCCTTCCACCTCATGCGCTCCGGCCGGCCCGGACCCGTCCTCATCGACCTCCCCGTCGACGTCCAGCTCACCGAGATCGAGTTCGACCCGGACACGTACGAGCCGCTGCCGGTCTACAAGCCGGCCGCGACCCGTGCCCAGATCGAGAAGGCGCTCGGGCTGCTGAACGAGTCGCGGCGCCCGCTGATCGTCGCGGGCGGCGGCGTCATCAACGCCGACGCCTGCGAACTGCTGGTGGAATTCGCCGAGTTGACCGGTATCCCGGTCGTCCCCACCCTCATGGGCTGGGGCGTCCTGCCCGACGACCACGAGCTGAACGCCGGCATGGTCGGCCTCCAGACCTCGCACCGGTACGGCAACGCGACCTTCCTGGAGTCCGACTTCGTCCTCGGCATCGGCAACCGCTGGGCCAACCGGCACACCGGGAAGCTCGACGTCTACACGGCCGGCCGGAAGTTCGTCCACGTCGACATCGAGCCCACCCAGCTCGGCAGGATCTTCCCGCCCGACTACGGCATCGCGTCCGACGCGAAGGCCGCGCTGGAGCTGTTCGTCACGGTGGCAAGGGAGTCGAAGGCGGCGGGCAGGCTGCCCGACCGGAGTGAATGGGCGGCCTCGGCCCAGGAGAAGAGGGCGACACTCCAGCGCCGTACGCACTTCGACGACATCCCGATCAAGCCGCAGCGCGTCTACGAGGAGATGAACAGGGCCTTCGGCCCCGAGACCCGGTACGTCACGACCATCGGCCTCTCCCAGATCGCCGGTGCCCAGATGCTGCATGTCTACCGCCCCCGCCACTGGATCAACTGCGGCCAGGCGGGCCCACTCGGCTGGACCGTCCCGGCAGCGCTCGGCGTCGCCAAGGCCGACCCGGAGGCCTCCGTCGTCGCCCTCTCCGGCGACTACGACTTCCAGTTCATGATCGAGGAGTTGGCGGTCGGCGCGCAGCACCGCATCCCGTACGTCCACGTCCTGGTCAACAACTCCTACCTGGGCCTGATCCGCCAGGCCCAGCGAGCCTTCGACATCGATTTCCAGGTCAACCTGGAGTTCGAGAACGTCAACTCGCCGGAGCTGGGCGTCTACGGCGTCGACCACGTCAAGGTCGCCGAGGGCCTCGGCTGCAAGGCGATCCGCGTGACCGACCCGGGTGAGCTGGGCGCCGCCTTCGAGCAGGCCAAGAAGCTGGCGGCCCGGTACCGGGTGCCGGTCGTCGTCGAGGCGATCCTGGAGCGCGTCACCAACATCTCCATGTCCACGACCAACGACATCGGCGATGTGGTCGAGTTCGAGGAGATCGCCACGGAGCCGGGGCACGCGCCGACGTCGATCAGGACGTTGCGGGTCTGATCGGGGGCGCGTTCGGTTCGGGGGCGCGTTCGGTTCGGTGGGGTGCTCGGCTCGGGATCGCGCTCGGTTCGGGGTCGCGTACGGATGTCAGGGGCGGCTCAGTCGGGGGGTGGGCCGCCCCGCCCCGCTCCGTGGCCGGGGCTCGGCCGGACCATGAGTGGCAGCGCGACCCCGCAGAACGCGAGCCGCTTTGCCGCGCTGCCACTCGTGGCCTCCCCCGTTTCCCCCGTGCTCCCACTTCCCCCGTGGAGGCTTCCCTCGTGCCTCCGCTTCCCCCGTCGAGGCCCGCCGCCCCCGTGCCGGCGGGCCTCGTGTTTTGAGAATGCGCCCAAGGGCGGGGGGAGTTGAAGCCCCGCGCAGGTGTTCAGAGGTTGATTTGAGGGTTCCGTAGACGGTCTACGCACGCTTGCGTAGACATGACGTCGTGGCGTGGAGCGGCGTGGCGGTGGCACGTGACCGGATTGTCGGACCCCGGCCGAAAAGTGGCGGGGGAGGCGGTCTGCCAGTCGGTCAAGGACGCGCTGACCGAGGTCTTCGAGCACATCAACGGCGGGCTCGGACGCGGACGCCGGGGCGGCAAGGAGGTCGAACGGCTGCCGGCGCAGGCCCGGAGCACGGCGGCCGGTGCCGGGGAGTGGAACGTGGCGCGCATGCTCCACGACTCGCTCGACCACGCCCAAGGCCTCATCCTCCGGCCGGACTTCGACGAGCGGCACCGGCTCACCCGGTACGGCGGACGCGACCGGATCGGCCGGGTGCCGGGACCGCGGCGGATGCGACGGCGCCGGTTCCGTGTCCCGCACGTCGAGACGCGGGCCGGGCCTTCACCACCGCACCGGCGCGCACGCCGCCGCGGTCCGTGACCCGCCCGCGTCCGCCGACGGCGACCCCTCGTCCGGGCCGTGCGGCAGCAGTCGCGGGCGGTGCGCCCGGTGGCTGATGGGTGTCATCAGGGACCGGACGCGGCCTGGAGG
>NZ_JAEMUX010000008.1 GCF_016598475.1 Streptomyces adelaidensis
ATAGAGCTGGTCCCCGAATTTCGGTTCGGGGACCAGCTCTTTTTTGTTGTGCGTCACCGGGAGTTCACGTTGTGCGAGCAGGATCCGCGCCATGGGTACCGTTGGAATGCTCAGGGCCGCGGGTGTCGGCGCCGGTGACGAGGTGGTCGTGCCGGCATTCGGGAACCCGGAGGTCGCTCAGGCGGTGAGCCTGACAGGCGCGCTGCCGGTGTTCGCCGACATAGATCCGGCGACATACTGCCTGGACGCCTCGGCTGTCGAAGCCGCGGTCACGTCACGGACGGCGGCTGTCCTCGTCGTGCACCGCTTCGGTCGGTCGGCTGCCATCGCGGCGCTGCATCAAGTAGGGCAGCGGCACGGGCTGTTGGTGCTGGAGCAGGGAGAGTCGGAGACGCCGTACAGCGAGGTGGGGGAGCGTCGGCAGCGGGCCGCGTATCTCAGCGCCAAGCTGAAGGGCGTACGGACTCCCGAGGGCGGTGACGGGCACACCTTCCAGCAGTACGTCGTACGGGTGCCCGGCAATGGGCGGCCGGACCGGGACGCCTTCGCGCGGGCTGTGCGGGCCAAGGGAGTGGAGTGCGGCGTGCCGGTGAAGACGCCCGTGCACCGCACGCCGGGGTTCCGGCGGGACGTGTGTCTGCCGGAGACCGAGCGGGCCGCCGACGAGACGCTGGCGCTGCCCATCGGCGGTGCGATGTCGCGGCGGGAGTTGCATCGGCTGGTGTCCGCCTGCAATGCGCTCGGCGGACTGCTGCAGCCGGCTTTCTAGGCTGGTGTCCCGCACCCTCAGCGATGACCAGGGGCAGATTCTGGTGCGCGGTTCAACTCGGGGGCGCGTGGACCTTGCGGGTGCGCTGTTGGGCGGTTCGAAGCGGTCTGCGATTCAGGGTATGATCTACCTCGTTGCCGCGAGGGAAACCTCAAACGGGTGACAGGCCCCTATAGCTCAGTCGGTAGAGCGTCTCCATGGTAAGGAGAAGGTCAACGGTTCGATTCCGTTTGGGGGCTCAAGCAGAGAAGGCCTCCGCCCTGGTGGGCGGGGGCCTTTCGCATGCCCCGGGCCCGCAGGCCCGGAGCTCCCACTTCTTCTAGACGCCCGGTACGCGCATCGCCAGGATGGCCATGTCGTCGGACGGGGCGTCGGAGGCGAAGCGCTCGACCGCGCGCATGACGCGGGCCGCGACCGCGCCCGCCGTGAGGCCCGTGCAGTTGGTGAGGACCTCGGTGAGGCCGTCGTCGCCCAACATGCGGGTGCCTTCCCGGCGTTCGGTGACCCCGTCCGTGACACAGAGGAGGACGTCGCCGGGGTCAAGGGTGACCGTCTGCTCGTAGAGCTCCAGATCCTCCATGACGCCGAGGAGGGCCTGCGGTTCGGCGGCGGGTTCGACCGTGCCGTCCTGGCGGAGACGCAGGGGGAGCGGATGGCCGGCGCAGACCACCTTCAGTACGGCGCTGCCGTCCTCCTGGGGCCACAACTCGCCGTAGAGGAGCGTCAGGAAGCGGCTGCGGGCCCCCTCGTCGATGATCGCGGAGTTGAGGCGCTCCAGGACCGCGGGGCCGCCGTAACCCTCGCGGGCCAGCAGGCGCAGGGCGTGGCGGGCCAGGCCGGTGACCGCGGCGGCTTCCGGGCCGGTGCCGCAGACGTCGCCGATGGCGAAGCCGTACGCGCCGTCGCGGATGGGGAACAGGTCGTAGAAGTCGCCGCCGACCTCGTTGCCCTCGCCGGCCGCGCGATAGATGACCTCGACCTCGACGCCGTCGATCTGGGGGAGCTCGGGCGGCAGGAGGCTGCGTTGGAGGGACTGGCTGATGGCCACGCGCTCCGAGTACAGGCGGGCGTTGTCCAGGGCGAGGGCGGCCCGGCGGGAGAGGTCCTCCGCCAACTCCAGGATCTCCTGGCGGAAGTGCTCGTCCGTGGGCTTGCCGAGGGTCAGCATGCCGATGACGCGGTTGCGGGCCACGAGCGGGAGCACGACCGTCTCGCCGCCCACCGCCGAGGCCGTCGCCAGCGTCGTGCCGATGCCCGAGCTGACTGTGGCGGGTTCACCGAGGCCCAGGCTGCGCATCGAGGTGCGCAGGGCCGCCTGGTGGGCCGCCTCGGCGGGCGCCGTCCAGACGCGGGCACCCGGAGTGGGGATCGGTTCCGGCGGGGGGATCTTGACGAGGAGGGCCTTGAGGCCGTCGATGAGGTCCTCGTCCTCGTGCAGGACGTAACTGAGGTACGGGTCCGAGGCCTGGTCGGCGATCGTGTAGACCGCGCACCAGGTGGCGAGGGTCGGGATCGTCATCTGGGCCATCAGGGCCAGGGTCTGGTCGCGGTCCAGGGTGCCCGCGAGGAGGTCGGAGGCCTCGACGAGGAACGACAGGGAGCCTCGGCGCAGCCGTTCCAGCTCGCCCAGGCGGGCCGACTCGACGGCGAGGGCGATGCGGTCGGCGGCGAACTGGAGGCGCAGGGCCTCCTCGTTGGAGTACCGGCCCTGGGACTCGGCGGCGACGCCCAGGGAGCCTGTGAGGCGGCCCTCGACCTTGAGGGGGACCGTGACGACCGAACGCATTCCCGTGCCGTTCAGCAGCGGTACGGCGCCGGGGACGGCCGTGAGGTCGTCGTGGACGGCGGGCATGCGGGCCGAGCTGTAGCGGCCGGGGCCGACCTCCACGGGGACGCGGGCGAAGCGCTGGCGGGCCGAGGGGAGGCCGGTCGAGGCCCGCACCTCCAGCTCGGTCTCGTCGTCGGTGGCCAGGAGCAGGAAGGCGGAGTCGCCGTCGAGCATGTCGCGGGCGCGCTCGACCGTGCGCTGGAGGAGGCCGTCGAGGTCGTCCGGGGCCGGGGAGCCGATGAAGACCTCGAAGGGGTCCGTGGCCTGGCCCTCGCCGGAGCCGGAGGTGTCGCCGGCCGAGACGCGGATCGGGGTCTGGAGGACGGCGCGCTCGTGGTCCCGTACGAGAAGGCAGACCGTGGAGGGTTCGCCGGCCGTGTCGCGTACCCGGAGGTGGGAGGCGTAGACCGGGGTCACGCGGCCGTTGGCGCCGCGGATGCCGTAACTGCCCTCCCAGCGGGAGAGTTGGAGTGCCTCGGCGACGCCGGTGCTGGTGCCGGGGGTGTGCGGCCAGGCGGCGAGGTCGGTGAGGGGCTTGCCGATGACGTGGTCGGGGGCGTAGCCGAAGAGTTCCTCGGCGTCCTCGTTCCAGGCGCTGATCGCGGCCGAGCGGTCGATCTGGACGACTGCGACGCGGACCCGGCCGTCGGCGAGGGGCAGCAGGTCGGCGGGGAGGGCCGGGCCGGCCGTGCGGGTGCCCACCGGGCGGTCGGGGAGATCGAGTTGGAACCAGACCTGCTTGTGGGTGGATGTGTACTCGACACCCCAGCGGGTGGCCATCGCCGCGCACAGCTGGAGGCCGCGGCCGCCCTCGCGGTCCGGGCTGCCCATGTTGACGGGGCTGGACTGGAGTGGGATCTCGCGCTCGGGGTATCTGTCGGCGACCTCGACGCGGACGCCGTCCTCCGCGCGCAGGCAGAGGACGTCGGCGGAGGTGCCCGCGTGGATGACCGCGTTGGTGACCAGCTCGCTGGTGAGGACCACGGCGTCGTCGACGATGTCGGCGAACCCCCAGCCCTGGAGGGTGTCGCGGACGAACGAGCGGGCGGTCGCGACGGATCGCGAGACGGGGGCGAAACTGGCGGCCGCGCGCGCGGTGATCACAGCACTCCTTGTCCGGTTCTCGACGTGCGGGGACCCGCGGCCGGCCTCCTGCCGCGGCAGAGACTGTTTCTCCGTCGGCCTGGGGTCCCGGGGGGCTTCCCCAGGATGCAGTCCGGTGGTCATGGTGCGGCCGCCCCTCCGATGCCTGCCCACTGTGCTCGTGCGCCACCGCCCAGGCCGTACGGAACCGGCATGGCTGGACAGCCGCATGCAAGGTTACTTACCTTCGCCGTCCATACGGATGCCGGTCGTCTGTCTTTCCGTCCGGAGGTGTGCGGACCGTGTGCGAAGCTGCCGAACTGTTATGGCCTGGTTCAGCCATGGTGAAACACTGGGCAGGCTTCCGGGAGAAGGCCGGCCACGGCCGAGTATCTTCCCCGTGCGCCGGGGAGTGGCACCTGGTCCGCCGAGCAGAAGTATCCGAGTACGAAGTAGTACGAGTGGTACGAGCAGTGTGAGAAGTATGCACAGTGTGTGTAGTACGAAGCGTTCGAACAAGGCGAAGTACGCCCAGCAGGAACGGTCGACCCTTGCGGGAGGGACACAGTGGAGTCTGGCGCAGCGACGCGGGGCACTAAGGCGCGCGCGAAAGGCGGACAGTCCCTGAACGAGCAGCGCAAATCTCGTAAACCGAACAACGGGACCACGACCGTGGACACGGCGGCCCTGAACCGGCTGCTCACGGCGCTGGAGGCGATGCGGGACGGCAACTTCCGCAAGCGTCTGACGGTCTCGGGTGACGGTGTCATGTCCGAGATCGCCGCGGTCTTCAACGAGGTGGCGGACCGGAATCTGCATCTGACCGGTGAGTTGTCGCGGGTGCGGCGCGTGGTCGGTCGGGAGGGCAAGCTCACCGAGCGGCTGGAGACGGGTGCCGCCGAGGGGTCCTGGGCGACTGCCGTCGAGGCGTCGAACGCGCTGGTCGACGACCTCGTACGGCCTGTCTCCGAGGTCAGCCGGGTGCTGTCGGCGGTCGCGGAGGGCGATCTGTCGCCGCGTATGGAGCTGCGGTCACAGGCGCCGGACGGGACCGGGCATCCGCTGCGCGGGGAGTTCCTGAAGGTCGGTCGTACGGTCAACAACCTGGTCGACCAGCTGTCGACGTTCACCGACGAGGTCACCCGGGTGGCCAGCGAGGTGGGCACCGAGGGCAAGCTGGGCGGGCAGGCCAAGGTGCGGGGGATGTCGGGTTCGTGGAAGGACCTGACGGAGTCCGTCAACACGATGGCGTATCGGCTCACCGCACAGGTGAGGGACATCGCGCTGGTGACGACCGCGGTCGCCAAGGGTGACTTGTCCCGGAAAGTCACGGTTCACGTGGCCGGTGAGATGCTGGAGCTCAAGGAGACCGTCAACACGATGGTCGACCAGCTCTCCGCCTTCTCCTCCGAGGTGACGCGAGTCGCCCGTGAGGTGGGCACCGACGGGCAGCTCGGCGGTCAGGCCGAGGTGCCGGGTGTGGCCGGTGTGTGGAAGGAACTCACCGATTCGGTGAACACCATGGCCGGCAATCTCACCGCCCAGGTACGGGGGATCGCCCAGGTCACCACCGCGGTCGCCAACGGTGACCTGTCGCAGAAGGTGACCGTCCCCGCGCGTGGCGAGGTCGCCAAGCTCGCCGAGACCATCAACCAGATGACAGAGACACTGCGGATCTTCGCCGACGAGGTCACGCGGGTGGCGAACGAGGTCGGTGCCGAGGGCCGGCTGGGTGGTCAGGCGCAGGTGCCGGGTGCGGCGGGGACGTGGAAGGACCTCACCGATTCGGTGAACACGGTCTTCCGGAACCTGACCATTCAGGTGCGGGACATCGCGGCCGTGACGACGGCCGTGGCTGACGGCGACCTCTCGCAGAAGGTCACCGTGGACGTGGCCGGCGAGATGCTGGAGCTGAAGAACACCGTCAACGGAATGGTGGACCAGCTCTCCTACTTCGGTGCCGAAGTGACTCGGGTGGCCAATGAGGTCGGTGCCGAGGGCCGGCTGGGCGGTCAGGCGCAGGTGCCGGGCGCGGCCGGTACATGGAAGGACCTGACGGACTCCGTCAACACCGCGTTCCGGAATCTCACCGGACAGGTGAGGAACATCGCGGCGGTGACGACGGCCGTGGCCAACGGCGACCTCTCGCAGAAGGTCACCGTCGATGTCGCGGGCGAGATGCTCGAACTGAAGAACACCGTGAACACGATGGTGGACCAGCTGTCGTCGTTCGCCGACCAGGTGACCCGGATGGCCCGGGACGTGGGCACGGAGGGCCGCCTCGGCGGTCAGGCCCGTGTGGACGGTGTGTCCGGCACATGGAAGGAACTCACCGACTCCGTCAACTCGATGGCGTCCAACCTCACCGGACAGGTGAGGAACATCGCGCAGGTGACGACGGCCGTGGCGCGGGGTGACCTGTCCCAGAAGATCGACGTCGACGCTCGCGGCGAGATCCTGGAGCTGAAGAACACCATCAACACGATGGTCGACCAGTTGTCCTCCTTCGCCGACCAGGTGACCCGGGTCGCCCGGGACGTGGGCACGGAGGGCCGCCTCGGCGGTCAGGCGCAGGTGCCCGGCGTCGCCGGTGTGTGGCGCGACCTCACGGAGTCCGTGAACGGCATGGCCGGCAACCTCACCGGCCAGGTGCGGAACATCGCGCAGGTCGCCACGGCGGTGGCCCGCGGCGACCTGTCCCAGAAGATCACCGTGGATGCGCGCGGCGAGATCCTGGAGCTGAAGAACACGCTGAACACGATGGTGGACCAGCTGTCGTCGTTCGCGGAGGAGGTCACCAGGGTCGCGCGCGAGGTGGGCACGGAGGGCCAGCTCGGCGGTCAGGCCGAGGTGCAGGGCGTCTCCGGCACCTGGAAGGACCTCACGCAGTCGGTGAACTTCATGGCGAACAACCTGACGATTCAGGTGCGTCAGATCGCCGAGGTCACGACCGCGGTCGCCAAGGGCGACCTGTCGAAGAAGATCACTGTCGACGCGAAGGGCGAGATCCTCGAACTCGTCACCACCGTCAACACGATGGTCGACCAGCTGTCGTCCTTCGCCGAGCAGGTGACCCGGGTGGCCCGCGAGGTGGGCACCGAGGGCATCCTGGGCGGTCAGGCGCATGCGTCGGGCGTCACGGGCATCTGGAAGGACCTCACCGACAACGTCAACCTGATGGCCAAGAACCTGACCATGCAGGTGCGGAACATCTCCCAGGTCGCGGCAGCCGTCGCCAACGGCGACCTGACCCGTACGGTGACGATCGAGGCGCGCGGCGAGGTCGCGGAACTCGCCGACACGTTCAACAGCATGGTGAAGACGCTGAGTTCGTTCGCCGACCAGGTCACCAAGGTGGCCCGCGAGGTGGGCACCGACGGCATCCTCGGAGGGCAGGCGCACGTACCGGGTGTGGCGGGCACGTGGAAGGACCTCACCGAGTCCGTGAACTCGATGGCGTCCAACCTCACCGGCCAGGTCCGCAACATCGCGATGGTCACGACCGCCATCGCCAAGGGCGACCTGACCAAGAAGATCGACATCGACGCGCGCGGCGAGATCCTGGAGCTGAAGACCACCATCAACACGATGGTCGACCAGCTGTCCTCCTTCGCAGAGGAGGTCACCCGCGTGGCCCGCGAGGTGGGCACCGAGGG
Organism: Streptomyces adelaidensis; assembly: GCF_016598475.1. Lineage (GTDB taxonomy): Bacteria > Actinomycetota > Actinomycetes > Streptomycetales > Streptomycetaceae > Streptomyces > Streptomyces adelaidensis. The sequence continues at coordinate 7,337 of NZ_JAEMUX010000008.1, forward strand.
GCAGCTGGGCGGTCTGGCGCGGGTTCGCGACGTCGACGGCACCTGGCGCGACCTCACCGAGTCGGTGAACGAGATGGCCGGGAACCTGACCCGGCAGGTGCGCGCCATCGCGCGCGTGGCCACCGCGGTGACCCGGGGCGACCTGAACCTGAAGATCGACGTCGACGCGTCCGGCGAGATCAAGGAGTTGCAGGACTACATCAACAAGATGATCGCCAACCTGCGCGACACGACGATCGCCAACCAGGAGCAGGACTGGCTCAAGGGCAACCTCGCCCGTATCTCCGCCCTGATGCAGGGCCGCCGGGACCTCGCCGACGTTGCCTCGCTGATCATGAGCGAGCTGACGCCGGTGGTCTCCGCGCAGCACGGCGCGTTCTTCCTCGCGCTGCCGCTGGTCGACGGCAAGGACCTGGCCCAGGGCGACGAGGACCGGTACGAGCTGCGCATGCTCGGCTCGTACGGCTACTCCATGGGCTCCATGCCGACGTCGTTCCGGCCCGGCGAGGCGCTGGTCGGGACGGCCGCGAAGGAGAAGCGCACGATCCTGGTGGAGAACGCGCCGAGCGGCTATCTGAAGATCTCCTCCGGGCTCGGTGAGGCGCCGCCCGCGCAGGTCATCGTGCTCCCGGTGCTCTTCGAGGGGCAGGTGCTCGGTGTCATCGAGCTGGCGTCCTTCAACTCGTTCACGCAGATCCAGAAGGACTTCCTGAACCAGATCGCCGAGATGATCGCGACCAGCGTCAACACCATCTCCGTCAACACCAAGACCGAGGTGCTGCTGAAGCAGTCGCAGGAGCTGACCGAGCAACTGCGCGAGCGGTCCGACGAGTTGGAGAACCGGCAGAAGGCCCTCCAGGCGTCCAACGCCGAACTGGAGGAGAAGGCCGAGTTGCTGGCCCGGCAGAACCGCGACATCGAGGTCAAGAACACCGAGATCGAGGAGGCGCGGCAAGTCCTGGAGGAGCGAGCCGAGCAGCTCGCGGTCTCCATGCGCTACAAGAGCGAGTTCCTGGCGAACATGTCGCACGAGCTGCGCACCCCGCTCAACTCGCTGCTGATCCTCGCGAAGCTGCTCGCCGACAACGCCGAGTCGAACCTGACGCCCAAGCAGGTCGAGTTCGCCGAGACGATCCACGGGGCGGGTTCCGACCTGCTTCAGCTGATCAACGACATCCTCGATCTGTCGAAGGTCGAGGCCGGCAAGATGGACGTCTCGCCGACCCGTATCGCGCTGGTCCAGCTGGTCGACTACGTGGAGGCCACCTTCCGGCCGCTGACCGCGGAGAAGGGCCTCGACTTCTCCGTGCGGGTCTCGCCGGAGCTGCCCGCCACGCTGCACACGGACGAACAGCGGCTGTTGCAGGTGCTGCGGAACCTGCTGTCCAACGCGGTGAAGTTCACCGACTCCGGGGCCGTCGAGCTGGTCATCCGGCCGGCGAGCGCGGATGTGCCGGTGGCCATCAGGGAGCAGTTGCTGGAGGCGGGCTCGCTGCGCGACGCGGACGCCCCCATGATCGCGTTCTCGGTGACGGACACAGGCATCGGCATCGCGGCCAGCAAGATGCGGGTGATCTTCGAGGCGTTCAAGCAGGCGGACGGCACCACCAGCCGCAAGTACGGCGGTACGGGCCTGGGGCTGTCCATCTCGCGGGAGATCGCCCGGCTGCTGGGCGGCGAGATCCACGCGCAGAGCGAACCGAGCCGTGGCTCCACCTTCACCCTCTATTTGCCGCTGCACCCGAGCGAACTGCCCCCGCAGGGCTATGCGCACAACGCGCCCGCCGCGCTGGAGGCCGGCGAGCTGCTGGCGTCCGAGCACGAGCGCGCCGGGGCGGCCGAGACGCCGGCCGAGGTGAAGTCGTACCGCGAGACGCAGAACGGGGCCGCCGCGCTCTTCCGGCGACGCCGCAGGGCCGTGTCGGCGGCCTCTCCCTCCCTGTTGACGGGGCAGGGCACCCAGAGCGGTCAGGAGCACTGGGCACAGCAGGCCGCTCAGGAGGCGGTGCCGGCGCGCAGGACCGTCCGTTTCGACGGTGAGAAGGTGCTCATCGTCGACGACGACATCCGCAATGTCTTCGCGCTCACCAGTGTCCTGGAGCAGCACGGTCTGTCCGTGCTGTACGCCGAGAACGGCCGGGAGGGCATCGAGGTCCTGGAGCAGCACGACGATGTGACGGTCGTTCTGATGGACATCATGATGCCCGAGATGGATGGATACGCCACGACGACGGCGATTCGCCGGATGCCCCAGTTCGCCGGACTGCCGATCATCGCGCTCACGGCCAAGGCGATGAAGGGCGACCGGGAGAAGGCGATCGACTCGGGCGCCTCCGACTACGTGACGAAGCCGGTCGATCCGGATCATCTGCTGGCGGTCATGGAGCAATGGATGCGGAGTGAGTGACAGGAGGCGCACCAGGCGGTCACAACCCGGCGGGCGGCGCGCGGAGTTGCTGACTGAGGGTGGCCGGGGCCGTGTAGAAACGCGGGATTCGGGGAACCTTCTGGTCCCCTGCCGCGTTTCTGCTACGAGCACAGTGACATCACGGTGACAGGGTGTGGCGACAGGCGGGGTGCGGCTACGATGACCGGCACAAGGACGGGTGGCGCGAGGGAGTCGTCCCCTGGGGTGACGCCGAGCGGTGTCACGTCGAGTCCTTCGGACAGGGGAGGCCCCAAGCCGGGGCGAGGAGGGCGGGCCATGGTGCAGAAGGCCAAGATCCTCCTGGTCGATGACCGGCCGGAGAATCTGTTGGCGCTGGAGGCCATCCTCTCCGCGCTCGATCAGACACTGGTGCGGGCATCGTCCGGGGAGGAAGCGCTCAAGGCGCTGTTGACGGATGACTTCGCGGTCATTCTGCTGGACGTCCAGATGCCGGGCATGGACGGATTCGAGACCGCCGCGCACATCAAGCGGCGGGAACGGACCCGGGACATCCCGATCATCTTTCTCACCGCCATCAACCACGGTCCGCACCACACGTTCCGTGGGTATGCGGCAGGTGCGGTCGACTACATCTCGAAGCCGTTCGACCCGTGGGTGCTGCGCGCGAAAGTTTCCGTTTTCGTCGAGCTGTACATGAAGAACTGCCAGCTCAGGGAGCAGGCGGCGCTGCTGAGGCTCCAGTTGGAGGGCGGCGGTAAGGGTACGGCGGGCGGTTCCAAGGAGCCCTCCGGCGGCATTCTCGCCGAGCTGTCCGCACGGCTCGCGGCGGTCGAGGAGCAGGCCGAGGCCCTCTCCAAACAGCTGGACGACGACTCTGCGGACGCGGCCGCGGTGGCCACGGCGGCCCATCTGGAACGCAAACTCACGGGCCTGCGCAGGGCGCTGGACGCGCTGGAGCCGGGCACGGGCGGACCCGCCTCGGTGCCGTCGCAGAACTGAGGACGTCCCGCAGCGGGGCCGGGTCGCGGAAGTGGCCTCGCCCCGGGTCGAGTTGTGGAGGGCGGATCCGGTACGCGGGTGTGCGGGTGTCCGGCACGAGGTTCTGTCACACCCGTCAGTTTCGGGACTTGAGGTATGCGACACGAACGGGTGAAGCAGTAGGCACACGTGTCGGCTGTGGCCTCCACCGGTAACCTCACACTCATGGCCTCACGTCAGTCCGCAGCGAAGAAGCCGCCCGCGAAGAAGGCGGCCGCTCCGACGAAGGCTCCGGCGAAGAAGGCCCCCGCGAAGAAAGCCGCAGCCAAGAAGGCACCCGCCAAGAAGGCTGCGGCGAAGAAAGCGGCCCCTCCTAAGCCGGCGCCCAATCCGACCGGGGGCGTGTACAAGCTCGTACGCGCCGTCTGGCTCGGTGCCGCGCACGCCGTCGGCGCCGTCTTCCGCGGCATAGGGCAGGGCGCGAAGAATCTCGACCCGGCGCATCGCAAGGATGGTGTCGCGCTGCTGCTGCTCGCCCTCGCCCTGATCGTCGCCGCCGGTACCTGGTCCAACCTGCGCGGCCCGGTCGGTGATCTCGTCGAGATGCTGGTGACCGGTGCCTTCGGTCGGCTCGACCTGCTCGTGCCGATACTGCTCGCGGTCATCGCCGTACGGTTCATCCGGCACCCCGAGCAGCCCGACGCCAACGGCCGGATCGTCATCGGCCTGTCCGCGCTCGTCATCGGCGTGCTCGGTCAGGTCCACATCGCCTGCGGGTCGCCCGCCCGCAGCGCGGGCATGCAGGCGATAAGGGACGCCGGCGGGCTCATCGGCTGGAGCACGGCCACGCCGCTGACGTACACCATGGGCGAGGCCCTCGCCGTGGCGATGCTCGTGCTGCTCACCGTCTTCGGGCTGCTCGTCGTCACCGCGACACCGGTCAACGCGATCCCGCAGCGGCTGCGGCTGCTCGGGCAGAAGCTGGGCATCGTCGCGGCCGACAGCGAGTACGGCGACGAGGAGTACGGCGAGGACGACGCCCGCTACGACGAGCAGTGGCGCGAAGCGCTGCCCGCGCGCCGCCGCAGGCGCGGTTCCGCCCCCGAGTCGTACGACCCCGACGGCGCCGAGCAGGAGGCCCTCATCCGGCGCCGCCCGAGGCGCTCCGCCGTACGGCAGCCCGACCCGAACCGGCCGATGGACGCCGTGGACGTCGCCGCGGCCGCCGCTGCCGCGCTCGACGGGGCCGTGCTGCACGGGATGCCGCCCTCCCCGGTGGTCGCCGACCTCACCCAGGGGGTGAGCGTGGGAGACCGTGAGGAGACCCCCCCCGTCCCGGCCGCGCGCTCCCGGACGCCCAAGCAGGAACCCCCGGACACCAGGCCGCCCAAGGGCGCCAGGCAGGACGTCCTGGTGCCGGACCTCACCAAGCAGGCCCCCGACGCGCCCCGGGACCTGCCGCCGCGCGCCGAACAACTCCAGCTCTCCGGCGACATCACCTACTCCCTGCCTTCACTCGACCTCCTGGAGCGAGGCGGCCCCGGCAAGACGCGCAGCGCCGCCAACGACGCCGTCGTCGCCTCGCTCACGAACGTCTTCACCGAGTTCAAGGTCGACGCCTCCGTCACCGGCTTCACCCGCGGCCCGACGGTCACGCGCTACGAGGTCGAGCTGGGCCCGGCTGTGAAGGTCGAGCGGATCACCGCGCTGACCAAGAACATCGCGTACGCCGTCGCCAGCCCGGACGTACGGATCATCAGCCCGATCCCCGGCAAGTCGGCCGTCGGCATCGAGATCCCCAACACCGACCGCGAGATGGTCAACCTCGGCGACGTACTGCGCCTCGCGGACGCGGCCGAGGACGACCACCCGATGCTGGTGGCGCTCGGCAAGGACGTCGAGGGCGGCTATGTGATGGCCAACCTGGCGAAGATGCCGCATGTGCTCGTCGCAGGTGCGACCGGCTCCGGTAAATCGTCGTGCATCAACTGCCTGATCACCTCGGTCATGGTCCGCGCGACCCCCGAGGACGTCCGCATGGTCCTCGTCGACCCCAAGCGCGTCGAGCTGACCGCCTATGAGGGCATCCCGCACCTCATCACGCCGATCATCACCAATCCCAAGCGGGCCGCCGAGGCGCTCCAGTGGGTCGTGCGCGAGATGGACCTGCGCTACGACGACCTGGCGGCCTTCGGCTACCGGCACATCGACGACTTCAACGAGGCCATCAGGAACGGCAAGGTCAAGCTGCCCGAGGGCAGCGAGCGCGAGCTGTCCCCGTACCCGTACCTGCTGGTGATCGTGGATGAGCTGGCCGACCTGATGATGGTCGCGCCGCGGGACGTCGAGGACGCGATCGTGCGCATCACGCAGCTCGCGCGCGCGGCCGGCATCCACCTGGTGCTCGCCACGCAGCGGCCGTCGGTGGACGTCGTCACCGGTCTGATCAAGGCGAACGTGCCCTCGCGGCTCGCCTTCGCCACCTCCTCGCTCGCCGACTCGCGCGTCATCCTCGACCAGCCCGGCGCCGAGAAGCTGATCGGCAAGGGCGACGGACTGTTCCTGCCGATGGGGGCGAACAAGCCGACCCGTATGCAGGGCGCCTTCGTGACCGAGGACGAGGTCGCGGCGATCGTCCAGCACTGCAAGGACCAGATGGCGCCCGTCTTCCGGGACGACGTCACCGTGGGCACCAAGCAGAAGAAGGAGATCGACGAGGAGATCGGCGACGACCTCGACCTGCTGTGCCAGGCGGCCGAACTGGTCGTCTCCACCCAGTTCGGCTCGACCTCCATGCTCCAGCGCAAGCTGCGCGTCGGCTTCGCCAAGGCCGGGCGGCTGATGGACCTCATGGAGTCCCGGGGCATCGTGGGGCCGAGCGAGGGCTCCAAGGCGCGTGACGTTCTCGTGAAACCCGACGAACTGGACGGCGTGCTGGCGGTGATCCGGGGGGAGACTGAGGCGTAGGAGGGACGCAGGGACGCGACGGGGGCGCACGAGGGTTCCCCGTTCGGGGAAATACGGTTGCCCGGCGGACTGAACGCGGATGGGATTGCGGCATCCGGGTATTCGAACGTGACTCACCCGTAAGGAAATGGTGAGCAACCGTTTCCCTTCGTCGCACGTCAAGTTGGAGGAGGGGCAGTCCCGTGCCCCACCGTCACCACCAGCAGGATGACCGGCCATTCTGATGGCGTACAAAGTCCCACCGCCCGGTTGCCCCACCCTTTCGTACCCCCCCTAGACTGAACCTCCAGCACAGGTGGCTACACGCTCGAAAGGCGCCCCCGTGTCCATCGGCAACTCCCCTGACGGCAATTTCCCCGAAGACAAGCGTCCGTTCGAAGACGACCGTGACGAACCCTCGGCGGAACGCCCCTCGATCGGTCGTGCCCTCCAGCAGGCACGCATCGCGGCCGGGCTGACCGTCGACGACGTCAGCAATGCCACCCGGGTCCGCATCGCCATCGTGCACGCGATCGAGCAGGACGACTTCGCCCCCTGCGGTGGCGACGTCTACGCCCGCGGCCACCTCCGCACCATCGCGCGCGCGGTGCGCATCGATCCCGTCCCGCTGCTCGCGCAGTACGACGACGCCCACGGCGGACGGCCCGCGCCGACGCCGGCGGCCCCGCTGTTCGAGGCGGAGCGGATCCGCCCCGAGCGGCGCGGCCCCAACTGGACCGCCGCCATGGTCGCCGCGATCGTCGCGGTGATCGGCTTCGTCGGCTTCACCGCGTTCAACGGCGGCGACGAGGACGGCGGCACCACGCAGGTCGCCGAGGGTTCCACGCCGACCACCAGCAAGCCCGCCTCGCCCACGCCCAAGGCCGACAAGCCCGACGCCGACCCGAAGCCGGACCCGACCGACAGCGCCATCGCGGCCGCGCCCCGCGACAAGGTGACCGTCCAGGTCAGCGCCGCCGACGGCCGCAGCTGGATCTCCGCCAAGGACCACAACGGCCGGCTCCTCTGGGACGGCCTGCTCAAGCAAGGTGAGTCCAAGACCTTCCAGGACAGCTCCAAGATCGACCTCGTCCTCGGTGACGCCGGAGCCGTCCAGCTCTACGTCAACGGCAAGCAGATCAAGGACGACTTCCAGCCCGGTCAGGTCGAGCGCCTGACCTACACGAAGGGCGACCCCGAGGTCGGCTGAGCGCACAGACGACTCAAAGGGAAACGCGGGTACGGGGTTGGCCAAGATCGGCCAACCCCGTCGACGTGGGCTGTCAGTGGGACGAAGTACTCTTGAGCCCATGCCTGAACGCCGTACCGTCGCACTCGTCACTCTTGGCTGCGCCCGTAACGAGGTGGACTCGGAGGAGCTCGCAGGCCGCTTGGAGGCGGACGGCTGGGAGCTCGTCGAGGACGCCGAGGCCGCGGACGTCGCGGTCGTCAACACCTGTGGCTTCGTCGAAGCCGCCAAGAAGGACTCCGTCGACGCGCTCCTGGAGGCCAACGACCTCAAGGGCCGTGGCAGAACCCAGGCCGTCGTGGCGGTCGGCTGCATGGCGGAGCGGTACGGCAAGGAGTTGGCCGAGGCGCTGCCCGAGGCCGACGGCGTACTCGGCTTCGACGACTACGTGGACATCTCCGACCGCCTCCAGACCATCCTGAACGGCGGCATCCACGCCTCGCACACCCCGCGCGACCGGCGCAAGCTGCTGCCGATCAGCCCGGCCGAGCGCCAGGAGTCGGCGGCCGAGGTCGCGCTGCCAGGACACGGACCGCTCGACCTTCCGGACGGCCTCGCTCCGGCCTCCGGGCCGCGCTCACCGCTGCGCCGCCGCCTGGACGGCTCGCCCGTCGCCTCCGTGAAGCTCGCCTCCGGCTGCGACCGCCGCTGCTCCTTCTGCGCCATCCCCTCCTTCCGCGGCTCCTTCATCTCGCGCCGGCCCTCGGACGTGCTGAACGAGACGCGGTGGCTGGCCGAGCAGGGCGTCAAGGAGGTCATGCTGGTCTCCGAGAACAACACCTCGTACGGCAAGGACCTGGGCGACATCCGGCTGCTGGAGTCGTTGCTGCCCGAGCTCGCCGAGGTCGACGGCATCGAGCGGGTGCGCGTGAGCTACCTCCAGCCCGCCGAGATGCGGCCCGGCCTCATCGACGTGCTCACCTCCACGCCCAAGGTCGTGCCCTACTTCGACCTGTCCTTCCAGCACTCGGCGCCCGCAGTGCTCCGCTCGATGCGCCGCTTCGGCGACACCGACCGCTTCCTGGAGCTGCTCGACACCATCCGCGGCAAGTCCCCCGAGGCCGGCGTGCGGTCCAACTTCATCGTGGGCTTCCCCGGCGAGACCGAGGACGACCTCGCGGAGCTGGAGCGGTTCCTGAACGGCGCGCGACTGGACGCCATCGGCGTCTTCGGGTACTCCGACGAGGAGGGCACCGAAGCGGCGACGTACGACGGCAAGCTCGACGAGGACGTGGTCGCCGAGCGGCTCGCGCGGGTCTCGCGGCTGGCCGAGGAGCTGGTCTCGCAGCGCGCCGAGGAGCGCGTCGGAGAGACCGTGCGCGTGCTGGTCGAGTCGGTCGACGGCGACGAGGGCGCGTACGGCCGGGCCGCGCACCAGGCGCCCGAGACGGACGGTCAGGTGTTGTTCACGAGCGGCGAGGAGTTGACCGTCGGCCTTATGGTCGAGGCGAAGGTGGTCGGCACGGAGGGCGTCGACCTGGTGGCCGAGGTGCTTCCGGGCTCGCTCGGCTCCCTCGTGTGTACTGAGGAGGCGGCCAGATGACGGGAGCCCCGGCATCCGCGGCGGGCGGCACCTCCGGCGCCAAGGGCGCGACGAGTGCTTCCGGCGTTCCCGGCGCCCCGCGCAATGTCGGAGACCCGAAGTCCGTGCGCGGCGGGAAGCTCGGCGCTGCCGCCGTCAACCAGGCCAGCCTCTGGAACATCGCGAACATCCTGACCATGGTCCGTCTGGTCCTCGTACCGGGCTTCGTCGTGCTGATGCTCATGGACGGCGGGTACGACCCGGTCTGGCGGGCCTGGGCCTGGGCCGCCTTCGCCGTCGCCATGATCACCGACATCTTCGACGGCCACCTGGCCCGGACGTACGACCTCGTCACCGACTTCGGGAAGATCGCCGACCCCATCGCCGACAAGGCGATCATGGGTGCCGCGCTGATCTGCCTGTCCTCCCTCGGCGATCTGCCGTGGTGGGTGACGGGGGTCATCCTCGGCCGGGAAATCGGGATCACCCTCCTGCGTTTCATCGTCATCCGGTACGGAGTCATTCCAGCGAGCCGGGGCGGCAAGCTGAAGACCCTCGCCCAGGGCACCGCGGTCGGGATGTACGTCCTGGTGATGGAGGGGCCGCTGGCCACCCTGAGGTGGTGGGTGATGGCTGTGGCGGTCGTCCTGACCGTCGTCACCGGGCTCGACTATGTGAGACAGGCCATTGTGCTGCGACGGAGCGGAATCGCCGAGCGCGAGGCGGCGGCGGAGGGGGCGGAACGTTGACCTCCACGGCCGCCGACGTGCTGCGACTACTGGCGGTGAGGGGCGAGACGCTGGCCGTCGCGGAATCGCTGACCGGCGGTCTGGTCGCGGCCGCGATCACCGCGGTCCCGGGGGCCTCCAACGCCTTCCGTGGCTCTGTCACCGCGTACGCCACCGAGCTGAAGCAGCAGCTGCTGGGCGTCGACGCGACCCTCCTGGACCAGCGCGGAGCGGTGGACGCGCAGGTCGCGGCCCAGATGGCGGACGGCGTACGCAAGGCGCTCGGCGCCGACTGGGGAATTTCGACCACTGGCGTCGCAGGCCCGGAAGAACAGGACGGCCGCCCCGTCGGCACGGTCCATGTGGCTGTCGCCGGGCCCTCCACAGCGGATTCCGGCGCATTCGGTGGCGGGAAAGTGTCGTCGCTGCGGTTGAACGGCGGCCGGACGGAAATCCGTATGGAGAGTGTACGGAGCGTACTCGCACTGCTTCTTGAAGAGCTTGCGGGCGAACAGACCGGAAATGAGCGGGCACAGGATACGGAACAGAACGGGGGGACTTGATGTTTGCAGCCCTGAGTGAACACAACAGCGCTCCCCGCACGGCCGCAGCGCAAGGCGGTACGGTGGGGCGTGAAGGATGCGGCTACGCGGTCCGAGGAGGGAGCCACCGATGATTCTGCTCCGTCGCCTGCTTGGTGACGTGCTGCGTCGGCAGCGCCAGCGCCAGGGCCGTACTCTGCGCGAAGTCTCCTCGTCCGCCCGAGTCTCACTCGGCTATCTCTCCGAGGTGGAGCGGGGGCAGAAGGAGGCTTCTTCCGAGCTGCTCTCCGCCATTTGCGACGCGCTGGACGTACGGATGTCCGAGCTCATGCGAGAGGTGAGCGACGAGCTCGCCCTTGCCGAGCTGGCCCAGTCCGCAGCAGCCACCGAGCCGGTGCCAGCACCAGTGCGCCGACCCATGCTCAACTCCGTGTCGGTGGCCGGTGTGCCGCCGGAGCGGGTCACGATCAAGGCGCCCGCCGAAGCGGTGGACGTCGTGGCGGCGTGAGCGCCGCCTGGCGTGCGTGAGGTTCGGCGCACGCCGATGAAGTAGAAGCGAAGCGGGAGCCCCGGCCGGGGCCTTCAGGGAGACCTGGGGTGTCGGCCGGGGCTTTTGCGTTGCTCGGGGCGGCGGTGTGGGATCGGCGACGCGGGGTGAGCGTGCTGGGTGGGGCGTTTTGGGCGGATCGGGTGTCGGGGGCTCCGGTTTGCCGGGGTGGTGGTGTGCGGTCATGGTGGAGGGGCGGGATCGGGGGCGTGCGCGCGATTCGTTCGTTCGTGCGGCCGTGCAGAGTCGTACGTTCGTATCAAGAACCGGAGCGTGCTGATGTCCGTGGTGAAGAGCCCGCTGTCCGAGGCCGATCTCAGGACGGTGTCCGAGGCGCTGCAGGGTGCACTGGTCGATCTCGTCGACCTCTCCCTCGTGGCCAAGCAGATCCACTGGAACGTGGTCGGGCCGCGCTTCCGCTCCGTCCACCTCCAGCTGGACGAGGTCGTGGACACCGCCCGGCTGCACTCCGACACGGTCGCCGAGCGTGCCGCCACGCTGGGCGTCTCGCCGGACGGGCGGGCCGGGACAGTGGCCGGCAGCAGCGGTATCGGCAAGATCCCCGACGGCTGGGTCAAGGACACGGACGCGGTGGGGAGCCTGGTGGACGGGCTCGGCGCCGTGATCACCCGGATGCGGACGCGGGTGGAGAGCACCGCGGAGGCGGATCCGGTGAGTCAGGACATTTTCATCGGGGTCACGGCGGATCTTGAGAAGCATCACTGGATGTTCCAGGCGGAGAACGTGTAGCGCCTGCGGATGCGCTGTCGGGTCGTGGTGTGGTGCCCCGCGGGTGAGTGTGGGGTGCGGCGGGGGCGTGGGGAGGGCGGTGTGTGGCTGCCGGGCGCATCGTGCGCCCTGTGGGCGCGGTCCGTGTGAGTGGGGCGTGCGTCCCTGTGCCGGTGGTGCGCCCTCTCCGGCCGGGCCGGGAGCCGTCTAGCGTCGTTCTGGGGGCCCGGAGGCCTGGAGGTGGCGGCCATGCGAATAGTCCGCTGGGGGGCGGTTCTGGGGCTTGGTGCGCTGTGGTGGTGGGGTGTGCTGCGGCTTGCGCTGGCGCCGGACGCCGGTGCGGTGGAGGGGGCTGTCGCGGCCGGTGGGTGGGGGCTGAGCCTCCTGCCTGTGCACTGCGTGCCGAAGGGACGGGGGCTGGGACGGCCGGGGGGCGTGTCTGGGGGCGCGGCGGGCGTACCAGGGGGCGCGAAGGGCGGGGTGGGCGAGTGCGGTTGATCCGGCCGGGGCAGGGGGCTCCGGGCGGTGATCACCATGGCATGGCCACCCCGCCGTTCGGGCGGATGATCTGGCCCGTGGTGAAGGCTGAGGCGTCGGAGGCGAGGTGCAGCACGGCGTGTGCGATGTCCTCGGGCTCGCCGACCCGGCCCAGCGGTGAAAGCCGGGCCATGAAGGACTCCGTCCGCGCCTGCGCCTCGTTGTCGTGGCGGTCGGTCATGGGGGTACGGATCCAGCCGGGCGCCACCGCGTTGACGCGGATGCCGTGCGGGCCGGCCTCGGTCGCCAGGGTCTTCGTCAGCTGGACCACCGCCGCCTTGGTCACGCCGTAGCAGAGCAGGCCCGGGCCGCCGGTGTCGACGGCGCCGGAGGCCATGGTCACGATGGAGCCCGGGGTCCCGTCGGCGATCATCCGGCGGGCGGCTTCCTGGCAGGCGTACAGCACGCCCTTGAAGTTGACGCTCCACACCCGGTCGAGATCCTCCTCCCGGGTTTCCAGCACCGGGCTGGTGTGCATGATCCCGGCGATCGCGGCCATCACATGGAGCCGCTCGCAGGTGGCCACCGCCGCCGCGAGCTGTGTGCGGTCGGTCACGTCGAGGTGGTGGGTGTGCGCGGTGCCGCTCCTGGCCTTGATCAGCGTCGCGGTCTCGTGCAGGCCCTGCGCGTCACGGTCCGCGCAGTGCACGGTGGCGCCCGCCTCGGCGAGCAGCACGGCCGACGCGCGCCCGATACCACTGCCGGCGCCGGTGACGAACGCGGTGCGGCCGGTGAGGTCGTACGCGAGGATGGGCATGAAGCGACGGTACGAGCATTTCTGACGGGTCGTCAATTAGTTGTGCGGGGGTTCGCGCGGGGGCGGGGGCGGGCTGCTCGGAGAGTGCCCGGGGCCGGGGCCGGGCCCGACTGGCAGGTGGGGCACCAGTAGGTGGGGCGCTCGCGGGAGCCGTCGCCCTGATCGGCCGCGCGGACGGAGGTGCCGCAGCGCAGGCAGGGGCGTGGAGCCCGGCCGTACACGAAGAGGTCGTGGTGGCGGTGGCCCGTGATGCTGCGGACCGGGCGGTCGCGGTTGGCTTCGAGGAGCTTCTTGGCGAGGGTGGGCAGCCGGGCGGCGCTGTCTTCGGGGAGGGCGCCCACGGGGAGCCAGGGAGTGACCCGGAGCAGGAAGCAGAGCTCGCTCTTGTAGACATTGCCGATGCCGGCGAGGTTGCGCTGGTCGAGGAGGGCCTCGCCGAGGGGGCGCGCGGGGGCGCTCAGGAGGTTGGCGAGGGCGCGGTCGGGGTCCCAGTCCGGGCCCAGCAGGTCGGGGCCCAGGTGGCCGACGACGCGGTGTTCGTCGGTCGTGCGGAGCAGCTCCAGGACCGGGAGCCGGTAGCCGACGGCCGTTCGGCCGGCGGTTCCCAGGATCGCGCGGATCTGGTGCGCCGGGCCGCCGCTCCAGCGGTCGCCGTGGCCGTACACCTTCCAGGAGCCGTCCATCCGCAGGTGCGAGTGGAGGGTCAGACCGCCCTCGATCCGGGTCAGGAGGTGCTTGCCTCGCGGGGTGACGTCCAGGACGGTACGGCCGGTGAGGTCGGCCGTGGCGTACTTCGGTACGCGTAGGTCGAAGCGGGTCAGCACCTTGTCGGCGAGGGCGGTGTGCAGTCGTCCCGCCGTTTGCCAGACGGTGTCGCCTTCGGGCATGGGTCAAGGGTGGCATGGGTTGGGGGCGGGTGGCGGGGGATAAGTCTGTGTGTGGCTGGGGTTGCGTTGCGGGTGGCTGGTGGTGGGTGGGGCGCCTGACAGCTCCGGGGGTTCGGTTGGTTTGGTGGGTTGCGGGTTGCGGGGGCTGGGCGCGCAGTTCCCCGTGCCCCTTTTGGGTGCGGCCCCATCTGGTCGGTCACCCGGGCTCAGGCGCGGATCCGTAGGCCGCGCGGGGTGGCGATGAAGCCGGCTCCTTCCAGGAGGGGGCCGTAGGGGGAGGTGAGGGCGGAGGCGCCGTTCACGCGTTCCACGGTGACTGTGCCGAGGGAGCCGGCGTGGGCTGATGTGGCCAGGGCTTCGGCGGCGGGGCTCAGGCGGGGGTCGTCCAAGGGGCTGCCGTCCTGGTCGGTGGGCCAGGCCAGCAGGGTCTTGCCGCCGCGCTCCATGTAGAGGGCCAGCTCGCCGTCGACCAGGACGACCAAAGAGCCTGCCTTGCGGCCCGGTTTGTGGCCGGCTTCGGTGGGGGGCTCGGGCCAGGGGAGGGCGGCGCCGTAGGCGTTCGCGGGGTCGGCGGCGGCCAGGATCACGGGGCGGGGCGGGGCGGGGAAGCCGTTCGAGCCGGGGCTCGGCCGGGGTTCGCCCCGGTCGCGGGCGTTGGCCACCGCGCGGAGCCGGTCCACCGCGCCGTCCATCGCGAACTGGGCGGCGCCCAGTCCCTCGACCACATAGCCGCGTCGGGCCTGGCCGCTCTCCTCGAAGACGGAGAGGACGCGGTAGGTGGCGGAGAAGCCGCCCTCGACTCCCTCGGCGGCCACCGCGCCACGGGTCACGACTCCGTGCCGGTCGAGGAGGGTGCGCGCCAGGGCATGGGCGCGGACGGTGGGGTCGGGTTCGTGGCCGGCAAGCAGGGACCAGCGGCCCGCGACGGTGGGCGGGCCCGTACGGGACTGGGGGCGTGCGGCGGCGGTCAGGGAGCCGTACCGGCCGCGCGGGACCGTGCGCTTGGCGCGGTGGGCGGTGGAGCCCGCCGTGCGGCCCGAGCCCAGCAGGGAGCGCATGGGGGCGAGCGTGTCGTTGGTGAGCCGGCCCGACCAGGCCAGGTCCCAGACGGCGTCGGCCAGTTGGGGATCGGTGACGTCGGGGTGGGTGGTCGCGCGGACCTGGTCGGCGATCTGGCGGAAGAACAGGCCGTAGCCCCCGGCGAGGGTGTCCAGGACCGACTGGTGGAGCGCGGTCGGCTCCAGGGGGTGTGGGGGCGGGAGGAGGAGCGGGGCCGTGTCCGCCAGGTAGAGCGAGACCCAGCCGTCCTTGCCGGGGAGGGCTCCGGCGCCCGCCCAGACGACTTCGCCGGCGGCGGTGAGTTCGTCGAGCATCGCGGGGCTGTAGTGGGCGACCCGGGACGGCAGGACCAGCTTTTCCAGGGCGGACGCGGGGACGGAGGCACCCTGCAACTGCTCGATCGCGCGCACCAGGCCGTCGATGCCGCGCAGGCCGTGCCCGCCGCCCACGTGCTGCCACTGCGGCAGGAACTGGGCGAGCGCGGCGGGCGGCACCGGCTCCAACTCGTGCCGCAGGGCTGCCAGCGAGCGGCGGCGCAGGCGGCGCAGCACGGCCGCGTCGCACCACTCCTGGCCGATGCCCGCCGGATGGAATTCGCCCTGGACGACACGGCCGTTCGCGGCCAGTCGATGGAGTGCCCCGTCCGTCACGGCCACGCCCAGGCCGAAACGGGCCGCCGCCGTGGCCGAGGTGAACGGGCCGTGCGTGCGCGCGTACCGGGCGAGGAGGTCACCGAGCGGGTCCTTGACCGGCTCGGTGAAGGCCTCCGGGACGCCGACCGGCAGGGCCGTACCGAGCGCGTCCCGCAGGCGGCCCGCGTCCTCGATCGCCGCCCAGTGGTCGGTGCCGGCGATCCGGACTCGGATGGCGCGGCGGGCCCCGGCGAGCTCGCGGGCCCACTGCGGCTCGGCGCCGCGCTCCGCCAACTCGGCGTCCGTGAGGGGGCCGAGGAGCCGGAACAGGTCCGCGACGCCCTCGACGTCCTTGACGCGCCGGTCCTCGGTGCGCCATTGGAGCTCCTGCTCCAGCTCGACGAGCACCTCGGCGTCGAGCAGCTCGCGCAGCTCCGCCTGGCCCAGCAGCTCGGCCAGCAGCCGGGAGTCCAGCGACAGTGCGGCGGCGCGGCGCTCGGCGAGCGGGGAGTCGCCCTCGTACAGGAACTGGGCGACGTATCCGAAGAGGAGGGAGCGGGCGAAGGGGGAGGGCTCCGGGGTGGTGACCTCGACGAGGCGGACCTTGCGGGACTCGATGTCACCCATCAACTCGGTGAGACCGGGGACGTCGAAGACGTCCTGGAGGCATTCGCGGACCGCCTCCAGGACGATCGGGAACGACCCGAATTCACTGGCGACCTGGAGCAGCTGGGCCGCTCGCTGCCGCTGCTGCCACAGGGGAGTGCGCTTGCCGGGGTTGCGGCGGGGCAGCAGGAGCGCGCGGGCGGCGCACTCGCGGAAACGGGACGCGAACAGGGCCGAGCCGCCCACCTGGTCGGTGACGAGCTGGTCGACCTCGCCCTTGTCGAAGGCGATGTCCGCGGCGCCGACCGGGGCCTGCTCGGCGTCGCCCGCCGTGCCGAAGGGAGCGCCCGGTTTCATGGGCTCCTGGTCGAGCAGGTCCAGGCCCATCAGGTCGGCGTCGGGCAGGCGCAGCACGATGCCGTCGTCGGCGTGCATGACCTGGGCGTCCATGCCGTACCGCTCGGACAGGCGGGCGCCCAGCGCCAGGGCCCAGGGGGCGTGGACCTGGGCACCGAAGGGGGAGTGGACGACGACCCGCCAGTCGCCCAGCTCGTCGCGGAAGCGTTCGACGACGATGGTGCGGTCGTCGGGGATGTGGCCACAGGCCTCGCGCTGTTCGGCGAGGTAGGACAGGACGTTGTCCGCGGCCCAGGCGTCGAGTCCGGCGGCCAGCAGGCGCGGCCGGGCGTCCTCCCGGGTCAGGGAGCCCACCTCGCGCAGGAAAGCGCCGACCGCGCGGCCCAGTTCGAGCGGACGGCCGAGCTGGTCGCCCTTCCAGAAGGGCAGGCGGCCCGGTACGCCCGGCGCCGGGGAGACCAGCACCTGGTCGCGGGTGATGTCCTCGATGCGCCAGGAGCTGGTGCCGAGGGTGAAGACGTCCCCGACCCGGGACTCGTACACCATCTCCTCGTCGAGCTCGCCGACGCGGCCGCCGCCCTTCTTGGGGTCGGAGCCCGCGAGGAAGACCCCGAAGAGGCCGCGGTCCGGGATCGTGCCTCCGGAGGTGACCGCGAGGCGCTGGGCGCCCGGTCGTGCCGTGACCGTGCCGGCGACGCGGTCCCACACCACGCGCGGGCGCAGCTCCGCGAAGGCGTCGGACGGATAGCGCCCGGCGAGCATGTCGAGGACGGCCGTGAACGCGGACTCGGGAAGCGCGGCGAAGGGCGCGGCGCGGCGGACGGTGGCGAGGAGGTCGTCGAACTGCCAGGCGTCCATCGACGTCATGGCGACCATCTGCTGCGCCAGTACGTCCAGGGGATTGGCGGGGACCCGCAGGGACTCGATGGAGCCGCTGCGCATCCGCTCGGTGACCACCGCCGCCTGGACCAGGTCGCCGCGGTACTTGGGGAAGACCACGCCCGTGGAGACCGCGCCCACCTGGTGTCCCGCGCGGCCCACGCGCTGCAGGCCGGAGGCGACCGAGGGCGGCGACTCCACCTGGACGACGAGGTCCACCGCGCCCATGTCGATGCCCAGTTCGAGGCTGGAGGTGGCGACCACGGCCGGCAGCCGGCCCGCCTTGAGGTCCTCCTCGACCAGGGCGCGCTGCTCCTTGGAGACCGACCCGTGGTGGGCCCGGGCGAGGACCGGGGGCGCCCCATGGGCCGCGCCCGAGCCGCCCATCAGCTCGGCCGGGGCGTGGTGCTCGTCCAGGGGCTCGCCCGTGGCCCGCTCGTACGCGATCTCGTTGAGCCGGTTGCACAGCCGCTCCGCGAGGCGGCGGGAGTTGGCGAACACGATCGTGGAGCGGTGGGCCTGGACGAGGTCGGCGATCCGCTCCTCGACGTGCGGCCAGATCGATGGTCGTTCCGCGCCCTCGTTGCCGTCGGCGACGGGGGAGCCGCCAAGCTCGCCCAGATCCTCGACCGGCACGACCACGGAGAGGTCGAACTCCTTGCCGGAAGGGGGCTGGACGATCTCCACCAGGCGTTGCGGGGAGAGATAGCGCGCGACCTCGTCGACGGGGCGCACGGTCGCCGAGAGCCCGATCCGGCGTGCCGGCCTCGGCAGCAGCTCGTCGAGCCGCTCCAGGGACAGCGCGAGATGGGCGCCGCGCTTGGTGCCCGCCACCGCGTGCACCTCGTCCAGGATCACCGTCTCCACGCCTGTGAGCGCGTCGCGCGTGGCCGACGTCAGCATCAGGAACAGCGACTCGGGGGTGGTGATCAGGATGTCGGGCGGGCGAGTGGCCAGGGCGCGGCGCTCGGCGGGCGGGGTGTCGCCGGAGCGGATGCCGACCTTGACCTCGGGCTCGGGCAGGCCCAGGCGCACCGACTCCTGCCGGATTCCGGTCAGCGGACTGCGCAGGTTCCGCTCCACGTCCACCGCGAGGGCCTTGAACGGTGACACGTACAGCACCCGGCAGCGCTTTTTCGGGTCGGCCGGGGGCGGGCTCGACGCCAGCCGGTCCAGCGCGGCGAGGAACGCGGCCAGCGTCTTGCCGGAGCCGGTGGGGGCGACGACCAGCACGTCCGAGCCCTCGCCGATCGCCCGCCACGCCCCCGCCTGGGCCGCGGTGGGCGCGGAGAAGGCCCCCGTGAACCAGCCGCGGGTCGCGGGGGAGAAGCCGTCGAGGGCCCGATCTGCGGAGCTGACCATGCCCCCATCCTGCACCCGCCCACTGACAACGGCCCGGACCTGCGGAAACGGCCCGGACGGCAGCCCCGGCAGCCGCCCGGACGGCCGCTCGTACGGTGACGCGCGACGCAGAATGGGGGCATGACGGGTTCGGTGGAGCGGGCGAGGCACTGGAGTTACGAGGAGCTGCCCGGGGTCGACCTGCTGCGGGCGAGCTATGTCGAGAAGAAGTTCGTACGGCACACCCACGAGAACTTCGTGATCGCGGCGATCACCGACGGCGTCGAGGTCTTCCACCACGGCGGCGCCGACCGGTACGCGGGCCCGGGCGCGCTGGCCCTGGTCAACCCCGACACCCCGCACACGGGCCGGGCGGGCGTGCCCGAGGGCTGGCGCTACGGCGCTGTCTACCCGTCGCCGGACGTGGTGGCCGAGATCGCCGCCGAGACCACCACGATCCGCGGCACCCCCGGCTTCACCAGCCCCGTACTCGTGGATCCGTACGCCGCGTACCTCGTCCACCAGGTACTGCGGGCCGCGGACGAGGGCAACGCGCTCGCCGCGGACACCCTGCTACGGGTCGCCGTGACCCGGCTGCTGCGCCTTAACGGCGGGCCCCAGCCCCAGCGCGCGGTCCGCACGGCCGGCGCCCCCGTCGCGGCACGCGCGCGTGCCGTGCTCCAGGACCGGATGACCGACCCGCCGACCCTCGAACGGCTCGCCGCCGATCTCGGCACCAGCCCCTTCGCCCTGCTGCGGGCCTTCCGCAGGGCCTACGGCATGCCGCCGCACGCCTGGCTGACCGATGCCCGCGTCCGCCGGGCCCGGGGCCTGCTCGACGCGGGCACGGCTCCCGCGGAGGCCGCCGTCGCGGTCGGCTTCACCGACCAGCCGCACCTCAACCGCCACTTCAGCCGGATCGTGGGCGTGCCGCCGGGCGCGTACCAGCGCGAACGCGCGGGCAACCGCTGACCGCGCGAGCGGAGGGGGTGACGTACGTGAGCGTCGGGGCGGCGGGCGCGTGCAAGAACGTACAAGACCCACCAGGGCGGCTGCTCCTACCGTCCGGGGTGTGGCAGAACAGACAGCTCTCGCAGAGCCGCACGACGCAGGTGGCGCCAAACCCGACCGGGCCGTCGTCCAGGACGCCCTGGGCGTAGGGATCGCCGTCGGACTCTCCGGGTTCGCCTTCGGGGTGACCTCGGCCGGCGGCGGGCTGAGCCTGCCGCAGACCTGTGCGCTGAGCCTCCTGGTGTTCACCGGCGCCTCCCAGTTCGCCCTGGTGGGCGCGCTCGCCGCCGGCGGCAACCCGTTCACGGCGGCCGCCGGGGCCTTCTTCCTGGGGGTGCGCAACGCGTTCTACGGGCTGCGTCTGTCGCAGGTACTGGCCCTCCCGCGCGCGGTGCGGCCGTTCGCCGCCCAGTGGATCATCGACGAGACCACGGCCGTCACCCTCGCCCAGCCCACGCGCCGCGCCGCCCGCATCGGCTTCACCGTCACCGGGCTCGCCCTCTACGTGCTGTGGAACCTCACCACACTGCTCGGTGCGCTCGGCGCCGAGGCCATCGGCGACACCGAGGCCTGGGGGCTCGACGCGGCCGGCCCCGCAGTCTTCCTGGCGCTGCTCGCACCGATGCTGAGGACCACCGGCGAGCGGGCCGTGGCCGGCATCGCCGTCGTCCTGGGGCTCGGCCTGCTGCCCGTCCTGCCCACCGGGGTCCCGGTCCTGGTGGCCGCGCTGGCCGCCCCGGTCGTGCTCTGGGCGGAGGGACGACGGAGGGCCGACCGCCAACCGGACGGCCGGCTGGAGGATCAACGGGACGGGGGGCGGGACGACCGACGGGGTGGCCGGCAGGGGGAGGGCCGATGAACGTCTGGATCGCGATCCTGGCGACGGCCGTCGGCTGCTACGCCGTCAAGCTCATCGGCCTGCTGGTCCCCACGGGTGTTCTGGAACGGCCACTCGTCCAGCGCCTGGCCGCCCTGCTGCCCGTGGCCCTCCTCGCCGCCCTCACGGCCCAGCAGACCTTCGCCGACGGGCAGGTCCTCGTACTGGACGCGCGGGCCTCGGGGCTTGCCGCAGCCGCCGTCGCGCTGCTGCTGCGCGCCCCCTTCCTGCTCGTCGTGGCGGCGGCGGTGATCGTGACGGCGGGGGTGCGGGCGATGACGGGGTGACGCGCCGCGGTGCATGTACGCGCGCGTGCACGCGTGTTCGTGCGTAGCCGGCACCGGGCGGCCGGGCAGCCAGTCAGTCGGGCAGCCGTCGGTCAGCCGATCGACCGCCCGTACGCCCGCAGCGTGCGCAGCGCCTCGATCGTCACGATCGGACAGCTCTCCATGGCGGTGCTCGGGGCCCACTGCCGCCAGCGGATCGGCCAGCCGCCGTCCGCCGTCTGTTCGCTCGCGAGGAAGTCCAGGGAGCGGCCCATCTCCTCGTCGGTGAACCACGCGCGCGCGAGCGACTCCGGAGTGCGGGCGAAGTCGTGCGGGTAGTGGTGCTCGCCGGGCGCGTAACCGTCGGACACCGGGTACTCGGCCGGACGCTCCGGATCCAGCGTGGCGAGCCGGTGTTCGCGCACGAGGCGGCCCAGCCGGTCGGCGACCGCCTGGGCGCGCGGGCGGTCGGGCACCGACTCCAGGAACGTCACGGCGGCGTGGATCTCGTAGGGGTGCGATTTCTCCAGGGACTCGACCGCACGCCAGCAGAAGTCGGTGGCCCGGAACAGCCACGCGTGCCACACCTGGTTGCGGTGCAGCAGGCCCACCACGGGCCCGGTGGCCAGCAGATCACTGGGCGGGTCGTCGACGATCGGCACGAACGGGGCCACCGGATAGCCGCGCTGGCTGGGATGCACCGCGGGCAGGGCGCCGTCCGGGCCCGACACCGAGGTCAGATAGCGGCACACGCGTTCCACCCGCTGCCCGCCGCAGCGCCCGATCGAGTCCAGGACCCGCAGCGCGTGCCCGGTGTGCAGCGGCTGGCTCACGGGCCCGCGCAGATCGGGTTCGAGCGCGTGCCCGTATCCCTCGTCGGCGTTGCGATAGGCGGCGAGCGCGGTCTCCACCGCGTCGGCGCTCCCGTCCAGGAAGTGGTAGGCGAAGCGGCGCTGCTCCAGCACCCGCGCGGTCAGCCAGACGAACTGCTCGGCGCGGGCGAGCGGGTTGGGCTCGGGGGACGACGAGGGGAGGGGGGATGCTCCGGTTTCGGACATGGGTCAGACCGTAGGGCGGAAAGCGGTCTCGGCAGGCCGTCCTGGCTCGGCCCACCCCCTGGGGCGGGATACTGGAGTCATGCGGTTGACGGTCTTCTGGCAGCGGATGGCGGATCACTTCGGTGAGGGGTACGCCGACACCTTCGCGCGCGATCACGTGATGTCCGGACTCGGCGGGCGCACGGTGCACGAGGCACTGGACGCCGGCTGGGAGGCCAAGGACGTGTGGCGCGTGGTGTGCGCGACCGTGGGCGTTCCGGCCGAAAACCGCTGATTTCCCAGGGACTTCACCGGGTGGCCGTCGGTCGTTGCACCAGAAGATCCGGGGGCGGCGACCGATTGTCGGTGGCGTGGGCGAAACTTGGTCCGTGGCCCCCACAGACGAGACCGCGCAGCACGAGCCTCAGGCATCCCCGTCCGGCACGGCACCGCCCACCCGGCCACCGGTCGGCCCCGGCGCCCCGCCGAGCGACCGCATGCCTCGCTGGCTGCCGCGCGCGATGGTGCTGGCGCTCTCCCTCGTCGCCGTCTTCCAACTGGGCAGCTGGGCCTTCCACCAGATCATCGGCCTGCTGATCAACATCCTCATCGCGTTCTTCCTGGCGCTCGCCATCGAGCCCGCGGTGAGCTGGATGGCCTCGAAGGGCCTGCGCAGGGGCTTCGCGACCTTCCTGGTCTTCCTGATCACACTGATCGGGGCCGCCGGGTTCGTCACGCTGCTCGGCTCGATGCTCGCCGGCCAGATCATCAAAATGGTCGAAGACTTCCCGGCGTACCTCGACTCCGTCATCAGCTGGATCAACACCTCCTTCCACACCGAACTCAAGCGAGTGGACATCCAGGAGGGGCTGCTCCGCTCCGACTGGCTGCAGAAGTACGTGCAGAACAGCGCCACGGGCGTCCTCGACGTCTCGGGGCAGGTCCTGGGCGGCCTCTTCCAACTGCTGACGATCGCGCTGTTCTCGTTCTACTTCGCCGCCGACGGCCCCCGGCTGCGGCGCGCGCTGTGTTCCGTACTGCCGCCCGCCAAGCAGGCCGAGGTGCTGCGCGCGTGGGAGATCGCCGTCGACAAGACCGGCGGCTATCTGTACTCGCGCGGCCTGATGGCGCTGATCTCCGGCATAGCGCACTACGTCCTGCTGGAGTACCTGGACGTGCCCTACGCGCCCGCGCTCGCGGTCTGGGTCGGTCTGGTCTCGCAGTTCATCCCCACCATCGGCACCTATCTCGCGGGTGCCCTGCCGATGCTGATCGCCTTCACGGTCAACCCCTGGTACGCGCTGTGGGTCCTGGTCTTCGTGGTCATCTACCAGCAGTTCGAGAACTATGTGCTGCAGCCCAAGCTGACCGCCAAGACCGTGGACATCCACCCGGCCGTCGCCTTCGGATCGGTCGTCGCGGGCACCGCGCTCCTCGGCGCCGTCGGCGCGCTCATCGCCATCCCCGCCATCGCCACCCTGCAGGCCTTCCTCGGGGCGTACGTGAAGCGGTACGACGTCACGGACGACCCCCGGGTGCACGGGCACCGCAGACGCGGCTCGGGCAACCTCCTCGACCGGCTGCGGAAGCGGCCGCACGAGGCACGGGAGGACGGCGGGAGCGAGGGTGACGTCCTCACGCGCGTGCGTGAGCGGCTGGAGCGGAGGCTGAGCCGGAGGCGGGGCGCGGGGGCCGAGGGCGGTGGCGGGTCCGAAGAGGGCGCCGGGCCCGGAGGGGACGCCGGGCCCGAGGACGGCTCCTCGTAGGCGGCTGTCGCCGTAGCCCCCGGATGCCGCGTGGTGTCGCTTGACACTAAAATCGAACATCCATTCTTATGGAGGCTCCGGCGAGGCTCTCGACGGGAGTTCGACAGGGTTTTCGTGGAGAAGTGCCCGAGTTATCCACAGGCCGGGCGGCCGTCGAGGCCCATTGTCAGTGGCAGGCGTTAGCGTCTTTCACGTGAAGCGATCGACTCAAGCAAATCGGGTGGAACCCATGGCAGGAACCGACCGCGAGAAGGCGCTCGACGCCGCGCTCGCACAGATTGAACGGCAATTCGGCAAGGGCGCGGTGATGCGCCTCGGCGAGCGGCCGAACGAGCCCATCGAGGTCATCCCCACCGGGTCGACCGCACTCGACGTGGCACTCGGCGTCGGCGGCATCCCGCGCGGCCGAGTGGTCGAGGTGTACGGCCCGGAGTCCTCCGGCAAGACGACCCTGACCCTGCACGCCGTGGCGAACGCGCAGAAGGCCGGCGGCCAGGTGGCCTTCATCGACGCGGAGCACGCCCTCGACCCCGAGTACGCGAAGAAGCTCGGCGTCGACATCGACAACCTGATCCTGTCGCAGCCGGACAACGGTGAGCAGGCTCTGGAGATCGTGGACATGCTGGTCCGCTCCGGTGCTCTCGACCTCATCGTCATCGACTCCGTCGCCGCCCTCGTGCCGCGCGCGGAGATCGAGGGCGAGATGGGCGACTCGCACGTGGGTCTGCAGGCCCGCCTGATGAGCCAGGCCCTGCGGAAGATCACCAGCGCGCTCAACCAGTCGAAGACCACGGCGATCTTCATCAACCAGCTGCGCGAGAAGATCGGCGTGATGTTCGGGTGCTTCAACTACTCGACTCGGGTCACGCTCGCCGACGGCACTCAGGAGAAGATCGGCAAGATCGTCAACCAGCGAATGGACGTGGAGGTCCTCTCCTACGACCCGGAGACCGACAAGATCGTTCCTCGACGCATCACCAAATGGTTCGAGAATGGAAACGCCGAGCGGTTCTTGCAGTTCACCGTGGCCAAGTCCGGGAAGAACGGCAAGGCGCAGTTCGCCGCGACTGAGAACCACTTGATCCGCACTCCCGGAGGCTGGCGAGAGGCGGGCGAGCTGATCGCCGGGGATCGTGTGCTCATCAGCGAGAAGAAGGCACTGAGCGCGCAGCAGGAGCAGGTTGTTCTCGGGGCGCTTATGGGTGACGGCAGCCTTTCCCCGAACAGGAAGGGTCGCACCGGGGTCCGCTTCCGTATGGGGCACGGTGCCAAGCAGGCCGACTACCTGGACTGGAAGGTCTCGCTGCTCGGGAACATCGGATGCTCTCGGACGCAGAACGAGAAGGGCGCGGTCTTCGCGGACTTCTCTCCGCTGCCAGAGCTGGACGAGCTGAGGGAAGTCGTCTACTTCGGTGGAGATAAGAAGCACATCACCTGGGAGCACCTCAAGGCGATGACTCTGTTGGCCTTGGCCGTCTGGTACATGGACGACGGCTGTTTCACGGTGCGCTCCCAAGGTCTTCAGGAGCGTACGGAAGGCGGCTCGGGTCGGATCGAGATCTGTGTCGAGGCCATGAGCGAAGGCTCACGGGAGCGCATTGTCGACTACCTGCGAGACACACATGGCCTGGACGTGAGTCTTCGGCTCGCAGGTGAGCGGCAGATGGCCGTGCTGCAGTTCAGCACGGACTCGTCAGCGCGTTTCCAGGAGATGGTGGCTCCCTTCGTGCACCCCTCCATGGAGTACAAGCTCCTTCCGTGCTTCCGCGGTCGATTCGATGTCGAGCCGGAGCTCATCGAGGAGACAGAGCGCCTGGTGGCCTCGGAGATCCTCGACATCCACGTCAAGCCGCTAACGCGTTCCATGAAGAAGTTCGACATCGAGGTCGAGGGCACGCACAACTACTTCGTGGACGGCGTGATGGTGCACAACAGCCCGGAGACCACGACCGGTGGCCGGGCGCTGAAGTTCTACGCCTCGGTGCGGCTCGACATCCGTCGTATCGAGACGCTGAAGGACGGCACGGACGCGGTCGGCAACCGCACCCGAGTGAAGGTCGTCAAGAATAAGGTCGCCCCGCCCTTCAAGCAGGCCGAGTTCGACATCCTCTACGGGCAGGGCATCAGCCGCGAGGGCGGTCTGATCGACATGGGCGTGGAGCACGGCTTCGTCCGCAAGGCCGGCGCCTGGTACACGTACGAGGGCGACCAGCTCGGCCAGGGCAAGGAGAACGCCCGCAACTTCCTGAAGGACAACCCCGACCTCGCCAACGAGATCGAGAAGAAGATCAAGGAGAAGCTGGGCGTCGGCGTACGCCCCGAGAAGCCCACCGCCGAACCGGGCACCGACGCGGCAGCGGTCTCGGCCGCGGTCGCGGCCACACCCGCGGACGACGCCGCGAAGGCGGTGCCCGCTACGGCCGCCAAGGCGCCCAAGACCAGGGCCGCGGCGGCGAAGAGCTAGTCCGTGACACGCAGAACGGACTGGGGCGAGCATGCATACCCCAGTGCTTCCGAGAGCCGGGGGCGCGGGGGTACCGGGGGATCCGCCGCGGACGGGCACGGCTTGGCGCCGTACGACGAAACGGCGTCGTACGGCACGGACGGCGGCACGGACCACGGCGCGGATGACGGGAGTTACGACGGGGAGCTCCACGGCGGCGAACCGTACGACGGTGATGCCGGTCGGCGGGGGGACGGCTCACGCTCCGGTGCGAGCTCGGCCGTCGGCACCCGTCGGCGCGGTGGCGGTGCCTCGCGCGGCGCGGGCGGCGACGCCCGTGGCGGGCGCGGCGGCCGTGGTGGTCGGCGGCGTGGCTTCGGGGAGCCGGCCGACGGACCGGACGGCGGCGCGAACGACGGGCGTTCGCAGGACGGGGGTTCGTCCTTCTCGTCGAGGGCCGCGAAAGGGGATTCCTCAGGGGACCCGGCGGAGCGGGCGCGGGCGATCTGTCTGCGCCTGCTCACCGGGACCCCGCGCACCCGAAAGCAACTCGCCGACGCCCTGCACAAGAGGGAGATCCCCGAGGACGTGGCGGACGAGGTGCTGTCGCGGTTCGAGGAGGTCGGCCTGATCAACGACAGCGCGTTCGCCGACGCCTGGGTGGAGTCCCGGCACCACGGCCGGGGTCTGGCCCGACGAGCCCTCACGCAGGAGCTGCGCACCAAGGGCGTCGACTCCGCGCTGATCGAGGAGGCCGTCGGTCGGCTCGACTCCGAGCAGGAGGAGGTCACCGCGCGCGAGCTCGTCGCCCGCAAACTGCGCTCCACCCGAGGCCTCGACCGCGACAAACGCCTCCGCCGCCTCGCCGGCATGCTCGCCCGCAAGGGCTACCCCCAGGGCATGGCGCTCCGGGTGGTCCGGCAGGCGCTGGAGGACGAGGGGGAGGAGACGGAGGGACTGGAGGACGAGGGGTACTGAGGGGGGCGCCGGACCCGGCAGGTGACGGGCCCGGCTGCCGGAGGGGCGGTCTCGCGGATTCCGGGAGGGCGGCGGTCACGCGGATGCCGATCAAGACAAAGCGGGCGAAGAGCCTTGCCTCACTTACCTGCGCGGCGTCGTCGGCTGCTCACTGCCAGTCTTCCGGTCGCTCGACATGCTCCAGGCGGAGCACCTGGCCGGTACGGCTGTAGCGGCGGATGCGGGGCAGGGGCGGGTAGTAGGCGTGCACGGAGACCGCGTGCTCCTCGGTGGACTCGTTGAGCACCTCGTGCACGTGGTGGTGGCCGAAGGCCCGGCCCTTGCCGGCGGGCAGCGAGCGCTCGCGGTCGACGCCCTCGGTGAGTTCGAGGGTCTGCCAGCCGTCGGTGGGGAGACGGGCGGCGAGCGAGTACTCCTTGAGTTGGCCGGCGGCGGTGACGAAGGCGCCCACCGAGTCGGCGTGGTCGTGCCAGCCGGTGCCGGTGCCGGGCGGCCAGCCGATCAGCCAGGCCTCGCTGCCCCCGGGGCCTTCGAGTCGCACCCACGTACGGCCCTCGGGATCGAGCGGGAGCGAGGCGATCAGCTCGGCGTCGGCGGCCGTCCGGCGCGCGAAGTCGAGCAGGTCCGCCTGGGTGGGAGTGGAGACAGCCGGTGCGGCGGCGGGAGAGACAGCGGGGGACACAGACACGGGTACCGTCCTGAAGTGCGTTCGCATGGGCGCGCGCGGCGGCAGACAGGCGGCGCGCGCGGATGTAATGGGAGGCGAATTCAGCAGGACGGTCGACACACGCCGCCCACATAGCGGACGAGGTCCATATGGACCCTCCGCCACAGGCGCGTAGAGGTGTCGGTCACGGAGCGGAGTACACCATGACAGCGCGGAGCGGTCAACCGACCGTCACTATGCGGACACACAGTGACGGCCGACCGGGAGAAACCAGGCGTTTCAGCGCGAGCCCGCAGGCGTCCCGGTCGTCTCGGACTGCTGCTTCACGCCGCCCAGCGTGGCCTCCGCCGCCGTGTACAGGTCGGCCGGGCGCACACCGGTCAGTGCGGTGACGAGGTGGCCGTCCGGGCGGACGAGGAGCACGGTGTGGGCGGCGGCGCCCGGGTAGCGCTCGGCGACCAGCAGCTCGGCGGGGTGCGGCAGGGCGGACACGGCGGCCGCGAGCCGGGGCATGAGCCCGGCACTCACCCAGTGCTTGCGCTCCCACACGCCCGTACCCGGCGCGACCAGCACCACCAGCAGCGCCCCGCGCCCGAGCCGGTCCCGCAGCGGTACGAAGGAGCCGTCCTCGGCGGTCACCCGCACATCGACGATCTGGGCGCCCGGCATCGTGTCGACAGGGGCCTCCGCGGCGGCGGGCGCGGGCATCAGCGGCGAGTCGGCGTACGGCCCCGGAGCGCCCAGTGCGCCACGCCCCAGATGGCCGTCCGAGAGCAGCGCGTCATGGCCCCGGGCCGAGCCGGGGACGTACGACCGCAGGCCCTTGGTGCCGCGCAGCAGGGGCAGCACCTGGTCGGCGGCGCGCAGCCGGGCGGCGACGACCGCGCGCCGCTCCGCCTGGTAGCTGTCGAGCAGTGCCTCGTGCGGGCCGTGGTGCCAGGCCAGCGCCAGTTTCCAGGCGAGGTTGTCGGCGTCCCGCAGCCCCTCGTCCAGGCCCTGGGTGCCGAGCGCCCCGAGCAGATGCGCGGCGTCCCCGGCGAGGAACACCCGGCCCACCCGCCACCGCCGGGCGAGGCGGTGGTGCACGGTGTGGACGCCGGTGTCCAGCAGGTCGTACGGCGGTGTGGAGCCGCCCGTCCAGCCGGCGAGGGTCTCCCGGACACGGGACACGAGGAGTTCGGGCGTCACCAGGTCCTTGCCCGGTGGCAGCAGCCAGTCCAGGCGCCAGACGCTCTCGTCGAGCGGCCGGGCGGTCACCTCGCCGCCGGAGGGGCCGGACGTCCGCCACGGCGGCATCCGGTGCAGCAACGCTTCGCCCGGCCACGGGAGCTCCGCGCGCAGCGCCGCCACGGCGTGCCGCTCCACCGCCGTACGGCCGGGGAAGCGGATGTCCTGGAGCTTGCGCACCGTCGAACGCGGCCCGTCGCAGCCGACGAGGTAACTGCCACGCCACCACGTGCTTTTGGGCCCGCGGGTGTGGGCGGTGACGCCGGACGTCTCCTGCTCGATGGCGTCCACCCGGCTCTCCACGGCGACCTTGACGAGCCGCTCGCCGGCGATGGCGCCGCGCAGGGCGGCGGTCAGGACGTGCTGGGCGATGTGCAGCGGGGGGAGGTCCGCGGAGCCCTCGACGACGTCCTCGGGGCCGCTGCGGGGGTCTCTCGGCCCCTCCTGGGCCGAGGCGTCCGGCTCCTCGAAGTCGGCCTCCCCGAAACGGACCTGACGCATCACCTGCTTGCGCCGCATCGACCGCCATCCGGCCCAGCGGTACCCGGCCTCCGCGAGCGGGACGCCGGACAACCGTTCCAGCAACGCGGCCGTGTCGTCGTGCAGGACGACCGTCCGCGCGAGTCGCTGCTCGTCCTTTCCCGGCCCCTCGTCGAGGACCACGGACGGCACCTCCTGGCGCGCCAGCGCAAGGGCGAGCGTGAGCCCCACGGGCCCCGCTCCGACGATGATCACCGGGTCCACGGCGCGGCGCTCCCTGCCCGAGGTGACGTCCCGGCGGACGTGGCTGAACAGGAAGTTGGAGCAGGGTGCACGATCACAGAACGTATGCAACCCATTGCCGGTGCTTGCGTCAAGTGACGGAGGGCAGTGGCGATCATGCCACTGCCCTCCGGGGAACTGATTCGGGGACACCCTGGGCGGATGTCACCTGATCATCTGTCAGTTGCCGGAGTCGCCGCCTCCGCCGCCTCCGTCACCCGCACCGATACCGATGCCACCGAAGGCGCCTCCCGCGCCGGTCGCAGCGGTGCCCTCGACTGCCGCCGGGCCGAGCACCGCCCCGGTCGACTTCTTGCCTCGCCGCAGCCGCTGCTCCAGCCAGCTCGCGAAGCTGGTGATGATGAAGTTCACGATGATGTAGATGATCGCCACCACGACGAAGCTCTGGATGACGTTGGCGTAATTGGCCGCCAGGGTGCCGCGCGAGTTGAGCAGGTCGGTGAACTGCAGCATCACGCCGCCGAGCGCGGTGTCCTTCACGATCACCACGAGCTGGCTGACGATGGCCGGCAGCATCACCGTGACGGCCTGCGGCAGCAGGATGCTGCCCATCGTCTGGCCCTTGCGCAGGCCGATCGCCTGGGCGGCCTCTGTCTGGCCCTTGGGGAGGGCGAGGATGCCGGCGCGTACGACCTCGGCGAGTACCGAGGCGTTGTAGAGCACCAGGCCGGTGACGACCGCGTACATCGGCCGGTCCTCGGCGCTGATGCCTGGCCAGCCCGTGTAGACCTGGTTGGCGAACAGCATCAGCAGCAGTACGGGGATCGCCCGGAAGAACTCGACCACGGTGCCGGCCACACCTCGGACCCAGCGGTGGTCGGAGAGGCGTGCGATGCCGAAGAGTGCACCCAGAGGGAGGGCGATCACCATGGAGAGTCCCGCGGCCTTGAGCGTGTTGGCGAGGCCGGGCAGCAGATAGGTGGTCCACGCGTCGGACGTGGTGAAGGGCTCCCAGAGAGACCACTCCAACTGGTCCTTGTCGTCCATCGTCCGCCACACCCACCACAGGAGCAGGGCCAACAGGACGACAAAGACCACTGTGAGGATCACGTTGCGCCGTTTGGCCCGGGGGCCGGGGGCGTCATAGAGGACGGAACTCATCGCTTCACCGCCAGTCGCTTGCTCAGCCAGCCGAGGAACAGGCCGGTGGGCAGGGTCAGTACCACGAACCCGAAGGCGAAGACCGCGCCGATGAGCAGCGTCTGTGCCTCGTTCTCGATCATTTCCTTCATGAGGTAGGCAGCCTCCGCCACACCGATCGCCGCTGCCACGGTCGTGTTCTTGGTCAGCGCGATCAGCACGTTGGCCAGCGGTCCGATGACCGCACGGAACGCCTGCGGAAGCACGATGAGCCCGAGGACCTGGGAGAAGCTCAGTCCGATGGCGCGTGCCGCCTCGGCCTGGCCGACGGGCACGGTGTTGATTCCGGAGCGGATCGCCTCGCATACGAAGGCCGCGGTGTAGGCGACGAAGCCGAGGACGGCGAGCCGGAAGCCCTGGACCTTGAAGTCGTCGGGCGCGCCCATCGTCATACCGAAGATGTCGGCGAGGCCGAGCGAGGTGAAGACGATGATGACGGTCAGCGGGATGTTCCGCACGATGTTCACGTAGGCGGTGCCGAAGCCCCGCATCAGGGGGACGGGGCTGACGCGCATGGCGGCCAGCATGGTCCCCCAGACCATGGAGCCGACGGCCGAGAAGACGGTGAGCTTGACCGTCATCCAGAAGGCGCCCAACAGGCTCGGGTCGTCATAGTTTGAAAGGAAGTCGAACACTGTCTCCCGCGCTTCCGGGTGTGTGGCGTAGGTGGCAGGCGCACCGCGCCGCCGCCCCTACCGCGCCTTGCGGCGGGCGGCGGCGCGTGTGCGAACCGCGCTGGTTGCGGAAACCCGCTTACTTGACGATGTCGCCGATCTTCGGGGCCTGCTCGTTCTTGTAGTCGGCCGGGCCGAAGTTCTCCTTGACCGCGGTCTCCCAGGAGCCGTCGCTGACCATCTTCTCCAGGGCGGCGTTGATCTTGTCCACGGTCGCGGTGTCGCCCTTCTTGACGCCGATGCCGTAGTTCTCGTTGCTCAGCTTCAGACCCGCGAGCTTGAACTTGCCCTTGTACTGCTCCTGGGCGGCGTAGCCCGCGAGGATCGAGTCGTCGGTGGTCAGGGCGTCCACGGCGCCGCTCTGCAGACCGGCGAGGCACTCCGAGTAGCCGCTGTTCTCACGCAGCTGGGCGTCCGGGGCGATCGAGTCCTTGACGTTCTGCGCCGAGGTGGAACCGGTCACCGAGCAGAGCTTCTTGCCGTTGAGGTCCGTGCCCTTGGTGATGTCGGAGTCGGCCTTGACCAGCAGGTCCTGGTGGGCCAGCAGGTACGGGCCGGCGAAGTCGACCTTCTTCGCGCGCTCGTCGTTGATCGAGTAGGTGGCCGCGATGAACTTGACGTCGCCGCGGGCCAGCGCGTTCTCACGGTCGGCGCTCTTGGTTTCGACGAACTCGATCTGGTCGGGCTCGTAGCCGAGTTCCTTGGCCACATAGGTGGCCACGTCGACGTCGAAGCCCGCGAAGGAACCGTCGGGCTCCTTCAGGCCGAGACCGGGCTGGTCGTACTTGATGCCGACCTTGATCTTGTCACCGCCGCCGGAGGTGGAGGTGGAGTCCGACCCGCTGTCCGTGCTGTCGTCACCACCACAGGCGGTGGCCGTGAGAGCGAGGACGAGGGCCGTGGCCGCTGCGGCGGAGACCTTGCGGAGCTTCATGGTGAACATCCTTTGATGGTGAAGAGATGCGGACCGTCATGGTGTGGGTGCCGTGGGCCGTCGCCGGCCTCGGCGGGCCCGTCAGTGGTGCAGGATCTTCGAGAGGAAGTCCTTGGCCCGGTCGCTGCGGGGGTTGCTGAAGAACTGGTCCGGCACAGCCTCTTCGACGATCCGGCCGTCCGCCATGAACACCACCCGGTTGGCGGCCGAACGGGCGAAGCCCATCTCGTGGGTGACCACGACCATGGTCATGCCGTCCCGGGCGAGCTGCTGCATGACTTCCAGGACCTCGTTGATCATCTCGGGGTCGAGGGCCGAGGTCGGCTCGTCGAAGAGCATGACCTTGGGGTCCATGGCCAGCGCCCGTGCGATCGCCACACGCTGCTGCTGACCGCCCGAGAGCTGCGCCGGGTACTTGTCCGCCTGGGTGCCCACACCGACCCGGTCCAGCAGGTTCCGGGCCTTCTCCTCGGCCTTCTTCTTGTCCGCCTTGCGGACCTTGATCTGCCCCAGCATCACGTTCTCCAGCACCGTCTTGTGTGCGAAGAGATTGAACGACTGGAACACCATGCCGACGTCGGCCCGCAGTCGCGCGAGTCCCTTGCCCTCCGCGGGCAGCGGCTTGCCGTCGATGCGGATGTCGCCGGAGTCGATCGACTCCAGCCGGTTGATGGTGCGGCACAGGGTGGACTTACCGGACCCGGAGGGCCCGATCACCACGACGACCTCGCCCCTGGCGATGGTCAGATCGATGTCCTGGAGCACGTGCAACGCGCCGAAGTGCTTGTTGACGCTCTTCAGGACGACCAGATCATCGGTCGCGGCCACAGCGTCCTTGGCCACCGAAACTTCGGTCATCGCTTTAAGGCTCCGTCCTCCTCGGTTTCGGAGGACAGTAGTGACCCGCGACGACCAGCGTCATTACATCTGAGCGAGAATTGAGCATAACGATCTGGTAGCCGGACGGACACTGCACGTAACAGGCTTGCGCGGGGCCGTTTCGGCTGGGTTACGGAACCCGCGTGGAACCTGTACGGCCTTGACGGCGTCCTCACTCATCAGTGTGACTGCGAACGGGCCGATGCGCGCGTGCCCGAGATGCGGATCCGCGTAATGTGTGCCAGCCGAGACGCACAAATGACCGAAACGCATGATCTGCCGAACCGGAAGGGGCCGGAATGCGGCTGCTCCTCGTCGAGGACGACAACCACGTCGCCGCCGCCCTGTCCGCGGTCCTGGCCAGGCACGGCTTCGACGTCACGCACGCCCGCAGCGGCGAGGAGGCGCTCCAGGCGCTCGTCCCGGAAGGGAACGGCTTCGGGGTCGTACTGCTCGACCTCGGCCTGCCCGACCAGGACGGCTACGAGGTCTGCGGCAAGATCCGCAAGCGCACCAGCACCCCGGTGATCATGGTGACGGCCCGCGCCGACGTACGCTCCCGGATCCACGGCCTCAACCTCGGCGCCGACGACTACGTGGTCAAGCCGTACGACACCGGCGAGCTGCTCGCCCGTATCCACGCCGTCGCCCGCCGCCGGGCCCCCGACGCGGCCGCGGTACCCGGTGACAGCGGGCTGCGCCTTGGTTCCGTGCTCATCGAGCTGCCCACCCGCCAGGTCAGCGTGGAGGGCTCGGTCGTGCAGCTGACCCGCAAGGAGTTCGATCTGCTCGCGCTGCTGGCCCAGCGGCCCGGGGTGGTGTTCCGCCGGGAACAGATCATCAGCGAGGTGTGGCGGACCAGCTGGGAAGGGACCGGCCGCACCCTTGAGGTGCACGTCGCCTCCCTGCGCTCCAAGCTGCGGATGCCCGCCCTGATCGAGACGGTGCGCGGGGTCGGCTACCGGCTGGTCGCCCCGACGCCGTAGCGTGCCCGCGTGCGCACTCGTCTTCTCCCGCTGCTCATCGTCCTGATGGCCGCCGTGCTGCTGGCACTCGGCGTCCCCCTGGCCGTGAGTCTGGCGGCCGCGCGGCAACAGGAGGTGGTCGTCGACCGCATCGACGACACGGCGCGCTTCGCGGCCCTCGCCCAGTTCGTCACCGAGTCGCCCGGCGGTTCCCGGACGAACGGCACGACCGACGGCCGTCAGCAGACCCTGCAACGCGAACTCGACCAGTACTACCGCGTGTACGGCATCAAGGCCGGTGTCTTCTACCGGGCCGGAAACGGCCGGGCCATGGCCAACGCCCCCTACAACTGGGAGGTGCCCACCGAGGGCGAGGGCCTCGCCGCGTTCGAGGAGGCGCTCCTGGGGCGCCGCCCGCACAACCCCGAACAGGTGTGGCCCTGGCAGCGCGGCCGGCTGGTCGTCGCCTCCCCGGTCATCCACGACGGCGATGTGGTCGCCGTCGTCGTCACCGACTCGCCCACCGGCCACATGCGCTCCAAGATCCTGCGCGGCTGGCTGGTCATCGGCGCCGGTGAGTTCGCCGCGATGCTCCTCGCCGTCGGCGCCGCGCTGCGGCTGACCGGCTGGGTTCTCAAGCCCGTACGCGTCCTCGACACCACCACCCATTCCATCGCCTCCGGACGTCTGAAGTCGCGGGTCGCCGTGGCCAGCGGCCCGCCCGAACTGCGGCGCCTGGCACGGTCGTTCAACGAGATGGCCGACAACGTCGAGGACGTCCTGGAGCAGCAGCGCGCCTTCGTCGCCGACGCCTCGCACCAACTGCGCAACCCGCTCGCGGCGTTGCTGCTGCGCATCGACCTCCTCGCCCTCGAACTGCCCGAGGGCAACGAGGAGATCGCCTCCGTGCGCACCGAGGGCAAGCGCCTCGGCCACGTCCTCGACGACCTGCTCGACCTGGCCCTCGCCGAGCATGTCGAGGCCGATCTGCGGCTCACCGACGTCGGCGAGCTGGCCACCGAGCGGGTGGCCTCCTGGTCGCCGGTCGCCGACGACAAGGGGGTGACGCTGGTCGGCGACTGCCCCGCCACCACCGCCTGGGCCGACCCGATCGCCCTGTCCAGCGCCCTGGACGCGGTGATCGACAACGCGCTGAAGTTCACACCCGCGGGGGAGAACGTCGAGGTGCGGGTCGCCTCCAACGGCGAGTTCTCCACGGTCGTCGTCACCGACGGCGGCCCGGGACTCAGCGACGAGGAGCTGGAGCGGGTCGGCGACCGCTTCTGGCGCAGCACCGCGCACCAGAACATCAAGGGCTCGGGACTCGGGCTCTCCATCTCCCGGTCACTGATCGCGGCGGGCGGCGGCGCCATCGCGTACGCCCACCACGAGCCCCACGGGCTGAAGGTGACGGTGACGGTGCCCCGGGCGCGCCCGGCAGCGTGAGCCCCCGGGCGCGCCCGGCGGCGTGAGAGGGCCCTTCAGGCCGGTGAGAGGCCTGCCGGGCCGCCCAGGCCTGCCGGTCCTCCCAGGACTGCCATGTCTCCCAGGGCTGTGGGCCCCTACGGCCTACGGCTTGACCGACCGGTAGTACCGCTTGGCGCCCTTCTGCAGGAGCAAGGGGTCCGTGTAGATCGCGGTGCGCAGGTCCACCAGTTGGGCCGCGTGCACGTCCTTGCCGATCCGGTCCCGGTTCTTGATGACCATGCGGGTCAGCCACTCCGTCAGCCGGGGATCCATGTCCGCACGGGTGATGAGCAGGTTCGCCACGGTGATGGTGGGCACCGTGGAGCCCCGCAGGATGGTCGGGTAGGCGTCGGCGGGCATCACGGAGGCCCGGTAGTGGACGAAGGAGTCGTCCTCGCCGTGCAGCTTCGCCACGAGCTCGCTCCCGAGCGGGATGAACCGGAACTCGTACCCCGTGTCCGCCAGGTCGGACAGGCCCCGCGTGGGCAGTCCGCCCGACCAGATGAAGGCGTCGATCCTGCCGTCGCGGAGCGCGTCGGGGGACGTGCGGATGGTGTCGGGCCGTGACTGGATGTCCTTGTCGATGTCCAGCCCCTCCGCCGCCAGCACGCGTCCCGCTATCAGCCGTACGCCGGAGCCCTCGGGGCCGACGGCCACCCGCTTGCCCCTCAGGTCCGCGATGGACTGGATCGGCGAGGTGACCGGGACGACCACCTGCACATAGTCGTCGTACAGCCGCGTCAGGCCGCGCAGCTTCCCGGCGCCGGGCTTGTCCTCCCCCACGTACGTCTGCACGGCGTCGGCCGCTGCGATGGCGAAGTCGGACTCCCCGGTGGCCACCCGGCTGACGTTCGTCTGGGAGCCGTTGCTGGACTTCAGCTCGATCGTCAGGCGTGGCATGTCCTGGGCGATCGCGGTCTTCATCTCCTGGCCGTACTGCTGGTAGACGCCCCCGGCGGCTCCTGTGCTGAGGGTGATCGTCCCGCTCGGGGGCTGCTCGTCGGGCCACAGCAACCACGCCAGCAGCCCGAGGACCACCAGCGAAGCCACCGAGCCCAGTAGCGCCTGCCGCCTGCCGATGCGGGGGAGTACCTGGACCATGCGCGAGATCCTGCCAGGTCACCGGGCGGGCGGCCAGGACGGGGGCCATCCGGTGCGAGCTCGTGACATCGGGGATGCCGGGCCCGCGCTCGACGGGCCCGGCACCGGAGATCCGGTCAGCGGCCGCCGGCCACGGCCGTGCGGAGGCGGTCCAGCTCCTGGTACATGACCTCGCCCGGGCACTCCGTCGCCATCCAGTCGCGGTGGCCGCTGATCTCCGCGACGTCCTTCTGGGTGCCGTTGACCGGGTTCGTGTACGTCACGCGGGCCTGCGGGTCGACGCCGTGCTGCCGGACCAGCACCTTCACCAGCCGGGTGAGCGACTCGCGGGCGGCCTCCTTGGCGCCCTGCTCGGTGAAGGTGCCCAGCAGGGCGATGCCGAGGTTCCCGGAGTTGAAGCCGCCGACGTGGAAGGCGGTGACCAGCTTGCCGTCGGCGTCGTGGGCGGGCAGGCCGTCGTCGCCGGAGTAGCGGCCCTCGTAGATGCGGCCCGCCTCGTCGATGAGGAAGTGGTAGCCGATGTCGCCCCAGTCGTTGGTGACCGCGTGCAGCTGGTAGATCGCGCGGACCGTGGCGGCCGGGTCGGGGTCGTCGTTGGCCATGGCCGTGTGGTGCACGGTGAGCGTCTGGAACGGGTAGAACGCGGTCGGCGAGTTCTCCGTGCCGTCCGCCTTGAACCGCAGCGACTCGTCGGCGCCCCACGCCGCCCGCGACAGGTACTCGACACCCCGGACGCGGGTGGGGTCGGACGGCACGGTGACCTTCCGGCCCGGCCCGTGACGGGTGTCGAGCGCCAGCGAGCGCAGCCCGGTGGCGCCGTCGGGCGCCTTCAGCTCGTACCCGGCGGCCCGGTCGGCCGCGATCAGCAGACCGCCGCCGTTGGCCAC
Organism: Streptomyces adelaidensis; assembly: GCF_016598475.1. Lineage (GTDB taxonomy): Bacteria > Actinomycetota > Actinomycetes > Streptomycetales > Streptomycetaceae > Streptomyces > Streptomyces adelaidensis. Next base: position 45,124 of record NZ_JAEMUX010000008.1, read on the forward strand.
CGAGCAGCCGCCGTCGCCGAGCGCCCGCCACTCGCCCTGGCCGCCGTCGGCGTCGCGCAGCCGGATGCCGCCGCCGGTGGTCTCGTCGGTGCCGCCCCAGCGCACGCCCACGTAGCCGATGGGGAAGGCCGCCTCGACGGGCGCCTCACCCGTGGCCGCCTCGCTGCGGGTCTTCGGGAAGGTCTCGGTGGTCGTGCCCGCCTTCGTGTCGTCCGCGGCGGTGTTCGCCGTCTCGGAGTCGTCGGTCGAGGCCATCACGGTCGGCGTGATCACGGCACCGGCCGCGACCGCGCCGACGGCGCCGATGACGCTGCGGCGGGTCACCCGGGAGTTGGCCCGGTGGGCGGGGGAGGTGGGGGGCAGGTCGTTCACGGTGGGTCCTCAATCGCTCGGGGTGGTACCTGAAGATTCAACGGAGCGTACGGAGTCGGTCACCGGGTCCGACGGCCGCCCCCTGTCGCTGATGAGGCGTCAGAGGCGCGTGGGGCGAGGGGGCTTGCCTGCGTCAGGACCGTAGGGGACGGACATGGCTGACGGGGGCGGGGCGGTGGGCCGGCGGTGGATCGGTAGGGTCGGCGGATGAGTTCCTCTCCCGCCCGCCTGGTCCGCGAGTTCCACCGGGCCTTCGGCCTCGCCGCCCGCACCGCGCCCGCCGAGGTCTCGCCCGAACTGGCCGCCCACCGCGGTGAGCTGCTGGCCGAGGAGGCCGCCGAGGTCGCCGAGGTGGCGGTCGACGGCCCGCTCGACCGGCTCGCCCACGAACTGGCCGACGTCGTGTACGTGGCGTACGGGACCGCTCTCGTCCACGGCATCGACCTCGACGAGGTGATCGCCGAGATCCACCGCTCCAACATGACCAAGCTCGGCCCCGACGGCCGGGTCGCCCGCCGGGCCGACGGCAAGGTGCTCAAGGGCGACCACTACCGGGCGCCCGACGTGTCCGCGGTGCTGCGGAAGCAGGGGTGGACCGGGTGAGCGCCCTGAACGGGTGAGCGCCCTGAACGGGCGGGTGCTCAGAAGCGTCCGGAGAGGAACTCGTCCTCCGAGTCGTCGGCGACGGCGGTGACGGTGTAGTGGTCGTGGGCCGCGTCGCGCCCGCCCTGGTCGTGGTTGTACTGGACCTTGAAGACGTAGGTGCCGGCGGCGAGAGTGATACCCGAATTCAACGTCATGACGTACCCCAGCTGGTCGCTGGTGGAGTTCTGGCCCACGTCCATCTTGTCGCCCAGGGAGGTCCAGACGCCGGTGCTCGACACTCCGCCCGTCTGGATGACGCGGACGACGACCTTGAGCGAGGTGAGCGGCTTGGTGGACTTGACGGTGATGGCGCTCTGGTCCCAGTAGTCGTTGGAGTCGGCCTCCACGCTGCCGTCGGCCCACAGGTAGCCGGCCGTCGACTCCGACTCGGTGTTCTGGGTGGTCGAGCTCTTCTTCTCCTGGGTGCCGGTCGAGCCGGACGTGCCTCCCGTGGTGCCGTCCGAGCCGGACTCCGTGTCGCTGTCCGGTGTCGACTGCGCCCCGTCTCCCGTACCCGCACCCGCTCCGCCGGAGACGGGAACGTATACGACTTCGGGGCCGTCCTTGGCCGTGTCCCGCTCCTTCGGCGACGGGACGGCCGTCGCCTTCTTGGTGTCACCGTCGGAGGACTTCTTCTCGGCGGGCTTGTCGGCCGCCGTGGTCACCTTCTCGGCGGAGCCGCTGTCCCAGTCGATGGCGGCGACGGCCGCGGCGGAGCCGGCGATGACCAGGACCGCGGCGGCGGAGCCGCCGACCGCGTTCCATACCCGGCGGCCCGGCAGGAAGCCGCGGAGCGGGGTGCGGGTCTTCCGGGCGAACAGGTCGGCGAACTCGCCCTCACTGTGGTCGCTTTCCCGGTCGTCCTGGTGGGCGGGGGCGTGCGGCATGGAGTCGGTCCTCACGGGGTCGTCTTGCGGGGCGGGAGAGTTCGCGGATCGAACTGGGCGGGTTGGAAAAGCAGACTGACTGGGTTGGGGAAACAAACGAGCTGGGTTGGAAAAACAAACGGGCTGGGGTGGCGGGTGAACCGACCGAGTTCGAGGATCAGACCGACTGCGGGATGTCCTGCGGCCTGAGCGTCATCACGTCGGACTCCGAGGCCTCCGGCAGTTCGGCGATGCGGTAGGCCTGGCGTTCCGTCATCGCCTGGAACAGCTGGCGTGCCGTGCGGCCGTTGCCGAAGCCGCGGTCCCGGGGCATCGTGTCGAAGCGCCCGGTCAGCGCTTCGCGGGCGTCCGGGGTGAGCTCGTACTGGTGCTGCGCGGCCTGGTGCTCGACGATGCTGACCAGCTCGGCGCTGCCGTAGTCCTCGAAGAGGAGGGTGCGGTTGAAGCGGGAGGCGAGGCCCGGGTTGGAGCGGACGAACACCTCCATCTCCTTGAGGTATCCGGCGACGATCACCACGACGTCGTCGCGGTGGTCCTCCATCAGCTTCAGCAGGGTGGCGATCGCCTCCTGGCCGAAGTCGTTCGATCCGGAGTACTGGGTGAGGGAGTACGCCTCGTCGATGAACAGCACGCCGCCCCGCGCCTGTTGGAACACGCGTGTGGTCTTGGGGCCGGTGTGGCCGACGTACTCGCCGACCAGGGCGGAGCGGTCGGCCTCGACCAGGTGGCCGCGCTCCAGGAGTCCGACGGCGGCCAGGATGCGGCCGTAGAGCCGGGCGACGGTGGTCTTGCCGGTGCCGGGGTTGCCGGTGAAGACGAGGTGGCGGCTGAGCGGGGGAGGGGCCAGGCCCATCTCCTCGCGGCGGCGCACCATCCGCATCAGCTTCACCAGGGACGAGACGTCCTGTTTGACGCGGTCCAGGCCGGCGAGCCCGTCGAGTTCGGCGAGCAGGTCCTCGATGGTGTCCTCGGGGGGTGCCTCGGTCTCCCGTGCGGTGGTGGGCGTGTCTGTGCCCGGGTTCCCGGCCGCGGACAGGGCCTGTTCCGCGCCGGTCGGCAGGGACGGGTTCCGCACCTCCCGGGACAGGCAGTCGTCGAACACCGGCCGGGCGCCCTTCTCCAGCGCCACGTCCTCCTCGGTGTCCCGGACCAGACAGCCGCGCAGTACGGGCGCGCCGCCGGCCGCCACATGCAGCGCCGGGAAGGCCGTGCCGTCGCTGCCCGCGCCCGCGAAGACGCAGTCCTCGAAGGTGCCGCGGGCCTTCTCGCCGACGAACAGGCTGTTCTTGCCGGTCCGGGCCACCGTGACGGACTTGACCCGGGGCTCCGCCTGCGGGCCCACCACCAGGCCGGAGCCGGCGGCGTCCCGTACCGTGCAGCCCTCGATGCTGGGCGTGGCGCGTTCGCCGATCACCAGGCCCGCCGTACCGGTCCCGCTGATCCGGCAGTCCCGCAACACCGGTGTCGTTGCCGTGCCGCAGGAGATCCCGGCGCGCTCGGCGTCCGCGACGTCGCACTCCTCCAGGACCACCGTGCCGGTCGACTCGGTGGTGATCCCGGCCCGGCCGCGCACCACGGAGAGGCCGCGCATCCGCGCCTCGGCCGCGCTGTCGATCCGTACGCCGGAGAGCCCGCAGTCGGTGATGCGGCCGCCCTCGACGGTGAGCCCGGCGCGGTCGGTGGCCCGGATCCCGTGCTCCGGCGTGGACGCGATACGGCACGACGTGAGCGTCACCCGGGAGTCGTCGCAGGCGTGCACCGCGCTGAAGGAGCAGGCCGTCAGGTCGCCGGCGGCCATGCGTACCTCGGAACGGTCGCCCGCCAGCAGGCCGTTCGCGCGGCTGCCGGTCACCGAGGTGCCCTCGGCGGTCAGCCGGGCGGAGCCGCGGGCCACCAGACCCGAGCCGTGCGCCCGGTCGACCTGGCAGTCCACCAGTTCGGCGCGGCTCTCGCCGTCCGCGCTGACCCCGGGCCCCGAGCCGTCCCGCAGCCGGCAGTTCAGCAGGGTCACCTCCCCGGTGCCGGAGACGGCGACGCCGTCCGTGCCGGTGCGCAGGATCTCGCAACGGGCGAGCAGGACCCCGCCGTCCGCGATCTCCCGGCCCTCCCCCTGCTCCCGGTCCTCGGGGCGCGGTGAACTGCCCAGTACGCGTACGCCCTCGGCCGCCGTCTCCGCCACGCGGCAGTCCAGTGCGGTGACGGCCGCCTCGTCCTCGACCAGCAGGCCGCTGCGGCCCGGCCCGGTGATGCGGCACTCGCGCAGCAGCGCCCGGGCGCCGCTCCGGACGCGGACACCGGACCCGGTGACCCGGCGTACGGTCAGCTCGGTGGCCTCGGCGTCGGTCCGGGAGCCGATGACGACTCCGGTGCCCTCGATGTCCTCGACCACGACCCGCGTCAGCCGGGCCGACCCGGTGGTGTTGAGGTGCACGCCGGCCAGCTCGGCCCCCGACACCCGGCAGTCCGTCAGGGTGAGGGACGCGTCGGCGCCCGCCTCGACGCGGCCGCCGGTGATCGCGCAGCCGACCAGCTCCAGGTCACCGGCGCCGGCCAGCACGGCGGGCAGGCCGGGGTCCTGGCCGGTCAGGGCGATGCCCTCGACCCGTACGCCCGGGGCGGCGACCTCCAGCACGGGCCGGCCGGGGGACGCGGCCAGCACCCGTACGGCGTGCTCCGGGCCGTCCTCGGGCAGCAGGAGCACCGCGCGGTCGAGGAGCAGGTGCTCGACGTACTCGCCCGGCGCGATCCGGATCTCGTCGCCGTCGCGGGCGGCGCGCAGGGCGGAGGCGATGCTGCGGTGCGCGCCGCGGCCCTTGGGGGCGACCCGGTGCACGGTGGCGGTGGCGGTCACAGGAGTTCCGATCCCTCGATGGGCGAGACGGGTGTGGCGGTTGAGCCGGCCGAGCCGGCCGAGCCGGCCGTGGCGGCGGCCGGTTGCTGCGTCGCCGTGGTGGACGACGTGGCGGTGGTCGTGGTCGTCGTGGGCTGGGCCGGGAAGAGGCGGCCGGGGGCGGGCAGATCGTTGCCGTTCTTCCTGTCCTGCTCGGCGATCAGCCAGTTGATGTACCTGGCGAGCACGGACTCGCTCCAGGTCACGCCCAGCTCGGGGAGGCCGCCCTTGTGGAAGACGCGGGCGCCGGTGGTGAGGTGGAAGGCGTTCCTCGCCAGGCCGGTGGTGACACCGATGAACGCGGAGGCGCCCGCGCCCCACAGTCCGGCCAGCAGGGCGTCGGCGCCCTTGACCTCGTTGCCGTTGACGCCGAAGACCGACGCGCTGATGGCGTTGCTGACGAAACCGCTGAGCGCGCTGGTGGTGATGCCCACGGTGTTGGCGTAGGTGGCGTTGCGCCAGCGGGTCGGCTTCTCCTGGGCGGCCCAGTCGGTGGCCCAGTCGTCGGTGTTGGAGTTCATGGACTGCTTGGGGTGCCCGCCCCAGTCGCGGGCGCCCATGCTGTTCTTGAAGTAGCCGAGCGGTGTGCGGTTGTGGAGGACGTTGAGGCCGGTGTTGAAGGTGCCGCCGACCGCGCCGTTCAGCAGCGCCCTGTAGACGTCGAGCGGGGTGACGCTGCCGTTGCCCATGGTGGCGGCGGTGATGGCCAGGGTCGCGGTGAACTCGGTGATGAAGCCGGTGCCGAAAGTGAGTAGCGCGCCCCGCAGTTCGCGCTGCCACACGGGCATCTCGGCCGAGATCCCGTCCTTCACGCCGGTGAGCACCCCGTGCCAGGGGTCCTGGACCTCGCGCAGCAGACCCAGCGCCTCGATCTCCGCGCCCCGGAAGTCGGTCTCGCGGCCGATGACCCGCCAGCCGGTGTCGCCGGGCAGGCCGACCTCGTCGCCGATGCGGGGCAGGGCCCCGGCCAGGTACTCGGGGACGTAGGCCGGGCCCGAGGTGCTCAGCCGGCCGAACGCGTCGGTCTTCCAGACCCGCCCGGTGAAGGTCCGCTGCTCCACCAGATGGCCGTCCTGGAACTCCCGCCACTGACCCCATTGCTTGTCGACCTCACGGAACCGGCCCGGCGTACCGTCCACGGCGACCCGCTCCCGGAACACCTTGCCGAGGTCGTACTCCTTCCACACCTGCGAGTTCACCCGCACCGTGGTGGGCGGCTCGAACTGACGGGCGGAGTGGGAGATGAGATCCCGTAGTGAGGGGGTGGTCGGCAGGGTGGTGGGCCGCTCGGGGGCGACGATCCTGTAGTCGAACTCGCGGACCCGGCCACCGGCGTCCCGCAGCCGCACCACCTGGTTTTCCACGAGGTCCCGCCAGCGGCCGCCGCCCGCGATGCCGTCGTACACCCGTGTCCCCTCGGAGTGGACCGTGCCGTCGGCGGCGGTCCTCGTCCACTTCCAGGTGCCGTCGGACTGCTTCACCGCGTCGATCCAGGAGCCCCCGATGTCCGTGGCGTTGCGCTCGCGCACCACGTTGCCGAGCCGGTCCAGGTCGACGAAGGAGTCGTCCCAGGTCTTCGAGTAGAACGAGCCGCGGTTCTGTTTGCGGAGGCCGTCGGCGACCGCGGTGGCCGGGTCGTCGGTGGAGAAGGCCCGCCAGGTCCAGGAGGTGCGGTACGGGCTGCCGGACGACTCGACGATACGGCCGTCGATCAGGTCGCGGCGGCCGGTGACGTGCAGCAGGGAGTTCCTGTCGACCCAGGTGCCCGCCCTGTCGTCGAGGGAGAGGTCCCGGGTGGAGGGCGCCTCGAACAGGTACTCGCGCGTGTCGCGGCCCTCGCTGCGCAGCCGTACGCGTTCGACGCCGTTCTCGTCGGTGAAGAGGTCCCGCCAGCGGCCGTTGCCGTCGACATGGCGGGTACCGGTGGTGCCGCTCGTCGTGTCCCGCCAGGACAGCTCGTACGAGCCGCCGTCGCGGTACTCCGGCACGGGCGCCCAGCGGGTGGGGTCGTCCAGGCTTCGGCCGACCTCGATGACGTCGCCGTTGTCGAGCTTGCGGGTCTCGCGCACGATGCGGCCGTACTGGTCGATGTCGATCCAGTTGGGGCCGGTCGGGTTGAGCCGGACGCCGGTGACCGCGGTGCCGTCGGCGGCGGTCTGGGTCCAGTGGCTGACCCGGTGCAGGGAGTCACCGGCGAACAGGTCGCGGAAGAACCCGTCGAACGGGCTGCGGCCGGCCGCGCTCTTCCAGAGGAACGCCGGGGGCCGCATCTCGGCGTACCTCTTCACCAGCAGGCTGCCGCCGTCCGTCAGCGTCTCCAGGCTCTCGATCTGGGCGTTCGCCAGACCGTGGCCGGTGTAGGCGCCCGCGTCGATCCGGCCGCCGGCGGGCGCGTGCCCCGGCACCACCGAGAACTCCTGGTACATGCGTGAGCCGTGCAGTCCGCTGAACGGCCAGACCGAGCCCCGCCGTTGGGCCACTGTCGCCGTGCCGGTGGCCGGGTCGAGGAAGGTGTCCCGGAAGCCGACGTGGTCCAGGTTCCAGTGCCGGGTGCCGGACAGCGACTCGGCGCCGTCCTTGCCGAAGCGCTGCCACGACCACTCGCCGCCCGGGCCCTTCTCGGCGCGGACGAGACCGCCGTCGGAGCCCTTGGTGTACGTCCGCACGTCACCGGCGTTGTCGAGCAGCCGGCGCCAGGAGCCGGACGGCACGTCGTGGAGGGTGCGCATGTCGGCGTCCCCGATCCGCCGGCCGCTGCGGAAGGTGTCCCCGGCGCTGTTGAACTCCGTCCAGCGGGCTTGCCCGAAGCGGTCCCGGGAGAGGTGCAGGACGTTGCCGTTCCTCAGGGTCTCGCGTTCGAAGAGGGTCACCTTGCCGGGGTCGGCGCCGGTCAGCCTGAACTGGCCGGTGCCGGACCGCTCCACCTTGGCGATGTCGAAGCGGCCGGTGAGCGAGGTGCCGGAGGGGTCGGTGCGGACGGCTGTGCCGGAGACGTGGTCGATCTTCCAGAAGTCCCCGGTGAGAGTCGAGCCCTTGCCGCGGATCGCGATGGTCTCCTCCAGCAGCGTGCCCGCCGGGTCGAACACCGTTCGCTCCAGCGGGTGGGCGCCCTTTCCGGTGGGGACCAGGGCGATCCGGCCGTCGTCCAGGACCTCCGCGCGCAGGCCGGGGAATTCCCGACCCGCCGAGTCCAGCACCCGCGGTGCGCCGCCGGGGGTGTCGGCGTCGAAGCGCAGGACACCCCGGTCGGCGGGCAGCCGCAGGTCCCGCAGGGCGACGACGCCTTCGGCACCGTAATGCCAGCTGGTGGTGCCCGCCGCGTCGGTGAGGGTGAAGCCGCCGCGCGGGTCCGTGCCGGGGGCGGGAGTGAAGCCGTCGGCCGTGCGGGTGCCCACGAAGTCGAGCGCGTCCGGCGTCCAGGGTCCGCCCTCGGCCGAGCGGCCCGTGAGGCCGACCTTCAGCCCGTCCAGGTCGCCGGGGCCGCCCCGGAGGAACACCTCCTGGTAGCGGAGTTCGCGGTTCGGGCCGAAGCCCAGCGTCACGTCCGACGGGTCGTGGTGGACGGTGTAGCGGCTGCCGCCGGGCCCGCCGTGCGGTGCGGGGGTGATGGTGAAGTCACCGATGACCCGGCCCGTGCCGCCCTGCGCCACCGACCGGAGGTCGTCGAGCCGGGTCGCCAGGGGCAGGTCGAAGTATCTGCCGAGGGTGGTGACGGCCTCCTGCCGCAGCGCCTCGCGGGCCTGACCGGTCAGGGTCCTCAGCTGGTCGTTCAGCAGCTCGGGCCGCAGGCCGAACCGGTTCAGCGATTCGGCGGCGTCCCCGGCGAACCGCTGTACACCGGGCAGATCCAGCGACGGGAGGGCGGCGGGGTCGGGGTCCAGGAAGTCCATGGCTCGCTGGATGCCGGACAGGTCGCCCGGGGCGCCCTCGGGCAGCGTACGCGGGCCGAGACCGGACGCCTCGTCGAGCGTACGGTCGAAGATCCGCGCCAGGTCGATGCCGTTCAGCGCGTCGCCCAGTACGTCGTCCGGGACTCCCTCCTCGGGGACCGAGCCGAGCGGGAAGCGTTCGCTCAAGTCGCCGCCGAAGTCGCCGAGTTCGTCGAGCCGCACCGGTGGGGTGCCGGGCGCCGCGTCCTCGGTGAAGCGCAGGAAGCCGGAGCCGTCCGGGTCCGCCAGGTCGCGGAGGGCGAGGCGGCCGGTGTGGTCGAAGTGGAAGCGGGAACCGGTGACCGTGTCGGTGAGGGTGAAGCCGCCCGGCAGGCGTCCGGCGAGCGAACCGCTCATAGGGGTGAGCCGCACGGAGGCGGTGGCTCCGGAGGGGCCGAGCACATCGCCCATGACCCGCACGGTGCCGTCCGCGCCGGGGGCGATGGTCACCTGGAGCCGCAGTCCCTCCGGCAGGCCGTCGAACGCGAGAGCGGTCTCCCGGCCGAGGAAATCGCCCTCGGGACCGAACGTGAACCGGGTCGTGCCGGTCGGGTCGACGACCGCGAACCTGCCGCTGTCGTCGAGCATTTCGACCGTGAAATCCGAGGCGCGCACCGGCCCGGTCCCGCCGGGGGTGCGGTCGGCCAGTTCCAGCCGGTACGAGCCCGGCGGTGTCGTGTCGGTCTCCGGGAGGCGCGTCACACGCAGGTCGAAGTCCGCCAGGTCGTCCACGCCGGACAGAGGCACGTTCAGTTCGTCGGGGGACAGGGGCCCTCCGCCCGGGCCCGGCCTGGTGAGGGCGGCCGGATCGTCCACACGGGACAGCGGCCCGTCCGGTGCGTGCCGGAGCTCACGGCCAGGATGCCGGAGGTCGTCGAGCCGTGCCTGCAAGGCCTCCAGGTCAAGATCCGACAGGTCGCTGAGTTCCGAGAGCGAGTCGGTGCGCGGCGAGTCCGGCCCCAGGACGCGGTTGAGTTCGTCGGTGGACAGGGGCTGCCCGTCGGGGCCCAGCCTGCTCCAGAGGTCCTCGACGACTGTCCGTTGCTCCATGTCGAGGTCGCCGAACTCCGGGAGCGCGTCGGTGCGCGGCGAGTCCGGACCCGTGAGGCGGTTGAGTTCGTCGAGGGGGCTGCGCACGCCGGCCGCCTCGTCGAGCGTACGGCTGAAGATCCGCGTCACGTCGTCCGGCGCGAGGCCGGTGTCACCCAGGTCGTCGAGCCGGACCGGCGGGGTGCCGGGCGCCGCGTCCTCGGTGAAGCGCAGGAAGCCGGAGCCGTCCGGGTCCGGCAGGTCGCGGACGGCGAGGGTGCCGGTCGCGTCGAAGTGGAAGCGGCTGCCGGTGACCGTGTCGGTCACGGTGAAACCGCCGGGCAGTCGTCCGGCGAGCGAGCCGTCCGCCGGGGTCAGCCGGAAGGAGCCGGTGAGGTGTGACGGGCCGGTCAGTTCGAACACCCTCGTCGTGGTGGAGCCCGCGCCCGGGGTCAGCGTCACCTTGATCCCGAGGCCGGCGGGCCCGTCGAGGCCCGGCAGCGTGAGCGGCATCTCCTGCTGACGCAGCAGGCCACCGGGTTCGAACCGCCACACCGCCGTGAGACCGTCCGTGCCCGGCACGGGCACCCGCACGGTCAGCTCGCCGAGGACGCCGGACGCGTCCTTGAGGGGGGTCACGGCGGAGCCCGGGACGGGGACCCCGTCCGGGCCGACGACCTGCGGCATCGGGTTGAGGGCGTCGTCGGTGAAGCGCAGCGAGAGGTCGGTGCCGTTCAGCGGCAGTTCGCGGTGTTGCAGGTGTCCCAGGGCGTCGAACTGCCAGCGCACACCGCCCTCGGGGCCGGCGATGCTGAGGCCGCCGCCCTCCCGGACGGTCACCGTCACCTCAGGCAGCCGCACCGGACCGCTCGGGGCGCCGAAGTCGACCACGTCGATCCGGAACGACGCGGGCGTCGTCCCGGCCGCCGGGAGCTCCGTGATCCGCAGCCGCAGGTTCGTCAGTTCGTCCGCCCCGGACAGGGGCATACCGTCGAACCGGGCATCGAAACCGGCCCGTTCCGGCGTCAGGTTCGGACTAGGCAGATCCGTGATCGTGAGGCGTTCCAGCCCGCCGAGGCCGTTCAGCTCACCGAGGCCGTCGAGCGTCGTCAGCGGGCCGACCGTCGTCTCCGGCACCACCGTCCCGGACGCGTCCAGCCGGATCGGCGTAGCCCCGTCCGTCGGCAGGTCCACGAACCGGCCGCCCTGGTCGAAGACGAACCGCGTGCCGGTCGCCGTGTCGGTCACCGCGAAGCCGCCGGGCAACCGCTGGGCCAGATCCCCTTCCAGCCGTACGACGGTGAAGGCGCCCTCGCCCGCCCGGGGCACGGTCAGCCGGGACGACGGGACCACCCCGCCGCCCGGCAACTGCGTGAACGTCGTGGTCAGCCGGGCCCCGGTCAACGGACTGTCGGTGAGGCCGGACAGCGTCACCTGCTCGGACAGCCGCGTACCGTCCAGGTCGAACCGGCCGATCCATGCCCCGTCCGGTGACTGGACCCGGACACCGGTGACCATGCCCAGCGCGCCCCGGACCGGTTCGATCACCGTACCGTCGGACAGCGGCAGTCCGTCCGTGCCGACCACCCGGGGAAGCGAGCCCGGCCCCGGCTCGGCCTCGAACCGGAGAAAGCCGTCCGCGCCCGGGAACCGGAGGTCACGGAACTGAAGGACCTCGTCCGCGGTGAACACCAGGCGTACGTCCCCGAGCTCGTCGGTGAGCATGGCCCCGCCGTGGTCCAGTGGCGTCCGCTGCCACTCCAGCCGAATGCCCGGCGCCCCGGTGACCTGCTGCGGGTCCAGCAGTACCGTTTCGCTCCGGGGTGTGGGCGCGTCGAAGCGGTCCAGGCGGAACTCGTCCGAGAGAGGGCCGAGGTCCGTCGGCGGGCCGTCCGTGCCGACCCTGGTGACGGCACCGTCCGGGGCACCGACCTGCGGCTCCGGCAGTCGGCCGGAGTTCGTGCCGGCCGGAGTACGCCACTCGACGGAGACGTCCTTCACCTCGAAGTCCGTCTTGAACGTGTCCGACAGACGGAGCTTGCCGGCGGCTTCGTCGAGGCCATGGAGCGCGTCACCGACCGGCACCGTGCCACCGGCGACACCGGACCCGGTCGCCCTGGGGTACGGACCCTCCAGGTAACTCTTGGGAATGATGCCCTTGATCAGCCACTCCTGGTCGCGGGTGGTGTTCAGCAGGACGCGGACATCTCTGGCGATCTTGGCGGTCGCGTCCTTGCCGCCCTGGCCCACGGCGTCGTTGTTCCTGAGGAATGCGAGGACGTCCTTCCGGGAGCTGTTCCCGGTGAGTCCCGAGAAGTCGAGACGCTTCCCGAGGTTCCGTTCGATCTGGTCGCTGATCAGCTGCTGGAGGTCCCAGGCCGGGAGAATTCCCGCGTTCTGCAGCTTCCCGGCCCTGATGTCCGTCCCCAGCTTGAAGACGTCGAGCGTGAACTCCGTGTTGCCGTACACCTTCTCGCCGCCGAACACGGCGAATGAGGTGAAGGGACTGTTGCTTTTCCGAATCGCGTTCTCGGCACCTGCCACATGTTGGAAGGCGGTGGTCCTGCCGTCCGGGTTGGCCGGGACCATTCCGATCTCGGGATCGAAGTGCGACTTGCGTAGGCCCTTGGTGTCGACCTCCAACGCGTGGAAGTCGTCCTGCCGGACGAGCTTGACACCGCGCAGTCGCTCCAGGTCGACGTTCGACATGAAGAAATCGTCCGTCTTGAGTTCCAACCGTGGGGTTTCCAGGGGCGGCAGCCCGGAACCGGAGGCCCGGCCCGAGGACTCCAGCATGTCCACGGGCGCCGTGGTCGGTGTGATGGTGGCCGGCGCGTGCGGTACGAATTTCAGGGAGTCGGTGGTCGGATAGGGACCCGTCAGATACTGCTTCGGAATGGCCCCCTGCACGAGCCAGGTGTTGTCGCGGCGTACCTGCAGCAGTGTCTTGATGTCCGACGTGACCGAGGCGGCCGACCTCTTCGGCACGCCGTTTTCGGCAAGGAATTTCTTGATCTCGTCGTTCTTCGTCGTGAAGGTGAACCTCGACGGGATCTCCAGAGTCGAGTCCCCGACGGTGAGCCGGATCTCCTTGAGGATCTCCTGCTGCACTTGGGTGCTGGAGAGGATCCGCACATCCCTGACGCTCTGCGCGCCGGCGTCGATGTCGTTGCTGAGGGATACCAGATCGAGCCCGATCTCGCTGTCCCCGAAGGGCTTTCCGATGCTGCCGGGCGGGGAGAAAGCGGTGAACTGGCCTTTCTCCTTGAACACCTTGGCGTTGGCCGTGGACACCGCCTGGAGCGGTGTGATGGTGCCGTCGATCTTGACCGGTACGAGACCGTCCGCAGTCAGCCGTGTCTTCATGCCGGACTTGCCCGCCACCGCCGAGAAGTCCATGTCCTGCCGCACCAGCCAGTGGATCTGCGGCGCGGACGGCGTCGCCACCTCCGGCGTGACGGGCACCCGCACCGGATCCACACCCTGCGGGACGGCCGACGGACCCGCGGGCGACTCCAGCCGGACCGGGATGTCGGCGAGCACGGTCCTGCCGTCCGGGCTGATCCTGGTGACGAGGCCGTCGGTCCCGGTGACGGTGAAGACGCCGTCGCCCATCCGCACCTCGACGTCGGGAACGATCCCGGAGTCCGTCCTGAGGACCCAGTTGACGCTCTGCCCGGGTTCCATGGTGATCCACTGACCGGTGGGCCGCCCCAGGTCGTCCAGCAGCCGCAGCTCACCCGTCGGCAGGTTGGCGGCCGGGCCGTCCAGGCGGGTCATCATCACCGTGATGTCCCGCTGGACCGTGTTCAGGTTCATCCCGAGCCGGTCGAACTGGATCCGGGCCCGGTTGAAGTCCAGTCGCGCGCCGTTCAGGTCCAGCTCCGCCTGGGCGCGGCTCAGCGGCGGTATGTCGGTGCGGCCGGTGAGCTCGGTGAGCCGGCTGCCGGCGGTGTCCAGCTGGAACTGGGCGGACTGGGTGCGCAGCCAGGTCTGGAAGCGGTCGGTCGCCAGCTTGCCGGTCGCCCCGCCGGTGACGATCTCCCGGAGAGTGAGGGGCGGGAGGGCGGGGTTCGTCGTGACCGGGGCCGTGACGAGGTCCGTCCTGACCGGTCCGAGGCCGAGGAGTTCGCGTGCGGTGCGGCTGGCGTCGGTGGTGTCGGGGATCAGCCGTACGAGATCGTCGAGCTTGAGGCCCAGGTCGTCCAGGCGGTCGGGGCCGGTCGTCGCGGTCAGCGTCGGCACCCGGGTGTCGGCGGGGCCGAGCACCTCGACCGTCACCCCGTCCTTCAGCTGGACCCGGACGTCCACCGGGTCGGTCTTCCCGACGCGCAGGACCACGCTCTGCGGGGTGACGTTCACCAGGTCGATCTCGCCGTCGAGGACCTGCCGCACCTGGACCTCGGTCAGGCCCCCGAGCTTGCCGTCGAAGCTGAGCGGTGCCAGGTCGGCCAGGTCGTCCAGGGGCTTGAGCAGTCCGGCCCCGGTGCGCTCCAGGCCCGTCAGGGCGTCCAGGTCCCGCAGCTGGTCGACCGTGCTCCGCGACGGCAGCAGAGGGATGAGCCCGAGGCGGTCGCCGAAGGGGACCGTGCCGACCGGCAGCCCCACCGTGTCGAGGGAGTCCAGCGTGCTCAGCCGGCCGCCCAGCTCGTCGAGGCGGCCGGGGAAGCGGATGGGGTCCGGGCCGGGCAGGGAGCTGAACCCCGGCGCACCGGGGGCCATGGTCCGTCGTACCGTGAGGTCGGCCAGTTCGTCGAGGGTGTCGTTGAACTCCGGGGTGCCGGGCACGGCGAGCTTGCCGGTGGTGGTGTCGCCCGCCGGGCGCAGGGCTGCGGTCGGGTCCAGGCCCCGCCCGGTCAGGTCCGCGAGGTCCCCGCCGAGTGCGCCCGTCCTGGTGAGCGGGGAGACGCTCCGTGAACTCCAGTGCAGGCCGCGCTCCACGAACCCCATGCGGAAGGCGCTCCGGTAACCGAGCTGGGCTATCTCCCCGTATCTGAGCGGCAGCAGCGCGGACATCGTGAGCCGGCCCAGGCTCATGATCGAGAAGACGCCCAGCCGCAGGGCCGTGTTGCCGCCGATGAACGCCGTGGACTGGGCGAAGTCGCGGCTCACCGCGGACCAGCCCCGCTGCCAGGTGCTCCGGGTGAACCCGCCCATGTACCGCAGCGTGGACGCCAGCGCGCCGGGGGCCTTGGAGAAGACCCGGGGCAGCGCGGACAATCCGGAGAGGGCCCGGCCGCCGAGCCCGCCGAGACCCCCGCCGAGCCTGGCCAGACCCTGGCCGGTCAGGGTGAGCAGGGCGCGGGGCGAGAACAGCGCCCGGCCGCCGCGGAACAGCAGGCGCCCGCTCGCGGAGAGGGCGCCGCTCAGGGCCTTCGCGCCCGAGGACATCATCCGGGTCAGTCCGCCGAGGGTGGTGAGGCCCTTCGTCGACGGGAACAGGATGCCGAGGAAGGCGAGGCCCAGGCTGAGGGCGTTGCCGTTGCCCATCGCGTAGTCGACCAGTGCCTTGGCGAAGAGGACCGCGCCCAGTCCGAAGGCGATCAGCCCCAGCGGGCCCGTCACGACGGCCGCCAGGAGGGTGAGGACCAGCGTCACGATCTCCAGGACCTTGAAGAACGTGGAGACGAACTTCTTCCAGAAGCTCTGCTTCGGCTTCTTGACGGGCCTCGACACCAGGCGGGACGCCTCGCGGAGGGTCTCCTCCAGGATCTTCGCCTCGGCCTGGATGGTGTCGACCTCGGCGTCCACCTCGCCCCGCGCGCGGGTCAGTTCCGGATCGTCCTCGGCCAGCGGCTGTCCGCCGACCCGCTCCAGCGCGGCGACGGTGTCGGCGGCGTTCTCCGCCCGGTCCCGCGCGTCCCCGAGGGCTCGCGCGTACCGGGCCGTGGCGGTGGCGGCCATGTCGAAGGAGCGGTTGACGTTCGCCATGAACGTCTTCAGTTCCTCCTTGACGTACTTGCGCAGGGCGTCGGCGGTCCGCCCCTCGAAGCCCCCGTCCTCGGCCTTCGCCAGCAGGGTGTCGAGGCCGCCGCTGACCCGCCCGGCCAGATCACTCAGCTCCCGCAGCTCCTTGGTGACACCGTCCATCACCCCGGGGGCACCCGTCACCGGGTTGCCGGAGAACCCGACTCTGCTCCACTCGTCGGAGGTGGCCAAGGAAATCCTCCACGGTGTCCAGGACCTGGGGGCCGCGCCGATGTGCCGAGACGGCTCGCTCCCCGGCTCACGCGCGAGGGGCGCCGCAGTACGGAAGGCAGACGCACGGGTGCGGCCCGAGGGTTCACAGAAGTGGCGTACGCCACAGCGCTCGACCCTGCTCCCCCCTGCTCCCACCTCGGGCCCGCCACGTTCTTCGCCGTTCGGAGGGCTCTGTGCGGAATCTCTTTGAACCATCCGGACCCGACTCTCCGTCTACACAGCGACCTCGCCCGAGAGCTTCCCGATGAAAGGACGGCAGCCGTGGTCCGTGTTTCCTATGACTACGACCTCATGACCGTCCTCGCGCGCCACCTCTGGCACCTCCGCGACGAACTGGACGTCGCCTCGCAGACCGACAAGACGTTCGCGGCGGCGGACATCGGCCCCCGCCGTGAGACGGCCGAGGCGCTGGAGGACTTCTACGGCGCCTGGAAGAAGTCGTTCCACGAGGGCTGGCAGGTCATGACGGACCTCGGGAATCTCCTGGACAAGGCGGGCAAGGCCTTCTACGACCAGGACGCCTCCCACGCCGCCGGAGCGGCTCAGCAGGTCACCGGCCAGGTCCGGAACGAGGCCACCAGGCACAACGAGATGCGCCGGCAGGAGCTGAACAACCGCCAGCGCGCGGACCGGGCCCGCGAACTGGAGGCCCAGTACAAGATCCAGCAGGCGCGGCTGAAGAAGGAACAGGACGCGCTGGTCGAGAAGCAGCGGAAGATCGACGCCGAGAGCGCGGCGCAGCAGAAGCGGCAGGAAGATCTCATCAAGGAGCAGGAGGCGCTGGCCGAGAGGCAGGCACCCCTGCTGAAGGAACAGGACGAACTCCAGCGCAAGCAGCAGCTGCTCTGGCAGGAGGAGAAGGAACTCCTCAGGCAGCGAGACGAGAAGCTCCAGGTCAAGCGGGACGAACTCCAGAAGGAGTACGACGCCCTCCGCAAGGACCAGGAGCCCCTCCTGAAACGGCAGGAGGAACTCCAGCGCGAGCAGCAGGAGCTCTGGCAGGAGGAGAAGGCCCTCCGGGAGGAGCAGAACGCGGTCCTGGAGCGGAAGACCGCCGCCCTGGAGGCGGAGCAGAAGGTCTACGACGGCAAACAGGACGCCCTCCAGGAGAAGCAGGAAGCCCTCTCGCGGGAACGCGAAACGCTGTTGAGCAAGGGGAATGCCACCCAGGCGGAACTCGACGACTGGCAGCGCAGACAGGACGCCCTGGACGAGGAACGGGACGCCCTGTGGGAGGCGGAGGGCAAGGGCCTCGCGACGCGGTGGGACGCGCTGGAGCAGGAACAGCGCGACCAGCAGAAGGCGTTCGACCCGCTCAACGAGCGGCAGAAGGCGCTGGACGCGGAGCGCGAGGCGCTGAGCCGCGACCAGAAGCCCCTCTCCGAGCGACAGGAGGAACTCCAGGGCAGGCAGAAGGACCTGTGGGCCCTGGAGAAGTCCACGCAGGAAGAGGTCACGGACGCCTCGAAGACGGCCCAGGACGGCCTCGACGCGGAACGGGCCGACCTCCAGACGCGGCTGGATCCCCTGGACCAGGAGTCGAAGGACCTCCAGGACCGCCAGAAGGAACTGTGGGACGACCAGTCGAAGACCGAGGACGCGCAGACGAAGCTGGGCGAGGAAGAGCAGCCCCTGCTGCAATGGCAGCAGGACATGCAGGAGACCTTCGAAAAGAAGTCCGACGAACTGCGCGACTGGGATCCGGAGAAGGACGCCGACGTCGGCCGGCTCAGGGGAATGCGGGGTCAGCTGGACGATCTGCCCGAGGAGGCCTTCGTCCCCACGGGCTACACCATCGAGGACGCCAACAGCACCACCACGGTGTCGTACCAGCTCGACGAGAACGGTGAGATCAAGGTCGACAAGAACGGCGACCCCGTCGAGACGACGACCACCGTCACCAACAAGAACACCGGGCTGTCCTACTCGGAGACCTACCACGCGCTGACGCGCGACGGGGACTCCGTGACGACGATCCGCAGCTCCGACGGCTCCGTCACCAAGATCTACACGGACTCCGCCCCCGAGGGACAACCCGACGGGTGGTCGATGCGTTACGTCACCGACGAGACGGGCCGGGACACCCTCCAGATCTGGACCAAGCGGCCGGACGGCGAGTGGGAGTTGACCATGGACAAGGAGTCCTACCTCAACTCCGAGGCCGGCAAGGAGGACGCCCAGCAGCGGCTGGCCAGGCCCCCCGCGTACCTCACCGTGGAGAACCCGGTCGTCGACGCGGACGGCCGTCCGTCGGGTCCCTCCGACGGGGGGCGGACGACCACGGTGCAGGAGGGCGTCACCCGGACCGACTACACCGCCCCCGACGGCTCCGTCACCAAGGTCGTCACGGACGAGATCGGGGGCGTCCGCTATGTGGCCGGCCAGAACAACGAGATCCAGGAGATCTGGCAACGCGCCGAGGACGGGTCCTGGTACCTGAGGGAGTCCGTCACGCAGCACGAACGCATCAGTGCCGAACCGCCCCTCGGAACCCTCGGGGAGAACGCGCGCTGACCCCCGGGGGCGCCTCGCCCCCACCCCGAAGCTCCCGGCGCGCGTCTCTCCGGCGCCGCCGGGTCCCTCGCGCACCGGACGACCGGTGCGCGGCAGGCAGTACCAGCAGTACCACCAACCCCTCCGGTGGGTCCGGTCGGACATGACGGGACGCACGGTTACAGAGAACGAGGTGCACCATGCCCAAGAACGTCATCGACGACGAAGAAGTCGAGAGCACTGCCAAGAAGCTGGACTCGGCCGTCAGCGACACGCTGGTCCCCCAGCTGACCTCGCTGCAGGGCGAGGTCGAGAACCTCCTCCAGGGTGGCCTGCTGCTGACGGCGACCAGCCCGAAGATGCAGACGTCCTACGCGAACTTCAACAAGTCGCTGACGGAGGCTGTGAACAACATCACCCAGTTCTCCAAGCAGTTCCGCGACATCTGCAACGCCGTCAACAACCTGGACTCGCAGATCGCCGGCGGCATCCCCAACTGATCCGGGTCCCCCTGAACCGGGGCGCCGGCAGGCCCCCCTCCGGCCGGCACCCCTGTCACGGGGCGCCGCTCCCCCTCCCCCGGGAGCGGCGCCCCTTCCCCAATATTCTCACCAGTAACCTCAGGTTCCCCTCAGAGCCTCTTGAAACTTGCAGAACCACTCATAGACTCCCACCCGTGGAACCTCGCATTCCGCAAAAGAACGCGAGGTCAACCCAGGTACTCGTGCTCAGCCCTGCCCAGCCAACGCCGCCGCCGCGGCGCCCGACCGGACCGGCTCAGAAGATCCATGCCGGCCCTGGGGGAATCTATGAGACCGTCCACGCCCAGTCCCGCTCCGACGGGGAGCGCTCCCGCCCCCGGAAGCACGACGCACCCCGGTGACGGGGCCGTCCGAAAACTCTACGAAGACCACCACGGCCCACTGCTCCGCTACGTCTGCGGCCTCATCCGCGGCGACCGGCAGCGCGCCGAGGACTTCGTCCAGGAAACCCTGCTCCGCGCCTGGCAGAGCACCGCGAACCAACCGCCGGGCTGGACACCGTCCCGAGCCTGGCTGATGAGGGTGGCGCACAACCTGGTGATCGACTGGGCCCGGCGCGAACGGCCGCACACCGAGATCACCCACGAACACACCCTGGAGCACCACGCCGAGACCGTGGACCCGATGAGCCAGGCCGTCCAGCGCCGCTTCATGGTCCACGCCCTCTCCCGGCTCTCCCACTCGCACCGCGAAGTGCTCTTCTACGTCTACGTCCTCGGCTGCACCGGTTCCGACGCCGCCGACGCCCTGGGCATACCGCCGGGCACCGTGAAGTCCCGCACCCACCACGCGATACGGGAGCTGCGCCGCCGGCACCCGGAGCACGTGCGGGCGGCGGCATGACCGCGGCCGCCACGACGGGTTCCGCACCGGGCGCCCCCGACGCGGCGTACGGCGCCGTCGATCCGTCGTACGGCGCGTTCGACCCGGCGTCCGGCTCCGCGCTCGCGCTGGGAAAGCCCAGTGACTCGGTGCTCACGGTGATCATCGTGGGCGTGGTCGTCCTGCTGCTGCTCTTCTTCCTGCTGCGGCACCTGATCCGCAGACAGGGCGGATGGCGGCGCTTCCGGCGCCGCGTCGGCCGTGAACTGACCATGACCCGGCGGGCGTTCGGCGAACCCCTGCGCGCCTACCGGCGCCACCGCCGCGGCGTACGCGCCCTGGCCCGCCACCTGACCGCCCCCCGGGGCGGCCTGCTGGTACGACGGCTGCTGGACGGGGCCGCCGGTGCCCTCACCGACGCTCCGGGGGCCGTTCCGTACGCCGTGCGGACGGAGTCCGGGCTCGCCGCCGTGCAGATCGCCGCACGGCACCTGCCCGAGCCGCCCGTGCCCTGGGAGCCCGCCGCCGGGCCCGGCCCGCAGCGCTGGGAGCTTCCCCTCACGGAGGCCGACGCGCTGCCGCAGGGCCGGACCCGCGCCGGTGCGCACCCGCGTCCGCTGCCGGTCGCCCTCGGCATGGCGGACGGCACCTGCGTCCACCTCGATCTGGCCGCCGGACCCCGGCTGATCACCGTCGAGGGGGACACCGCGGCCCGCGCCCGGCTCCTCCAGGCACTCGCCGCCCAGCTGGACCGGCCCGGCAGCGGAGCCTCGGTCGTCGTCACGGACGGGGTCCATCCGCAGTACCGGGGGGAGCGGCTCGACGCCGTACTCCGGGAGCTGGAGACGGCGGCCGCCGAGACCGGGCCGGGCGAGGAGGCCCCGGGCGAGATCGGGGAATCCGGCCGCGCCGCCACGACCGTGGTCGTCTGCGCCGGCCCCGGTCCCGAGCAGGCACGGCGGCTGGGCGCCCTCGCCGCCGCGGGAGCCGTCGTCTGCCTGGCCGACGGCCGGGTGGCAGGGCACAGCTGGGCCCTGCGGGTCGACGCACGCGGCCGGCTGGTCTCACCCGAACTGGGCCTCGACGTGGACTCGGCGCCGCTGGGCAGAGCCGTCGCCGCCGCCGTGCGTGCGGACCGCCGCCGACTGCGCCGCGACTCCGGCCCACGCCGGGGCACCCCCGCACCGCGGCGGGCCGGCACGGGCGAACACCGGCCGCGCGAGACCGAGGAGACCCGGCCGCTCCCGGAAACCCGGCCGCTGGAAGAGACCGTGTCGCTCCAGGAGACGCCGGCGGAGCCCACCCTCCAGGCCCCCGCCACGTCCGGTGGGGCCCGGACCATCACCGGCTCCGACCTGCTCGACGAACCGGCCGTCGCCCGCGAGCGCTCCACCGCGGCCTCCTCCCACACCCGCGAGGACTAGGGCGCCTCCGATGGATCTCCGCGGCGTCGCGCCGCCCCGCACCGTGAGTGCCGCCCCCCGAACCGCCCACCCCCGAGCCACCCCCGAGGGGGAGACGTGAAACTCCTCATCACGACCGTCGCCGACGGCGACACCACCGGCAGCCAGGACGTCCTGCTCACCACGTCCGGTGGCACCCCTGTCGAGGACATCGCCGCACATCTGGCCGGCCTGCGCGCCGGCAACGGCGACGAGACCGGCACCTCGCCGCCCCCGCCGGGGCCGGCCCCGGCCTGCTACCTGGGCGACGAACCCCTCGCCCCCGGCACCCCGCTGGCCGCCACCGGCCTGATGGACGGCAGCGTCGTCGCGCTGGGCGCCCCGCGGACGCCGGTCGCCGGCGCCTACGGCCGGGAGCGCGCCGCCATGCCGCAGCCGCACGTGGTGGACCACTCGACGGTGGTCGAACTCCAGGTGGTGGGCGGCCCGGACGCCGGGCGGGTGTACCCGCTGGGCCTCGGCACCCACGGCATCGGCCCGCTGGCGGACGCGGCCGTCCCGCTCGACGGCCGGGGTATGCCGGGCGAGGGCATCCGGCTGACCGTACGTCCGGACGGAACGGCCGTCGTGGAGCTGCCCGAGGGCGGGCCGGCGCGGCTGTCCCTGCCGGAGCCGCCGGAGCACCGGGGCAGGCCCAACACCCCGTTGCTGCCGCTCGCGGAGCAGGACGAGGAGGACGAGCCCGCGGAGGACGGCGACGCCACCGCGGAACTTCCCGACGGCTGGGTGCTCTGGCCCGTCGACGCGGAACTCTCCGTCGGCGACTACCTGCTGCGACTGACCGAACCGACCTCCAGGGACGCCGCCGTGGTCCCGTCCGAGGGCGGCGGCGGCCTGGACTACAACCGGCCGCCGCGCATCCTCCCGCACCTCGCGCCCGAGCGGTTCCGGCTGCCCGGCCCGCCCGACCCGCCCAGCCGCCGGCCGATCCCGCTCCTCATGGCCCTCGCCCCGATGGTCCTCGGCGTCTCGATGATGCTGTTCTGGAACTCGTACTTCTATCTGATCTTCATGTTCCTGTCGCCGGTGCTGATGGCGGCGAACTACTTCAGCG
The DNA here is from genome assembly GCF_016598475.1 of Streptomyces adelaidensis. Classification (GTDB taxonomy): domain Bacteria; phylum Actinomycetota; class Actinomycetes; order Streptomycetales; family Streptomycetaceae; genus Streptomyces; species Streptomyces adelaidensis. Next base: position 67,451 of record NZ_JAEMUX010000008.1, read on the forward strand.
GACGACGACAGGCCCGCAAGGAGTACGAGGAGAAGTCCAGCGTCTACCGGCAGCGCCGGGCCTCGCTGGAGGAGGACGTCCGGCAGAAGGTCGCCACCGAACGGCGGCTGCGCACCGAGAGCGCGCCCGACCCGGCGGTGGCCGGACTGTGGGCCGTCGGCCCCGGCCGCCGGCTGTGGGAACGACGCCGGGGCGACCCGGACCACCTGGCCCTGCGCCTCGGCACCGCCCCGCAGCCGTCCCTGCTCGGCATCGACGACACCGCCCGCGAGGACAACCACACCGCCGTCCACTGGACGATCCCGGACGCCCCCGTCGGCGTCGACCTGGTCGAGAGCGGCGTGGTCGGCCTGGCCGGGGCGACCAGCCCCGTGCAGGCCCTGGCCCGCTGGATGACGGCCCAGGCCGCCGTCCTGCACACCCCGCGCGACCTGCGGATCGTCGTCCTGACCGACAACGCCGCGCAGGAGTCCTGGCACTGGGCGCGCTGGCTGCCCCACGCCCGCGACGGCCTGCCCGGCATCCGCGGCGGTGCCGTCACCCTGATCGGCAACGACCCGGAGACGGTCGCCAACCGGGTGGCCGAACTGGTCTCCACCCTGCGCACCCGGCAGCGCGCCGCCGAGTCCACCATGAGCAAGGCGCTGCTCAGCGAACCGGACGTCCTCGTGGTGATGGACGGCGCCCGGCGCCTGCGCGACGTGCCCGGCGTGGTCTCGATCCTCAAGGAGGGCCCGGCCGTCCGGATCTTCCCGCTCTGCCTGGACCAGGAGGAACGGCTCCTGCCGGAGGAGTGCACGGCCGTGGTCCGCCACGAGAACCACCGGCTCACCCTGCGCCGTACCGGGCAGCCCGACGTCGCCGACATCCGGCCCGACCTGGTCGAGCCCGAGTGGTGCGAACGCGTGGCCCGGGGCATCGCCCCGATCCGCGACGTCACCCCGGACGCCTCCGAGGGCCTGCCCTCGACGGCGGGGCTGCTGGACCTCCTCGGGCTGCCCGAGCCGAGCGGCGAGCTGATCGCGGCCCGCTGGGAGCGGCGGCCCGCCTCCACCGCCGTCCTGCTGGGCGCCGGCTACGACGGCCCCGTAGCCTTCGACCTGGTCAAGGACGGTCCGCACGGTCTGGTGGCCGGCACCACCGGCTCCGGCAAGTCCGAACTGCTGCAGACCTTCGTGGCCGCGCTGGCCGCCGTCAACCGGCCCGACGAACTGACCTTCGTCCTCGTCGACTACAAGGGCGGCAGCGCCTTCAAGGACTGCGTGGACCTGCCGCACACCCTCGGCATGGTCACCGACCTCGACAGCCATCTGGTGCAGCGCGCGCTCACCTCACTGGGGGCCGAACTGACCCGCCGCGAGCACATCCTGGCCGAGGCCGGCGCCAAGGACCTCCCGGAGTACCAGGGCATGCGCCGACGTAACCCCGAACTGCTCCCCGTGCCCCGGCTGGTGATCGTCATCGACGAGTTCGCCACCCTCTACCGGGAGATCCCAGACTTCATCCCCGGCCTGGTGAGCATCGCCCAGCGCGGCCGGTCCCTGGGCATCCACCTGGTCCTGGCCACCCAGCGCCCGGCCGGTGTGGTCAGCTCCGACATCCGGGCCAACACCAACCTGCGGATCGCGCTCCGGGTCACCGACACCTCGGAGAGCATGGACGTCATCGACACCAAGGACGCCGTCAGCATCTCCCCGGCCACCCCCGGCCGCGCCCTCGCCCGGCTCGGCCACGGCACCGTCGTCCCCTTCCAGACCGCCTACGCCGGCACCCTCAGGCCCGGCGCGAAGCCCGCCCCCGAGCCCCGGGAACAGCGGCCTGCGGAGGAGTCCCGTATCTGGGGCACCGAACTCCAGTGGCAGCGCCTCGGCCGCGCCGCCGGACTGCCCGGCACCGCGGAGTCGGAGCAGCACGACGACCCGACGGCGGACCAGGCCGGCGACGAGGTCCCCACCGACCTCAACGCCCTGGTCGAGGCCGTGTCCGAGGCGGCCGGACTCACCGGCTGCGCCCCACAGCCCAGCCCGTGGCTGCCGGCCCTCGGCCAGAACCTCCTGATCGACGACCTGCCCCAGCCCGACGAACCCGGCGGCGCCCGCCTGGCCCCCGTCTCCTGGGGCCTGTCGGACCTGCCCGAGGCCCAGGCCCAGCTGCCCGTCCGGCTGGACCTCGCCGAGTTCGGACACCTGTACGTCATCGGCATCCCCCGCTCCGGCCGCTCCCAGGTGCTGCGCACCATGGCCGGAGCCCTGGCCCGGGGCCACTCCAGCGCCGACGTCCACCTCTACGGCATCGACTTCGCCGGCGGCGCGCTCACGGCACTGGGCCTGCTCCCGCACTGCGGTGCCGTCGTGCCCCGCGGCGACATCGAGCGCCTCGAACGACTGTTCGCCCGACTCGACGGGGAACTGGAACGCCGCCAGGAACACCTCACCGAACGGCACGCCGGCAACCTCACCGAACTCCGCGCGTCCGTCGCCGCCGGCGCCCGACCGCCGCACATCATGCTGTTCATCGACGGCTGGGACGCGCTGATCGAGGCCGTCGCCGACCACAACGGAGGCCGGCTGGTGGAACAGCTCAACCGGCTGCTCCGCGAGGGCGCCGCCGCGGGCCTGCACGTCGTCGCCACCTCCGAACGCGCCCTGCTGTCCGGCCGGGCCACCGCCCTCAACGACAACAAGCTGCTGCTGCGCCTCAACGACAAGACCGACTACCACGCCGTCGGCAAGCGCTCCCGCGACATCCCCGACCTCATCCTCCCCGGCCGGGGCTTCACCTCCGACGGCGGCACCGAGATCCAGGTGGCGCTGCTCGCCCCCGGCGCCACCGGCCAGGAACAGGCCGAGGCGCTGCGCGGCATCGGCGCCGAGGCGGCCCGCCGCGACGCCGGACTCCCGGCCGACCGCCGGCCCGCCCGGATCGGCACCCTGCCGGTGAAGGTGACCTTCACGGACGCGTACGAGAAGGTGGGGGAGGAGTTCCGCCGCCCGATGTGGGGTCTGCTGGGCCTCGGCGGTGACGACGTCTCGGCCGTGGGCGTGGACTTCGCGGACACCGCCCCGACCTTCTCGGTCGTCGGCCCGCCCGGCTCCGGCCGCAGCACCACCCTGGCCGCCCTGTCGGTCTCGCTGCTCGCCGCCGGCACCCGCCTGGTGATCCTCGCCCCGCGCGAGTCGCCGCTGCGCACCCTCGGGAACCACCCGGGCGTACGGCTGATCACCGCGACCGAACCCACGGTCGAGGAGTTCACCGAGGCCCTGGAGGCCGGCAGCGGACCCAGGGTGGTCGTCGTGGACGACGCCGACCTGTTCGTCCTGCCGGACATCGACCAGAACCTGCGCTCCCTGGCCCAGTCCGGCAGGGACCGAGGCATCGGCATCGTCATCTCCGCCACCGCGGAGACCATGACGGGCGCGATGGGCTGGCTCAGCGCCCTCAAGCGGCACCGCAAGGGCGTCCTTCTCGGCCCGCAGAGCATTCTGGAAGGCGATTTCGTCGGCGCCCGCCTGGCCCACGCCCACCTGCGCGGCCGCAAACTCGGCCGAGGCCTCACCGTCGACCCGCGCACCGGAGAACTGATCAACGTACAGGTCCCGGAGACCGTGCTCGACGGCGACGACCCGACGGCCTGACCCCCGCAGGGGACCGGCAGCGCCTGGGGACGAGGACTTCCCGGGCGCTGCCTTAGGCTTACGGAGTGACCAACAGCAGCGACCGGAGTCAGGCAGTGGGCGTCAAGACATACGAAGTACGCACTTATGGATGTCAGATGAACGTCCACGACTCCGAACGCCTGTCCGGTCTCCTGGAGGAAGCCGGGTACGTGCGCTCACCGGAGGACGCCGGCGAGGGCAACGCCGACGTCGTCGTCTTCAACACCTGCGCCGTACGGGAGAACGCCGACAACCGCCTCTACGGCAACCTCGGCCGCCTCGCCCCGATGAAGACCGCCCGCCCCGGCATGCAGATCGCCGTCGGCGGCTGTCTGGCCCAGAAGGACCAGGACACCATCGTCAAGAAGGCGCCCTGGGTGGACGTCGTCTTCGGCACGCACAACATCGGCAAGCTGCCCGTCCTGCTGGAGCGCGCCCGGATCCAGGACGAGGCGCAGGTCGAGATCGCCGAGTCCCTGGAGGCCTTCCCCTCCACCCTGCCGACCCGCCGCGAGAGCGCCTACGCCGCCTGGGTCTCGGTCTCCGTGGGCTGCAACAACACCTGCACGTTCTGCATCGTCCCGGCCCTGCGCGGCAAGGAGAAGGACCGCCGCAGCGGCGACATCCTCGCCGAGATCGAGACGCTGGTCGGCGAGGGAGTCTCCGAGATCACCCTGCTCGGCCAGAACGTGAACGCGTACGGCTCCGACATCGGCGACCGCGAGGCGTTCGGCAAGCTGCTGCGGGCCTGCGGGAAGATCGAGGGCCTGGAGCGCGTCCGCTTCACCTCCCCGCACCCCCGCGACTTCACCGACGACGTCATCGCCGCCATGGCCGAGACGCCGAACGTCATGCCGCAATTGCACATGCCGATGCAGTCCGGCTCGGACACCGTCCTGAAGGCGATGCGCCGCTCGTACCGCCAGGAGCGCTACCTGGGGATCATCGAGAAGGTGCGCGCCTCCATCCCGCACGCCGCCATCACCACCGACATCATCGTGGGCTTCCCCGGCGAGACCGAGGAGGACTTCGAGCAGACGATGCACGCGGTCCGCGAGGCCCGCTTCGCCCAGGCCTTCACCTTCCAGTACTCCAAGCGCCCCGGCACCCCCGCGGCCACCATGGAGAACCAGATCCCCAAGAAGGTCGTGCAGGCGCGCTACGAGCGTCTCGTCGCCCTCCAGGAGGAGATCTCGTGGGAGGAGAACAGGAAGCAGGTCGGCCGCACCCTGGAGCTGATGGTCGCCGAGGGCGAGGGCCGCAAGGACGGCGCCACCCGGCGCCTCTCCGGCCGCGCCCCCGACAACCGCCTGGTCCACTTCACCAAGCCCGACCAGGAAGTACGCCCCGGCGACGTCGTCACCGTCGAGATCACCTACGCCGCCCCCCACCACCTCCTCGCCGAGGGCACCGCCCTGGACGTACGCCGCACGCGCGCGGGCGACGCCTGGGAGAAGCGGAACGCCGTCCCGGCGGAGAAGCCGGCGGGGGTCATGCTCGGTCTGCCGAAGATCGGCGTCCCGGAGCCGCTGCCGGTGGCGACGACGGGCGGCTGCGGCAGCCACTGACGGGCTCCGGCCCGGATGACGGGTCCGGCGCCCCGCGCCCCCGAAGGGCGTGACCGTCACTCTCAGCGGCAGAAGTTACCCTGCGGATCATGCTTGTAGCCGCTGGCCTCTGCCCCTGCCCTCCGCTCCTCGTGCCTCAGGTCGCGGCGGGGGCCGCGCCCGAACTGGCCGCGGCACGGGACGCCTGCGCGGACGCGCTCGGAGTGCTCGCCGCCGCCCGGCCCGACCGCCTGGTGGTCGTCGGCCCCGCCGAGCGGGACGGCCCCCACCCGGAGGGCGCACGTGGCTCCTTCCGGGGCTACGGCGTGGATCTCGACGTCCGCCTCGGACGCGGGGGTACGGCGGACGCGCGGGCCGGGCGGGCCGAGCTGCCCGCCTCCCTCGCTGTCGCCGCCTGGCTGCTGGATCGCACGGACTGGACCGGAGTCCCCGTGGAAGGTCTCGGGGTGGGGGAACCGCTCCCCGCCGAGCGGTGTATCCAAGTCGGAAGGGACATCGCCGGGTCCGCCGGTCGGGTGGCCCTGCTGGTGATGGGCGACGCCAGCGCGTGCCGCACGCTCAAGGCCCCGGGATATCTGGACGACCGCGCGGCCGGCTTCGACGCGGAGATCGCACGTGCGCTCGCCACCGCGGACATCGCGGCCCTGAAGGCGGTGGACACTCAGCTCGCCGGCGAGCTGAAGGCCTCCGGCCGCGCCCCCTGGCAGGTCCTGGCGGGCGCCGCCGAGGACGCGGACCTGGGCGGCAGCCTGCTGTACGACGACGCGCCGTACGGGGTGGGCTATCTGGTGGCGGCCTGGTCGTAGACCGGACACGGCGGACGGCCGGGAGCCCGATGTGCTCCTCGGCCGTCCGCCGTTGTCAAGGTGGTCAGGAAGCCGGAGGCGGTGGTGTCGCACCGCCACCGCTCGCGGTCGGGGGCATGGTGCCGCCGCCGTCGTCCTTGTGCGCGAGTCGGTCCATGGCGTGCTTCGCTCTGCCCGTGCCCGACTGGATCTTTCCGCTGTACTTGCCCTTGGTCTTCTTGTCGACCGTGTGCGCGGCCTTGTCGAGACCGTGCTGAATCCTGCCCTCGTGCTTCTGCGCGAGATGCGAGACCCTCTCCTTGGCCGGGGAGAGTTTGGATTTCAAATTACCCAGCAGACCCATGGTTCACCTTCCCGCGCGGGTCAGTCACTTGCGGGCGCCCTCACTGGTCCCGTTGTCGGCCGCCTGCTCGGCGGTCTGCTGCTTGGGGATCTCCACGTCCTCCGCCGCGTCGGTGCTCTCCGCACCGGCGGCGGCCGACTCGTCCTCGACCACCTCGGCCTCGGCCTCTGTCCCGGCCTCGGATCGCGCGGCCTCGGTCGATCCCTTCGCCTCGTCCGACGTCTCCGGCTCTTCCGTCCCGGTCTCGGGGGCCGTCGCGGATTCCGTCACGCCGGTCTCCTCCTCCTCCATGGCCTTCGACTTACGGCGAAACAGCGAAAAAACGCCCATATCAACCTCAATGCTAATCATGCGGGCTAATTCCCGCGCTCTCCCGGAGCGTCCCATTGCGTCACCCGGGCCGCCGGCACTCGAAGCCGGCGCTTCGAACTCGCAAACACGCAACGACCCCGGCCCCCTCGCGTCACGTAGCTCGTTCGAGAAGAGGCCCCGACATTTGCGAGACTGGGTCGGTGAGTAGCGCAGTTCCCCCCCCACGAGTCATCGCCGTCGTCGGACCGACCGCGGCCGGCAAGTCCGATCTGGGCGTCTTCCTCGCCCATCGCCTCGGCGGCGAGGTCGTCAACGCCGATTCCATGCAGCTCTACCGGGGGATGGACATCGGCACCGCCAAGCTGACCCCCGAGGAGCGCGACGGAGTCCCCCATCACCTCCTGGACATCTGGGACGTCACGGCCACCGCCAGCGTCGCCGAGTACCAGCGGCTGGCCAGGGCGCGCATCGACGCCCTGCTCGCCGAGGGCCGCTGGCCGATCCTGGTGGGCGGCTCCGGGCTGTACGTACGCGGTGCCGTCGACAACCTGGAGTTCCCCGGCACCGACCCCGAGGTCCGGGCCCGGCTGGAGGAGGAGCTGACGCTGCGCGGCTCCGGCGCGCTGCACGCCCGGCTCGCCGCCGCCGACCCCGAGGCCGCGCACGCGATCCTGCCCAGCAACGGCCGCCGCATCGTCCGCGCCCTCGAAGTGATCGAGATCACCGGAAAGCCGTTCACGGCGAACCTCCCGGGCCATGACTCGATCTACGACACCGTCCAGATCGGTGTCGACGTGGCGCGCCCCGAACTCGACGAGCGCATCACCCGCCGCGTCGACCGCATGTGGGACGCCGGACTGGTCGACGAAGTGCGCGCACTGGAGGCGCAGGGGTTGCGCGAGGGGCGTACGGCGTCGCGCGCGCTCGGCTACCAGCAAACCCTCGCCGCCCTCGCCGGACAGTGCTCCATGGACGAGGCGCGTGCCGAGACCGTACGTGCCACCAAGCGCTTCGCGCGCCGTCAGGATTCATGGTTCAGGCGCGACCCGCGGGTGCATTGGCTCAAGGGGGGTCTCGCCGACCTGACGGAACTCCCGCAGCTGGCATTGGCGTTGCTCGAACGACCGGTTACAGCCTGATCACGTCCTGGCATCGGCTCGCCCCGGCGGTCATCCCGGCCTCCGGGGGCGTGCCATCATCGAGCTTCGATCGACCAAGTGGAGTCCGAGTTGGGAGGGCGCGTGGCGATGGAGGCCGGCCCTCGCGACACCGCACAAGGCACGGAGCAGGGCACCGCGCAGGACGCGGAGCAGCTGGTTACCGAGGGGTACGCACTGGATCCCGAAGACGATCCGCTGAGCCCCGACGGGCCCGACGACCAGACTCCGGGCGGCGTGAGCGACGACGGACCGGAACCGGACGAGATGTCCGGGCCGGAGGTCGAGGTCGAGCTGCGCCCGCAGCGCAGACTGCGCCTGTGGCAGCTCGCGCCCATCGTGGGCCTCGCCGCGGTCGGCTCCCTGATGTTCGCCTTCCCGCTCGCCTTCGAGTTCGGTGACGGCGGCGCCGTGGTCGCCATGCTCGGCCTGCTGATCTGCTCCACCGCCGCCGGCTGGGGCATGATGGCCGCCCGCCGCGTCGGTTACACGTGGCCGGGCCTGCCCCAGCGCGGCTCCGACCGCCGCGCCGACTGGCGCCTCGTCCTCGCCTACGCCCTGGTGGTCGCCGCGATCGCGGTGCTCGCCGTGTGGCGGGTGGCCCGGCTCCGCTAGCGCCTGGCGCCGGGCGCGAACACGGTGTCGCACCCAGCCCGTACGATCGGGGAATGAGCACGCGGATCGCCTTCCTCAAGGGTCACGGGACCGAGAACGACTTCGTGATCGTCCCGGACCCCGAGAACGTCATCGATCTCTCCCCGGCCGCCGTCGCCGCCCTGTGCGACCGGCGCGCGGGCATCGGCGGCGACGGTGTGCTGCACGTCGTACGGTCCGCCGCGCACCCGGAGGCCGAGGAGCTGGCGGCCGAGGCGGAGTGGTTCATGGACTACCGCAACGGCGACGGGTCGGTCGCCGAGATGTGCGGAAACGGCGTCCGGGTGTTCGCCCGCTACCTCCAGCACGTCGGCCATGTCACCGAGGGCGACCTCACCGTCGCCACACGCGGGGGCATGAAGCGCGTCCACATCGCCAAGAACGGCGACGTCACCGTCGGCATGGGCGGCGCGCGTCTCCCCGAAGGGGACGTCACGGTGCGCGTCGGCGAGCGGAGCTGGCCCGCGCGCAACGTCAACATGGGCAACCCGCACGCGGTCGCCTTCGTCGACGACCTCGCGCACGCGGGCGACCTGTACTCCCCGCCGCCCTTCAGCCCGGCCGCCGCCTACCCGGACGGCGTGAACGTCGAGTTCGTCGTCGACCGGGGCCCGGGCCACGTGGCGATGCGCGTCCACGAGCGCGGCTCCGGCGAGACCCGCTCCTGCGGCACCGGCGCGTGCGCCGTCGCCGTGGCCGCCGCCCGCCGCGACGGCGCCGACCCGGCCGTGACGGGCACCCCCGTGACATACACCGTCGATGTGCCCGGCGGCACCCTGGTCATCACCGAACGGGCCGACGGCGAGATCGAGATGACCGGTCCCGCGGTGATCGTCGCCGAGGGCGAGATCGATCCCAAGTGGCTGGAAAACGCGGCACGTTGAGATGTGGTAGGGCTTTGGATCGCGGCGTCCGGCGGGCGGGCGCCGCGACTATCCAAGCCCAACGGCTGTTCACCCGTGCGAATCCATGGCGCACCCGGGTGGAGTGACCCGAAACCGTATACGTCGGAACCTTCGCTCGAATGGGTGATCCGTTTCACGCTCGGCGAGAGGCGGTCGGACGGGCGTGGTGGGCTCGGTAGCATCAAGCACCGGCACGGACGGGGGAACGACACGATCCCTGGGCCGCCGCACGCCATGGGGCACCCGTCCGCCGGTCCACGCAGCCGGAGGTGCCCATGAGCGCGGAGGCCACGAACCCCGCCGTATCGCCCGCCCCTGCGCCGCCCACAGCGAACCGCAGGAAGGGCCGACCCCGAATCGACCTGCGCCGTCTGGGCCGCGCCGCACTCCTGGGCCCCGCCACCCGCGACCGGCTGCCCGACGCGATCGGCCATGTCGCCGAAGCGCACCGCGCCCACCACCCCGACGCCGACCTGGAGCCGCTGCGCCGGGCGTACGTCCTCGCCGAGTCCTCGCACCGCGGCCAGATGCGCAAGAGCGGTGAGCCGTACATCACCCACCCGCTCGCCGTGACGCTGATCCTGGCCGAACTCGGCGCGGAGACCACGACCCTGACGGCCTCTCTGCTCCACGACACCGTCGAGGACACGGATGTGACCCTCGATCAGGTGCGCGAGGAGTTCGGCGAGGAGGTGCGCTATCTCGTCGACGGCGTCACCAAGTTGGAGAAGGTCGACTACGGTGCCGCCGCCGAGCCCGAGACCTTCCGCAAGATGCTCGTCGCCACCGGCAACGACGTCCGCGTGATGTCGATCAAGCTCGCCGACCGGCTGCACAACATGCGCACCCTCGGCGTGATGCGCCCCGAGAAGCAGGAACGCATCGCCAAGGTCACCCGGGACGTACTGATCCCGCTCGCCGAACGGCTCGGCGTCCAGGCGCTCAAGACCGAGCTGGAGGACCTCGTCTTCGCGATCCTCCACCCCGAGGAGTACGTGCACACCCGCGAACTCATCGTCGACAACGCCGCGCAGGACAACGACCCCCTCGCCGAGATCTCCGAAGAGGTGCGCGGCGTCCTGCGCGAGGCCGGCATCCAGGCCGAAGTCCTCATAAGGCCGAGGCACTTCGTCTCCCTGCACCGGGTCTCCCGAAAACGCGGACAACTGCGCGGCTCCGACTTCGGACGGCTCCTGGTGCTCGTGGGCGAGGACGCCGACTGCTACGCCGTCCTCGGCGAGCTGCACACCTGCCTGACGCCCGTGGTCTCGGAGTTCAAAGACTTCATCGCCGTACCGAAGTTCAACCTGTACCAGTCGCTCCACACGGCCGTCGCCCGCGGCGACGGCCAGGTCGCCGAAGTCCTCATCCGAACGCACCAGATGCACAAGGTCGCCGAGGCCGGCGTAGTCGCGCTGGGCAACCCCTACGCCCCTCCCTCGGAGGAGCGGTCCGACGAGGACGCCGAGCGGACCGGCGGCGCGGGAGCCGCCGGGGAGGGGGAGCGCATCGACCCCACCCGCCCCGGCTGGCTCTCCCGGCTCCTCGACTGGCAGGAGGCGGCACCCGACGCGGACATGTTCTGGTCCACCCTGCGCGAGGACCTCGCCCAGGACCGCGAGATCACCGTCTTCCGGCCCGACGGGGGCACGCTGGGGCTGCCCGAGGGCTCCAGTTGTGTGGATGCCGCGTACGCCCAGTACGGCGAGGACGCGCACGCCTGCATCGGCGCCCGCGTCAACGGCCGCCTGGCGACGCTGAGTACCGTCCTGAAGGACGGTGACACCGTCCAGCTCCTGATGGGCCAGGACCCGGCCTCCGAGCCCTCCAGAGAGTGGCTGGAGCACGCCCACACCCCGGGCGCGCGCATCGCCATCCAGCGCTGGCTCGCCACCCACCCCTCGCCCGCCGCCGACGAGCCGGAGACGCGCGACGACCGACACCCGGACGAGGCACCTGCCCTGCGCCCCGCCCTCGACGAGCCCACCGCCACCTCCGGCGGCGCGAACGCCGTGGTCGTCGTCGGCCGGCCCGAGGCGAACGTACGCCTCGCCGGCTGCTGTACGCCCGTACCGCCCGACGAGGTCACCGGATTCGCCGTCCGCGGGGGAGTGGTGACCGTGCACCGCGTCGAATGCGCCGCCGTGCAGCGCATGAAGAACCTGGGACGCGCGGAGATCGGCGTCGGCTGGGGCGACACCACCGAGTTCCGGGTCACCCTCGTCGCCGAGTCCTTCCAGCGGCCCCACCTCCTCGCCGACCTCACCGAGGCCATCGCCCTGGAGGGCGTCGCCATCGTCTCCGCCACCGTCGAACCCCCGACCCAGCAGCGCGTCCGGCACACCTACACGCTCCAACTCCCGGACGCGGCCCACCTCCAGAGCCTGATGCGGGCCATGCGGAACGTGCCGGGCGTCTACGACGTCGGCCGCGCCCAGCACCAGGCGACGGCCGCGCACTGACCCCGGGCGCTGACTTCGGAGGGGGTGCGGTGGCTCGGCGGACCACTCGTTCGGGTGGGACCGCCGCGCGCCGTTGGCGCCGGGCGGAGGCGCGCTGGTAGCGGTGGTCCATGCCGCTCACCCCACGTCCCAGGACCCGCCGCGTCAAGGCCGCGCTGCTCGCCTCCGCCGTCTCCGTCTGCCTGGTCGCCCCGAGCGCCCCCTCACCCGCCGTGCCCCTCGGCGTCGGCGACCGGCTCTTCCCGCACCTCGGCAACCCGGGGTACGACGTGGAGTCGTACGACCTCGCCTTCACCTACCCCGGCGGCAACCGTGAGCCGCTCACGGCCGTCACCACGATCGACGCGCGAACGACCTCCGCTCTGGAACTGGTCAATCTTGACTTCTCGCACGGGAAGGTGCGTTCCGTGAAGGTCGACGGGGCGCCCGCCGCGTTCACGAGCGCGGGCGAGGACCTGGTGATCACGCCCCGGGAGCCGCTCGCCAAAGGCAGCCGGACGCGCATCACCGTGCGGCATACCAGCGACCCGGTCTACACCGGGGACGAGGAGGGCGGCTGGATCCGGACCTCCGACGGGCTCGCGATGGCCAACCAGGCCGACGCGGCGCACGTCGTCTTCCCCTGCAACGACCACCCCTCCGACAAGGCGATGTTCACCGTCCGCGTCACCGCGCCCGACGGGTACACGGCCGTCTCCAACGGCCTCGCCGCCGGGACGGACCGGGCCGCCGGGGCCACCACCTGGACCTACTACACCGAGCACCCCATGGCCACCGAACTGGCCCAGATCTCCATCGGCCGCTCCGCCGTGCTCCACCGGACCGGACCGGCCGACCTGCCCGTACGCGACGTGGTCCCCGCGAAGGATCGCGAGAAGCTCGAACCGTGGCTCAAGAAGACCCCGGCCCAGATCGCGTGGATGGAGGGCAAGGTCGGCCGGTACCCCTTCGAGACGTACGGGGTGCTGATCGCCGAGGCGCAGACCGGGTTCGAACTGGAGACACAGACCCTCTCTCTCTTCGAGAGAGATCTGTTCACCCGGTCCGAGTACCCGAAGTGGTACGTCGAGTCGATCATGGTCCATGAGCTGGCCCACCAGTGGTTCGGCAACAGCGTCAGCCCCCGCACCTGGTCCGACCTGTGGCTCAACGAGGGCCATGCCACCTGGTACGAGGCCCTGTACGCGGAGGAGACCGCCGGCAAGCCCATGGAGACGCGCATGAAGGCCGCCTACGGCGCCTCCGACCGCTGGCGTGCCGCCGGGGGACCGCCGGCGGCACCGAAGGAGCCCAAGGCCGACCACAAGATCGGCATCTTCCGGCCCAACGTCTACGACGGGGCCGCGCTCTTCCTGTACGCCCTGCGCGAGAAGATCGGCAGGCCTGCCTTCGCCCGGCTGCAGCGGGCCTGGGTCGCCGTCCACCGGGACGACGTCGCGTCGACCGCCGACTTCCGCACGCTCGCCTCCCGGATCACCGGCCGCGACCTCGACGGCTTCTTCCACGCCTGGCTGTACGGGAAGAAGACACCGCCGATGCCGGGGCACCCGGACTGGAAGCCGACGCCGGTGCGGGCGTCGGCGGCGAGGTAAGGGGCGAGGCCGCCGGAATCCGTCGGGTGCGGCCCCGGCACCGACCGGGATTAACCGCGTGACGAGACGGGGCGTGCCGTGCGACCATCTTCGAGTCGGCGGCGCGACCCGCCACCGATCCCATCCGGTCCGGTGCGATCCGGTCCGGTCTGGTCCGGTCCGGTGGACGGGCCCGGTCCCCTAGGGGGCCGGCTCAGGGTCGGCCGGGGGTTGTTCCGGGAATCTCCCGGGTGCCCCGGGCGTTGTCGCCAGTGACGGACGGCGATCCGTCTCCCATCGGTATCCCCTCGACGTAAGGACCCAATGACCTCCTCTTCTTCCCCTTCCCAGGCCGCACAGAGCGCCTTCGCGCAGAACAACCCCGAAGGTCTTCGGGCCGATGCCCTGATGGAAGAGGACGTCGCCTGGAGCTTCGAGATCGACGGAGAGCGGGACGGCGACCAGTTCGACCGCTCCGAGCGCGCGGCCCTGCGCCGTGTCGCGGGCCTCTCCACCGAGCTGGAGGACGTCACCGAGGTCGAGTACCGCCAGCTCCGCCTGGAGCGCGTCGTACTCGTCGGTGTCTGGACCTCGGGAACCGCGCGGGACGCGGAGAACTCGCTGGCCGAGCTGGCCGCTCTCGCGGAGACCGCGGGCGCGCTCGTGCTCGACGGCGTGATCCAGCGCCGCGACAAGCCGGACGCGGCCACCTACATCGGTTCCGGCAAGGCCAACGAGCTGCGGGACATCGTCCTCGAATCGGGCGCGGACACCGTCATCTGCGACGGTGAGCTCAGCCCGGGTCAGCTCATCCACCTCGAAGACGTCGTCAAGGTCAAGGTCATCGACCGTACGGCCCTGATCCTCGACATCTTCGCCCAGCACGCCAAGTCCCGAGAGGGCAAGGCGCAGGTCGCGCTCGCGCAGATGCAGTACATGCTGCCGCGACTGCGCGGCTGGGGTCAGTCGCTGTCCCGGCAGATGGGTGGCGGCAAGGGCGGCGGCCTCGCCACCCGTGGTCCCGGTGAGACCAAGATCGAGACGGACCGGCGTCGGATCCGCGAGAAGATGGCGAAGATGCGCCGGGAGATCGCGGACATGAAGACCGGCCGCGAGATCAAGCGCCAGGAGCGGCGCAGGAACAAGGTGCCCTCGGTCGCCATCGCCGGATACACCAACGCCGGCAAGTCCTCGCTGCTCAACCGCCTCACGGGTGCGGGCGTGCTCGTCCAGAACGAGCTGTTCGCGACCCTCGACCCGACCGTGCGCCGGGCCGAGACCCCCAGCGGGCGGGTCTACACCATGGCCGACACGGTCGGATTCGTACGGCACCTGCCGCACCACCTCGTCGAGGCGTTCCGTTCCACGATGGAGGAGGTCGGCGACGCCGACCTGATCCTGCACGTGGTGGACGGTTCACACCCGGCGCCGGAGGAGCAGCTGGCCGCCGTGCGCGAGGTCATCCGTGACGTCGGCGCGACCAAGGTGCCCGAGATCGTGGTGATCAACAAGGCGGACGCGGCCGACCCGCTGGTGCTCCAGCGGCTGATGCGGATCGAGAAGCGCTCCATCGCCGTCTCGGCCCGCTCCGGCCAGGGCATGGCCGAACTGCTCACCCTGATCGACGACGAACTGCCCCGCCCCTCGGTCGAGATCGAGGCGCTCGTGCCGTACACCCACGGCAAGCTCGTGGCCCGCGCCCACACCGAGGGCGAGGTGATCTCCGAGGAGCACACCCCGGAGGGCACCCTGCTCAAGGCCAGGGTGCACGAAGAGCTGGCGGCCGACCTGGCACCGTACGTACCGGCGGCTACGGCCTGACGGTCCGCTCCGCCGGACGTAGTAAGCACCTTCCGGTGCGCGCACGACCCGAAGGCCCGCCCCCCTCCGCCGAGGGGCGGGCCTTCGGTCTGTGCGGGGCACCGGCCGCTTGGTGCCCCGCACATCCCCCGTCCGTCCCCCGCGCTACGTGGCCTTGTCCGTGACCTCGTAGCCGGGGGAGGTCTCCAGCTCGCTCTCGGCCATCGAGCGGGCCCGTCCGCCGTAGTAGGCCGATCAGTTCACCGGGGCCATAGGCCGGGTGCGCCGCACGCGCCTTGTTCAGCCGGACGAAGATGTTCCACTCGTCGTGGCAGCCGAGGCTGTACGAGCCGCCCGCGCGCACGGTGTAGAAGCGGACGAACTCCTTGCGCCGGGCCTCCCAGAGCAGTGCGTCCTCCCGGTCGGTGAGATCCAGCGGGCGGCGGGATCCGTCCGGGCCGGGGACGGTGTTCGGGGTGGTGCTCGGGCCAGTGCTCGGGACGGTCCCGAAGTCGGTCCAGAAGTCCGGGTCGATGGCGTACTTGCGGGCGAAGAACGCCTCCACCGCCGCGACCAGCGCACCGCCGCCGCCCGAGTCCGCGCGGAAGAAGCCGTGCACGTCGTCGGGGCCGAGGAAGCAGAACGCGTCGAAGAGACCACCGAGCTGGAGCTTCCGGCGAGAGGGCAGCCGGGGTGGACCGGGCGGGCCGGGCGGCTCGGTGAGGTAGTCGTCCTCCGCGAGGACCCGGGTCCACATGCGCATGTAGTCCCCGCCGGACGGCCGGGCGGCGGCCATCAGATCCCAGCGTCAGCGTCCGGCCGGTCTCACGGGCGAGTTCGGCGATGTGCCGGGTGACCAGCCCGGTGCCCTCCTTCGACTCCAGCTGATACGCGGCCGGATTGACGACGAAGAACCTCTCGCCCCACTCGGACGCCAGACGCCGGGCCACGAAGTGGGCGATCTCGGTGTTGACCCGGAAGTGACCGCCGCCCCGAGAACTGATCGGGCAGCTCAGATAGACGACGACACGGTCCTCGGCCTGGGCACGGAGGATGTCCGACTGGATGAGGGCGACATGCTTCTCGAAGACGTCGAATCAGTCACCCGTGTGCCACTCGAAGCGGATGTCCGGTCCGCCTGGGACCGGGAGACCGGTCTCGGTGGGCACGGCGGCGTCGGCCGGCGGGGGCGTCGATCCGGCGGCGGGTGCGGCTGCCGCGGGGGCGGCCTGCCCGGCGGTCGTGGCGGGTCCGGTGGTCGCGGGGGTGGAGGCGGGTCCGGTGGTCGTGGTCGTGGTGGCGAGTCCGGTGGTCGTGGTCGTGGTGGCGAGTCCGGTGGTCGTGGGGGTGGCCGGTCCGGCGGTCGTGGTGGTCAGGGTCGGGTTCTCGGGCATGGTGTCCGTCCTCAACTTCCCCAGCCCGTCGGGCCGAGCAGGTTGTTGTTGCGTACCTTGATCCGGTCCGGGACCTCCGCGTTGTACGCGGCGACGAAGTCCCCGCCCAACTCGTCCTCCGCGCCCGTCTCGTCCATCACGCGCAGCACGGTGAACCAGGAGTTGAGCAGGCCGTCGAAGTGCACGACGCACCAGGTCAGCTCTACGGTCATCGCGTTGACCCAGGCCGCCAGATAGGCCTCCGTGCCGGTGCCCGGCACCTCCGCGAGCGGCCCCTTCGCGATGTTCTCAGCGGCCACGCCCCGCAGGACCTCGCGCAGTTCGGCGAACTGTCCGTCGGTGACGGAGTGCGGGTCCCGCTGGATCGCCTCCGCCAGCCGCAGGCAGTGCTGCTGCGGCACGGTGTAGAGGGGCTCGGTGACCCCCCCCAGGTGAAGGTCCGGTCCTCCCAGCCGGGGTGGCCCGCAGAGTCCACCAGCCGCAGCAGCATCTTCTCGGCCCGCGCCGCCCGTCGCGCCGGGTCCTCGTGGGGCAGTTGGGCGAGCAGCACGCCGTAGCCGTTGAAGCTGTGGTGCGTGAGGGAGTAACGGCTGCGGTTGAGCAGGCTCACCAGGTTGATGACCAGCTCCTTCGTCACCCGGTCCACGAAGCCGCCCTGCGGGAACAGGACACTCTCCCCGGCCGGGTCGCCGGGCGGCCGGGGACCCGGCGCGTACCGAGGGGTGTCGAAGATGAACGAGTTGGGGTACTCGACCTCGGTGAGCGCGAGGCCGGGCAGCCACGCCATCGTCCGGAACAGGTTGCTCGGAATGCCCCAGTCTCGGATCGATCTGTCAAGCTCGGTCCGGACCCGGGCCTCGGTACGCCGGCAGGCAGCACGGGCACGCGGGGGCCGGGTCCGGGTCCGGGGCGAGGATGAGGCTCGCGGCGGCCCCGGAGGGAACCGGGGCCGGGCATCCGGAGGCCGCAACGGAGGCCAGGGACAGAACAGTTGGCGGGACCAGTACGGATACCGACACGGGGCTGGATGCCGACACCTGATCCGGCGTCGGTAGGTGAGCGAGAGCCGATCGAGCACGATCTCGGGCGTCGAACCCGGAATGGGACAGTCCGTCGAATCGGCTCTCGAAATAGCCGGACGAATCAGCTGGCACGAAAGACGCCGAATGGTTTCTTCCAAGTCCCCACACGCTTTGCGATGGACTTCGGCGGCAAACATTCCATCCGGGCATGAACGAATCTATTGGACGCTGTCAGTTCGGTGTTGCGAGCATTCGGGGGAAAGGACCAGCCTCCAGGCCGGGCCTGCGGGCCCATGGCCACCGGCCGCCGCATCGCTGAAGGGTATTCACCGTGGTGAATCTCCGCGCAGCCATGGTCGGCTGCGGACGTATCGCCGCCGACCATGCCGCCGCCTATACCGCCGACCCCCGCGTGAACCTGGCCGCCGTGGTCGACCCCGACCACGACAGAGTCCGGGGCCATGGCCCGCCGGTTCGGAGTACGTGAGGTCTTCGCTTCCCTCGAGGAAATGCTCGCCACCACGGACGTGGACCTCGTGAGCGTCTGCGCCCCGCCCCACCTGCGCACCCCACTCGTCCTGACGGCCCTCCAAGCCGACTGCCACGTGCTGTGCGAGACCCCACCGTCATCGCCGACATCCCCACCAACGCCGCCGACATGCCCGGACGGCCGCCGTCGCCGCGGCCCAGCACCGAGTCCTGACCTTCGGATCCCGCTACCGCCACCTCACCGAGGCGCGCACCGCGCGCAGCGTCGTCGAGAAGGGCGAGATCGGGGAGATCTGCGACGTCCACCTCACCGCGACGCGGCGGGCACGGCGCCCCCGACCAGGGCTTTCCCCCCGAACGGCCGCGGGCCGACGCTGGGTCCCTCATCGACATCGGCAGCCATGCACTCGACCTGGCCCTGTGGCTCACCGACTTCCCCGAGCCCGTCGAGACCACCCTCCTCGCCACTCTCCTCACCGCCTCCGGCCTGATCCCCGACCAGCACCTCGGCCGAGGTGAGGGACGGCAGCGAGGCGACAGCCGCGTCGAGGAGAGCGCCACCGGACTCGTACGCTTCCGCGACGGCATGGCCCTGACCCTCACCACCTCGTACGCCGCCCATCCGGCCGACGAGGAGACCATCCGGGTACGGCTGCCCGGTGACCAGGGAGATCTGGAGATCAAGCTCCAGGACCACCAACTCGCCCACCGGCGGCAGACGGCGGCGTTCGTCGACGCCTGCCTCGGACACGGCCCGGTGCCCGTCACCCCCACCGAAGCCCGTCAGGTCCAGGAGATCATCGACGAGCTCCACCGCTCGGCCCACGGCCCAGCCACCACCGGTCGCTCGGCCGCCGGCAAGGCGGCGCACGCGGCTGCCGACGAGGCCGAACGATCGTTGCGGGGCCAGGCACATGCCAACGAGGCGGCTCCCGACGCCTGCGACGAGACAGTCTCCGCCGCTCCCATTGAGACGGTCCCCGCCGTTGCCTGCGAGACGGCCTCCGCCGCTCCCATTTGAGACCACCCCGGTTGCTCCCACCGAGACAACCCCGGTCGCACCCGACGACACGCCCCCGCCACTGCCACCGCCCACGCCCTCGTCCAGGAGGTGAGCCGTGCCTGAGCCCCTGCTCGCGCTCTTCGGCGGTGACCCGGTCGTCGCCGAACCGCCCTGCTGGCCGGAGCGTGGCCCGCAGGAAGCCCGGATGCTGCACGAAGTCCTCGAAGACGGCCAGTGGTCACTGCACGGCGGCACTCGCTGCGCCCGCTTCGCCGCGCTCCAGGGCCTCGGCCACGTGCTGACCGTCAACAGCGGGACCGCCGCCCTCCAACTCGCCTGCGAGGCACTGGGACTGGGGCGGGGCCCGGCGACGAGGTGATCGTCCCCGGCCTCGCCCCGCGGGCGACGGCCGGCGCGGTCGTGGACGCGAACGCCGTGCCCGTCCCGGTCGACGTGGACCCCGACACCTGATGTCTGGACCCGGCCGCCGTCGAGGCCGCGGTCACCGAGCGGACCCGAGCGGTCGTCGCCGTACACCTCTACGGGACGATGCCCGACCTCACGGCCCTGGCCGCCCTCTCCGCCCGGTACGGCCTCGCGCTCATCGAGGACTGCGCCCACGCGCACGGCGCCCGCTGGGAGGAGTACGGCGCCGGCTCGGTCGGCACACTGCCCTGCTTCAGCTTCCAGCTCGGCCAGACCCTCAGCGCGGGTGAGGGCGGCTGCGTGGCCACCGCCGACCCGCTGCTCGCGGGCCGCCTGTCCGGCCTGCGCGACGGCGGCCGCGCACCGGCGGGCTCACCACCCGGCTGGCGTCCCGTCCAAGGCGGCAGCCACCGGATGACGGAACGGCAGGCGGCGATCCTGCTCGCCCAGTGCGACCGGTTCGCGGAACAGCGCGAGCGCCGGGAGACGGTCACCCGCCGCTGGCGCGAAGCAGCGCTCGCCCACGGCTTCCTGCGCCCCGCCTTACTGCTCCCTCAGGTCGAACGACCACCCGGATACGCTCTGGCCCTGTCCTACGTCCCCGACACGGCCCTCCCGCGGGACATCCCCGTGGACACCGTCCGCGCCGACCTCGCCGCCGAACTCATGGTCCCCGTCGAGGCCTGCTACCGCCCCCTCGACGACTCGCCCCACTACCTGCCGCACAGCAAACCCCGGCACCGCCTCTCCCAGAAGTACTGGGAGGCCATCGACCCCCGCGGAGCCCGACTCCCACACTGCGCCCGGCTGTACGACATTTCCGTCGTCGTCCCGCCCAGCGCGATGCTCCGCCCCGGCGCCGAGGAACACCTGCCCCAGGCACTCGACCGACTCGTCCGCCACGCCGACCAGTTGCGCGACCGGCCCGCCGGACGGAGCAACGCCGCCGCGTGAACCACGCCTCCGGCACGAGCCCACTCGCTCACTCCCCGCCGTACGAGCGACTCATCTCGTCGTGCAACGCCTGAGCCCCGTCGCCCAACCGCGGTCCCGCGAGCCAGGTGTTGTCGGCCGGGCCGATCGACGTGTTCGAGACGAGCCGGGCCTCGGCGCCGACCATGCGGAACCAACCGCCGTCGGAGGAACCACCGGTCATGGTGCAGCCGATGCGGTACATCGTCGGCAGGGACGGATCGTGGGAGAGCCGCCCCGGCCGGTCGACGCACCGGAACATGACCAGACCGCTGAACGGCGGCGCGGCCGGGTAGCCCCAGGCACCCATCGCGTCGACCTCGGACGCGGAGGGCGCCGAGAAGTCCATCTCCGGGGCCGTCCCGACCGTCTCCTCCAGGGACTTGTTGCCCGACTCCGGCTTCACATGCAGCACCGCGTAGTCGTACGGCGCTCCGGCGCCGCCCTGCGCGGAGCCGTCGGCGATCCACTCGTCCGAGGTCGCGGCCCAGTCCGCCCACCACTGGCCGAACGGGGCGATCTCCTCTGCGGCGGCACCCGCGGCCAGTTCCTCCGCGGACTTGCCGAGGTCGTTGTAGGCCGGGACGAAGACGATGTTGCGATACCAGCCGCCACCGCTGCCCGCGTGCACACAGTGGCCGGCGGTCCACACGAGGTTGGACTTCCCCGGATGGTTCACGTCCGAGACGACCGTGCCCGAACAGACCATCGAGCCTTCGGGGGAGTCGAAGAAGACCTTTCCGACCGGTCCGGCGCTCTCGTGGTACGGCGTCCGCTCGGCCGTGGCCTCGACCGGCGCGGGTACGGGGTCGCTGACGTCCTGATCGGCGGAGGCGTCCTGTAGAAACGCATGGTTCTCGACCCCCGTCGGAACTATTCGTGTGTCACGCCCACTATGCGGGGGCGCTGGGGGGTCGGCGGAGGGCGTGCGGCCAGGACTTCCGCGCGCCGCCCGACCTCCACCCGTCCACGTGCCCACAGCCGCCGTTGTCTCTGACGGCCTGTCGGCCTCCCGACGGCGATCACGATCGACCCGACGGTCACCCGGACCGGTTCGGCGGCTACCAGCCGATCACCACCGAACCGTCACCGAGTGCCCGCTGTCACCGCGTGCCCGCCGTCACTGCGCGAACTTGTCACTCACCGCTTCGTACACGCCCTCGGCCTCCTTGCCCAGCCGCGGACCGGCCAACCAGCCCGCGGTCACCGGGCCGATGGAGGTGTTGGACACCAGCGCGGGCTCACCGTTCGAACCGGTCGCCACCCAGCCACCGCCGGACGAACCGCCGGTCATGGTGCAGCCGATGCGGTACATCGTCGGGTCGGACTCGACGATCGAGAGCCGCCCCGGCTTGTCCGTGCACTGGTACATCGTCTCGCCGTCATACGGAGCCCCGGCCGGGTAACCCGTCGCGGTGATGCTCTCCATCTGCGTCACGGCGGGCGCGGCGAAGTTCACCGGCAGAGCCGAACCGACCATCTCCTCAAGCGACTTGCCCCCGTCGCCCTCCTCCGGCGTCACATGGATCACCGCGAAGTCGTACGGCGCTCCGTCACCGCCCGTCTGGCCGCCCTGCTCGATCCACTGGTCCGAGGTCTGCGCCCAGTCACCCCACCAGACTCCGTAGGGGGCGACCTCCTCCTTGGTGGCCGTCTGCAACTCCGCCGCCGACTTCCCGCTGTCGTTGTACGAGGGAACGAAGGCGATGTTGCGGTACCAACCGCCCGACTTGCCGGCGTGCACACAGTGGCCGGCGGTCCAGACCAGGTTGGACTTACCCGGGTTGGCCGGATCCTGGACCACCGTCGCCGAGCAGACCATCGTGCCCTCGGGCGCGTCGAAGAACACCTTGCCCGCCTCGGGCACGTTCTCGTGGTAGGCCGTCGACACACCCTTCGCCTCGATGGACTGCGGCGTCGGGTCGGTCACGCCCTGGTCACCGGTGAGGTCGCTCTCGTCGACCTCCTTCTCCGGCTCCTCGGCGTCCCGCATGCGGTCCGGGTCCCACAGATCCTCGATGATCGGGTTGACGTAGTCCTCGGCCTCGCGCAGCCAGTCGTCCTTGTCCCAGTTCTTCCAGGCCCCACCCCGCCACTTGTCGAGGTCGATCCCGTGTTCCTTCAGCTTGTCCTTGATGTCGTCCGGGATCGTGATCTTGCCGTCGCCCGCGCTGTCCTGCGCGGACGCCGACGCCTCGGCGTTCGCCGTGGTGTCCCCCGAGCCGCACGCGGTGGCGGTCAACGACAGGACCGTGACAAGGCCGACCGCTGCCAGGGCGGGAGAGATTCTGCGGCGTGTGCTCCTCCCGCGACGAGCGGCGAAGAGCGGTCGTATGGGTCGCATGGTTTGAACTCCCCCTGGGGCGTAAGAGAACTCTGTGCTGCCGAAGCGGATCGCGCACGGCTCCTCCGCGCGCCCGCCGCCTCCTTGTACGTAACCGGCACGTCATCCGCGCGGCTCCGGACGTCTGTTTCTTCGTACGTAGCGGTCGTACGCGCGGCTTGGTGACCGGATCCACCGAGCCGCGTCCCTACGGAACGGCACCACACACTATGCGGTCGTTGTGGGGGACATCCGAGGGAACGGCAACGGTTCCGTCACGGCAAGGATCTTCGCCTCACCCGCTTCCCCGTGCGAGCCGCGTCGTTGGTACGTAAGGGGGACCCGCCGGTGTTCGGCGATCCCTGCCAACTCGCCTGTGAACAGCGGGAGGAAGTGCAGTCGTGGCGGTGACCGAGTCTGCGGTGGCGCCTGTGGGGCGCGAGCCCGAGCGGACACGATCGGGATACGAGGACGGACGGGCGCGCACACGACGGGGGCACGACGGGGCGCACTCGGCGCACGAGGGCATCCTTCGGCAGCAGTCCGCCCGCGAGCCGGCGGCGCGCACCTACGCACGTGCCCTGCCGATCGTGCCGGTACGCGCGCGCGGGCTGACCATCGAGGACGCCGACGGCCGCCGCTACCTCGACTGCCTGTCCGGTGCGGGCACCCTGGTCCTCGGCCACAACCACCCGGTCGTCCTGGAAGCGATCCGCAAGGTGCTCGACTCCGGCGTCCCGCTGCATGACCTGGACCTCGCCACCCCCGTCAAGGACGCCTTCACCACCGAACTGTTCCGTACCCTCCCGCCCGGGCTCAGGGACCGCGCGCGCGTGCGGTTCTGCGGACCCGACGGGTCGCACGCGGTCGAGGCCGCGATCAAGCTGGTCCGGGCGGCTACGGGACGCACCGGAGTGCTCGCCTTCGCCGGCGCCCACCACGGCATGACCGCCAGGGCTCTCGAAGCGTCGGGCGGCGCCTGCGACGTACGGGCGGCACGCCTGCCGTATCCCCAGGACTACCGCTGTCCGTTCGGCGCGGGCGGCGAACGGGGAGCCGAACTCGCCGCCCGCTGGACCGAGTCCGTCCTCGACGACGCCAAGGCCGCTGCACCGCGTCCCGCCGGGATGATCCTCGAACCCGTGCTGGGCGAGGGCGGCGTCGTCCCCGCCCCGGACGACTGGCTGCGCCGCATGCGCGAGATCACCGCCGCCTGCTCGATCCCCCTGATCGTCGACGAGGTCCAGACGGGCGTGGGCCGTACGGGCCGCTTCTGGGCCGTCGAGCACAGCGGCGTCGTCCCTGATGTGATGGTCCTCTCCAGAGCCATCGGCGGCAGCCTTCCGCTGGCCCTCGTGGTCTACCGCGACGACCTCGAAGCCTGGCAGCCGGGCGCCCACGCGAGCGCCTTCCGCGGCAACCAGCTCGCCATGGCCGCCGGCACCGCCACCCTCGCTCACGTCCGCGAGAACGGCCTCGCCGACCGCGCCGAAGCCCTGGGCACTCGCATGCTCACCCAACTCCGTTCTTTCACCGAGGAGTTCGCCTGCGTCGGCGAAGTACGGGGGCGGGGGCTGATGATCGGCATCGACATGGTCACCCCGGAGACACCTGCTCCCTCCATCGCCACCGGCCCGCGCCCATCCGCGCCCGCCCTCGCCACCGCCGTCCAACGTGAATGCCTCCGCCGCGGCCTGATCGTCGAGCCGAGCGGCCGCCCCGCCGGAGTCGTACGCCTCCTCTCGCCTCTCACGATCACCGACGAACAGGCGAACGCCGTACTCGACCGCCTGACGGACGCGATCGCCTCCGCATCGGCCGCCGCCGTATCGCGGGCGCCATGAGGGCAGGCGCGGGAACGGGCCGGGGCACCCGGACGCGTGCCGGGCGGACGAGCATCGAGACGACCCGACGAGCCGACGGCAACGGGCACGACCGAGAACGCGACCGCATCGGGCACGACCGAGGGTCCGGTCGGACCGCACATCACCCCACCCCCGCAGCAGCCGCCCAGCCCAGTCGCCGATCCGTCCCGCCACCGCCCCGTACCTGTCCCGCACCAGCCCCCACCCCTTACGACCGCATCACCCCGCGACTGCCCTCCCGCACGAGCAACCCCAGGAACCCCCTTGAACGCGCCCCCCGCCCACACCCACGCTCAGCTCCCCCCGTCCGCCGAGCCGTCGCTCCGCCGGACCGAGCCGGCTGCCCCCTCGACTGAGCCGCCCCCCGCCCAGACCGAGCAGGCTTCCCCACAAGCCGAGTCGGACCCGCGTCCGTCCGAGCGGCTGCCCCGCCAGGCCACGCCGGCGCACAAGCCGACCGAGCCACAGCACGAGCACGTCCAGCCGGCCCCTCGCCAAGGCGACGGAACCTGGACCACCGAGCCTCTGCCCGACCCCGACCCCGACCCCGACGCCCTGCACCACCCCGACCCGCACACCGCGGCCCAGGCGGCAGCAGTCGAGAACCTGCTGCGCTGCTGGGTACGCGAGCACGACCTCACCTCCCCCCACGACGGCACCCTTCGTATCTCCCTCCCCGCCACTGGCACGGCCCTCCTCGCCCCGGTGCACTACTGGTCACCGACCGGCTGGCACCGCTTCGGCCTGCCGTACCTTGCCGACGCCCCCGAGGCCGCACCACCCGCCGACGCGGCCATGGTGGCGGCCCTGCTGGCCAGGGAAGCGGCCGCGCAGGACTCGCCCGATGCGGGCACTCACGAGCCCCGGCCCACGACAGCGCGCATCCCCCCGCCCGACACCACTGGCCAGCCGGACCACACCCATCCGCTCGGCCGAGTCGACCGGCTCGACCTGGTGGCCAGGGTCACCGACTCCGCCCGACGTGTCGCCGTGTTCATCGCCGAGCGCCGGGCCGAGCCCGCCGACGATCCGGACCGTTTCCTCGCCGCCGAGCAGGCCCTCGTTCTCGGCCACCCGCTGCACCCCACCCCGAAGAGCAGGGAAGGGCTCTCCGAGGCCGAAGCACAGCTCTACTCACCGGAGTCGCGCGGCTCCTTTCCCTTGCACTGGATGGCTATCGCGCCTTCCGTTCTCGCGACCGACTCGGCCTGGACCGAGCGTGGCCGTGTCATCCCCGCCGAACAGCTGACGGCACGGCTGGCCGGCACCGGACTGCCGCTGCCCGACGGTCATACCGCCCTGCCTCTGCACCCCTGGCAGCTCCGCGAGGCCCGACATCGCCCCGCCGTTGCCGCACTGCTGGACGCAGGGCTGCTCCGGGACCTCGGCCCGCACGGCACCCCGTGGCACCCCACCTCCTCCGTCCGCACCGTCCACCGCACCGGCGCCCCAGCGATGCTGAAACTCTCGCTCGGCCTGCGCATCACCAACTCCCGTCGTGAGAACCTCCGTAAAGAACTCCACCGCGGTGTCGAGGTCCACCGCCTCCTACGCACCGGCCTGGCCGAGCACTGGCGGGCAGCCCATCCCGGCTTCGACATCGTCCGCGACCCCGCCTGGCTGGCAGTCACCGCACCGGACGGCGCTCCCGTACCCGGTCTGGATGTGGTGATCCGGCACAACCCGTTCCGCCCGGCGGACGACGTGTCCTGCGTCGCGGGACTCGTATCACCGAGGCCGTACCCCCACGGCGAGCGGCAGGCAGCCCCCTCCAGCGAGCCGCAGCAGCGTCTCGGTGGCCAGCAGCGGGAAGGCCTCGGCGATCCCTTGGGGCAGCACTGTGACGGCTCTTTCCCCGAGCGTCTCAGCATGACGTCCCGGCTCGCCCACGTCGTGAGCCGCCTCGCCTGGTGCACCGGCCGACCTCGAGCCGCCGTCGCCGCCGAGTGGTTCCTGCGTTATCTGGAACAGGTCGTGCGCCCCGTGCTGTGGCTGGACAGCGAGGCTGGCATCGCCCTCGAAGCCCATCAGCAGAACACCCTCGTCCTGCTGGACCCCGACGGCTGGCCGATCGGCGGCCGCTACCGCGACAACCAGGGCTACTACTTCCGAGAGTCCCGCCGCGCGGACCTCGACGCCCGGCTGCCCGGCATCGGTGAGCACACCGACACGTTCGTCTCCGACGAGGTCACCGACGAACGCTTCGCCTACTACCTCGGCATCAACAACGTGCTCGGTCTCATCGGTGCGTTCGGCTCCCAGGGCCTCGCCGACGAGCACCTCCTGCTCGCCGCCTTCCGCCGCTTCCTCACCGATGTGACCACCGGCCCGGCCCGACTGGACACGAGCCTGCCGGCCCAGCTCCTCGACTCACCCGTCCTGCGCTGCAAGGCCAACCTCCTGACCCGACTCCACGGCCTCGACGAACTCGTCGGCCCGGTCGACACCCAGTCCGTCTACGTCACCATCGCCAACCCCCTCCACCTCTGATCCGGTCGCCGTACCTGGTCAGGGCGACTGCCTGCCTACCCCCATCTCCGATTTCCGTCAGCTCCGACTCCCTTCAGCTCTGAGGAACATGACCCACCCGATCTCCTGAGAGGAGCGTCGCCGTGCCTCCCACCGACGCGAGCACCGACACCGGCACCGCCTTCGCCCCGAGCAACGAGGACACGCTCGACCTGCGCCTGCCCGACGACTTCCTCGCGCTCATCGCCGAGGAAGCCGCCACGTGTCGCAGCGGGACCGAGGAGGGACGGGAGGCGCCCTCGGCCAACGGCGAGCTGCTCGACCACCTCGCAGACTGGGGGCCGGTCGCCACCCCGGTAGGCACCCTGCACCTCGTCCCCGTCCACGCCGAACGAGAGCTACCGCTCATCTCCCGCTGGATGAACGACCCCGCCGTCGCCTCCTACTGGAAGCTCGCCGGCCCCAAGGCCGTGACCGCGAGCCACCTCAGGACGCAACTCGATGGTGACGGCCGCAGCGTCCCCTGCCTCGGCCTGCTGGACGGCACCCCCGTGAGCTACTGGGAGATCTACCGGGCTGACCTCGATCCCATCGCCCGCCACTACCCCGCCCGCCCGCACGACACCGGAATCCACCTCCTCATCGGTCCCGTGGCCGCCCGGGGAAGAGGTCTCGGCTCCACCCTGCTCCGCGCCGTCGCCGATCTCGTCCTCGACAAACGCCCTTCCTGTGCCCGCGTCGTCGCGGAACCAGACCTTCGCAACTTTCCCTCCGTCTCCGCCTTCCTGAGCGCCGGCTTCCGGTACTCCGCCGAGGTCGACCTGCCCGACAAACGGGCCGCCCTCATGGTGAGGGACCGACTCCTGCGCGATCTGATGTAACTCCGATTCATGTGGCTCCGAACTGGACCTGCGGTGTATCTGCTGTATATCCGCTGTGACGCCGTCATTCCTGGTACACCGCTCGCGCCGGTCCGGTTCCCGATCTGTCCGAGCCGATTTCCGACCAGCGAAAATGAGCCCTGCCCGGTGGGGCATCCGGCACCCCGCCACCCCCGTCCCGTACTCCCGTCCTCCACGCCCAGCCTGTCCTCCACGCCCAGCCCGCCGGGCACACCCACCCCGCCGGGCCCCCCACCCCGCCCACCCGTCGAAGAGAACCCGGTCTTGATCCCGCCCCTCACGTCCCACGCCTCAGCCGTGACCACGCGTTTGTCAGTGGCGCCCCGTAGGGTGGTCGCGCTATGACGAAGCCCTCACTCCACGAACTCCTGCACGCCGCCGTCACCGCTGTCGGCGGTATGGAGCGCCCCGGCCAGGTGACCATGGCCGAAGCCGTCGCGGAGGCGATCGACGACGGTTCCCATCTACTGGTCCAGGCGGGCACCGGCACCGGAAAGTCGCTCGGCTACCTGGTCCCCGCGCTCGCGCAGGGAGAGCGGGTCGTCGTGGCGACGGCGACCCTGGCACTGCAGCGCCAGCTCGTGGAGCGGGACCTGCCGAGGACGGTCGACGCGCTGCACCCGCTGCTGCGCCGCCGCCCCGAGTTCGCGATGCTCAAGGGCCGGTCGAACTACCTGTGCCTGCACCGTCTGAACGAAGGCATGCCGCAGGACGAGGAGGAGGGCCTCTTCGACCAGTTCGAGGCGGCCGCGCCCACCAGCAAGCTGGGCCAGGACCTGATCCGGCTGCGGGACTGGTCCCAGGAGACCGAGACCGGCGACCGGGACGACCTCACCCCGGGCGTGTCCGACCGCGCCTGGGCGCAGATCTCCGTGTCGTCCAGGGAGTGCCTGGGCGCCTCCAAGTGCGCGTACGGCGCCGAGTGCTTCGCCGAGATGGCCCGGGAGCGGGCCAAACTCGCCGAGGTCGTCGTCACCAACCACGCGCTGCTCGCCATCGACGCCATCGAGGGCGCGCCGGTGCTCCCGCAGCACGAGGTGCTGATCGTGGACGAGGCCCACGAGCTCGTCTCACGCGTGACCGGCGTGGCCACCGGCGAGCTCACTCCGGGCCAGGTCAACCGCGCTGTGAAGCGGACGGCGAGGCTCGTGAACGAGAAGGTCGCCGACCAGCTCCAGACCGCTGCCGAGGGCTTCGAGCGGCTCATGGAGCTGGCCCTGCCGGGCCGTCTGGAGGAGGTCCCGGAAGACCTGGCGTACGTCCTCATGGCGCTGCGCGACGCCGCCCGTGCGGTGATCTCGGCGCTCGGCAGCACCCGCGACAAGTCCGTCCAGGACGAGGACGCGGTCCGCAAGCAGGCGCTGGCAGCCGTGGAGAACGTGCACGACGTGGCGGAGCGGATCACCAATGGTTCCGAGTGGGACGTCGTCTGGTACGAGCGACACGACCGCTTCGGCGCGTCCCTGCGCGTCGCCCCCATGTCCGTGTCCGGCCTCCTCAGGGAGAAGCTCTTCGCGGACCGATCCGTCACCCTGACGTCGGCCACGCTCAAGCTGGGCGGCGACTTCAACGGCGTGGGCGCGTCGCTGGGCCTGGCACCCGAGGGCACTCAGGGGGACGACCTTCCGCAGTGGAAGGGTGTGGACGTCGGCTCGCCGTTCGACTACCCGAGGCAGGGCATCCTCTACGTCGCCAAGCATCTTTCGCGTCCCGCGCGGGACGGCGACCGGGGCGACATGCTGGACGAGCTCACTGAGCTGATCCAGTCGGCGGGCGGCCGTACGCTCGGCCTGTTCTCGTCGATGCGGGCCGCCCAGCTGGCGGCGGAGGAGCTGCGCGGCCGGATCCCCGAGTACCCGATCCTGCTCCAGGGCGAGGAGACGCTCGGCGAGCTGATCAAGGGCTTCGCGGCCGACCCGAAGACCTGCCTCTTCGGCACGCTGTCGCTCTGGCAGGGCGTCGACGTGCCCGGTGCCAGCTGTCAGCTGGTCGTCATGGACAAGATCCCGTTCCCGCGCCCGGACGACCCTCTGATGAGCGCCCGCCAGAAGACGGTCGAGGAGGCGGGAGGCAACGGCTTCATGGCTGTCGCCGCCACCCACGCGGCCCTGCTGATGGCCCAGGGCGCCGGCCGCCTCGTACGGGCGCAGGGGGACCGCGGTGTGGTCGCCGTACTGGACCAGAGGCTGGCGACTGCCCGGTACGGGAGCTATCTCAAGGCGTCACTGCCCGATTTCTGGTACACCACTGACCGTGACCAGGTCCGCCGGTCGCTGGCCGCGATCGACAAGGCGGCCAAGGCGACGGAAGAGGCTGCGGAGGCGGAGTCGGCGAAGGCATGAGGAACAGCTGTGGGCCCCTCCCGGTGGGAAGGGCCCACAGCCGTGCTGCGTATCGGGCTCAGGCGCCGGGCGGCGGTTTTCCACCGCGCCCGGGACAGCCCAGGGCCCCGGAACCGGCGCAGTGGATTCCGGGGCCCGGATCAGGGGCGGGGCGGGGCCGGGCACGGGTGCCGGGCTGCCGCTGGGCGTCAGACGCGGCGCAGTACTGCCACCACCTTGCCCAGGATGGTCGCGTCGTCACCCGGGATGGGCTCATAGGCGGCGTTGTGCGGCAGCAGCCAGACGTGGCCGTCCTCTCGCTTGAACCGCTTCACGGTGGCCTCGCCGTCCAGCATGGCGGCCACGATGTCGCCGTTCTCGGCGACGGGCTGACGGCGGACCGTCACCCAGTCCCCGTCACAGATGGCGGCCTCGATCATGGAATCGCCGACGACCTTCAGGACGAAGAGTTCGCCGTCACCCACCAGCTGGCGGGGGAGCGGGAACACGTCCTCGACGGACTCCTCGGCGAGGATCGGGCCACCGGCGGCGATCCGGCCGACGAGCGGCACGTACGACGCGGCCGGCTTGCCCGCTGTGTCCGTCGGCTGCGCCGATGACTGGTCGGAGCCGCGGACCTCGTACGCACGCGGGCGGTGCGGGTCGCGGCGCAGGAAGCCCTTGCGCTCCAGTGCCATCAGCTGGTGTGCCACGGAGGACGTGCTGGACAGGCCGACCGCCTGACCGATCTCCCGCATCGACGGCGGGTATCCGCGTCGCTGCACGGAGTCCCTGATGACCTCGATGACCCGGCGTTGCCGGTCGGTCAGCCCGGAGCTGTCGGCCCTGATGCCTGGAGGTCGGCCGGGCAGGGCACGCTTGGGCCCTTCATGGTTTGTGCCTTCGTTCATTGCATGCACCGGCTCGAGTCGGCTCTGGGAGCGGTCCTGGGCAGTGATGGTGGCACTGTCTGCGGTGGTGGTCACGTCGGCCCCTCTCGATGGTCTCCCGTGCAGCACAACGGTAGTTGCTTTCGAAAGGTTGCGCCAAACACACGTTCGAGTGAAAAACCGTGAATTGTCTGACGCGATCATGTGCCTAGGTGTATGGCTCGCGGGTGCAGAGGGCGAAAGACGCTTGTCGCTGTACTCTTCACCGCCGGGGCGAAGGCCTTGTGGGCCGCTGTCGCCGCGCGGCCCCAGTCTGCCACCCGACGCTCTGTCGATGGAGTACCGGCCCCTTTTCCGTGGCGCCCGACCGTGTTTCCGCCGCTGTTCCCGTCCGTTCCGCGACGGTCCGGCTGCACTCCGCGACGACGTTGCCCGTCTGGCACATGCCGATACGTGCGCGACACGCGCGTCGTGGGCGATTTTACGTGCCAAGCCCTACATCTAGTGCTGGGATTGCAACAACAGCCCAGAAGTTGTGGTCCCCCGGGTCCTCGGGCTCTTGGTCATCCCCTATGCTTGGGGCTGCTTCCACGGGGTCCAAGAGGCCCGTGGAGCTGTTGAGTCGTGCTGTGAGGAGGGTTGGAGTTATGCACTGTCCCTTCTGCAGGCACCCCGACAGCCGAGTCGTCGACAGCCGTACGACGGACGACGGCACGTCGATCCGCAGGCGCCGTCAGTGTCCCGACTGTTCCCGCCGTTTCACGACGGTGGAGACGTGCTCGCTGATGGTGGTGAAGAGGTCCGGAGTGACCGAGCCCTTCAGCCGTACCAAGGTCATCAACGGCGTCCGCAAGGCATGCCAGGGACGACCTGTCACCGAGGACGCGCTCGCCCAACTCGGCCAACGGGTCGAGGAGGCGGTGCGCGCGACCGGGAGCGCCGAACTGACCACGCACGACGTGGGACTGGCCATACTCGGCCCGCTGCAGGAGCTCGACCTCGTCGCCTACTTGCGGTTCGCCTCGGTCTACCGGGCGTTCGACTCGCTGGAGGACTTCGAGGCCGCCATCTCGGAACTCAGGGAAGAGCAGGGGAAGCGTTCCGACGAGGACGTCGACAGCGCGGTCGAGGAGCGCCGGGAGAACGACCGCGGGTCCGGAGGGACTGTCCAAGTCCCCGTGCCCGCCAACGCCGCCGACTGACGGCGGGCCGCACCGCCGGGCTGGCAGGGGGCCGGGCGATCGGCGGCGATTCAGACCTGTCGCGGACGGCTGTGCGAGCCGGGTCGCGGCACAAGACAGAACACCGTGTCACGGGAACAACGTGGCACTTCAGGGCGTTTTCGCCCGTACAGGGAGGCGGCATGACAGAGACGGCGAGCGGTCCGGCACGGAGTTCCCGCGCCAAGGGCACCAAGGCGAGCAAGGGTCTGCGTATCGAGCGCATCCACACCACCCCCGGCGTGCACCCGTACGACGAGGTGGCCTGGGAGCGGCGTGACGTCGTCATGACCAACTGGCGCGACGGCTCGGTCAATTTCGAGCAACGCGGCGTCGAGTTCCCCGACTTCTGGTCGGTGAACGCGGTCAACATCGTCACCAGCAAGTACTTCCGGGGCGCCGTCGGGACCCCGCAGCGCGAGGTGGGCCTGAAGCAGCTCATCGACCGCATCGTGCAGACGTACCGGAAGGCCGGTGAGGACCACAAGTACTTCGCCTCGCCCGCCGACGCCGAGATCTTCGAGCACGAACTGGCGTACGCCCTCCTGCACCAGGTCTTCAGCTTCAACAGCCCCGTCTGGTTCAACGTGGGCACCCCGCAGCCCCAGCAGGTCTCCGCCTGCTTCATCCTGGCCGTCGACGACTCCATGGAGTCGATCCTCGACTGGTACAAGGAAGAGGGCATGATCTTCAAGGGCGGCTCCGGTGCCGGCCTGAACCTCTCCCGCATCCGCTCCTCCAAGGAGCTGCTCTCCTCCGGCGGCAACGCCTCCGGTCCGGTCTCCTTCATGCGCGGCGCCGACGCCTCCGCAGGAACGATCAAGTCGGGCGGCGCCACCCGCCGAGCCGCCAAGATGGTCGTTCTCGACGTGGACCACCCGGACATCGAGGACTTCATCGCCACCAAGGTGAAGGAAGAGGAGAAGATCCGCGCCCTGCGCGACGCGGGCTTCGACATGGACCTGGGCGGCGACGACATCACGTCCGTCCAGTACCAGAACGCCAACAACAGCGTGCGCGTGAACGACGAGTTCATGACGGCAGTCGAGAACGGCACCGATTTCGGCCTGCGCGCACGTATGACCGGCGAGATCATCGAGAAGGTCGACGCCAAGGCGCTGTTCCGCAAGCTCGCCGAGGCCGCGTGGGCCTGCGCCGACCCGGGCATCCAGTACGACGGTGTGATCAACAACTGGCACACCTGTCCCGAGTCCGGCCGCATCACCGCGTCCAACCCGTGCAGCGAGTACATGCACCTGGACAACACGTCCTGCAACCTGGCCTCGCTGAACCTGATGAAGTTCCTCAAGGACGACAGCCTGGGCAACCAGTCCTTCGAGGTCGAGCGCTTCACCAAGGTCGTCGAGCTCGTCATCACCGCGATGGACATCTCCATCTGTTTCGCGGACTTTCCGACCCAGAAGATCGGCGAGAACACCCGCGCCTTCCGCCAGCTCGGCATCGGCTACGCCAACCTCGGCGCCCTGCTGATGGCGACCGGCCACGCGTACGACTCCACGGGCGGGCGCGCCCTCGCCGGCGCCATCACCTCCCTGATGACCGGCACGGCGTACAAGCGCTCCGCCGAACTGGCCTCGGTCGTCGGCCCGTACGACGGCTACGCCCGCAACGCGGACGCCCACAACCGCGTCATGAAGCAGCACTCCGACGCCAATGGCACGGCCGTCCGCATGGACGACCTTGACACGCCGGTGTGGGCCGCCGCCACGGAGGCCTGGCAGGACGTGATCCGCCTCGGCGAGAGGAACGGCTTCCGTAACGCGCAGGCGTCCGTGCTCGCCCCGACCGGCACCATCGGCCTGGCCATGTCCTGCGACACCACCGGTGTCGAGCCGGACCTGGCGCTGGTCAAGTTCAAGAAGCTGGTCGGCGGCGGCTCCATGCAGATCGTCAACGGCACGGTCCCGCAGGCCCTGCGTCGCCTGGGCTACCAGGAGGAGCAGATCGAGGCGGTCGTCGCCCACATCGCCGAGAACGGCAATGTGATCGACGCCCCGAGCCTCAAGCCGGAGCACTACGAGGTCTTCGACTGCGCCATGGGCGAGCGCGCCATCTCCCCGATGGGCCACGTCCGCATGATGGCCGCGATCCAGCCGTGGATCTCGGGCGCCATCTCCAAGACGGTCAACATGCCCGAGACGGCGACCGTCGAGGAGGTCGAGGAGATCTACTTCGAGGCATGGAAGCTCGGCGTCAAGGCCCTCGCGATCTACCGCGACAACTGCAAGGTCGGCCAGCCGCTCTCCGCCAAGACCAAGGACTCGGAGAAGGCCGAGATCACCGAGAAGGCCGAGGAGACCATCCGGACCGCGGTCGAGAAGGTCGTCGAGTACCGCCCGGTCCGTAAGCGCCTTCCGAAGGGCCGTCCCGGCATCACCACGTCCTTCACCGTCGGTGGCGCCGAGGGCTACATGATCGCCAACTCCTACCCGGACGACGGCCTGGGCGAGGTCTTCCTGAAGATGTCCAAGCAGGGCTCGACCCTCGCGGGCATGATGGACGCCTTCTCGATCGCCGTCTCGGTGGGCCTGCAGTACGGCGTGCCCCTGGAGACGTACGTCTCGAAGTTCACGAACATGCGTTTCGAGCCGGCCGGTATGACGGACGACCCGGACGTGCGGATGGCGGCGTCCATCGTCGACTACATCTTCCGTCGCCTGGCGCTGGACTTCCTGCCCTTCGAGACGCGTTCCGCACTCGGCATTCACTCCGCCGCGGAGCGTCAGCGTCACTTGGAGACCGGTTCGTACGAGCCGATCCTCGACGACGTGGAGGTCGACGTCGAGGGCCTTTCCCAGTCGGCGCCGCGCCAGTCGCTGAAGGCCGTCTCCACCCCGAAGGCCGAGGTCGAGGCGGCCAAGCCCGCTCCGAAGCAGGCCCACACCAGTGCCGAACTGGTGGAGATGCAGCTGGGCATCCAGGCCGACGCCCCGCTCTGCTTCTCCTGCGGCACGAAGATGCAGCGGGCCGGCTCCTGCTACATCTGCGAGGGCTGTGGGTCGACCAGTGGTTGCAGCTGATCTGAGCGCCTGCTAGGCGTGAATCGGCAGGTCAGGGCGGTGGAGCTGGTAGTCGGCTCCACCGCCCTCGGCGTGCGGTACGCGCGAGAGTGGCTTGCTGCGGAGGCGTCGCGACGTCATCCTCGGGTACGTGATCAACGCAATTGAGTGCTCTGTCCGCCGGTGAGCGGGGGCGGCCGGCCGGGCGGTGGCTGGTCCGCCACGGCACCGCGACGTACAAAGACGTCGTCGGGCCGGCGTTGCTCTCCGCTGTCGGAACGGTCGACGATGTAGCGCGGATCCGGACCGCCGGACTCCTCGCCTGCGCTTTGGGTGACCGGCTGGGGGCGGGTGCAGGTGGTGGAGTCCCTGTGCTGTCTCGTCCATGACCATCCGGCTGTGCGGCCCTGGCTGTCGCGGAGGGCGACGAGCGGCTGACCTGACGGCGGAACTCGGTCGCAGGGCGTTTTCGGCGGACTGGGTGGGCTGAGCGGACTGAGGGTGGCACGGTCAACTACCGTGCCACCTCTCGGCGTTGGCGCGCCCTACGGCGGGCGTCAGGACTCCCGGGGGCCGCCCATGACGCGGGCGAACGTCGCCGGGTCCTCGTCGTAGCCGTGGATGCCTGGGTGGAAGGTCCACTCGCCGGAGGAGTCGCGGACGAACTCGGCGACCGTGGAGGCCGTGGAGCCGAGGACGCCGGCGAACTCGTCCTCCATCAGGACCGTGTAGTCCTCACGGATGCGCACGCCGGGCTTCTGGACGTCGACGAAGGTCTTCGGGCCGGTCCCCTGCTGTATGGCGACACCGATGACGACCCGCCCGTACCGGCTGTCGAGGCGGTTCAGCTCCACCGTCATGACCTCGTCCCAGCCGAAACCCTGGCCGGTCTTGCTGTCACGGTTGAGAGTGATGGTGCCGTCAGGTGAGCGGCTGTCGAAGTGCACCACATAGGCGGGACCCCCGCTCGGATCGGCCGCCGGGTAGGTCGCCGCGATGATGTCGAGATCCGTGGGCGGCTGTCCGGCGGGGCTCGGGTCCCACTTCACCGCCACCTCGACCTTGCGGATGCCCTTGTTGAGGCCGTTCAACAGAACTCTCCTCCCCGTTCTTCTGTGCTTGCGGGCCGAACTGCCTGGTGGTCCAGGCCAGTTGTCCATCCTCCCATGCACATGGGGGCGTTCGCCCGAGTGTAACCGGCCGGAGCGTGACCGGCGCCACGCTCCGTGGCCTTACCATGGCGCGGTGCTGGTCAAGTGGATTCGCTGCACCGTGGTGGACCGCCGCGGTTTCGAGCGGGGGCAGCGAAAGTGGGCGGGGCTTCCGGGGGAGCCGGGTTTCCGGGGACAGGGTGGGGGCTGGAGCCGGGTACGACCCGGGGTGGCACACATCTTCTCCTTCTGGGAGAGCCGGGCCTTCTACGACTCCTTCATGGCACGTTCCTATGACCGGCTCGCCGCCTCGCAGTCGGGCAGCCATAAGGACATGCAGGTCAAGCTCTTCGACCACCGCTTCGACGTGAAGACCGGTTTCGAGCCGCGCTTCACGGAGGCCGATCTCGTGCGGGTGGCGCACTGCCGGGTTCATGGGGAGCGGGCTGAGCATTTCGCGCTGATGCAGGAGAAGGTCTGGAACCCCGCGATGGCCGGCTCCCCGGGCATGGTGCGGGGCCTGTTCGGCGAGGCCCCGGGGCACGAGTTCGTGATCCTCTCCATGTGGCGTTCGGCCGCCGAGCACGGTAAGTACCGCGTCGAACGCATCGAACGCCTTGCCCTGCGGGCCCAGATCGAGGCCGATGTCGCGGCCCTCACCGGCGACATCGTGGAGCTGGAGCCGAGCTGGACGGTTTGAGAACCGAACTTTTATCGATTTGAACTTCCAACCTTGCAGGTGGGAGGGTTGGGTGGGTGTGAGCTCCGGACTGGCAACATGAGAGTGAGTCCAGAAAACAGACCGACTGATCGAGCGTCCTGATGTGCGGGACTTGTGTGACCTACGCCGTATGCGACCCGGACGAGTGCTCGATACGTCGCCGTCCCCTTTAGGGTCTTGGCATGGCACGACCACGGCGCATCATCCTTGTCCGACACGGTGAGTCAACGGGCAATGTTGATGACACCGTGTACGAGCGCGAGCCCGACCATGCTCTGGCCCTCACCGACCTCGGCTGGCAGCAGGCCGAGGAGACCGGCAAACGGCTCCGCGACCTCCTCGGCCGCGAGCGCGTCAGCGTGTACGTCTCGCCGTACCGGCGGACCCACGAGACGTTCCAGGCATTTCATCTGAACCCTGAACTGGTGCGCGTGCGGGAGGAGCCCCGGCTGCGCGAGCAGGACTGGGGCAACTGGCAGGATCCCCACGAGGTACGCCTCCAGAAGGCCTACCGGGATGCGTACGGGCACTTCTTCTACCGGTTCGCGCAGGGGGAGTCCGGCGCCGATGTGTACGACCGGGTCGGCGGATTCCTGGAGAGCCTGTTCCGCAGTTTCGAGGACCCCGACCATCCGCCGAACGTCCTGCTGGTCACCCACGGGCTCGCCATGCGACTGTTCTGCATGCGGTGGTTCCACTGGACGGTGGCGGAGTTCGAGTCGCTGGCGAATCCCGGGAACGCGGAGATGCGGTTGCTCGTTCTCGGGGAGGACGGCAGATACACCCTCGACCGGCCGTTCGACCGCTGGCGGAATCCGGAATCGTACGGCACCACCGGTTAGAGTGGCGGGGCGATGACCGCTGACTCCTCTCCCGATGGCCGCCTGCAGCGTGCCCTGGCCAGCCTGCGCGGACTCGCGGTGGGGGACGCCCTGGGCTCGCAGTACTTCGTGCCCGTGAACCTGCCGCTGCTCAAGCGCCGCGAGACCCCGCCCGGTCCCTGGCAGTGGACCGACGACACCGAGATGGCCTGTTCCGTCGTGGACGTCCTGGCCGCCCACCACCGGATCGACCAGGACGAACTCGCCCGCTCCTTCGCCGTCCACCACGACTTCGACCGGGGCTACGGGCCCGCCGTCAACCGCCTGCTGCGCCTGGTCCGCGAGGGCGGCGACTGGCGCGAGCTGGCCTCAGCGCTCTTCAACGGCCAGGGCTCCTGGGGCAACGGCGCGGCCATGCGGATCGCCCCCCTGGGCGCCTGGTACGCGGACGACCCCGAGCAGGCGACCCACCAGGCGGAGATCTCGGCCTACCCCACACATCAGCACCGCGAGGCCGTCGTCGGCGCCATGGCCGTCGCCGCGGCCGCCGCCCTCGCCGCCGACCCGGCCGGACGGCCGAGCGCCGGAGCACTTCTCGACGGCGTCATCGCACTCGTCCCGAAGAGCGCCGTCGGGGCGGGCCTGCGGCGCGCCCGGGACATGCTCGACTACGCCGACGCGGACACCGTCGCAGCCGTACTGGGTTGCGGACGGCGTACGACGGCGCACGACACCGTGCCGTTCGCGCTCTGGTCCGCGGCACGGGCCCTCGGCGACTACGAGCAGGGCTTCTGGACGACGGCGCAGGTGGGTGGCGACGTCGACACGACCTGCGCCATCGTCGGGGGAGTAGTCGCCTCCGGGAAGGCCGGGGCGCCTCCCGAGGCATGGGCGGAGCAGACCGAGGGGCTGCCGGACTGGATGCGGATCGGATGACCGGCCGGGGCTGCGCTTCCCCGGTCCAATCCGTCCCAACCGCTTCAACTGTCACAGGAGTGCCACAGTGCGCTCCCGCGCCACCCGTGGCTGCTCCCTGGCGCCATAGCCTGTCCGCCACGCCGCCTGTTGATCATGACGAGCCGCGGCGACGAGGTACCGGCCACGAACCTTCTGCCGCAGCGGAGCGCTGCGTACGGTAGGCGGTGAGGGCCGGTCGGGGGAGGGGGTCCCGTGTCCGAAACACCGTCAACACCATCCACTTCGAAGGTGTCCGGGTCAGAGTCCGAAGGCCAGGTGCCCAGGGCGCACGCTTCGACCGAGGAGCGCCGATCGGGGGCGGCAGCGCTTACGGACGGCGTCCCGGAGCGCCGGGCGGGCGGGCCCGAACCGACAACGGGCGGACCGCCGCCCGCGATGCCCAGGCTGATCGACTTCGGGCCGGAGGACCCCGCGCCGATCCGCACCGCGACCCTGTGGGCCGCTCTGGCAGCCGGCATCCTCAGCATGCTGCTCCTGGGCGAGGGACTGGCGGTGAACACCATCATCGTCGCCGTGCCCGCCACGCTCGCCGTGTACGCCGCCGGACGGCGGGCGGGCCGACGCCCTCGCGCGTGGGCGCTCGTGTGGGGCGTCAGCGGGCTCGCCCTACTGATGGTGCCCGCGCTGCACGCCGCTCAATGGCCCACGTTCTTCGCCGTGATCACCGCGCTCGGCGCGGGCTCGCTCGCGCTGCACGGCGGCCGCACCTGGCCCGCTGTCCTGCTCGGCCCGATCGGTGCGTTCACCTCGCTGGTCACCGGCCAGGTCTGGGCCTGGCAGGGGCTGCGCGAACGGGTGGGCGGCGACCGGGGCCACCTGGTGCCGATCCTGCGGGCGCTGGTCGTGGCGGCGGTACTGCTGCTGGTCTTCGGAATGCTGTTCGCCGGGGCCGACGCGGCCTTCGCGGACCTGCTCGGCTCTCTTGTGCCCGACGTCTCCGTGTCCGACGGGCCCTGGCGGGTGCTGCTCTTCGCGCTGGGCCTGTTCGGGACCCTCGCGGTGGCCCATACGGCGGCCGCGCCCACCCACTGGGACCGGGTCCCGGTGCCCGCGGGCCGCGCCCGAAGCCGTGTCGAGTGGGCGCTGCCGCTGGTCGGGCTCGTCGCGCTGTTCGCCGTCTTCAACGCCGTCCAGCTCGCGGTGCTCTTCGGCGGCTACGACGCCGTCCTGAAGGAGACCGGCCAGACCTACGCCGAATACGCCCGTCAGGGCTTCTGGCAGCTGCTCATGGCCACGCTGCTCACCCTGCTGGTCATCGTGGTCGCCCTGCGCTGGGCGCCGCGCACTCGATCGAGTGACCGGACGCTCGTACGCGGTGTGCTCGGAACCCTGTGCGCGCTGGCGCTCGTTGTCGTGGCATCCGCTGTGCGTCGTATGGACATGTATGTGGAGGCTTATGGGCTGACGCGACTGAGGATCTCGGTGCTGACCATGGAGCTCTGGCTCGGTCTGGTCATCGTGCTCATCATGGCTGCCGGGGTATGGGGTGCCCGCCGGCTGCCGCGTGCCGTCGCGGCCTCCGCGGTCGCCGGAGTGCTCGTCTTCGGACTGGCGTCACCGGACGCGCTGATCGCCGAGCGCAACGTCGAGCGGTACGAGACCACGGGCCGGTTCGATCTCGCATACGCGAAGGGGCTGTCCGCCGATGCGGTACCCGCCATGGACCGGCTGAAGGAGCCCTTGAGGTCGTGCGCGTTGTGGGACATCAGGGCCGACCTGGACGAGCGGGACGACACGCCTTGGTACGCCACGAGCTGGGGAGACGTTGAGGCCCGACGCATCCTGGACGAGCGGCCGGTATCGCCGGGGGCGAGCAGGCCGGCGTGCGGTGCGCTGGGGACGGAGACGGGGACGGAGTACCGCTGAGGAGCTACCGGGCTCGCCGGGGGCGGGTATTGGGGCGCTGGGGCTCGGCGGGCGTCGGCGTGTGTCGTCGCGGCCTGCCAACTCGTGGTGGTACTCGACGCGGCGATCGTGAACATCGCCCTCCCGCGCATGGCCGGACCACGACGGGCGTCGTCCGGCCATCCATGGCGTGCCCCCTCAGCCTCCGGCGGCGGGGCCGGCCGTGCCGGAAAGGGCGTCCAGGTCGCTCTTGCGGACCCTGATCACCAATGCGGCGGTGACCAGGGCGAGTACGGCCATCGCGACCGCCGGGACGAACGCCGTCGAGATGCCCTGGGCCAGCACTTCGTGACTCCAGGGAGCGGGCAGTTGTTGGCTTCTGGCGAACTCGGCCTTCTGTTCGGCCGTGGCCTGCGCCATGAAGAGCTGCACCTGCTTCTCCGCCTCGTCACGGCTGGCCGCGCCGAAGACCGTGGTGAGGATGGACAGGCCGAGCGAACCGCCCACCTGCTGCGTGACGTTGAGCAGACCGGACGCCGCGCCGGCCTCGTGCGGGCCGACCCCGGAGACGGCGGTCAGAGTGAGCGTCACGAAGTTCAGGCCCATGCCGAACCCGAACAGCAGCATCGGGCCGAGCACCCCGCCGACGTACGAGCTGTCGGGGCTGATGAAGGTCTGCCAGGTGAGGCCGAGCGCGACGAATGTCGAACCGACCAGCATGAACGGCTTGGGCCCGAGCACCGGCAGGAACCGCTGGGACAGACCCGCGCCCGTGACGATCGCGACGGTCACCGGGAGGAAGGCCAGGCCGGCCTCGATCGGCGTGTACCGCAGCACGTTCTGCACGAACAGCACGATGAAGAAGAACATGCCGAACATCGCCGCGGCCAGGCTCAGCATGATCACGTACGTGCCCGAGCGGTTGCGGTCGCTGAACATCCTCAGCGGGGTGATGGGCTCCTTGGCCCGGCTCTCGACGAAACCGAACGCCAGCAGCAGGACCACCGCGGCCACGAACGAGCCGATGGTCAGGCTGTCCCGCCAGCCCTCCTCCGCCGCGCGGATGAAGCCGTAGACCAGCGAGGCCATACCGGCCGTCGAGGTGAGCGCGCCCGCGATGTCGAACCGCCCCGGGTGCCGCTCGGACTCGCTGATGTACATCGGTGCGAGCACCGCGATCAGTACACCGATGGGTATGTTGACGAAGAGCACCCAACGCCAGTCGAGCCACTCGGTGAGCATGCCGCCCGCGAGCAGGCCGATGGCGCCGCCACCGGCGGAGACCGCCGCGAAGACACCGAATGCCCGGTTGCGCTCAGGCCCTTCGGGGAACGTCGTGGTGATGAGCGCCAGCGAGGTCGGCGATGCGATCGCGCCGCCGACGCCTTGGAGGGCGCGCGCGGCCAGCAGCTGCCAGGGCTCCTGGGCGAGCCCGCCCAGCAGCGAGGCGAGGGTGAACAGCAGGATTCCGGTCATGAAGACGCGGCGGCGGCCGAGGATGTCCCCAGCCCTGCCGCCCAGGAGCAGCAGACCGCCGAAGGTCAGCGTGTAGGCGCTGACCACCCACGTCAGGTCGGTGGTGCTGAACTTGAGAGCGTCTTGAATGTGCGGGAGTGCGA
This sequence comes from Streptomyces adelaidensis, assembly GCF_016598475.1. GTDB lineage: Bacteria > Actinomycetota > Actinomycetes > Streptomycetales > Streptomycetaceae > Streptomyces > Streptomyces adelaidensis. The sequence continues at coordinate 110,136 of NZ_JAEMUX010000008.1, forward strand.
TGTTCACAATCGTCGCGTCGAGTACCACCATGAGTTGGCAGGCCGCGATGACGGTGAGCGCGATGCCGGGGTGCCCCTCCCGGCGGGCCGCTCCCGGCTTCTGATCCTTAATCAACGGAGAGGTTGTCACTATGGGTCCCCCACAAGTGCGTTAGTGAACGCTCGCGTTCACTGCCGCGTCAACGGTAGTGAGTCCCCCTTAGTGAACGCAAGCGTTCACCGAAGTCGCCGCCGTGGCGCGCTCCGTACGTCCGCCCGCTTCCTCGCATCCCCCGCCCCAGGCTCAACGGAGAAACACAGATGGTCACTTCGCGCTGGACGGCCGCTCCTGTTCAGGCGGCCCCCCCTCGTCGGCGCGGCGCAGTGCTGGAGCGCGCGATCCTCGATGCCGCGCTGGAACAGCTCAGCACGGTCGGCTGGAACGGACTCACCATGGAGGGAGTCGCCGCGGGCGCCCAGACGGGCAAGGCCGCGGTCTACCGCCGCTGGCCGTCCAAGGAGGACCTCGTCGCCGACGCGCTCCAGGCCGGACTGCCCCGCTTCGACGAGGCGCCCGATCTGGGAAGCGTGCGCGAGGATCTGCTGGAGCTGTGCCGGCAGGCGCGCGAGGCGATGTTCTCGCGCCCCGGATTCGCGCTGCGCTCGGTTATTCACGAATGCGACACCGTACAGGCCGAACGCTTCCATGGCGTGATCATCGGGGGTGTCGTGGAGCCGACCGTCAAGCTGCTCCGGGAGGTCGTGGAGCGGGGAATCCGGCGGGGCGAGGTGCGACCGGACGCCGCCAACGGCTATGTCTACGACGCGATTCCAGCCATGATGATGTACCGCTCGAAGATGTGCGGCAGTGAATGGAGTGAGCGGGACCTCGAGGAGATGATCGACCAGTTGATGGTGCCCCTCCTGAGCCGGCGAGCTGCCTGAGCCGGGTCCGCGCCGGTGCTGAGGTGGCCCCCAGAGACCTGGGTGTCGCGTGGGGGTGCGGGCGGCGTAGGCTAAGGGCGCCATGCCGTACGAACCACCTACTCACACCGTCGAGCGCTCCCTGCGCGCCACGACCGGAGCGAAGATCATTGCCGGTGTCGACGAGGTGGGGCGCGGAGCCTGGGCCGGTCCCGTCACCGTCTGCGCGGCGGTCACCGGACTGCGCCGACCGCCCGAGGGCCTCACCGATTCCAAGCTCCTCACGATCAAGCGGCGCGAGACGCTCGCCAAGCACCTGCTGACGTGGGTGACGTCGTACGCCCTCGGTCATTCCTCTCCGGAGGAGATCGACGACCTGGGCATGACGGCCGCGCTGCGGCTGGCCGCCGTGCGGGCCCTTGACGCGCTGCCGGTGCGGCCCGACGCGGTCATCCTCGACGGCAAGCACGACTACCTCGGGTCACCTTGGCGGGTCCGTACGGTGATCAAGGGCGATCAGTCCTGCGTCGCCGTGGCGGCGGCCTCGGTGATCGCCAAGGTTCAGCGCGACAAAATGATGGCCGAACTGGGTATCGACCATGCAGACTTCGGTTTCGCGGCCAACGCCGGGTATCCGTCGCCTGTGCACAAGGCCGCGCTGGCGGAGCGGGGCCCCACCCCGTACCACCGGTTGTCGTGGGCGTATCTTGATGCGCTGCCCCAGTGGCGGCACCTCAAGAAGGTCCGCAAATGGGCGGACGGAAGCGTTCCGGAGATCGAGGGGCAGCTCGGCTTCGATTTCTGACGGATTTCGTTCGCACTCATGCGCCACCCGCCGAGGCGAGTCGCACCGGCGTTTGATAAAAATCAGCTCATGCCTCTCATTCCCGAGGAGCCTCAGATTCACGAGAGTGCCCAGGGTCCGCGCACCACTCCGGCCAGTGGCCGCGTCGCGCCGACCCCCCGTCCCGTACCCGGACCCCGTCCCGCGGCCCCGCCGCGTCCCGGTCGCCCGGGTCCTGCCCGGCCGGTGCCGGCTCAGCGCGCGGCGCACGCCGCGGCCAAGCCCGAGCCGTCCGCTCCTGCCGCCACCCCGCAGATCCAGCTGATCCCGGCCTCGGCCGAGGGCGCGCTGGACGCCGCCGAGGAGGCCGTCGACCTGCTGCTGGAGTCGGGCCGTACCCCCGGCGACGTACTGGTGATCACCACCGGTGAGTCGCATCCGTGGGCCGCCCACGAGCTGTCCTTCGGCGAAGCCGCCTACTGGGCGCAGCACGACGCGGGTGACGACGTCTTCTACGCCGATGCCTCGGCCATCGACCGGGCCGCGCCGCGTCCCGTGGTCGTGGTCGCAGTCAACGGCGGAACCGAGTCCGCCACCGCACTGGCGCTGCCCCAGACTCTCGGCCGGGCCCGGACCCTGCTGATCGTCTGTGGTGACACGCAGACGATCAACTCGGTGCTGGGCGTCGGAGTCTGAGCCACTGCGGACCTCGCCCCCGGTCGGCCCGCCAGGGCTCACCGGGGAGCCGTGCGCGCCCGCAGGACGACAAGGGCGCTGCTACGGCCACACCCCGCGATGGGGCGCTTCGGCGTGCCTGCGGGGTGTTTCGGCGTGTCCGGGGGCTCACGTGCGCGAGGGTGGCGCTCGGGAGCTCGCTTCGCAGGTGTGGGAGCCTGCTTCCGAGAACCGAGTCTCAGTCCTACGTTGGTCGAACCGGCCGGACGATTTGAGCGTCCCGGCCGGGGTTTTCAGCGCCTCGCAGACGCAGACGCGGACGCAGTGCAGACGGCGGTCCCGGCCACGGTCGTAGTCGTGGCGGGAGCCGGTGTCAGCGGGCCGCCGCCCGGCGCAGCACATCCGAGGCGACGCCGCCGGTGCGAGGCATCGGCGGCGGTGCCATGGCCGTGGCGAAGGGCTCGGCCGGTGAGTCCGCGTGGGGGCGGCGTCCGCCACGGCCCTCGCCGAGGACCTGCCAGCCGTCACGTGTCAGCGTGATGTACGCCCCGCAGCGCAGCCCGTGCAGTGTGCAGGCGTCCCGCAGCCCCCACATCCACGCCCCGTCCTCCTCCGTCCAACCCGCGTCGCCGTCACGGCAGTAGAGCAGCACGGCCGTACGCACCGGTGTGCGCCGACGAAGGTCGTGTGGGATGACGCGGCGCAACTGGGCGAGAAGCGCGTTGCGGAACATCCAGCCGTCGGCCGGGGCCGGACGCCGGATGAACGAGGCACTCGCGCTCAGCCGCTCGTCCGGATCCAGGACGGCTACGACCGCGGTCGCCGGCCGGGGCTGGTGTCGCGCGTGCAGCCCGCTGACGACCTCACGGGGATTGCGCAGCAGCGGAATCCCGGCGGCGGCCCATTCCGCGGGCTCGAGCAACCGGTTGGCGGAAGCGGCGGACAGGTCGGCAGAGGACGACACGGAGGCCGCCGAGGACGGAGCGAATCCGAAGGTCACGATCCTCCCTTCGGCTACGCGCCCACACTGCGGGCGGGGGTCGGACTTGGGGGAGCGCACGCCGCAGCAGAAGCCCTACCGATTCACGGGTGGGCCGTGCGGGGAGCGGACTCCAATTCTTCCTGGCGAACTTCGTTGCGGCAACGAGCAATTGGGGCTAGTGGCGGTTTTGTGACGATGCATCGCTTATATCCCTGCTCATAGAGCTTGATGGGAAGGCCCAGGTGGCAGTGGACCCACGTCTGGTTCGCGGGCGGTCAGGCCCGGACTGCCAGAACCAGGGGCAACACCCCCTGTGCGCCCGCGCGCCGGAGCACGCGCGCGGCGACCGCGAGTGTCCAGCCGGTCTCGGTCGCGTCGTCCACGAGGAGCACCGGCCCGCCCGCCTCCCCAAGGGCGACGGCCAGTTCGGGGGGCACGGTCAGTGCCCCGTCGAGCGCCTTGAGCCGTTGTGCGCTGTTGCTGCGGGTGACCTGGGAAACCGCGCCGGTGTACGCCACCGATCCCAGCAGGGGCAGGCGGCCGATCTCGGCGATACGCGCGCCCAGGGAACCGATCAGCTGCGGCCGGGAGCGGGACGCCATCGTGACGACCCCCACCGGGCGCGGCTGGGCGTCGGACTGCCCGGAGGCCCAACCGCCGGGGCCCTTCGCCCAGTCGGCCAGCACGGCGACCACGGCCTTCGCCACATCGTCCGGAACGGGGCCGTCCGGGGCCTGAGGTGCGAGCATCGGGCGCAGCCGGTTGCCCCAGCCGATGTCCGAGAGCCGACCCAGAGCCCGCCCGGGGGATGCCTGCTCACCAGCCGGAATGCGCCCCTTCAAATTGACCCCGACCGCCGGCAACCCTGTCGGCCACATCTTGCGGGGCTCCACCTCGACACCTGCGCGCCCCAGTTCACCGCGCGCCGCGTCCAGCGCCGCCGACGAGACGGAGTCCGCGAACCTGGGCTTCGTGCAGGTGTCACAGCGCCCGCACGGGGTGGCGTCCTCGTCGTCCAACTGCCGGCGCAGGAACTCCATGCGGCAGCCCGACGTCGTGACGTAGTCGCGCATCGCCTGCTGCTCGGCCGCGCGCTGCTTGGCGACCCACGCGTATCGCTCGGTGTCGTACGTCCAGGGGACGCCGGTGGAGATCCAGCCGCCCTGGACGCGCCGTACCGCTCCGTCCACGTCGAGGACCTTCAGCATTGTCTCCAGCCGGGAGCGGCGCAGCTCCACCAGCGGTTCGAGGGCGGGGAGGGACAACGGCCGCTCCGCGTGCGCGAGGACGTCCAGGGTGCGGCGCACCTGCTCCTCCGGAGGGAAGGCGACCGAGGCGAAGTACTCCCAGATTGCCTGGTCCTCCTTGCCGGGCAGGAGCAGCACCTCGGCGTGTTCGACGCCGCGGCCCGCGCGGCCCACCTGCTGGTAGTAGGCGATGGGGGAGGACGGCGAGCCCAGGTGCACCACGAAACCCAGGTCGGGCTTGTCGAAGCCCATGCCCAGCGCGGAGGTGGCGACCAGTGCCTTGACCCGGTTGGCGAGCAGATCCTCCTCGGCCTGCTGCCGGTCCGCGTTCTCCGTCTTGCCGGTGTACGACGTCACGGTGTGCCCGCACTGGCGCAGGAACGCTGTGACCTCCTCGGCGGCGGCCACGGTGAGTGCGTAGATGATGCCGGAGCCCGGAAGCTCGTCCAGGTGGTCGGCGAGCCAGGCCATCCGATGGGCGGCGTCCGGCAGTTCGAGCACGCCGAGGCTCAGACTCTCCCGGTCCAGCGGTCCGCGCAGGACCAGCGCGTCGGTGCCGCCGCCGGTGCCCAGTTGCTCGGCCACGTCGGCCGTCACGCGAGCGTTGGCTGTCGCGGTCGTGGCGAGCACCGGCACGCCTGACGGGAGATCGGCGAGCATGGTGCGCAGCCGGCGGTAGTCGGGGCGGAAGTCGTGGCCCCAGTCAGAGATGCAGTGCGCCTCGTCGACCACGAGCAGACCCGTCGCGGCCGCCAGTTCGGGCAGGACCTGGTCGCGGAAGTCCGGGTTGTTGAGCCGCTCGGGGCTGACCAGGAGCACGTCGACCGTGCCCGCGGTGACCTCCTGGCGGATCGTGTCCCACTCCTCCGTGTTGGAGGAGTTGATGGTGCGCGCCCGGATTCCGGCTCGGGCGGCCGCCTCCACCTGGTTGCGCATGAGCGCGAGGAGCGGGGAGACGATGACCGTGGGGCCCGCGCCCCGCTCACGCAGCAGCGCGGTCGCGACGAAGTACACCGCGGACTTGCCCCAGCCCGTGCGCTGCACCACCAGGGCTCTGCGCTTGTCGGCGACCAGCGCCTCGATGGCGTGCCACTGGTCCTCGCGCAGCCGGGCGGTGCCCGCTGGGGCGCCGACGAGGCGGGTGAGCACGGCATCGGCGGCCGTACGCAGATCTTGGCGGTCGGTGGTGGGCAGGTCTTCGTCGCTCATGGCCCCATGCAACCCGATGACTCGGACATCGCGCGAACGAGGAGGGCGAACTGTGGACAGCTTCTGACGTGGTCATGGTCGGAGTTATCCACAGGGCAAAGCGGAATTTCAAGATCCGCGAGATGGTCGCCGCATGACGAATCACAGCGAAGCGGCCGGGACCTCCGGCAACAGTGACATCAGCGGGCAGAACGGATGCCGTGGCAGCGGTGAACCCTCCGCGTACCTCCAACACGGCGGAGCCACCGGACCTCACGGAGAACAGCAGGTCACCCTCCGCACACCGGCCGAGCTCGCCGACGCCTTGCCGTATCTGCTCGGCTACCGTCCCGAGGACAGCATCGTCCTCGTCGCGCTCCACGACCGCGACACCCGCGGACGGTTCGGCGGGCGCGCACGGCTCGGCATCCCGGCCCAGACCGACGATTGGCCCTCCGTGGCCCAGCAACTGGCCCACGGACTGGTGACCGGAAGCGAGCGCCGGGGAGCCAAGCCGGAGAGCATGGTCGCCTTCCTCTGCCAGGATCCGGCGAGCGGTGAGTCGTCGGAGGACGTCATGGAACGCCTGCGGCCACTCGCGCAGCTGTTGCGGAGGGCATGCGGCAGCCTCGACGTTCCTGTGGTGGAGGCCCTCTGCATCTCCGACGGCCGCTTCTGGTCCTACTGCTGTCCCGGCAACGGATGCTGCCCGCCCCAGGGAGCGGCGATGGGGCTGCCGGGCACCTCCGTGCTGGCCGCCGCCGCGACCTACGCCGGCCTTCAAGTCCGCGGTTCCCTGAAGGAGATGCGGGCGAGGCTCATGCCGTGGGAGACCGCGGCGGCGTTGCGGCAGGAGACCGCGCTCGACGCCGCCCAGTCCGCCCTCATCCCGCGGATTCTGGACGCGGAGAGTCGCGCGGACGTGGGCGAGGAGACACTTGCGGTGGCGCAACGAGTCATGGGGCGTCTCGCGGACACCCCTGCTGTGTCCGGCACGCTCGACGCGGACCTCCACGACGACGAACTCGTCGGACACGATGACGCCGCCACCCTGATCCTCGGACTCCAGGACCGGGCCACCCGCGACCGCGCGGCTGAATGGATGGAAGGCGACGAGGCCCGCACCGCCCTCCGGCTCTGGCGCGCGCTGGCCCGCCGCTGCGTCGGCCCCTACGGCGAGCATGCCGCCGCCCCGCTCACGCTCGTCGGCTGGGTCGCGTGGTCCTCCGGCGACGAACTGGAGGCCCGCGAAGCCCTAGCCATGGCCCTCGCCGCAGACCCGGACTACCTCTTCGCCCGTCTCCTGCACCAGGCCTGCAACGAAGGCCTCGACCCGGAGTCCATTCGCCGCTGCCTGCGATCGGAACGCAGGGGACGCGACCTGGCGGCGGCTTCCGAGGGCCCGGCCGCCGACGAGCTGATCCCCACCGAGCGGTGTTCCGGCGCGGAATCGTCAGCCGCTCAGCCCTGTGTCCCCACCAGCCCCCGCCGCCGACGCAGGTCCCGCCCCGACGGGAGTCCCGACGGCCGCACCACCCGGCGGTCCCCGGGCGCGGCTCATGCCCGCCGCCCGCGTTCCGCCGACGGCACCCGACCCGCCGGCCGGCGGCCGGGACGTGCGGCCGGCGGCGCGAGCGGTCGGGCACGGGCGCGCCGCGGTGGTGGAGCGCAAGCCGTGGAGGGGGAGGAGTGAGTAAGCAAGTCCAGCGCGGGACTCGCGTGCGGGTGTGGCTCTGGTTCCGGGCTCACCTGGCTGCGCTGATCCACTTCTGGACTCGCGTGAGGCTGTCACCTGGCTTGCCTGTTCACATGGCCGCGCTGCCCGGATCAGCCGCCCGCAGGACCGTGCCGTCCCCGTTCCGGGCTCCCCTCCGCCCGCCGTTCCGTTCTTGCCCCGGCTCACCCGGGCCAATCGTCGCCCGCAGCTTCACGGCCTCCCGAGCCGGCCCGTCGCTCCGTCATTCGGTCGGCTTCCGGAAGAGGAGGCGTTACCCGGAGCGGAGCCGTTCCGTTCACCCGTGTGGCGGTACCCGTGGCTTGCCCTCGGCGCCGCGTCACCCCATCCTCTTCCGGCTCCCCACCTGGTGCCGAGCGCACCCTACGCGCGCCGAACGCAGAAGAAGCCGCCTCATGCCCCTGCCCTCCATGCCCGACGCCTACGACGAGGTCCCCCCGTTTCGCAGGTCTGCCCAGCCCTCCGCCCGGGCCCGTGGGGACGCCACAGGCGCGCCGCGCACCGCCATCCGCGGTCCGGCGACCCGCCCAACGGGCTCGCGCTCAGGGAATCCGGGTGACCTGGTGGCTCCCCCGCCCGGGACGGGCAGGACCCAAGAGGGGGCTGCTGCCCATACCGGCGCGGCAGGCTCTTCCCCGCAGCCGCAGCCGCAGCCGCAGCCCGTCGCCCCGCGTCGCCCCGCAGAGCTGCCGCCGGCACACACCACACTGATCTGTGTCGCGCTCCCCGGCCTCGCGATCTCGACGGAGCAGGGGCAGCTGACCGGCAGCGGGCTGGAGGGCTTCTACCGAGCCGGTCGGCGCATGCTCTCGCGCTGTCAGGTGCGGGTGGCGGGACGGGAGCCACTCGCCGTGCAGGCACGGATGATCACGGCCGACCGAGCCCGGTTCTTGGGAACCCTGCGCATCTCCGCCGACGCAGGGCCGGACCCGGACGTCATGGTCGAGCGCACGCGTTACGCGGACGGTACCGAGCGGATCACCCTGCACAGCGCGGCCCGCCGTCCGTTGCGCCTGCCCGTCGAGGTGTCCCTGGGGACGGATCTCGCGGAACTGGGCGCCGTCGCCTCCGGCGGCGCCGGGCCGGAACTGCCTGCCACTGTCCATGACTCAGGCCTGCGCTGGTCCTGCGCCAGTGGGCACTCGACCGTGACCGCCAACCCTCCGCCCGCCGACGCCCTGGCATCAGCGGGGCTGCTGCGCTGGGAGTTGGAACTGCCGCCCGGCGGCACCCGGAGCGTGGAACTGCGGGTACGGCCGGACGGCGCGGGACCCATCAGACCGGTGGGACGCGGCGCCACAAGCCCCCTCGCCCAGGCCCAGGCCGCAGGGGACGACCCGGCGACGCAGGCTCTGCTGCGCACCTGCCTGGAGGATCTCGAAGCGCTGCTGCTGCGCGACCCGAAGAACCCGTCCGACACCCACCTCGCGGCGGGCGCGCCCTGGCGCTGCGGTATGGCTCCGGCCGACGCGTTGGTCGCGGCCCGGATGACGCTTCCGCTCGGCACGCGCCTCGCCGCAGGCACCCTGCGGACCCTCGCCCGCACCCAACTCGCCGGCCCGGGAACACAGGCCGGCATGATCCCCGGCCCTCGGCGGGACGCGGGCCCGCATCTGCCGCCGGGTTGCACCGGCACCGAGGCGACCCTCCTGTTCCCCGTGCTTCTCGCGGAGGCTCGGCGATGGGGGCTCCCGGAACAGGAGACGGAGGAGCTGCTGCCCGCCGCCGAGCGCTGTCTGCGGTGGCTGCGGGCCGCCGTCGGGGGCGGCATCTATCTGCCAGACCCGCGCCCCGGCGGGCCACTGCGCTGCGAGACCCAGGCACATGCGCACCGGGCCGCGCTGCTGGGCGCCGAGCTCCTCGATGCGTACGGCCGGCCCGGAGGGGCCGAGCTGAGGGACTGGGGGAGGGCACTGCGGACCCGGTTCGGGGCGGACTTCTGGGTCGAGGGCCGAGGTGGCGGCAGACCTGCGGCCGCCCGTACCCCGGACGGACGGATCGTGTCGCACCTCGGTGCCGGCGCCGCCCACCTTCTCGACACCGGGCTGCTCGGCGCGGGGGAGCAGGCCACGGGGCTCCTCGACAAGGTACGCACCGAGCAGCTCGCACGGCTGCTCGGCGCGCCCGCCATGGACTCGGGCTGGGGGCTGCGGAGCCTGGGTGCGAAGGAGGCGGCGTACAACCCGTTCGGCCACCGCAGTGGTGCCGTGCGCGTGCAGGAGACGGCGACGGCGGTCGCGGGGCTGGCAGCCGCCGGCTACGAGAAGGAGGCGAGTTCCCTGTTGCGGGGCGTGCTGGCGGCAGCCGAGAGCTTCGGCCACCGGCTGCCCGAGATGTACGCGGGAGAGCAGCGGAGTGCAGGAGGCGCCCCGTTGCCGCACCCCGCCGCGTGCAGACCGGCCGCGACGGCGGCGGCCGCCGGGGTTCTGCTGCTCACCACCCTCGCCGGGATCCGCCCCGACGCCCCTGCCGGGACCGTGACCCTACGGCCGGTGCGCAGTGCGCCGCTGGGCCAGATCGGTCTGACGGGACTGCGTGTCGCGGGAGCCCCGTTCGCCGTACGTGTGAGCAGGCTGGGGCTCGCCATGGTCGAGGAGGCGGCCGGTGGGCTGCAGTTGGGTGTGTGACCTCGCGTGACGTGTGGGAAGCGATCGACGGTGACGCGTGAGTGAGGTCGAAGGCCGGCTCATGAGGCCGGTATCGGACTGAAGTGGATCAAGCAGGGAAGCCACCGGCGAAGGGAGTGTTTATCGTCAGGCAGACGACTATGATCGCGACATGCCCTACGACCCGTCGGACTACCCGCCCTTCGCTGTCACTGTGGACCTGGTCGTACTGACCGTCCGTCGCCACGCGCTCTGCGCGCTGACGGTACGGCGGGGCGAGCAGCCGTTCCAGGGGCGGTGGGCGTTGCCCGGCGGCTTCGTACGGCAGGACGAGGATCTGTCGCAGGCCGCGGCGCGGGAGCTCGCCGAGGAGACCGGGCTGACCGCCCATGAACCGTCCGCCCCCGCGCAGGACAACGGCGCGCACCTGGAGCAGTTGGCGACGTACGGTGACCCGAAGCGCGACCCGCGGATGAGGGTCGTCAGCGTCGCCCACCTCGCCCTGGCCCCCGACCTGCCGGCACCCCGCCCGGGCGGCGACGCCAACAGCGCACGCTGGGCGCCTGTCGAGGAGTTGCTGGATCAGGGCGGTTACGGGCGGGACGGCGAGCCGGTGGCGCTGCTGGCCTTCGACCACGCGCAGATCCTCGCGGACGGCGTGGAGCGGGCCCGTTCCAAGATCGAGTACTCCTCGCTGGCCACGGCCTTCTGCCCGCCGGAGTTCACCGTGGGCGAGCTGCGCCGTGTCTACGAGGCGGTGTGGGGCGTGGCGCTGGATCCGCGCAACTTCCACCGCAAGGTGACGGGCACCCCCGGCTTCCTGGTACCCACCGGCGGCACCACCACGCGTCAGGGCGGCCGCCCCGCCCAGCTCTTCCGCGCCGGCGGCGCCACTCTGCTCAACCCGCCGATGCTGCGTCCCGAGGTCTGACGCGACGCAGCCGGTACCCGCACCACCGACTCCGGCAGCCGCCGCGGGTCGCCGCCGTCCACGGAGGCGGCGGCGAAGTGGCCCTGCACCGTCCGACGTGGTGGCGTGCGAACACAAGCCCGAGACATGCGCCCACCATCGGTCCGAGGCCTGCACGGCGACTGTGAAGCCGTCGTCGAAGCGAGCCTCAAGGTGACTGAAAAACTGGACATACCGCGCTATCTTGCTTCGGGTGATCCAGGCCATCGGACTGACCAGCAACCCCCGCAAGGAGCTTCCGCCCGCCGTCGACGACGTGTCCTTCGAGGCGCACTCCGGCCGCGTCACCGCACTCCTCGGTACGCCGGGGGCGGGCAAGTCGACAGCGCTGAAGCTCATGCTCGAACTCCAACGGGGCCGCGGAATCACCTACTTCAGGGGCCGTCCCCTCCATCGCATCGCACACCCCACGCGGGAAGTGGGCGTACTGCTCGGTGAGGTGCCCGGTCATCCGGCCCGCACGGTCCGTGGCCATCTGCGGATGCTGTGCGCCGCCGCGGGGCTGCCCGCACGGCGCGCCGACGAAGTCCTGGAGGTCATGGGCCTGGTCAGCCTGCGTGAGGCGCGTCTGAACACGCTCTCGCGGGGCATGGACCGCCGCCTCGGCCTGGCCTGCGCGCTGCTGTCCGACCCGCACACCCTCGTCCTGGACGACCCCGCCGACGGGCTCGCCGTCCGCGAAGGACGGTGGCTGCACGGCATCATGCGGGCGCACGCGGATCAGGGCGGCACGGTCCTGTTCACCACGGGTGACCCCAAGGAGGCCGCGCGGACCGCCGATCGGGTCCTCACCCTCGATCAGGGCAGGCTCGTCGCCGACCAGGAGGCCGCCGACTTCTCCCGCACCCGGCTCCGGCCACGTGTCGCCGTCCGCACCCCGCACGCCGCCCGGCTGGACGCCCTGCTCACCAAGGAGGCCCGGACCGCACGGCGTTCCGTGGAGATCGTGCGGGAGGGGGGCAACCGGCTGTCGGTGTACGGCAGTACGTGCGCCGAGATCGGCGAGACCGCCTTCCGGCACAGCATCCTCGTACACCAACTCGCGGACGAGATCGGCGACATGGGGCCGTCGGTGCGGTCACTGCCGCCGGTGGCGCCGCCGCCCGTCGAAGAGGCGCCGACCGAGGCCGAGAGCGCCCATGGCTCGGCCCAGGAGGCTCAGAGGCCGGTAGCGGAGACCCGGGTGCCTGCGGACGGTGCTCAGGCAGCCGTCGGTGGCTCACGGGCAGTCTCTGAAGAGCCCCAGGTGGCCGCTGCCGGTCCACGGGCAGCCTCGGCCGCATCTCAGATGGCCGCCGCAGGTCCGCGGCCGGCCTCTGAGGAGTTTCAGGCGACCGCCGCGGGTCGCGCACCCTCCGAGGGGTCTCAGCCGGCCATCGCCGGCCCTCGGACACCCGCCGTCTACGCACCGGAGGTCAACTCCGCGCCTCGCGCGAAGGCCGCGCTCCGTGATCGCCCAGCACAGCCGTCCGAGCGGGAGCCGCTGCCTCCGCTCCCGCCGCCCATCACCGTCCGCGCGGCGCGGAGCCCGTTGCGGCCGCTGCGCTACGAACTGCGCCGGGCCACCGGGGTCGGGACCGCGTACGTCACCGCCGCCGCCGTACTCGTCGCCTCCGCCCTCATGGCAGCGCTCCTGGCCAGGATCGGGCACACTCCCCAGCCGCGGCTGCTGGCCGCGTGGCCACGGGCGCTTCCGCTGCCACCCGCGGCCATCGGTGCGGGCCTGCTCGGCGCCATCGCCTTCGGCGACGAGTTCCGCCACCCCGCCCTGGCCGCGGACCGCGGCACCGTCCCCCGCCGGCTGGGACTGCTCGCCGCGAAACTCCTCGTCGCCGCCGCCACCGCGCTGCTGCTGGCCTTCCTCGCCGTGGGCTGCGATCTCGAAGTGCTCTATCTCGTCTACGGACCGGAGCTCATCGAGGTTCCCGCGGACTGGCTCTCACTCGGCGCGAGTTGGATCGGGCTCGTCGTGGGGTGCGCCTGGGCGGGAGTGCTCGCGGCGGGCGTCTTCCGTTCTACATCCGCTGGACTCGCCGCCGTGGTCGCCGTACCCCTCCTCGTCGTACCCCTGGTGCAGAAGGTGCTGGAGGGGCCGGCCGTGCGGAATGCCGTCGGGTTTCCGATGCGGCTGCGAGAGCTCGCGCTGATGCAGTGGCCTTTTGGTGGAGAGCGCTATCTGGAGGCCGTGGCACGGGTGATCGCCCAACCCGTGGGCGGGGCGCTGCTGTTGTCGCTGACCGCACTGCTGGGCGCCTACCTGCTCACGAACCTGCGGGGCAGAGTCCGCTGATGGTCGCACTTCTCCTTCGTGCTCACTGTCCGTGCCCGTCCGATGTCACAATGCGTGCAACTCCTCGTAGAACGCCCATTTCTTTCCGATAAGGCGTCAATTGCGACGGGGTGAGCGATCACCCTTTCGTGTGCTTTTCACCAAAGACCTCAAGGGAGTTGGGAACGCAGCCGACAAAGGATGCGTGAGTACCCTTGCGCACACCATGATGAACGCCGCCCGCTCCGCCGACTCCGGCCTCGCAGGACCGGGCGGACTCGACCGCTACCCGTATGCCGAGCACCCCGGCGTCGACCGCGTAGGCCTCCCCGCCTGGGAGGGCGCGGATCCCGAGCTGGGGCGCGTGGGCCGCCGCGCCGCCGGGAGCCGTGGACGCGGGCTGCACGGCCAACTCGTCCAGCAGCTCGGCCAGATGATCGTCTCGGGCGACCTGGGCGCGGACCGCCCTCTCGTACCCGAGGAGATCGGCCAGCGGTTCGAGGTCTCCCGCACCGTCGTCCGCGAATCCCTGCGCGTCCTGGAGGCGAAGGGCCTGGTCAGCGCCCGGCCCAACGTCGGCACGCGCGTACGACCGGTCAGCGACTGGAATCTGCTCGACCCGGACATCATCGAATGGCGGGCCTTCGGTCCGCAGCGTGACAACCAGCGGCGTGAGCTCAGCGAGCTGCGCTGGACGATCGAGCCGCTCGCCGCCCGCCTCGCTGCGGGGCACGGCCGTGACGACGTCCAGCAGCGCCTCGGCGACATGGTCGAGCTCATGGGGCACGCCATGGCGCAGGGCGACCCCCTGACCTTCTCCCGCGCGGACGCCGAATTCCACTCGCTGCTCATCCAGGTCGCGGGCAACCGCATGCTGGAGCACCTCTCCGGGATCGTCTCGTCCGCCCTCCAGGTCTCCGGCGGTCCGGCCACCGGCTGTGACCGGCCGGGCGAGTCGACCCTGGTGCACCACGCCCGGATCGTCGACGCCCTCGCTGCGGGCGACGGAGGGGCGGCCGAGGCGGCCATGCGGCAGCTGCTCACCGTCCACCCCGAGGTGGAGCGCGTGGTGCCGGCTCCACGCGAGCACTGAGGGCGCCGAGAGCGAGACAGGGGCGGTACGGCCCGGGCGCGAGTCCCGCTGTGGCATCGTCCGAGCGGCGAACCCGTGCCGCCGGACCCCATCGGATCCTTCTGGGATTCGGCGGGGTCCGGCGGCACGAGGGGTGGCGGGAATCGTCCGCGGCGGGAGCGGTGGATCTCGATGGGCCAGCGGGAGAGGCGGACCCGCTGAGGCGGTCGGATGTCGGTGGGGACGGTGATCCGCGTTGAGGAGTTCGTTCGGGAATCGTTCGGGTACACGTCGAAGTAGTGCCGGTCGTGGCCTTGGTCGATTACCTTCGGCCATATCTGATTGCTTTTGAGCGCTTACGGGGTGTGACTCGGGCCACGCAGATTGGGCGTAACGCTCGCGGGAACAGCGCGATGACCTAAGAGGTGACAGCCGCGGAGGGAATACGGACGCCGTTCAGGGCGCTGTGCATCTTCCCGGCCCCCGCCCGCACCGTCGGCCCACTCCCAAGCCGGTGGTCGGCTCCCGTCCGCGATGGACGGGGCCGGAAGTCGTTTTCCAACGTTCCGAGAGGTTGTTCGTGTCGGCCAGCACATCCCGTACGCTCCCGCCGGAGATCGCCGAGTCCGTCTCTGTCATGGCGCTCATTGAGCGGGGAAAGGCTGAGGGGCAGATCGCCGGCGACGATGTGCGTCGGGCCTTCGAAGCTGACCAGATTCCGGCCACTCAGTGGAAGAACGTACTGCGCAGCCTCAACCAGATCCTCGAGGAAGAGGGTGTGACGCTGATGGTCAGTGCCGCAGAGCCCAAGCGCACCCGAAAGAGCGTCGCAGCGAAGAGTCCGGCCAAGCGCACCGCCACCAAGACGGTCGCGGCGAAGACGGTGACCACCAAGAAGGCCACCGCCACAGCCGCTCCCGCGGTGCCCTCGGACGACGCCTCCGCCGAGGACGCCACCGCCAAGAAGGCCGCCGCAGCCAAGAAGACGGCTGCCAAGAAGACGGTCGCCGCCAAGAAAACCGTCGCCGCCAAGAAAACGGCGGCCAAGAAGACCACCGCCAAGAACGACGCCGAGGTGGTCGACGAAGAGGCACTGGAGGAGACTCCCGGTGCCAAGCCCGGTGAGGAGCCCGAGGGCACCGAGAGCGCCGGCTTCGTGCTGTCCGACGAGGACGAGGACGACGCGCCGGCCCAGCAGGTCGCCGCCGCCGGTGCCACCGCCGACCCGGTCAAGGACTACCTCAAGCAGATCGGCAAGGTCCCGCTGCTCAACGCCGAGCAGGAGGTCGAGCTCGCCAAGCGCATCGAGGCCGGTCTGTTCGCCGAGGACAAGCTGGCCAACGCCGACAAGCTGGCCCCCAAGCTCAAGCGCGAGCTGGAGATCATCGCCGAGGACGGCCGCCGCGCCAAGAACCACCTCCTGGAGGCCAACCTCCGCCTGGTGGTCTCCCTGGCCAAGCGCTACACCGGCCGCGGCATGCTCTTCCTGGACCTCATCCAGGAGGGCAACCTTGGTCTGATCCGCGCGGTCGAGAAGTTCGACTACACCAAGGGCTACAAGTTCTCCACGTACGCCACCTGGTGGATCCGTCAGGCGATCACCCGCGCCATGGCCGACCAGGCCCGCACCATCCGTATCCCGGTGCACATGGTCGAGGTCATCAACAAGCTCGCGCGCGTCCAGCGCCAGATGCTCCAGGACCTGGGCCGCGAGCCCACCCCGGAGGAGCTGGCCAAGGAACTCGACATGACCCCCGAGAAGGTCATCGAGGTCCAGAAGTACGGCCGAGAGCCCATCTCGCTGCACACCCCGTTGGGCGAGGACGGCGACAGCGAGTTCGGTGACCTCATCGAGGACTCCGAGGCCGTCGTCCCGGCCGACGCGGTCAGCTTCACGCTCCTGCAGGAGCAGCTGCACTCCGTCCTCGACACGCTCTCCGAGCGCGAGGCGGGCGTCGTCTCCATGCGCTTCGGTCTCACCGACGGTCAGCCGAAGACCCTCGACGAGATCGGCAAGGTGTACGGCGTCACGCGTGAGCGCATTCGCCAGATCGAGTCCAAGACGATGTCGAAGCTGCGCCACCCGTCGCGCTCGCAGGTCCTGCGCGACTACCTGGACTAGGTAGCACAGAGACCGCTCGCACGGTCGGCATCGAAGGCCCGGTTCCCTCGCGGGGGCCGGGCCTTCGGCATGGGCGCGGCATGCGGAAGCCTTTCTGGTGGATCACTCTGGGTGTGCCATCCAAGTCCCAGAGTGAGGAGCGCGCATGCGTCGATCCTTCGCCCGATTGCTGGCCCTCGCGGCCACCACGGCCGTCATACCCCTGGCGTCACCGCCGCCCGCCACGGCGGAGGTCGTCATCGGCGGTCATCCCGTCGAGATCTCCCAGGCGCCCTGGACGGTGGCGCTGTCCAGCCGTGACCGGTTCGGGGGTACGCGGGCCGGGCAGTTCTGCGGCGGTGTCGTGGTGGGCCGTACGACAGTCCTGACGGCCGCCCACTGCCTCAGCGAGGACGTGCTGGGCGCGCCCCCGGAACGTATTCCCGATCTGAGGGTCGTCGCGGGCCGCGCCGAGCTGCAGTCGAACGAGGGCCAGGAGATCGCGGTGCGCGACACCTGGGTCAATCCGGAGTACGGCGCCCACACGAACGCCGGGGACTTCGCGGTGGTCACCCTTGCCTCACCGCTGCCCGAGAACTCCGTCCTCGGATTGGCGGGGGCCGGTGACACGGCGTACCTACCAGGTGCGCGGGCCTCGGTCTACGGCTGGGGGGACACCACCGGTGCCGGCGACTATCCGGAGAGTCTCCGGGCGGCGCCGGTGGAGGTGCTTGCCAACGCCGTCTGTGAGAAGGCGTACCCGGGCAGTGCGGAGGGCAGATACCTGGCCGGCTCCATGGTGTGCGCCGGGGAGCCGAGCGGTGGGCGGGACGCCTGCCAGGGCGACAGCGGAGGGCCGCTGGTCGCCGAGGGCAAACTGATCGGGCTGGTGTCGTGGGGCAGCGGCTGCGGACTCGCGGGGAAGCCCGGCGTCTACACCAGAGGCTCGTACGTGGCCCGGGTACTGGCGGAGAGCCCCTCAGGCGGCGCCGAGGCGCCGTAGGCGGCCCGTTCCCTGTTGTGTCGGTACGCGAGCGGGCGGCCACCCCCTGTGTGTACGGGAGTGGCCGCCCAGTCACCGGCCCTGGGCCGGTATCGGCTCGTCGTTAAGTACGAAGCGTCAGCGCTCGTCCTCTTCTGCGGTCGCGGGGGCGGCCGTGAGCCGCTCCGTCTCGTCCTGTATCTCCGCGGCGATCTTCTTGAGCTCCGGCTCGAACTTGCGGCCGTGGTGGGCGCAGAACAGCAGCTCTCCACCGCTCAGGAGGACGACGCGCAGATAGGCCTGGGCGCCGCAGCGGTCGCACCGGTCAGCGGCCGTCAGCGGGGTCGCGGGGGTCAGAACAGTAGTCACGTCGCCTCTTCTCTAGCTCGACGAGCTGTCGTACCAGGGTCAACATCCAACCAGGCCGAAAACGTTCCCGCTCGCGGCTTTAACTCGAAAAAATCTTTCCGGGCCGGCTGTCTGCTGCCGGTTGGCGGCGAATGAGCCGTAGTGCGTGTCTTCGTGTCGTACGGGTTCGCGCTGGCTGTCGGGGGGTCTGGTGGTGGTTCTCTCGGTTGTTCTCTCGGTTGTACGGTCCTCGCGGCTGGGTTGCCGGTTGTTCATGAGGACGTGCCCGGAGCCTAAATGGTTCATGCCCCGAAGGGAACGTGATATGTACTTCACCCCATCGAGGGATCGAACATGCATACGACACTGGACTACTGTGAGTTTCGGACGAGGGTGGCGTTACAACGGCTCTACCAGGCCTCGGTACCCTCGGACCGGCAACAGAGCCCGGCCCCTTACCCAAATGGGCCTCACCTGAAATTCAGCGAGGAGCGAACCGCGTGACCGCCGATACGTCCGTGCCGTCCACAGCGCTGCTGACCGGAGCAGACCGGGACGGTTCCAACTACACCGCGCGGCACCTGCTCGTCCTTGAGGGACTTGAGGCCGTGCGGAAGCGCCCCGGCATGTACATCGGCTCGACTGACAGTCGAGGCCTGATGCACTGTCTCTGGGAGATCATCGACAACTCCGTGGATGAGGCCCTCGGGGGCCACTGCGACCACATCGACGTGATCCTCCACGACGACGCCTCCGTGGAGGTGCGGGACAACGGCCGCGGCATCCCGGTCGACGTCGAGCCCAAGACCGGTCTGTCCGGCGTCGAGGTCGTCATGACCAAGCTGCACGCCGGCGGCAAGTTCGGTGGTGGCTCGTACGCCGCCTCCGGGGGACTGCACGGCGTCGGCGCCTCCGTAGTGAACGCGCTCTCCGCCCGCCTGGACGTCGAGGTCGACCGCAGCGGCAACACGCATGCCGTCAGTTTCCGGCGCGGCGTGCCCGGTGCCTTCACGGGGAACGGCGCCGACGCCAAGTTCGAGGCGAGCAGCGGCCTGCGCAAGACCAAGCGGATCCCCAAGACGCGCACCGGCACGCGCGTGCGCTACTGGGCCGACCGCCAGATCTTCCTCAAGGACGCCAAGCTCTCGCTGGAGCACCTGCACCAGCGAGCCCGCCAGACGGCCTTCCTCGTGCCCGGCCTGACGATCGTCGTCCGTGACGAGTTCGGCCTCGGCGAGGGCGGCAGCAAGGGCGAGGAGTCCTTCCGCTTCGACGGCGGAATCAGCGAGTTCTGCGAGTACCTGGCCTCCGACAAGCCGGTCTGCGACATCCTCCGCTTCTCTGGGCAGGGCACCTTCAAGGAGACCGTGCCCGTCCTGGACGAGCACGGCCAGATGACGCCGACGCAGGTCACCCGCGAACTCGGCGTCGACGTCGCCATGCGCTGGGGCACCGGCTACGACACGACCCTCAAGTCGTTCGTGAACATCATCGCCACTCCCAAGGGCGGCACCCATGTCGCGGGCTTCGAGCAGGCCGTGGCCGGCACCATGAACGAGGTGCTGCGCGCCAAGAAGCTGCTGCGCGTCGCCGAGGACGACATCGTCAAGGACGACGCCCTGGAGGGCCTCACCGCCGTCGTCACCGTGCGTCTCGCCGAACCGCAGTTCGAGGGTCAGACCAAGGAGGTTCTCGGCACCTCGGCGGCCCGCCGCATCGTCGCGCAGGTGATCGCCAGGGAACTCAAGGCATTCCTGACCTCCACCAAGCGGGACGCCGCCGCGCAGGCCCGCGTCGTCATGGAGAAGGCCGTCTCGGCCGCCCGTACGCGTATCGCCGCACGTCAGCACAAGGACGCGCAACGCCGCAAGACGGCCCTGGAGTCCTCGTCCCTGCCCGCCAAGCTCGCCGACTGCCGTAGTGACGACGTGGCGCGCAGCGAGCTGTTCATCGTCGAGGGTGACTCGGCGCTCGGTACGGCGAAACTGGCGCGGAACTCCGAGTTCCAGGCACTGCTGCCGATCCGGGGCAAGATCCTCAACGTCCAGAAGTCGTCTGTGACGGACATGCTCAAGAACACCGAGTGCGGTGCGATCATCCAGGTCATAGGGGCTGGGTCCGGGCGTACGTTTGATATCGATGCGGCTCGGTACGGAAAGATCATCATGATGACCGACGCCGATGTGGACGGTTCGCACATCCGCTGTCTGCTGCTGACGCTCTTCCAGCGCTACATGCGGCCGATGGTCGAGGCGGGACGCGTCTTCGCCGCCGTGCCGCCGCTGCACCGGATCGAGCTTGTCCAGCCCAAGAAGGGGCAGGACAAGTACGTCTACACGTACTCGGACCGTGAGCTGCGCGACAAGGTGCTGGAGTTCCAGAGCAAGGGGGTGCGGTACAAGGACTCCATCCAACGCTACAAGGGCCTCGGCGAGATGGACGCGGACCAGTTGGCGGAGACCACCATGGACCCGCGCCATCGGACGCTTCGGCGGATCAATCTCGCGGATCTCGAAGCGGCTGAGCAGGTCTTCGACCTGCTGATGGGGAATGATGTCGCGCCTCGCAAGGAGTTCATTTCGAGTTCGGCGGCCACCCTGGATCGGTCGCGGATCGACGCGTAGGCGCTGCGCTCGCTCGGGCCGGGGCGTCTTCGGTCCGGTGGGTGGCTGGGTCGGGGGCCGGCCGCCCGTCGTCGGGGAGGGGCTGGGTGGTCCGGACGCCGGGACTCGGTCTGTGCTTCACCTGATGGGGTGAAGAATGGGGAAGAGGCGAGTCGGGGGTCTTGGCGGTCTGTCCATGCTTGGGCATGCAGTCAAGCACCGGCCGGCCCCGTCGACGCGGGGGCGGTTCTGAGAGCCCGGTTGAGCAGCACGAGGGGCCTGGCCTCGCCAGCGCGGACGTGCGGTTCGACGATCCCTGGTATGACGCGTTGGCCTCCGGCTGGGGGGAGTCGGACGGTACGGGCGGGCCGGTACCGGTCGTGGCGGATGCGCTGGAGGGCCGGGGCGGGGGTGCGGCGGACGTCTATCTGGAGGTCCAGCGGAGCGCGGCCTTCCAGGAGGTCCGCAGCCGGTATCGCAGGTTCGTGATCCCGGGTGTCGCCGTCTTCCTCAGCTGGTACGTGGGGTACGTCGTGTTGGCGACCACCGCTCCGGGGCTGATGGCACGGCCGGTGGCGGGCGCGGTGAACGTGGCGATGCTGGCGGGGCTCGGGCAGTTCCTCACGACGTTCCTGTTCACCTGGGCGTACGCGCGGCACGCCAGGCTGCGGCGGGACCGGGCGGCGCTCGATCTGCGCTGGGACACCCAGGAGTTGACGCGTGGCGTCAGAGGGGGCGAGCGGTGACCGTCGACCATCAGACGCTGGCGCTGCTGCTCTTCAGCGCGTTCGTGGCGGTCACGCTGGGGATCACGACCTGGGTGAGCCGCAATCGGCACGGCTCGGCGGAGGAGTTCTACGCCGGCGGACGGCTGTTCTCGCCTATGGAGAATGGTTTTGCCATCGCGGGTGACTACATGTCCGCCGCATCTTTTCTGGGGATCTCCGGGCTCATCGCGCTCTTCGGATACGACGGGCTGCTGTACTCGGTGGGCTTCCTGGTGGCCTGGCTCGTGGTGCTCTTCCTGGTGGCCGAACTGGTGCGCAACTGCGGGCGGTTCACGCTCGCGGACGTGGTCGCGTCACGGATGAGCGAGCGTCCCGTACGGATCGCGGTGGGAACTTCCTCGGTGGCGGTGTCCGTTCTGTATCTGGTGGCGCAGATGGTGGGAGCGGGCACCCTCGTCGCGCTGCTGCTGGGGGGAGAGGGCGAGGCGGCACAGGCCTGGACGGTCATCGGCGTCGGCGCACTGATGGTCGTCTATGTGTCGTTGGGAGGGATGCGGGCCACCACCTGGATCCAGATCGTCAAGGCGGTCCTGCTGATGGGCGGGGCGATCGCGCTGACCGTGCTCGTACTGGTGCGATTTCACGGCGACTTCGACCAATTGCTGCGTACGGCCGCAGAGCGCAGTGGGCGTGGAGAGGCTTTTCTCGCGCCCGGGCTGAAGTACGGCGGGGACTGGATCGCGAGCTTCGACTTCATCAGCCTCGGGCTCGCCCTGGTGCTGGGCACGGCCGGGCTGCCGCACATCCTGTCGCGCTTCTACACGGTGCCCACGGCGCGGGCCGCACGCCGCTCGGTGGTGTGGTCGATCGGGCTCATCGGCGGCTTCTATCTGATGACGATCGTCCTGGGCTTCGGCGCGGCCGCGATCGTCGGCCCGGAGGCTGTACGGGCGTCCAACGCGGCCGGGAACACGGCGGTGCCGCTGCTGGCGCTCGATCTGGGCGGTGGAGCGGGTTCGGCCGGCGGAACGGTTCTGTTCGCGATCGTCGCGGCCATCGCGTTCGCCACGATCCTCGCGGTCGTCGCGGGGATCACCCTCGCGTCGTCGGCGTCCGTCGCCCATGACCTGTACGCGTCGCTGCGGCGCAGGCGTTCCAAGCCGCGTAGTGAGGTGGCCGTCGCGCGGACCGCCGCGGTCGGGATCGGAGTGGTCGCGATCGCGCTGGGGCTGCTCGCCCGGGACCTGAATGTGGCCTTCCTCGTGGGACTGGCCTTCGCGGTCGCCGCCTCCGCCAATCTGCCCGTGCTGCTCTACTCACTGTTCTGGCACGGCTTCACCACCCGCGGCGCGGTGTGGTCCGTGTACGGCGGACTGGTCCCCTCCCTGGTCCTGGTGCTGATGTCGCCGGTCGTCTCGGGGAGTGCCGACTCGCTGTTCCCCGGCGTCGACTTCCAGTACTTCCCGTTGCAGAACCCCGGCCTCGTCTCCATCCCGCTGGGCTTCCTCGCGGGCTGGCTCGGTACGGTCACCTCGGCCGAACCGGCCGACGAGGCGAAGCACGCGGAGACCGAGGTCCGGTCGCTGACGGGCGCCGGGGCGGTGTGAGGGAGCCTCAGCTGCAGGTCGAGGGCTTCGCTCAGGGGCGGGTCGCCCACTCGTAGCGGTGTTCCGGGCGGCCCGCGTCGCCGTACTTGAGGGTCAGCCGGGCCCGTCCCGTGCGCTCCAGGAGCTTCAGATAGCGCTGCGCGGTCTGGCGGCTCAGGCCGGTCCGCTCGGCGATCTCCTGGGCGGACAGCGCGCTTTCGGCGGACATCAGGGCACGGCGTACGAGCTCGGTGGTGGTGGCCGAGTGGCCTTTGGGCAGGTCCGGCTCGCCGCCCGCCGAGAGCGCGCCGAAGATCCGGTCCACCTCGGCCTGTTCGGCCTCACCGCCACCGTCGAGGGTGCGCCGCAGCTCCGCGTAGGCCTCCAGCTTTCCCCGCAGCCCGGCGAACGCGAACGGTTTGACCAGGTACTGGAGCGCGCCCTGGCGCATCGCCGCCTGGACGGTGGAAATGTCACGGGCCGCCGTCACCATGATCACATCGGTCTGATGGCCGCGTCGGCGCATCTCCTGGACGACCGTGAGGCCCGTCTCGTCCGGCAGATAGTGGTCCAGGAGGACCAGGTCCACGTGGGGCAGCGTCTCCAGCTGGTGGAGTGCCTCGGCCGCGTTGTGGGCCACGCCCGCCACGTGGAAACCGGCGACCTTCTCCACGTAGGCGGCGTTGACGCGGGCGACTCTGGTGTCGTCGTCCACGATCAGGACCTCGATCATCGCGACTCCTTCTCGGCGGCTGTGGTGGCGGTTTCGGGCTCCTGCGCGGGGCCCGGTCGCTCGTCGGGGCCGGCCGTCGGCGCGTCCCGCCGAGCCGGCGTGTCGTGCCGGACAGGACCGTCGTCGGGCGCGGTGGACGCGGGCGTCGGTGGCGCGGTTGTCCGCGTCACCAGGTTGGGCTCCGCCAGCGCGTCGGGCAGTACGACGGTGAACTCCGCGCCACCGCCGTGCGCCTCCGCGACCTGGGCGCTGCCTCCCTGCCGCTCGGCGAGGCGGCGGACCAGGGAGAGCCCGATGCCGCGCTCGCGATGGGCCGGCGGCGTCTTGGTGGACCAGCCGTCCGTGAAGATCAACTCCCGCTTGTCGGGCGGGACTCCGGGGCCGGTGTCACGGACCCGGAGGATCGCCGTACGTCCCTCGGCGCGCAGATCGACCTCCACGCGCGCGTGCGGTGTGCCCGCGACGGCTTCCAGGGCGTTGTCGACGAGGTTGCCGACGATGGTGACCAGGCCACGGGGGTCGATCAGCCGGTCCGGCAGCATGGTGCCGCCCGCGACCGACAGGGCGACCCCGCGCTCGGCCGCGACGGTCGCCTTGCCGACCAGGACCGCGGCGAGCAGCGGATCGTGGATCTTCTCGGTGACCTGCTCGGCGGTCGCCCGGTGGTCGCCGACCACCTCGCCGACGAACTCCACGGCCTCGTCGTACATTTCCAGTTCGAGCAGGCCGAGCAGTGTGTGCATCCGGTTGGCGTGCTCGTGGTCCTGGGCGCGCAGGGCGTCTGTCAGGCCGCGCGTGGAGTCGAGTTCGCGGCCGAGCTGCTCCAGCTCGGTGCGGTCGCGCAGGGTGGCGACGGCGCCCCCGTCGTCGGTGGGCATGCGGTTGGTGACCAGCACGCGCCGGCCGCGGACGGTCAGCAGATCCGTGCCCGTGACCCGGCCGGCCAGTACGTCGGTCGTGCGGCCGGGGCCGAGCGCGTCGTCGAGCGACCGCCCGACCGCTTCGTCGCCTATGCCGAGCAGCCGCTGCGCCTCGTCGTTCAGCAGGCGTACGCGGCCGGCGCGGTCCAGCGCGACCACGCCCTCCCGGATGCCGTGCAGCATCGCCTCGCGCTCCGCGAGCAGCCCCGCGATATCGGAGAAGGCCAGGTCACGGGTCTGACGGTGGACCCGCCGGGAGATCAGATACGCGGCCAGCGTGCCGACGGCCATGGCTCCGCCGGCGTACGCGAGGAGCCCGGGGATCGCGTGGATGAGCCGGGCGCGCACGCTGTCGTACTCGATGCCGACCGAGACGGCGCCGACGGTTCTCCCATCGGCGTCGCGCAGCGGCACCTTGCCCCGGGCCGAGCGTCCCAGTGTGCCCGAGTCGATCTCCATGACCTCCTGCCCGGACAGGGCGCGGCGCGGGTCCGTCGAGACGAGCCTGCCGATCTCCGCCGGGTCGGGATGCGACCAGCGCACCCCGTCCGTGTCCATCACGACGACGTACTCGGCCCCACTGGCCTTACGGATCCGCTCGGCCTCGGCCTGCACCGGGCCGTTCACCGACGGCTCCGACGACACCAGGTCCTCCGCGACCTGCGGCTGGGCCGCCGTGGTCTGCGCTATCGCGAGCGCCCGGCGCATCGCCTGGTCGTCCAGCTGATCGCTGAGCGGTGCCAGGAACAGCCCGGTCGCGAGGACGGCGACCCCGGCGGCGATCGCCACCTGCATCAGCAGGACCTGCGAGAACACCCGCCGCGGCATGCCGAGACGCAGGCGGCGTGCGGGGGGAGTGGGGCTCATACCCATGACGGTACGTGGCGGGGGCGGGGCGGTCGTAGTGGGGTGTGGCGCGGATCTCAGGAAGCAGGGGTCTGCGGAGACGTGGTTCTGAAGGGGCGGCCGGCGGCTCCGCGGAGGTCGCGCCGGTCAGCTCGTGGGGGCCGTCGGCGCGAGTTCCCGTACGGCCACGACGTCCATCCTGGCCGGGGAGCCCAGCGGAGAGCCGCAGCTTTCCGGGCGAGCGGGCTCGGAGGCGCCCTGGGCGACGGTGACTGTCCAGCGGCGGCCGTCGGTGTGGGCGACGGTCACTTCCCAGTGGGGTGCCGTGCCGTCCGTGCTGACAATGGTGAGCGCGTCGGCCGCGTCGACGCCCGTCCGCGTACGTACCGCCAGCTCGGCCGCCTGTCCGGGGCGCTGCCATGCGGAGCTGCCGCGGCAGCCCTCGGTGACGACCCGCCCTTCGCGTACGCCTTGGAGGACCTCCTTGACGTGATGGGCCTCGGCGCGGCCGTACACGTATCCGAAGGGCAGTACGAGCAGGGTGGGCGAGAAGCGGTGACCACCGAGATGGGTGACCTCCCAGGTGCCCTCGACTCCGGAGGCGGCCAGTTCGGCGGCGAGCGGCCGACCGAGGAGGGCGCAGCAGCGGTCGCGCTTGCCGTTGGTGCAGACGAGCGCGAGGGGGTCGCCCGTGTGGGGCCGACCCCGCAGGACCGTTTCGACCGTGTGGTGGTCGCCCCGGCCGAGGGCGGTGAAGTCGAGGTCGAGCAACTGCTCGGGGTCGGCCGTCATGGCGCTGTGCAGCCATACGTTTCCGGGGACGGTGTGGGCCACGTACACCTGGCGCTCGCGGGCCTGGTGGCAGTCCGCGTGGCGGCCGGGGCGCCGGATGAGCGCCAGGCGTACGCCGGTGCCCTCCGCCGCGGCTTCCAGGGCGCGGCCGAGTGCGGGGTCCAGGTGGCTCGAAGTGAGCGCCTGGACGCCCCAAGGGCCCGGCTGTTCCAGCAGCAGCCATGTCCTCGCCGTGGCGGCGGTCCCCGCGAGAGGCTCGCCGAGGTGTCGGGACGCGGATGTGCACGTACTCACAGAGGTGAGCCTAACCTGAGTTGCGCGCGGGCGACTTCCGGCCGGGCCAAAGGGGTGCATACAGGGTCCACGAAGGGGCGCATTCGGGTCCCCCGGGCGTGGTGGAGCGCGGGATGCGGGCGCCTGGGGCGCTCATTGCGGGAGCGGTTGCGGTGGCCGCGCCCCCACGTACTGGCCGCTCGGGCGCATCCGTAGCGGACGCTCCCCGTACTCCTCCAGGGTGTGGGCGATCCACCCGGCGGTACGGGCCACGGCGAAGACGGTCTCGCCGGCGGTGGCGGGCATGCCGAAGGAGACGGTCAGGACCGCGAGGGCCAGGTCGATATTGGCGTGCAGGGGTGTGTGGCGGGCGCTGGTCGCCACGAGGTCGCGGGCGGCCGCGAGGGCCGGTGCCGCCTCGGGGATGTCCTCCAGCAGGGCGAACAGGGCACGCGCGCGTGGATCCTCGCCCGTGTAGAGGCGGTGTCCGAGCCCCGGGATGCTGCGGCCGACGCGCAGTTCGTCCGCGATCACAGGGGCGACACTGCCGTGGTCCAGTACGTCGAGGAGCAGCCGGTGGGCGAGTGGGCTGGCCGCGCCGTGCAGCGGGCCTTCGAGAGCGCCGAGACCGGCCGAGACCGCCGCGTACGCGTGGGCACGGGCCGACGCGGCGACGCGGACCGCGAGTGTGGAGGCGGCCAGGTCGTGGTCGGCGAGCAGCGCGAGAGCCGTGTCCAGGACGCGCAGTGACGCCTCGTCGGGGGTACGGCCGCTGAGCCGGGCCCAGAGGCGGTCGGCCAGCGGCCCCGAGTCGCGATGGGAACGGATGACTGGCGGGAGGGCGGCGACGAGGGTGGGGATGAGGGTGCGCGCGGTGCCGAGAACGGCTGCTTCGGAGAGGTCGAAGCGCAGCGGGTCCGCCGCCGCGGCGGCGATCGCGGCCACCCGCAGCCGGTCGACGGGGCCGCTGTGCTCCGGCAGAGAGTCGATCGCGCGGCGGGCGGCGGTCACGGACGCCTTCGGGGCGGTGAAGGTGACGCCGGGCCGCAACTCGCCCGTCCAGAGCCACTCGGCGACCTCTTCGTAGGAGTGGCGCGCGGCGAGCTCGGTCGCGTCGACACCGCGGAAGTAGTAGCGGTCCCGCTCGATGAGGGTGAGCCGGGTGCGGATGGAGAGCTCACCGCCCGTGGCCGGACTTCCACTGCTCTCGCGCCTGTTGCGCCCCGCGAGCGCCGCCACCTCCTCGGCGTCGAAGGTGCTGCCGCGTCCGCCCGGATCCCGTCGGCTGCTGAGCTGGCCGCGGCTCACATAGGCGTACACGGTCTCGGGTTTCACGCCGAGCAGTTCGGCGGTCTCCCTGGTGGTGAGCCGCCGGCCGGCGCGGGCGGGGCCGTGCGTCGCGTCCCCGGGTTCTCGATCGCCTTGCTCCTTCATGGACGTCACCGTATCCGTAATGACAGAGTATTGATTCAATCAATATTGACAGATATCCAGTCAAGCATGGACAGTCGAATCAAGTTCAAGGAGGAGACATGTCCAGCAATCGGGCCGTGATCAACCCCGTCGACGTGCCGCGAGGACTCGCGGGCGTTGTCGTCACCGACACCTCATTGGGTGACGTCAGGGGGCAGGAGGGCTTCTACCACTACCGTCAGTACTCGGCCGTCGACCTCGCCCAGACCCGTGACTTCGAGGACGTCTGGCACCTGATGGTCCACGGCGAACTGCCGGACGTGTCGCGGCGGGACGCGTTCGCCACCCGGGTCCGGCCCCTGCGCCGACTGCCTGACGACGTACGGGCCGCGCTGCCCGTGATCGCGGGGGCGAGTGCCCACTCCGGCCCGCTGTCCGGTCTGCGCACCGCCCTGTCGCTGTTCGGCGCCTCCCGTGGCTTCCGGCCGGTGTACGACCTCGACGCGGATCGGCGTCGCGCGGACGCCCTGGCCGCGTCGGCGGCCGTACCCACCCTGCTCACGGCGCTGTACCGGCTGGGGCGGGGGCTGGACCCCGTCGAACCGCGCGACGACCTGTCGTACGCCGCCAACTACCTCTACATGTTGACCGGTTCGGAACCCGAACCCCTCAAGGCGCGGGCGATCGAGCAATACTTGATCTCAACTATTGACCATGGATTCAATGCATCAACGTTCACTGCACGGGTGATCACGTCGACGGGCGCGGATGTGGCGGCCTGCCTCGTGGGTGCCGTGGGTGCGCTCTCCGGCCCCCTCCACGGAGGCGCCCCGAGCCGCGCCCTGGACACCCTCGACGCCATCGGCACCCCGGACCGCATCGATGCCTGGATCCGTGAACGCGTCCTCGCCGGTGACCGCATCATGGGTTTCGGCCATCCCGTCTACCGCACCGAGGACCCCCGCTCCCGCATGTTCCGCGGCATCGCGAAGCGGTTCGGTGGACCCCGTGTCGCCTTCGCGGTGGAGGTGGAACGGCAGGTCGAGTCGATCCTCGCCGAACTGAAGCCCGGCCGCGAGCTCCACATCAATGTCGAGTTCTACGCGGGAGTCGTCATGGAACTCTGCGGTCTGCCCCGCGAGATGTTCACCCCGACCTTCGCGGCGGCCCGTACCGTCGGCTGGAGCGCCAACATCCTCGAACAGGCGGAGGACTCGAAGATCATTCGGCCGGCCGCGCGCTATGTGGGGCCGGGGGCGCCGGTGGCGGTGCCCGTGAGGGCCTGACCGACTCCGCGGCGGGCGGTGTGAACGGCGCGCTTGCTGCGGCGGATCGAGCCGTGCGCTCATGGCCACCGGACGGGGAGCGCCAGGGGCCCGCACTGTAGTGCAGGCGAGCCCCCATGTGAGGATCAGGCGTCGGGGATGTCCGACTTTGCCCGGATCAGAGTCTCGCGGCTGATGACCACGATCCTCTCGTAGTCTGCGCGCGAGGCGTCAGCGGGAAGCTCGGGGTCGAGTTTCTCTGTCTGATCAGTCCCGATTACTGCGAAGTTGCCATCCTGCAGTTCGAAGATGTCTGGGCACGTCTGCCCCGCGGCACTGCCCCTCTCGCGGGGGGACGCACCGATGCGGCGCACGATTTTCAACGGGTTCGATCCTTGGGAGTAGTGATACGAGCGGGGCCAACCTATCCATCTGGAGTCGTTTGATACGCACGCATAGGAGACGTGCTGGAGTGAAGGCGGAGGCAGGGGTCGCGCTGTGTGGGCGCGAGCGCCGTGGGGGCGCGAGGGCCACGGAGCGAGGGCCATGGAGTGAGGGCCATGGAGTGAGGGTCATGGGGCGTAGGCCGTGGGGGCGAGGGCGGCGTCACTCGGCGGGCGGTTCGCCCACGACCCACCACTCGTCCGTGCTCGCTTCCTCCAGGTCGTGGATCAGGGCGTCAACCATCTTGCCGATCTCCGACTCCTCCGAGCCCTCCTTCAGGCTTGACCGGTGATGACGCGTGGCTGCCCAGTAGTCACGCATCAGGGCGCTCTGAAAGATGCCGCGAAGGTGGCCGTACAGCTCCGCCCGGCTGAAGACGCCCACCCGATAGCCCTGCAGGACGTGTGTGTAGAGGAGGTTGGCGAAGAGGTACTGCCGTTGCCTCTCCTCGGACAGCTCCTCCTCGTAGGCGTTCAGAACCGGCAACAGTGTCGGGTCCGAGGCCGCCCTCATGACCAGGTCGAAGTTGTGCTGCTGATAGGCGGTCAGCGACGTGCGCTGCTCCGTCTCGCGTTCCAGCCGTTCCAGGCGCCGCAGTACGGTGCTGATGCGTCGCTCCACGACGAACGCGCCAAGCGCTCCCACCGCGAAGGCGAAACCCGCTGCCGCGGCAGGGCCGAGTCCCCGTGCCCCAAAATTCTGTGTGGCCATGTCAACCCCCGGTTCAGGCGTCCAACCGCCGGTCGTCGGGTGTGGGTCGACAGGATGGGGACCGGCGAGCGGTGGGCGGCGCTTGCCGCCTTCCAGTGTCACCCAGAGGCGTTGGCCGGCCGGGGAGGCGGAGAGGAGGCGCACGGAGGGATGTGCGGGTCGCGCGAACCGGCGCCATGCCCAACGTGTGCCCCGCGGGCGCCGCTAACAATCGTTCACTCGACGTGGTGTTCGCCCCCACTCGTATCCTGGGGCGGCATTCAAAGGCCGTACGAGAGCCGCGGTGTTCCGGTGAGAGCCGGTCCATGAGCCGCCCTCGTGCGGCGGCCGGCCGCGAGCCGGCGCACGCAACGGTGTGACGGTGTGAGAGAGGGCGCGCGTTGAGCCAGTCGTCGAGTCCGAGCCCGAGCCTTGGTCCGAGCCCGAGCCCGAGCCCTGGACCGGGTCCTAGCCCTGGTTCGGGGCTGAGTCCGCAGGGTTTGCCGGGGGCACCGGTTCCGCAGCAGATCCCGGTCGTCGTCCTCGCCGGATTCCTCGGTTCCGGCAAGACCACGCTGCTCAACCACCTGCTCCACCGCAGTGGCGGTAGCCGTATCGGTGCGGTCGTCAACGACTTCGGGGCGATCGAGATCGACGCGATGGCGGTGGCGGGGGCGCTCGGCGATTCCACCGTCTCGCTGGGCAACGGGTGTCTGTGCTGTGCCGTCGACGCCGGCGAGCTGGATCTCTATCTGGAGCGGCTCGCCGAGCCGTCTGCCGGGATCGACGTCATCGTCATCGAGGCCAGCGGGCTCGCCGAGCCGCAGGAACTCGTGCGGATGGTGCTCGCCAGCGAGAATCCCCGGGTGATGTACGGAGGGCTCGTCGAAGTCGTCGACGCGGCCGAGTTCCTTGAGACCAGGCAGCGGCATCCCGAGCTCGACCGGCATCTCGCCATCGCCGACCTCGTCGTCGTCAACAAGCTCGACCGGGCCGAGGACGGGGATCGGGTCCTGGCGCTCGTCCGCTCACTCAGTGATCGCGCGGCCGTCGTGCCCGCCACCTACGGGCGTATCGACCCCGAGTTCCTCTTCGACTGCCGGCCCTCCGAGGAACGCATCGGCCAGCTCTCCTTCGACGACCTCCACCGACACGACGAGGCCGAGGAGAACGGGGGCGCGGGCGAAGGCGGCGATCACGCCGGGCATCCGCACACCGGCTACGACAGCCTCGCCTTCGTCTCCGACCTGCCGATCAACCCACGGCGGCTCATGGAGTTCCTCGACAGCAGATCCGAAGGGCTCTACCGGATCAAGGGGTACGTCGACTTCGGTCCGTACGACGTCCGCAACCGCTACGCCGTGCACGCCGTCGGGCGGTTCCTGCGGTTCTGCCCCGAGCCCTGGAACGACGATGACGGACCCCGGCTCACCCAACTCGTGCTCATCGGGGCGGGGATCGACGGCAAGGCCCTGACCAAGGAACTGGAGGCGTGCAAGGACGACGCCCCACAGGCCGACGAGCACAGCATGTGGGGCGTCCTCCGCTACGTACAGGAGCGGGAGGCTGAGGAACCCGACGCACCCGAGGAACCCGAGGAACCCCGGGTTCTTGACGACAGCCGCTGACTACGGCCGTCGCCGACGGCCTCGGCTCACACCGGTCCCGCCACCGACCACACCGTCCTGCCCAGGGACTCGCCCGAGCCGTCGCGGCGCGGGTCGATCTCCGGGAGCTCGGCCGGGGTGCCGTTCTTCTGGGCGGCGCGGGCCGGGACGGGCCCCGCCCAGGCGACGGACAGACAGTCCTCGCCCTTGAGGAACCGCTGGCAGCGGACGCCGCCCGTGGCACGGCCCTTGCGGGGGTACTGGTCGAAGGGGGTCAGCTTGGCCGTGGTCTGGACCGAGTCGTCGAGCGTGCCGCGGGAGCCCGCCACCGTGAAGACGACGGCGTCCACGGCCGGGTCGATCGCCGTGAAGGAGAGGACCTTCGCGCCCTCGGTGAGCTTGACGCCGGCCATGCCGCCCGCCGGACGGCCCTGCGGACGGACCACCGAGGCCTGGAAGCGCAAGAGCTGGGCGTCGTCCGTGATGAAGACGAGGTCCTCCTCGCCGGTACGCAGCTCGACGGCGCCGACGATCCGGTCACCCTCCCTGAGCGTGATGACCTCCAGCTCCTCCTTGTTGGTCGGGTAATCGGGGACCACCCGCTTGACGACACCCTGCTCGGTGCCGATGGCCAGCCCGGGCGACGACTCGTCGAGCGTCGTCAGACAGATGAGGGTCTCGCCGTCCTGGAGGGAGAGGAACTCCGTGATCGGGGCGCCGCCCGCGAGGTTGGGTGCCGCCGCCGTCTCCGGCAGCTGGGGCAGGTCGACCACGTTCAGGCGCAGCAGGCGGCCGGTGGAGGTCACCGCGCCCACCTCGCCCCGGGCCGTCGCCGGGACGGCGGAGACGATGACGTCGTGCTTGGCGCGCTTGCCGTCCTCGTCCACCGCGAACGGCTCGCCGTTGGCCGTACGGGCCAGCAGACCCGTCGACGACAACAGCACCCGGCACGGGTCGTCCGCGACCTGGAGCGGGACTGTGGCCACCGAGGAGCCCGAGGACTCCAGCAGCACCGTACGGCGCTCGGTGCCGAACTTCTTCGCCACCGCGGCCAGTTCACCGGAGACCAGCTTGCGCAGCTCCGCGTCCGACTCCAGGATGCGGGTCAGCTCCGCGATCTCGGCGTTGAGCCGGTCCTGCTCGGACTCCAGCTCGATGCGGTCGAACCTGGTGAGACGGCGCAGCGGGGTGTCGAGGATGTACTGCGTCTGGATGTCCGACAGGGCGAAGCGCTCGATCAGGCGCTCCTTGGCCTGCGAGGAGTTGTCGCTGGAGCGGATCAGCCGGATGACCTCGTCGATGTCCACTAGCGCGGTGAGCAGACCCTCGACCAGGTGAAGGCGGTCGCTTTTCTTGGTGCGGCGGAACTCCGAGCGGCGGCGCACGACCTCGAAGCGGTGGTCGAGGTAGACCTCCAGGAGCTCCTTGAGGCCCAGGGTGAGGGGCTGGCCGTCGACCAGGGCCACGTTGTTGATGCCGAAGGACTCCTCCATCGGCGTCAGCTTGTAGAGCTGCTCCAGGACGGCCTCCGGCACGAAGCCGTTCTTGATCTCGATGACGAGACGCAGGCCGTGCTGGCGGTCGGTGAGGTCCTTGACGTCGGCGACGCCCTGGAGCTTCTTCGAGCCGACCAGGTCCTTGATCTTGGCGATCACCTTCTCCGGGCCGACGGTGAACGGCAGTTCGGTGACGACCAGGCCCTTGCGGCGGGCCGTCACCGTCTCCACCGCCACCGCGGCGCGGATCTTGAAGGTGCCGCGGCCCGTCTCGTAGGCGTCCCGGATGCCGGAGAGGCCGACGATCCGGCCGCCCGTGGGCAGGTCGGGGCCCGGGACGTGCCGCATCAGCGTGTCCAGGTCGGCGTTCGGATACCGGATGAGGTGGCGGGCGGCCGCGATGACCTCGCTCAGGTTGTGCGGCGGCATATTGGTCGCCATGCCGACGGCGATGCCCGACGAGCCGTTGACCAGCAGGTTCGGGAAGGCGGCGGGCAGCGCCACCGGCTCCTGCTCCTGGCCGTCGTAGTTCGGCGTGAAGTCGACCGTGTTCTCGTCGATCGACTCCGTCATCAGGCTCGTCGCGTCGGCCATCCGGCACTCGGTGTACCGCATGGCGGCCGGCGGGTCGTCGTTGCCCAGCGAGCCGAAGTTGCCGTGGCCGTCGACCAGGGGGAGCCGCATGGAGAAGGGCTGGGCGAGTCGCACCAGGGCGTCGTAGATCGACGAGTCGCCGTGCGGGTGCAACTTACCCATGACCTCGCCGACGACGCGGGCGCACTTCACATAGCCGCGGTCGGGGCGCAGGCCCATCTCGTTCATCTGGTAGACGATCCGCCGGTGCACCGGCTTCAGACCGTCGCGGGCGTCCGGCAGGGCTCGGGAGTAGATGACCGAGTACGCGTACTCCAGGAAGGAGCCCTGCATCTCGTCGACGACGTCGATGTCGAGGATCTTCTCCTCGTACGTGTCGTCGGGCGGCGGGGTCTTCGTGCTGCGGCGGGCCATCGCTGCCGGCTCCTCTTTTTCTGGTCGCTCACCTACGGGGCACTCACGTCTCCGGCTCACTCCGACTGAGACGTGAACGGGGTCTGACGCGGACCATTGTGGACTGCCGCACTGACAACGCGGACCACAGCCCGGCGAACGCCGCTCCGGCCGAGGCCTCGCGATGTCCACCGGGCCACGTCAACGTCGTGCGCCGAACCGAACGAAGGCGCTCCGCGCGCGTAACCCCGGTCTCGCTCTCGGCGTACGACCCCCGGGAACTTCTCCAGGGGTCCGCGCGCTTGCATACAGTGGCAGGACCGGCAGGAAAACAGCGGTTTCCGCGACGATTCCACGACGGATTCCAGGACGGATTCCGCGATTACAGCACAGCGATCGAAGGGACGTACATGCCCATGGGTCACACGGCCA
This sequence comes from Streptomyces adelaidensis, assembly GCF_016598475.1. Classification (GTDB taxonomy): domain Bacteria; phylum Actinomycetota; class Actinomycetes; order Streptomycetales; family Streptomycetaceae; genus Streptomyces; species Streptomyces adelaidensis. Next base: position 144,813 of record NZ_JAEMUX010000008.1, read on the forward strand.
CAGCCGAGGCAGGCTCCGAAGGCCTGACAGTGAAGGAGCACCGCCTGGACAACGGCCTGCGCGTGGTGCTCTCCGAGGACCACCTGACCCCGGTCGCGGCGGTGTGCCTCTGGTACGACGTCGGCTCCCGCCACGAGGTCGAGGGGCGCACGGGCCTCGCCCACCTCTTCGAGCACCTGATGTTCCAGGGCTCGGGCCAGGTGCAGGGCAACGGGCACTTCGAGCTGGTCCAGGGCGCGGGCGGTTCGCTGAACGGCACGACGAGCTGGGAGCGCACCAACTACTTCGAGACGATGCCCACCCACCAACTGGAGCTGGCGCTCTGGCTGGAGGCCGACCGCATGGGCAGCCTGCTCGTCGCGCTCGACCAGAAGAACCTGGACAACCAACGGGACGTCGTCAAGAACGAGCGCCGGCAGCGCTACGACAACGTGCCGTACGGCACGTCCTTCGAGAAGATCTTCCGCCTGGCCTACCCGGAGGGGCATCCCTACCGCCACACGCCGATCGGCTCGATGGAGGACCTGGAGGCGGCCAGCCTGGAGGACGCCCGCGAGTTCTTCCGTACCTACTACGCGCCGAACAACGCCGTCCTGTCGGTCGTCGGGGACATCGACCCGGAGCAGACACTCGCGTGGGTCGAGAAGTACTTCGGGTCCATCCCGGCGTACGACGGCAAGCGCGAGCCGCGGGACGGCGGGCTGCCCGACGTCATCGGCGAGCAGCTGCGCGAGGTCGTCGAGGAGAACGTGCCCGCGCGCGCGTTGATGGCGGCCTACCGGCTCCCGGAGGACGGCACACGCGCGTGCGACGCGGCCGACCTGGCGCTCACCATCCTGGGCGGCGGCGAGTCCTCCCGCCTGTACAACCGGCTCGTACGCCGTGACCGTTCGGCCGTGACGGCCGGGTTCGGCCTGCTGCGGCTGGCCGGCGCGCCCTCCATGGCATGGCTGGACGTGAAGACCTCGGGCGATGTCGAGGTGCCCGTCATCGAGGCCGCCGTCGACGAGGAGCTCGCCCGGTTCGCCGCGGAGGGTCCCACGGCGGAGGAGATGGAACGCGCTCAGGCCCAGTTGGAGCGCGAGTGGCTGGACCGGCTCGGCACGGTCTCGGGCCGCGCCGACGAACTGTGCCGGTTCGCGGTCCTGTTCGGCGACCCGAAGCTCGCCCTGACCGCCGTCGACCGCGTCCTCGAGGTGACGGCCGACGAGGTCCAGGAGATCGCCAAGGCGCGCCTGAGGCCCGACAACCGCGCGGTGCTCGTCTACGAGCCCGTCGCCGGCGAAGAGGGCGCGGACGAGGAAGAGGAAGCCGCCGAGGCGACTGCCGCGGCGACGGAGGCCGCCGAAACCACCGACGAGAACGAGGAGTCGGCGAAGTGACCGAGCTCGCGACCATGGACTTCCACCCGCAGCCCCAGGCCGGCGAGGCCAGGCCCTGGGCGTTCCCGGCGCCCGAGCGCGGCACGCTGGACAACGGTCTGACCGTGCTGCACTGCGACCGCCCCGGCCAGCAGGTCGTCGCCGTCGAGGTCCTCCTCGACGCGCCGCTGGACGCCGAGCCCGCCGGTCTCGACGGCGTCGCCACGATCATGACCAGGGCCTTCTCCGAGGGCACCGACAAGCACTCCGCCGAGGAGTTCGCCGCCGAGCTGGAGCGCTGCGGCGCCACCCTCGACTCGCACGCCGACCACCCCGGCGTACGGCTCTCCCTCGAAGTGCCCGTGTCACGGCTGGCCAAGGCGCTCGGCCTGCTCGCCGACGCCCTGCGGGCACCCGCGTTCGCGGACAGCGAGATCGAGCGGCTCGTGGCCAACCGGCTCGACGAGATCCCGCACGAGACCGCCAGCCCGGGCCGCCGGGCCGCGAAGGAGCTCTACAAGGAGCTGTTCCCGGCCACCTCGCGGATGTCCCGCCCCCGCCAGGGCACCGAGGAGACCGTGGCGAGCATCGACTCCGCGGCCGTACGCGCCTTCTACGAGAAGCACGTACGGCCCGCGACGGCCACCGCCGTGGTCGTCGGGGACCTCACCGGGGTGGACCTCGCCGCGCTGCTCGGCGACACCCTGGGCGCCTGGACGGGCTCCCCGGCCAAGCCGCGCCCCGTGCCGTCGGTGAGTGCCGACGACGCCGGGCGGGTCATCATCGTGGACCGCCCCGGCGCCGTCCAGACCCAGCTGCTCATCGGCCGGGTCGGCGCCGACCGGCACGACCGGGTGTGGCCGGCCCAGGTGCTCGGCACGTACTGCCTGGGCGGCACCCTCACTTCCCGCCTGGACCGTGTCCTGCGCGAGGAGAAGGGCTACACCTACGGTGTGCGCGCGTTCGGCCAGGTGCTGCGCGCCGCGCCCGACGGCTCGGGCACCGCGATGCTCGCCATCAGCGGCTCCGTCGACACCCCGAACACGGGTCCGGCGCTCGACGACCTGTGGACCGTGCTGCGCACCCTCGCCGCCGGGGGCCTGACCGACGCCGAGCGCGACGTCGCCGTACAGAACCTGGTGGGCGTCGCCCCCCTCAAGTTCGAGACGGCCGCGGCCGTGGCGAGCACGCTGGCCGACCAGGTCGAGCAGTACCTGCCGGACGACTACCAGTCGACGCTGTACCGGCAACTCGCCGCCACCGGCACGGTGGAGGCCACCGCGGCGGCCGTGAGCGCCTTCCCGGTGGACCGTCTGGTGACGGTCCTCGTAGGGGACGCCGCGCAGATCGAGGAGCCGGTCAGGGCCCTCGGCATCGGCGAAGTCACCGTCGTACCGGCCGAGTAGAGAACCGGACGGAAGCACACATACTCAAGGGGCCCTGGTGACTGAAGAGTCACCAGAGCCCCCGTTTGTCCATATTGATGGGGGAGGTTGTGTGTCTGGGCTGTGGCGTACGCAACAAAACCCGTGATCCGTTTGTTATTTCGAAGACGGCCCACTTAGCGTCAGTCCGGCTGTTCGTCAGCAGTTCGCCGCACCCGCGGCACCGGACAGCCATCGCCGAGTCCCCGCATGGCGCGAGCCAGGGGAGCCGGGGACCCACCGCAGTCCCTGGGGTGAATCGGACGCCCTTCGCGGAGCACCGCGAAACGAGGGGCATCCGTAGGAGACCTTCCTGCTCCGAACCCGTCAGCTAACCCGGTAGGCGAGAGGGAAGGAAAGGACCAGCCACTTCATGGCGTTCACCCGCGCCCCCGGGAAGCACCGCCGCCCCGGCCGTGTGCAGCGCACGACCACGAGGAACGTGGGCGTAGCCGCTCTCACCACCACCGGTGTCATCGGCACCCTGGCCGCCCCGGCACTCGCCGCGGAGCCCGCAGCCGAGCAGACCGGACTGAACCAGATCATCACCCTCGGCGACACGGTCGCCGACCAGGTCGACGCCCAGGCCGCCGCCCAGCAGCAGGCCGCCGAGGTGGCCGCCGCCAAGAAGAAGGCGCAGGAGGAGGCCCGGAAGGCCGCCGCCGAGAAGGCCGAGCAGGAACGTGCCGCCGCCGAGGAGCGCGAGGAGATCAAGGCGCGCGCCGCCCGCGCCGCCGAGCGCGAGCGCCTCAACGCCTACGTCGCCCCGATCAACGGCTCGTACATCTCCACCGGCTACAAGGCCGGCGGCGCCGTCTGGTCCTCCGGCAGCCACACCGGCATCGACTTCCACGCCGCGTCGGGCACCGCCGTCCACGCGGTCGGCTCCGGCACCGTCGTCGAAGCGGGCTGGGGCGGCGCGTACGGCAACAACATCGTCATCAAGATGACCGACGGCACGTACACCCAGTACGGCCACCTGTCGTCCATCGGCGTCTCCGTCGGCCAGACGGTCACCCCCGGCCAGCAGATAGGCCTCTCCGGGGCGACCGGCAACGTCACCGGCGCGCATCTGCACTTCGAGGCCCGGACGACGGCCGAGTACGGCTCGGACGTCGACCCTGCCGCGTATCTGCGCTCGCACGGCGTGAACGTCTGACGAACCGCTCAGCGCTTCCCAGGAGGCCCCGGCTCACCGAGCCGGGGCTTTCCGCGTTGTGACGTACCTCCTGTCCAAAAAATATCCATGGATTCCGGTCCGCCGTCGGAAATTCCCGCTCTCTGCAATAGAGTCGCTGGAACACACGTCAATCATCGACGTTTCACGGGGATTAAGACGGAGGTCGGTCATGCGTATTCCGGCGCACTCGGTATGCACGGCGATCCGTGATGACATCGTCGCGGGTGTCTACGAGCGCGGCAGCCGTCTCACCGAGGAACTGCTCGCCCGCCGGTACGGTGTCAGCCGGGTCCCCGTGCGCGAGGCGCTGCGCACGCTGGAGGCCGAGGGCTTCGTGGTCACCCGGCGGCACGCGGGCGCGTGCGTGGCCGAACCGACCGAACAGGAGGCCGCCGACCTCCTGGAGATGCGCATGCTGCTGGAGCCGCTGGGTGCCGCCCGCGCCGCCCAGCGCCGCACCGAAGCGCACCTCAAGGTCCTGCGCGGCCTGGTGAGACTCGGCCAGGAGCGGGCCAGGCGGGGCAGCAGCGACGACCTGCGCTCCCTGGGGGGCTGGTTCCACGAGACGCTCGCACAGGCGTCCGGCAGTCCCGCGCTGACCTCGACACTCGCCCAGCTGCGGCACAAGATCGCCTGGATGTACGCGATCGAGGCGCCGGCCAACCCCGTGGAGTCCTGGGCCGAGCACGGCGGCATCGTGGACGCGGTCGCACGCGGCGACAGTGAGCGGGCCCGGACGATCACTGCTCTGCACACCGAGCGCGCCACCACCGTGCACCGCCTCCGATTTCCGGCCGGGCCCGGCGGGGCGGAACGCCCGGACCGTGTGAGGACTTCGCAACACCCCGTAAACATGCAGAGCCTGCGGCATTAACACGGGCGCCGTATACAAAGAGGGAAGGAATTCGAAGGGCATGATTTCCGCTGCCCGCACAACGATTTCCTCTCTGTTTGTGTCGTGGAAATGTGAAGGGCTCGCCCGATAAATCGGACGAGCCCTTCGATGTTGTCCGCGGATGGCCTTTCAGGCCTTTATCGCGTCGCTCAGACCGTTTCGGGGAGTTCCTCCAGTCCCTCGGCCACGAGCTTCGCCAGCCGGTCGAGCGCGATGTCCGCGCCCTCGGCGTCGGAGGCGAGGACGATCTCCTCGCCGCCCTGGGCGCCCAGGCCCAGGACCGCCAGCATGGAGGCCGCGTTGACGGGGTTGCCGTCGGCCTTGGAGATCGTCACGGGGACACCGGAGGCCGTGGTGGCCCGGACGAAGATGGATGCGGGGCGGGCGTGGAGGCCCTCGGCCCAGCCGACGTTGACGCGGCGCTCAGCCATGTGATGCTGCCCTTCGGATGTCTCGGGTACCTAGAAGAGGTCTAGACCAGGCTGTCTAGACCAGTTTCCCATATCGTGGAGCGCGCCGGACAGGGCCCACGGCCTGACCGCGAACCGGCAGTCGCTCCTCTGTTGTTCTTCCCCAGACTGGCCCGCGACGTTGTCGTACGCGAGCCGTACTCTGGGGCCCATGCAGACCTCGTCGGACCGGCACGAGTACCCCGCCCACTGGGAGGCCGACGTGGTGCTGCGCGACGGCGGCACCGCACGCATCAGGCCCATCACCGTTGATGACGCCGAGCGTCTCGTCAGCTTCTACGAGCAGGTCTCGGACGAGTCGAAGTACTACCGCTTCTTCGCGCCCTACCCTCGCCTGTCCGCCAAGGACGTCCACCGCTTCACGCACCACGACTTCGTGGACCGGGTGGGGCTCGCCGCCACCGTCGGCGGCGAGTTCATCGCCACCGTACGCTACGACCGCATCGGCGCCGAGGGAATGCCCGCGTCCGCACCCGCCGACGAGGCCGAGGTCGCCTTCCTCGTCCAGGACGCCCACCAGGGCCGAGGTGTGGCCTCCGCCCTCCTCGAACACATCGCCGCCGTCGCCCGCGAGCGCGACATCAGACGCTTCGCCGCCGAGGTGCTGCCCGCCAACAACAAGATGATCAAGGTGTTCACCGACGCCGGGTACCAGCAGAAGCGCAGCTTCGAGGACGGCGTCGTACGCCTGGAGTTCGACCTGGAGCCCACCGACCGCTCCCTCGCCGTACAGCGCGCGCGGGAGCAGCGGGCCGAGGCCAGGTCCGTGCAGCGGCTGCTCGCCCCCGGCTCGGTCGCCGTCATCGGCGCCGGGCGCACACCGGGCGGAGTGGGCCGCAGCGTGCTCGCCAACCTCCTGGACGCGGGGTTCACCGGGCGGTTGTACGCGGTGAACAAGGCCCTCGGGGAAGCCGAGAAGGAACTCGGCGGCGTGCCCGCCCACCGCTCCGTCACCGACATCGAGGGCCCCGTCGACCTCGCGGTCGTCGCCGTCCCCGCCGCGTACGTCCCCGAGGTCGTCGCCGAGTGCGGTGAGCACGGTGTGCAGGGGCTCGTGGTCGTCTCCGCCGGGTACGCCGAGAGCGGCCCCGACGGGCGCGAACGCCAGCGCGAACTGGTGCGCCAGGCGCGTACGTACGGCATGCGCATCATCGGGCCGAACGCCTTCGGAATCATCAACACCGCCCCCGACGTACGGCTCAACGCCTCACTCGCCCCCGAGGCGCCGCGCTCCGGGCGCATCGGCCTCTTCGCCCAGTCCGGCGCCATCGGGATCGCGCTGCTGTCCCGGCTGCACCGGCGCGGGGGAGGGGTCACCGGGGTCACGGGCGTCTCCACCTTCGTGTCGTCGGGCAACCGCGCGGACGTGTCCGGCAACGACGTCCTTCAGTACTGGTACGAGGACCCGGACACCGATGTCGTGCTGATGTACCTGGAGTCCATCGGCAACCCCCGGAAGTTCACCCGCCTCGCCCGGCGGACGGCGGCGGTCAAACCGCTCGTCGTGGTCCAGGGGGCGCGGCACGGAGGTTCCGCGCCCCAGGGCCACGCCGTGCGCGCCACCCGGCTGCCCCACACCACCGTGTCCGCGCTGCTGCGCCAGGCCGGGGTGATCCGCGTCGACACGATCACGGAGCTGGTCGACGCCGGGCTGCTGCTGGCCCGGCAGCCGCTGCCGGCGGGTCCCCGGGTGGCGATTCTGGGCAACTCGGAGTCGTTGGGGCTGCTGACGTACGACGCGTGTCTCGCCGAGGGGTTGCGGCCACTGCCCCCGTCGGACCTGACCACGGGGGCCTCGGCCGAGGACTTCCACGCGGCGCTCTCGCGGACACTCGCCGACGACTCGTGCGACGCGGTGGTGGTGACCGCGATACCGGCGCTGGGGGAGGCGACGCCCGACGACGCGGCCCTGGCCGAGGCGTTGCGGTCCGCGGCGGCCGCGAATCCTTCGAAGCCGGTGCTTGTCGTCCATGTCGAGCTGGGCGGGCTCGCGGAGGCGTTGTCCGCGGCTTCGAGCACCGCACCCCAGTCGGGCAACAGAGCGCTCGGCGCAGCCCCCCGCCTCCGCCCCGCGGAACGACCGCCCACCGAGGGAACGGGCGCGGCGCCGACAGCCCCCTCCGGCTCCGCCGACTCCCGCCTCATCCCCGCCTACCCCGCGGCCGAGCGCGCCGTCCGCGCGCTCTCCGAAGCGGTGAACTACGCCCAGTGGCGGCGGGAGGGGGCGGATCCGGGGCGGGTGCCCGCGTACGAGGACATCGACGAGAAGGGGGCGGCCGAACAGATCGACGCGCTCCTTGCTCGTGGCGAAGGGCTCACACTCGGCGGCGACGAGGTGGGCGCGCTGCTCGTCCGGTACGGCATCGGCGTGCGGGCGGCGCGGCCCGCGCCCACACCCGACGAGGCCGTGGCGGCCGCGCGGACCATCGGCTACCCGGTGGCGCTCAAGACGACCGCCCCGCACCTGCGTCACCGGGCCGACCTGGGCGGCGTGCGGCTGGACCTGGCCGACGAGGAGCAACTGCGACGGGCGTACGCGGAGTTGACGGAGCTCTTCGGGAAGCCGGAGGAGCTGCGTCCGGTCGTGCAGGGCATGGCCCCGCGAGGAGTCGACACGATCGTACGGACGGTGGTCGACCCGGCGGCCGGAGCGGTGCTCTCGTTCGGGCTCGCCGGGCCCGCGTCCCAGCTGCTCGGGGACATGGCCCACCGCCTGATTCCGGCCACCGAGCGGGACGCGGCCTCGCTGGTCCGGTCGATCCGGACGGCACCGCTCCTCTTCGGCTGGCGGGGCTCCGCCCCGGTCGACACGGATGCCCTGGAGGAACTGCTGCTCAGGGTGTCCCGCCTGGTCGACGACCACCCCGAGGTGGTGGCGGTCTCCCTGGAGCCGGTGGTCGTGGCCCCGCACGGACTGAGCGTGCTCGGCGCCACCGTGCGGCTCGCGCGCCCGCCGGCCCGCGACGACCTCGGCCCGCGGACCCTTCCTGTGTACTGAGGGCGACGGGGCGCCGCTCCCGGTGCACCAGGGTGGCGAAGAGGGCACGCGGACTCCGCGAAGGACTCCGCGAAGGACTCCGCGAAGGACGGCGCACGGACCGTCGCATTGTTCCGTCCACGACAGAACAGAGACGGCAGAGCGGTCCCTCGCAGTCAGTGCGCCACCGTAGGATGGACGTCATGGCCAAGACCAGTACGACGACCCAGGGGCTGCGTGCGGCGATCGAGCGCAGCGGCTACTACCCGGCCCTCGTGGCCGAGGCGGTGGAGGCCGCTGTCGGCGGCGAGGCCGTCAAGTCGTACCTGGTCCATCAGGAGACGACGTTCGACGCGAACGAGGTGCGCCGGCACGTGACGGTGCTCGTCCTCACGGGCAGCCGCTTCATCGTGAGTCACACGGACGAGCAGGCCGCGGACAGCACCTCGCCGACGCCGTACGCCACGACGTCGACCGAGTCGGTGAAGATCGGCCGGATCTCGTCGGTCGTGCTCAGCCGTGTCGTCGCCAACCCCGAGTCGTACGCGCCGGGCACCCTGCCCCGCGAGGTCGTCCTGACCATCGGCTGGGGCGCCGTCGCCCGTATCGACCTGGAGCCCGCCGCCTGCGGCGACCCCAACTGCGAGGCGGACCACGGGTACACGGGCAGTTCGACGGCGGACGACCTCAGCCTGCGGGTCAGCGAGGCCGGGGACGGCCCGGAGACCGTGCGCCAGGCCCTCGCCTTCGCGCAGTCCCTCTCCGAGGCGACCGCGGACCCCGCCCGCTGATGGCACTGCCCACCTGGGACCACCCGGAACCCCTCGCCATCGGCTCCGCACCCGTTCCGGAGTACGGCGCCGGCTCGCTCGCCGACCTGCTGCCCACCCTCGCGGCGGGCATGGGGGTCCCCAGTACAACGGCCGTGATACCGGAGCTGACGGCGGCCGACCGCGCCTGTGTGTTCCTGATCGACGGGCTGGGCTGGGAGCAGCTGAAGGCGCACCCCGACGAGGCGCCCTTCATGACCGCGCTGCTGGGGTCCTCGCGCGGCGGCACCGGCCGCCCCATCACCGCGGGCTATCCCGCTACCACCGCGACCTCCCTCGCCTCGGTGGGCACCGGCCTGCCGCCGGGCGCGCACGGCCTGCCCGGTTACACGGTCCGTGACCCGGACACCGACGGGCTGATGAACCAGCTGCGCTGGCAGCCCTGGACGTCGCCGCGCGCGTGGCAGCCGTACCCCACGATCTTCCAGCTGGCCGACGCGGCGGGTGTGCTCACCGCCCAGGTCACCTCCCCGGCCTTCCAGAACACGCCCCTCACCCAGATCGCGCTGAGCGGCGGCACCTTCCACGGCCGTCTCTCCGGCGAGGAGCGCATGGACAAGGCCGCCGAGCGGCTGGCCGCCGGGGACCGCTCGTTGATCTACACGTACTACTCCGAACTGGACGGCGCGGGGCACCGCTTCGGTGTCGACTCGGACGCCTGGCGCGGCCAGCTCATGCATGTCGACCGGCTGGTCCAGCGCCTCGCGGAGCAACTCCCGCCGCGTACGGCCCTGTACGTGACGGCCGACCACGGGATGATCGACATCCCCTTCGACGAGCAGCACCGCATCGACTTCGACGAGGACTGGGAACTGCGCGCCGGGGTCGCCCTCCTGGGCGGCGAGGGCCGCGCCCGCCATGTCTACGCGGTGCCGGGCGCCGAGTCGGACGTCCTGACCTGCTGGCGCGAGGTGCTGGGCGAGCAGTTCTGGATCGCCTCACGCGACGAGGCGATCGCGGCGGGCTGGTTCGGACCGCACGTCGACGAACGCGTCTACCGCCGCATCGGCGACGTGGTCGCGGCCGCACGCGACGACGTCCTGATCATCGCGTCCGAGCGAGAGCCCAAGGAGTCGGCGATGGTCGGCAACCACGGCTCGATGACGCCGGTGGAACAGCTGATCCCGCTCCTCGAAGTACGCACCTGAAGCCCTGCCCCTCCTGCCGCCCTCCTTGCCGAAAGGTGCTCAACTCACCATGTCCGAGCTGGTGTTCTTCTCCGGAACCATGGACTGCGGGAAGTCGACGCTGGCCCTCCAGATAGAGCACAACCGCTCGGCGCGCGGCCTCCAGGGCATGATCTTCACGCGGGACGACCGCGCCGGCGAGGGCAAGCTCTCCTCGCGGCTGGGCCTGGTCACCGACGCCGTGGAGGTCGCGGACGGCCAGGACCTCTACGCGTACCTCGTCGACCACCTCTCCCAGGGCCGCCGCGCGGACTACGTGATCGCCGACGAGGCCCAGTTCCTCACCCCCGAGCAGATCGACCAACTCGCCCGCGTCGTGGACGACCTGGGCCTCGACGTCTACGCCTTCGGCATCACCACCGACTTCCGCTCCAAGCTCTTCCCCGGCTCCCAGCGCCTCGTCGAGCTGGCCGACCGCGTCGAGGTCCTCCAGGTCGAGGCCCTCTGCTGGTGCGGCGCCCGCGCCACCCACAACGCCCGCACCATAGGCGGCCACATGGTCGTCGAGGGCGCCCAGGTCGTCGTCGGCGACGTCAACCAACCCGACGACATCGGCTACGAGGTCCTCTGCCGCCGCCACCACCGCCGCCGCCTGACCGCCGCGACGGCCCACGCGAGCGCCCTCTCCCCGGACGTACTGCCGGTCGAGACGGTCTGACGAGACGGGCCGGGAGTTCAGCGTTCCGTGTGCACCACCGCGAACTTCGCGCCCTCCGAGTCCGCGAGTGTCGCCACCCTGCCGTGGGGGGTGTCGTGGGCGGGTTGGAGGAGGTGGCCCCCCAGGGCGAGGGCGTGGCGCGCGGCCTCGTCGGGGTCGGTGACCTCGAAGTAGGTCAGCCAGTGGGGGCCGCGGTCGCGGGGGAGGGCGTTGCCGATGCCGTGGATACCGGCTACGGGGCGGCCCTCGATGCGGAGGGTGACGTAGTCGAAGTCGGCGGAGACGACCGGCTCCTCCTGGTAGCCGAAGGTGGTCTCGTAGAACTTGGCGACGAGGGACGTGTCGATGGTGAGGAGTTCGTCCCAGGCGGGGGTGCCGGGGACGCCGGTGAGGTCCGCGCCGAGATGTTCCGCCGCCTGCCAGATGCCGAAGACGGCGCCCGCCGGATCGGAGGCGATCGCGAGGCGGCCCGCCTCGCCGGCGTCCAGCGGGCCGACGCCGACGGTGCCGCCGCAGTGCCGTACGGTCGCCGCCGTCAGGTCCACGTCGTCGGAGGCGAAGTACGGCGTCCAGGCGATGGGGAGATGGCGGTCGGGCTGCAGCTGGCCGATGCCGGCCACCTGGTTCCCGTCGAGCAGCGCCCGCACGTACGGGCCGAGCTGCTGAGGTCCGGGCTGGAACTCCCAGCCGAACAGCGCTCCGTAGAAGTCCTGGGTCGTGGCCATCCCGTGCACCATCAGACTCACCCAGCAAGGTGTGCCCGGTGGATACGCCGTACCGTTCAGGCCGGTCGACCCCCGTGCCTCGGTCATCGTCACTCTCTCCTCGGCCCCTCGCGGTGGCCGTGTCCGTCCGCCCTCCGTACGCGTGTACCGCGTCCACGCGCGATCACGCCCCGTGCCGATGCTCGCACCACCCGTAGCGCCACGGGCCCGCGCCGCACCGCCGCGCGACGCGCACGTACGTGCAGGACCCCCGGGCTCGCTGCACCGCTCGCATTCCGGGTCGCGGCCCCGCGGTGTCCATCGGTTGTACGGCATGTACCCGACCCCGTACGCCTTGTGATCGGCACCGCCCGGCGGGCAGAGTAACCGGCCCTGGACGACGCGGCCACCCCGTGCGTAAGGATGGGGCCATGAACGCCATCATCTCCGCATCCGATCTCGCGAGCGAGCTGGCGGGAGCCAACCCGCCGGTCCTCCTGGACGTCCGCTGGCAGCTGGGCGGCCCGAACCTGCGGCCCGAGTACGAGAAGGCGCACATCCCGGGGGCCGTCTTCGTCGATCTGGATTCCGAACTCGCCGGCCCGGCGGGTTCCGGCGGCCGCCACCCGCTGCCCGACCTGGAGGCCTTCGGTACGGCGATGCGGGCCGCCGGGGTCTCCGCAGACCGCGCCGTCGTCGTCTACGACGGGGGCCTCAACTGGGCCGCCGCGCGCGCGTGGTGGCTGCTCGGCTGGACGGGCCACCCCTCGGTGCGGGTCCTCGACGGCGGACTGGCGGCTTGGACAGGCCCGTTGACCGACGAGATCCCCGAGCCGGCCCCCGGCGCCTTCACGCCCACCCCCGGCGCACTGCCGCTGCTCGACGCGGACGGCGCCGCCGCGCTGGCCCGCACCGGGCTGCTCCTGGACGCGCGGGCCGCCGAACGCTACCGCGGCGACGTGGAGTCCATCGATCCGGTCGGCGGCCACATCCCGGGCGCGGTGTCGGCACCGACCACGGAGAACGTGACCGGATCCGGGCACTTCCACTCCGTCGCCGAACTGGCCGACCGCTTCAAGGGACTTGGCGCGACCACCGACTCGGAGGTCGGCGTCTACTGCGGCTCGGGTGTCTCCGGCGCCCACCAGGTCCTCGCGCTGGCCGTCGCGGGCGTCCCGGCGGCCCTGTACGTGGGCTCGTGGTCGGAGTGGTCCCGCGACGGCGGCCGTCCGGTGGCGACGGGACCCGAACCCCAGTGACCCACCGCTGACGCCGCCTACGCCGCGGACGGCACGCCGTGGGGCCCGCATCTGAACGACGCGGGCCCCACACACGTATGAATGACCGATCCTGCATTTCCGCAAAACCTGTCCGCGGACAGCGATCCGCACGAACGAACGGTCCTGCTGTCAACCGCTGTTGGTCCCGCTACTCCTGTTTCTTGCGTCGCGTGCCGAACACGATCTCGTCCCAGCTGGGCACCGCCGCGCGACGGCCCGGGCGCACGCCGTCGGCCTCGGCCTGCCGGTCGGTGGCACCGATGAGCCGGTCGCGGTGGCCGTTGACCGACCGCGGCATGAGGACATCCGCGTAGGCGGAACCGGCCGAGGCCGCAGGCGCGGCGGACTCTTCCTCCGGCACCTCCTCGACGGGCTCCTCCTGCGGTTCGGTGGAGGGCAGTTCGGGCACCACCAGGTCGCCCCGGTAGCTGGGGACCGCCTCCAGGATGCTGGTGAGCGAGTCGCGCTCGCTCACCAGCTCCTCGTCGGGGTCCGGGGGAGCGGGCAGGGCGGGACGTTCCGCCTGGCGGTCCAGGGGGCGGTCCCGGGGCAGCCGCGCGATCCTCGGCACGAACGGGAAGCTGGGCTCGGGCGCCCCGAGGTCGTCGGACTCGCCGATCAGCGAGCGCGCCTCGTCGTCGACGGCCTGGACGAGCCGCCGGGGCGGGTCGTACGTCCAGCTCGCCGAGTGCGGTTCGCCCGCGACGCAGTACACCAACAGGACTTCCCAGGTGCCGTCGTCGCGGCGCCACGAGTCCCACTGGACGGTGTCCTTCTCGGCGCCGCGCAGCAGCAGTCGCTCCTGTACGGCCTCACCGAGCTGAGGCCCGGCCGCGTTCTCGCCGGGGCGGCGGACCGGGGTCTTACGGGCCCGCTCCGCCATGAAGGCGCGCTCGGCAAGTACGGGACCCTCGAACCGGCGTACCCGGTCGACAGGGATGCCGGCGAGCTGCGCGACCTCTTCCGCCGAAGCGCCCGCACGTATACGCGCCTGGATGTCTCGGGGGCGGAGATGGCTCTCCACCTCGATCTCGATCTGGCCGAGGCGGGGCCGGTCGCCGCGCACGGCGGCACGCAGCCGCTCGTCGATCGGCAGCGTGTACTCCGTGGAATCGGCAGCCTTCAGCACCAGCCGTGTGCCGTCATTGGAGACGGCCACGACACGCAGTTCGGGCATGGGGACCTCCCGGGTGGTGCCTGCCGACGTCACGTGCGTCGCTGCTTCCGCTAGTCGAGTGTGGCCTGCCCGGGTGCAGCCTGCCACAACCTTGCCGAGTTGCCCGGCGTGTCGGGCGTGAACCCGAGGCCGCCGTTATGGCACGGTTACCTATTCGCAACGCTAAGTGACGAACCTCATCACCCTGTGCACGGATCCCCCTCCCGGTGGTCCTGGCAGGCCCCGGACGCCCTGGCGGGAGTCCGGACCCAGGGCTCGCAACAGTACTCCATTCGGGCCACTTGCGTGGATCGGCACGCCGCTCAACTTCTCATGAGAGACGGCAATCGGCAGCCGGAATAGACCTTTTCGTGACCTCGGGGAGGGGCGTGCTTCACGCGATCATCAGAACCGGCCGCCCGGCTAGGCCCCGAGGACTCGTCGCAAGTAGTCGTTCTGGAACCGCCGTTGGGGATCGAGTCGGTCACGCAGGGCGGTGAACTCGCCGAAGCGGGGATAGACCTTGGCGAAGTAGTCCGAGTCCCGCGTGTGCACCTTGCCCCAGTGCGGCCGCCCTTCGTGCGCGATGAAGATCCGCTCGGCGGCGGTGAAGTACGCCTGATAGGGCGTCCCCTTGAACATGTGCACGGCGATGTACGCGCTCTCGCGGCCGGAGGCGGTGGAGAGGGTGATGTCGTCGGCCGGGGCGGTGCGGACCTCGACGGGGAAGCTGACGCGCAGGTTCGATCGGTCGACCATCGCCTTGAGTTCACGCAGCGTGTCCACCACGGCTTCGCGCGGAACCGCGAACTCCATCTCCACGAAGCGCACCCGGCGCGGAGACGTGAAGACCTTGTAAGGGATGTCGGTGTACGTCCGCGCGGACAGGGCCCGGCTCGAGATCCGCGCGATCGTCGGGATGGTGGCGGGCACCGCCTGGCCGACCAGGTTGGCCACCTGGAAGACGCCGTTGGAGAGGAACTCGTCCTCGAACCAGCTGTTCAGCTGTGGTATCGGCTTCTCGGGGCCGGCGCTGCGGTTGTTCCGCTTGGTGTTGGTGCTGCCGGTGTGCGGGAACCAGTAGAACTCGAAGTGCTCGTTCTCGGCGTGGAGTTCGTCGAACTCGGCCAGCACCCTCTCGAACGGTATCGGCTCCTCGCGGGCCGTCAGCAGGAAGATCGGCTCCACGGCGAAGGTGATCGCGGTGACGATGCCGAGGGCGCCGATACCGACGCGGGCCGCCGCGAAGACCTCCGGGTTCTCCGTCGCGGAACAGGTCAGGACCGAGCCGTCGGCGGTGACCAGCTCAAGTCCCCGGATCTGGGTGGCGATCGAGGCCGAGTCGCGGCCGGTGCCGTGTGTGCCGGTGCTGGTCGCGCCGGAGACCGTCTGCTCCATGATGTCGCCCATGTTCGTGAGCGACAGCCCTTCGCGCGCGAGAGCCATGTTGAGCCTCTTGAGCGGGGTGCCGGCACCCACCGTGACGGTCATGGCGTCACGGTCGATCTTGCGTATACCGGTCAACAGTTGAGGGCGGATCAATACGCCGTCGGTCGCGGCGGCCGCCGTGAAGGAGTGGCCCGTGCCGACCGCCTTCACCCTGAGGTCGTCCTCGGCGGCCTTCCGTACGGCCGCGGCGAGTTCTTCGACGGTGGCCGGGGTGACCTCCCGTACGGGCCGGGCGGTGACGTTCCCCGCCCAGTTACGCCACGTGCCGCTCTTCCCGATCACTGTGGTGCTCATGGGGCCCTCCCCGCCTTGGAGCCGGCCTGCGCAGCCGGCGGTACCCGAGGAAACCGACCGCGACCGCGACGGCTCCGGACACCGCCGGAACCCCGTACCCCGCCTCCGCCCCTGCCGTGTCGATCACCCAGCCGGACACGGAGGATCCGAGCGCGACCCCGACCGCGAGCCCCGTGCCCACCCAGGTCATGCCCTCGGTCAGTTGCGCGCGTGGTACGTGCTCCTCGATCAGGGACATCGTCGTGATCATCGTGGGTGCGATGGACAGTCCGGCGACGAAGAGCGCCACAGCCAGAAACGGCAAGTTTCCGACCAGTAGGAGGGGGATCATACTCACGGCCATGGCACACACGCCCAGCAGCCATCGAAGCTCGGGGGCGCCGGTGAAGCGCAGCAGCCCGAAGACGATGCCCGCGACGCACGAACCGGCCGCGTACAGGGCCAGGACCACGCTGGCGGCGGCCTTGTGGCCCTGCTCCTCGGCGAAGGCCACCGTGACCACGTCGACGGCTCCGAAGATCGCTCCGGTCGCCACGAAAGTGACCACCAGGACCTGAAGTCCGGTCGAGCGGAGGGCGGATCGGCCCTTGTCGTGGTGCGCGCGCGGGTGCGGCGCCGGTTCGGTGGCCCGCTGGGCGGTCAGCCAGAAGACACCGACCGCGAGGAAACCGGCCGCGAGCAGCGGCCCCGCCTCCGGGAACCACGCCGTGGACAGCCCGATGGAGATGATCGGCCCGAAGATGAAGCAGACCTCGTCGAGGACCGACTCGAAGGAGTACGCCGTGTGCAGGTGCGGGGTGTCCCGGTACAGGGCCGCCCAGCGGGCCCGGGTCATCGCGCCGAGGCTCGGCACACAGCCGATGCCGGCCGAGCACACGTACAGCACCCAGTCCGGCCATCGGTAGTGCGCGGCGAACAACAGCCCGGCGGACGCCACCAGCGCGCAGAGCGTCGCCGGGCGCAGCACCCGTCGCTGCCCGTACTGGTCCACCAGCCGCGAGATCTGCGGGCCGGCCACGGCGGCGGACAGCGCGATGGTCGCCGAGAGCGCGCCGGCGAGGCCGTACCGCCCGGTGAGCTGGGAGATCATCGTGACCACGCCGATGCCCATCATCGACAGCGGCATCCGGCCGAGCAGACCCGCGGCGGTGAAGCCCTTGGTGCCGGGGGCGGCGAACAGGGCGGTGTAGGGGCTGGGCACAGGTCTCCGGTCTTTCCGGGAAGCGGAGTGACGAGTTCCTCGTAAGGTGCGAACTCCGTCGATACAGCTTACGAACCAGGTAACCCTAAGTCATCCGCGGGCCCAGGCCGGGATCCCGGCTGTCGGTGCCGGGTGGCAGGATCGGAGTCATGCCACACGCGCACGACGCCACCCCCTACGACGCCCTGCTCCTGCTCTCGTTCGGCGGCCCGGAGGGCCCGGACGACGTCGTCCCGTTCCTGGAGAACGTGACGCGGGGGCGCGGCATCCCCAAGGAACGCCTCAAGGAAGTCGGGCAGCACTACTTCCTGTTCGGCGGGGTCAGCCCCATCAACGACCAGAACCGCGCCCTGCTCGACGCCCTCCGCAAGGACTTCGCCGAGCACGGGCTGGACCTGCCGATCCACTGGGGCAACCGCAACTGGGCGCCCTACCTGACCGACACCCTGCGCGAGATGGTCGCCGACGGCCGCCGCCGCATCCTGGTCCTCGCCACCAGCGCGTACGCCTCGTACTCGGGCTGCCGCCAGTACCGCGAGAACCTCGCCGACTCTCTCGCCGCCCTGGAGGCCGAGGGCCTGGAGCTGCCGAGGATCGACAAGATCCGGCACTACTTCAACCACCCCGGCTTCCTGGAGCCCATGATCGACGGCGTCCTGGAGTCGCTCGCCGGCCTCCCCGAGGACGTCCGGGACGGCGCGCACCTCGCCTTCTGCACGCATTCCATCCCGAACGCCTCCGCGGACACCTCCGGTCCGTCGGAGGACCACGGGGACGGTGGCGCGTACGTCGCGGAGCACCTGGACGTCGCGACGCTCATCGCCGATGCCGTGCGCGAGCGGACCGGTGTCGAGCACCCCTGGCGGCTCGTCTACCAGTCCCGCTCCGGCGCCCCGCACATCCCGTGGCTGGAGCCCGACATCTGCGACCACCTGGAGTCGCTGCACGAGGCCGGGGCCCCGGCCGTCGTGATGGCGCCCATCGGGTTCGTCTCGGACCACATGGAGGTCCTGTACGACCTCGACACCGAGGCCATGGCCAAGGGCGCGGAACTGGGGCTGCCGGTGCGCCGCTCGGCCACCGTGGGCGCCGACCCGCGGTTCGCCGCCGCGATCCGCGACCTGGTCCTGGAGCGCGCCGCGATCGAGCGGGGCCGGGACGTGACCCCCTGCGCCCTCGGCACCCTCGGCGCGAGCCACCGACTCTGCCCGGCCGGCTGCTGCCCGGCCCGCGCCCCGCGCCCCGCAGCCGCGGGCGCCGACAGCCCGTACGCGTGAGGAGCACAGTGACCGATCAGTCAGAGCAGTCGGCCGGACTCAGGGCCGAGCTGCTGGAGATCGCCCTGGAGGCCGCCCACCGCGCGGGCACCTTCCTGCGCGACGGCAGGCCCGACGATCTCGGCGTGGCCGCCACCAAGTCCAGCGCGGTCGACGTCGTCACCGAGATGGACATCGCCTCCGAGAAGCTGATCACCGGCCTGCTGGCCGAGCGCAGGCCGCATGACGGCGTGCTCGGCGAGGAGGGCGCCAGCGTCGCGGGCACGAGCGGCGTCCAGTGGGTGATCGACCCCCTCGACGGCACCGTGAACTACCTGTACGGACTGCCCAGTTGGGCCGTGTCCATAGCGGTCCGGGTGGACGGCGAGACGGTCGTGGGCGTGGTCCACGCCCCACTGCGCGGCGAGACCTTCCGGGCCGTCCTCGGAGAGGGCGCGTACCTCGACGACCGTCCCGCGCGGGTGCGGCCCGCGCCCGCCCTCGAGCTGGCCCTCGTCGGCACCGGCTTCGGCTACCGCGCCGAGCGCCGGGCCGGGCAGGCGCGTGTGCTGGGTGAGCTGATCCCCCAGGTGCGTGACATCCGGCGCGGCGGCTCCGCCGCGATCGACCTCTGCGACGTGGCCGTGGGCCGCCTGGACGCGTACTACGAGCGCGGCCTGAACGCCTGGGACTACGCGGCGGGCGACCTCATCGCCCGGGAGGCGGGCGCCCTGACCGGTGGCCGCCCCACAGAGCCCCTCTCACCCGACCTGACCATCGCGGCCCCACCCGGCCTCTTCGAGGTCCTCCAGACCCGCCTGGAGGACCTCGGCGCCTGGCACGACTGACGGCCCCGTCGCAGACGGTGACGAACGCAGCGGGACCCCCGGCCTTGGATTACCGAGGGTCCCGCTGTCGTACGTGCGCGCTGTGAATCAGACGCTGAACGCGCCGACCTCCACACCATGATCGGCGGCGAGGCGGCGCAGGTCGTCGAGCTCGCCCTGCTCCACCTCGACGAGGAAGTCGTCGCCCTCGTCGCGAGCCCTGGTCAGGTCGGACTCGGTCGCCCTTATGCGCTGCAGAAGTCCTGCGGTGAATGCGTCCATGCTGCGCCCCCTCGTCCTGGGTCGTGGGTCGATGGCACGGGGGTGTGCCGTTCGGAAGGGGCGATCACGTCTCTTGTGGATGCCCAGCGCTGCCCTGGCCGGGCGGCGACGGTGCCGGACACCCACGCCCTGCTCTGCGGAAAGCGGAGCGCCGCGTACCGCATGGTGGTGCGGCACAAGCAGAGCGTGATCGCGGGGTGTAAAGCCGTCCTCCCCCCGGTCTCTCGAACGGAAACCTCAACCGGACGAAAAACTCCCGCATTCCCGGCCGCGCCCCGGACCCCGGCCGGCCCCGGGGTCGCCTTACAGCCGACTTACGGCTGAAAAAGGCAGGATGGAGGCCACACACCCACGAACACCCCGCCCGTGTGCGCCTTCCGACGCGCTACGCGGGTGGACACAGGAAGGACAAGCGACGTGCGCGTACTCGTCGTCGAGGACGAGCAACTGCTCGCCGATGCGGTGGCCACCGGACTGCGCCGGGAGGCCATGGCCGTCGACGTCGTGTACGACGGTGCGGCCGCCCTGGAACGCATCGGCGTCAACGACTACGACGTGGTCGTCCTCGACCGCGACCTCCCCCTCGTCCACGGCGACGACGTCTGCCGCAAGCTCGTCGAGCTGGGCCTGCCCACGCGCGTGCTGATGCTCACCGCGTCCGGCGACGTCAGCGACCGCGTCGAGGGCCTGGAGATCGGCGCCGACGACTACCTGCCCAAGCCGTTCGCGTTCAGCGAGCTCATCGCGCGCGTGCGGGCCCTCGGCCGGCGTACCAGCATGCCGCTGCCGCCCGTCCTGGAGCGGGCCGGGATCAAGCTCGACCCCAACCGCCGCGAGGTCTTCCGCGACGGCAAGGAGGTCCAGCTCGCGCCCAAGGAGTTCGCGGTCCTGGAGGTGCTGATGCGCAGCGAGGGCGCCGTCGTCTCGGCGGAGCAGCTCCTGGAGAAGGCATGGGACGAGAACACCGACCCGTTCACCAACGTCGTGCGTGTGACGGTGATGACCCTGCGCCGCAAGCTCGGCGAACCGCCGGTCATCGTCACCGTGCCCGGCTCCGGCTACCGGATCTGATCAGCCGTGGCCACGACCCCCGCGCCCCCGCTCGCGCCCCCGAAGCCCACCTGGGACCCCAGGAGGCCGCAGAACCCGCTCCCGTGGCTGCGCCCGACCATTCGGATACGGCTCACGCTGCTGTACGGCGGCATGTTCCTGATCGCGGGCATCCTGCTGCTGTCGATCATCTATCTGCTGGCCGCCCAGGCGATCACCACGGGCAACCAGCCGCTGTTCAAGATCGTCGGCGGCGACAGGATCAGTGTCTCCAGCGAGAAGTGCCCCGCGGTCGACGCCGACTCGGCCCTCAACATCCCGCTCACCGACTTCAACGCGGCGATCTCGGCCTGCATCGACGACCAGCGCAAGGTCGCCCTGGACGCCCTGCTCAGCCGTTCCCTGCTGGCCCTGCTCGGGCTCGCCGTGATCGCGTTCGCCTTCGGCTACGCGATGGCGGGGCGCGTGCTCGCGCCGCTCGGCCGGATCACCCGCACCGCGCGCGCGGTGGCCGGCTCGGACCTGTCCCGCCGTATCGAACTGGACGGGCCGGACGACGAGCTGAAGGAGCTGGCGGACACCTTCGACGACATGCTGGAACGGCTCCAACGGGCCTTCACGGCCCAGCAGCGGTTCGTCGGGAACGCCTCGCACGAGCTGAGAACACCGCTCGCGATCAACCGCACGCTCCTGGAAGTGCATCTCTCCGATCCGCACGCGCCGGCCGAACTGCAACAGCTCGGCAAGACGCTGCTGGCCACCAACGAACGCAGTGAGCAGCTCGTCGAGGGACTGCTGCTGCTCGCCCGCAGCGACAACCAGATCGTCGAGCGCAAGCCCGTGGACCTCGCCGAGGTGGCCTCCCAGGCCATCGACCAGGTGCGGTCCGAGGCGGAGGCCAAGAAGGTCGAGATCCGCGGCGAGCGGGTCCCGGCGGTCGTCCAGGGCAACGGTGTCCTGCTGGAGCGCATCGCCCTGAACCTCGTCCAGAACGCCGTCCGGTACAACGTGCCGGGGGCCGACGGCTGGGTCGAGGTGACGACGGAGCTCCAGCACGGCCAGGCGGTCCTGGTGGTCACGAACACCGGGCCCGTGGTCCCGGCGTACGAGATCGACAATCTTTTCGAGCCGTTCCGGCGGCTGCGCACGGAGCGTACGGGCAGCGACAAGGGGGTGGGCCTCGGCCTGTCGATCGTCCGGTCCGTGGCCCGGGCGCACGGCGGCCATATCGCCGCCCGGCCCCGTGAAGGAGGCGGGCTGGTGATGCGCGTGACCCTGCCTGTCTGAGAAAATGGCCCCCGGTCCCGGAACGTGTTCGCTTTGCGCGGAATTTTCCGGACGCCTGATCGAAACGGTCGTGCACGACCAATGTGTGATCGATCACATAGGCGAATTTCCAGCCATCTACCGAGCGTGATCATGTGGCCGTCGTAAAGCCGGGAAAATCCGGGTTTTCGGGGGTTGAGATCACGGGAAGTACATGCTGAGGCGCCTTTGAAATGCAGCCTAAGGACCGTGTACGGTCCCGTTCGCCATCCAAGCCGATCACTCTTGAGGAGTCCGGTTGGGTGTCGATTGAGTAACAGACCTTGATGTGAGGCAAAATCTCCGCCTCAGGTCGGGCACAAGTCCGGCCTCTCACGCGTTACGTGCGCTGGAGACACCGCAGACACCCAGAGGGGGAGAGCGCGACATGGCAACGGATTACGACACCCCACGCAAGACCGACGACGACGTCGACTCGGACAGCCTGGAAGAGCTCAAGGCTCGCCGGAACGACAAGTCGACCTCCGCCGTGGACGTCGACGAGTTCGAGGCCGCAGAAGGCCTGGAACTGCCCGGGGCCGACCTCTCGAACGAGGAGCTGGCCGTCCGGGTGCTGCCCAAGCAGCAGGACGAGTTCACCTGCATGAGCTGCTTCCTGGTGCACCACCGCAGCCAGCTGGCCCGCGAGAAGAACGGTCAGCCGATCTGCCGCGACTGCGACTGAGGCGGGGTCGGCCGTGACTGGCTCGACCCCACCCTGGAAGCGCCGCTTCCGGAAGGAGGCGGACCGAGAGCCGTACGACGGCTCTGACGGCGCGCGTGACGAAGGGCGAGGCTCCTCCGAATCGGGGGAGGCCTCGCTCGAACGTGCGTCCGGCACGGCGTCGGGGGGCGCCACGGATGAGCAGGGACGCCTGCCCGTACCGGTGGACACTCCGGCGCCGGTCGCCGCACGACGCGCGGCCGTCGTCCGCGACGGACTCAAACAAGGCCTCAAGGTCGGTGCCCGCAAGGGTGGCGACCGGGCCAGAGCGGGGCTCGCGTACATCACCGACCGCATCATCCAGACAGCCCCGAGAATCCCCGTACGGGACCTCGCGACCCTCCGCGCCCAGTTCCCGGGCCTGGGGCCCGAGCAGCTCGCCGACAAGCTCGTCGCGGGGGCCGCGAACGCGTCCTCCACGGTGGGCGCGGGCGTCGGGGCCGCCGCGATGCTGCCGACGCCGCCTGCCATGCCCGCGGAGTTGGCCGCCGAGATCACCGGCGTCGCCGCGGTCGAACTGAAACTCATCGCCGAGCTGCACGAGGTGTACGGGGCCAGACCGCCCGGCAACCTCCGCGAGCGCAGTACCGCCTACCTGGATTCCTGGTCGGGTGAGCGTGGCATCGACGTGACCAAACCGGCGTCGATCAACACGGCGCTCGGCGGGCAGCTGAAACGTCAGCTACGGCAGCAGATCATGAAACGCATGGTGCGGAATCTGCCGAACCTGATGCCGTTCCTGGTCGGGGCGGCGGTCGGCGCGGTCATGAACCGCCGGGACACCAGACATCTCGCGGCCCGGATTCGCAAGGACCTGCGGCGCGTTCAGGTGCCGTGGGAGGCGTTGCCGGAGCTGCCACCGCTGGAGAAACCGGCGGATCCGCTGCGCGTGGGGGAGTTGCCCGAGGAACTCGGCGGCGGCTGAGCCGACCGGCAGTTCCCCCGGCCGTGAATACGCGGCCGCGTACCGATCGACCGTCGCGGCGGAGCGGAAGCGGAAAGGGAATTCTTCCGGCCGACGACAACGGTAAGAGTTGGGCGAGAAAACCACGCTGCCTACGCCGCCGTCCAAGCGGCGAGCGGCGTCACGCCGTCGTCCTCGCCGCCTCCAGCGCCGCCACCAGCCGCTCCGGCTCCCGCGTCGACAGGTACACGTACGGCGTGGGGTCGGCCGGGTCGGTGACCGGGATGCGCAGGGCCCTCGGGATGTAGGCGCGCAGCAGCATGAAGGCGTGCGGGTTGGCCTTGTACGTCCGCCAGGCCTGGGCCTCCTCGCGGTCCAGGATCTCGGGCTCGCCCAGGGCGCTCACCGGGATCTTGGCCTCGCCCGCGATGAGGGCGTCGCCGACCACTCGGATGCGGACGGAGCCGTAGGAACTGGCGACGACGGCCGCGGCCGCGGTGCCGCCGGCCAGGCCGCCCAGAAGGGGGAGGGTGCCGAACGGGAGCAGGATCAGGGCCATGGATACCCCGACCAGGAAGCAGATCAGCCACCAGGAGCGGGGCGCGGTGAGGCGTTCTTCGTACGGCGAGGCGGAGAGCTGCATGGCGTCAAGCTTGGCACGCTGCCCGTCCGCCTCCGGAACAGGGGCGCCCGAGGGAAAACCCTGCCCCCAGGGGCGATGGCCGGACGCTGACGGACGGGTAGGGTCTGCGGCTGTGAGAGGTACATCCACGGCCCTGCGGCCCCCGGCGGACGCCACGGTGCCCGTACGGCATCCCGAGGCACCCGCCCCCGGTGAGTTGCTCGGCGCGCACTACGGGCAGTGTTTCGGCTGCGGCGAAGGGCAGCCCCACGGGCTGCACCTGGAGTCCCGGGCCGGTGAAGGGGTGTCCCTGACCGCCGAGTTCACGGTGAGGTCCGCGCACCAGGGGGCGCCCGGGCTGGCGCACGGAGGGGTCCTGGCCAGTGCCCTCGACGAGAGCCTCGGCTCCCTCACCTGGCTGCTGCGCACCATCGCGGTGACCGGACGCCTGGAGACCGACTTCGTACGGCCCGTGCCCGTGGGGGCCGTGCTGCACCTCCAGGCCGAGGTGACGGCGGTGGCCGGGCGGAAGATCTACGCGACTGCCAAGGGACGCATCGGCGGCCCCGACGGCCCGCTGGCCGTCCGCGCCGACGCGCTGTTCATCGAGGTCAAGGTCGACCACTTCATCGACCACGGCCGGCAGGAGGAGATCCGGGCGGCCATGGACGACCCGGACCAGGCCCGGCGGGCCCGTGCCTTCGAGGTGAACCCGTGAGTGACGGCCGTGCCCCTCTCGACGTTCTGGTCCGGCGCGTGGACCCCGAGGTCCCGCTGCCGGAATACGCGCAGCCCGGTGACGCCGGCGCCGATCTGCGCACCACGGAAAGCCGTGAACTGAAGCCCGGCGAACGGGCCGTACTGCCCACGGGAGTGTCCATCGCGCTCCCGGAGGGGTACGCGGCCTTCGTGCACCCGCGATCCGGTCTCGCCGCCCGCTGCGGCGTCGCCCTGGTGAATGCCCCGGGGACGGTTGATGCCGGGTACCGTGGGGAGATCAAGGTGATCGTGGTGAATCTCGACCCGCATCAACCCGTGCGGTTCGAGCGCTTCGACCGGATTGCCCAACTGGTCGTCCAGCAGGTCGAGAAGGTGCGCTTCCAGGAGGTGGCGGAGCTTCCCGACTCGGCGCGGGCCGAGGGGGGCTTCGGGTCCACCGGCGGCCACGCCGCCGTGGGCGGACCATGGGTGGCAACGGGTGGGAATCGATACGCTTCGGTCGTATCCGACCGGGAAGGACAGTGACGTGTTCGGACGTCGCAAGAAGAAGGGCTCCGCTGAGGACGCGGCGGACGCGGCGAGCGAGGCCGAGCAGGTCGACGGCGTTGTTGGGGACGTCGACACTGAGGCGGACGAGGTCGAACGCGAGCGCGTGCGGCTGGAGCCCGAGCCGCGGCCCGACGGGCCGTGGGACAGCACCGAGGTGCGCGACCCCGGCGAGGGCCGGGTGGACCTCGGCGGCATCTTCGTGCCCGGAGTCGACGGCATGGAACTGCGGGTCGAGGTCGCGGGTGACGCGATCGTCGCGGCGACCGTCGTCCTGCGCGACAGCGCGGTCCAGCTGCAGGCCTTCGCCGCCCCCAAGCGCGAGGGCATCTGGGGCGAGGTCCGCGAGGAGATCGCCAGCGGCATCACCCAGCAGGGCGGTGTGATCGACGAGGTCGAGGGCCCGCTGGGCTGGGAGCTCAGGGCCCAGGTGCCGGTGCAGCTGCCGGACGGCACGGGCGGTTTCCAGGTCGTCCGGTTCGTCGGCGTGGACGGGGCCCGCTGGTTCCTGCGCGGCGTCATCTCCGGCCGCGGGGCGGTCGAGCCGGGTACCGCCGGGCTGCTGGAGCAGATCTTCCGGGACACGGTCGTCGTCCGCGGCGACGGGCCCATGGCCCCGCGCGACCCGATCGTCCTGAAGCTGCCCAACGACGCGCAGATGGTCCCCGAGGGTGTCCAGCAGGAGGAGCAGAGCGGTTCCCGCTTCTCCGGCGGCATGGGGCAGTTGCAGCGCGGGCCGGAGATCACCGAGGTCCGTTAGGTGTCTGAGGGCGCGTACCTCTCGTACGCGCGACTGTCGTACACGTGCATGGGCCGTATCCCTCGGGGTGCGGCCCATCGTCCTCTCCGGGCGCTGTGGGACGGGGCGTCAGGGTTGCGTCAAAGAGCGCCGCCGGCTCCCTTCATGTCCTCTTTGCCGTGATTGTTGGCCGTAGGGTCGACGCTGCGTGGGCGGCGGTCACGGGAAGACAATGGGGCCATGGGACGCGGGAAGCTTCGGATCTACCTCGGTGCGGCACCGGGCGTCGGCAAGACATACGCGATGCTGTCCGAGGCGCACCGCCGCGTCGAACGCGGCACCGACTGCGTGGTCGCCTTCGTGGAGCACCACAATCGGCCGCGCACCGAGGTGATGCTGCACGGTCTTGAGCAGATCCCCCGCCGGGAGCTGGCCTACCGGGACGCGGTCTTCACCGAGATGGACGTGGACGCCGTCCTCGCCCGGCGGCCCCAGGTGGCCCTCGTGGACGAGCTCGCGCACACGAATGTCCCCGGCTCGCGCAACGACAAGCGCTGGCAGGACGTCGAGGAGCTGCTGGCGGCCGGGGTCGACGTGATATCGACCGTCAACATCCAGCACCTGGAGTCGCTCGGCGATGTCGTCGAGTCGATAACCGGTGTGCGGCAGCGCGAGACCGTCCCCGACGAGGTGGTGCGGCGGGCCGACCAGATAGAGCTGGTCGACATGTCGCCCCAGGCACTGCGGCGACGGATGGCGCACGGCAACATCTACAAGCCCGACAAGGTCGACGCCGCCCTGTCGAACTACTTCCGGCCCGGGAACCTGACCGCGCTGCGGGAGCTGGCCCTGCTGTGGGTGGCGGACCGGGTCGACGAGTACCTCAACGCGTACCGCAGCGAGCACCAGGTGTCGAGGATCTGGGGCTCGCGGGAGCGGATCGTCGTCGGGCTGACCGGCGGCCCCGAGGGGCGGACCCTGATCCGCCGGGCCGCCCGGCTCGCCGAGAAGGGCGCTGGCGGCGAGGTGATGGCCGTCTACATCGCCCGCAGCGACGGCCTCACCTCCGCCTCGCCCAAGGAACTCGCCGTCCAGCGCACCCTCGTCGAGGACCTCGGCGGAACGTTCCACCATGTCGTCGGCGACGACATCCCGGCCGCCCTGCTGGCCTTCGCGCGCGGGCTCAACGCCACCCAGATCGTTCTAGGCGTCTCCCGCCGCAAGAGCTGGCAGTACGTCTTCGGGCCGGGCGTCGGCGCGACCGTCGCCCGGGACTCCGGCCCCGACCTCGACGTCCACCTGATCACCCACGGCGAGGCGGGCAAGGGACGCGGACTGCCCGTGGCCCGGGGCGCGCGGCTGGGCCGGGCCCGGACGATCTGGGGCTGGCTGGTCGGCACGGCCGGACCCGTGCTGCTGGCGCTGCTGCCGGCCAACCTCGAAACCGATCTGGGCCTCGCCAACGACATGCTCCTGTTCCTGTCGCTGACGGTGGCGGCGGCCCTGCTGGGCGGTCTGCTGCCGGCGCTGGCCTCCGCGGTGCTGGGCTCGCTGCTGCTCAACTGGTTCTTCACCCAGCCGGTGCACACCCTGACCGTCGACGACCCCAAGAACATCGTCGCCATCGCGGTCTTCATAGGGGTCGCGGTGTCCGTGGCGTCCGTGGTGGACCTGGCGGCCCGGCGCACGCACCAGGCGGCCCGGCTGCGCGCCGAGTCGGAGATCCTGTCCTTCCTCGCGGGCAGTGTGCTGCGCGGCGAGACCAGCCTGGAGGCCCTGCTGGAACGGGTCCGCGAGACCTTCGGGATGGAGTCGGTGGCCCTCCTGGAGCGTGAGAGCGATGTGGACCCGTGGACCTGTGCGGGCAGCGTGGGCGCGCGGCAGCCCGTGGACCGACCGGAGGCCGCGGACGTGGACATGCCGGTCGGCGACCACATGGCGCTCGCCCTCTCCGGGCGCGTCCTGCCCGCCGAGGACCGCCGGGTGCTGGCCGCGTTCGCCGCGCAGGCCGCCGTCGTACTGGACCGCCGACGCCTCCAGCAGGAGGCCGACCAGGCCAAGGAACTCGCCGAGGGCAACCGCATCCGCACCGCGCTGCTCGCCGCCGTCAGCCACGACCTGCGCACCCCGCTGGCCGGGATCAAGGCCGCCGTGTCGTCCCTGCGCTCCGACGACGTGGCCTGGTCGGAGGAGGACCGGGCCGAACTGCTCGAAGGCATCGAGGCGGGCGCGGACCGGCTCGACCACCTCGTGGGCAACCTCCTCGACATGTCCCGCCTCCAGACCGGCACGGTCACCACACTGATCCGCGAGATCGACCTCGACGAGGTGGTGCCGATGGCCCTCGGCGGTGTCCCCGAAGGCAGTGTCGGACTGGAGATCCCCGAGAGCCTGCCCATGGTCGCCGTCGACCCCGGGCTGCTGGAGCGCTCGGTCGCCAACATCGTCGAGAACGCCGTCAAGTACAGCCCGCCCGGCGCACCCGTCCACGTCTCCGCCAGCGCGCACGGCGGCCGCGTCGAGGTACGGGTCACCGACCGCGGCCCCGGCGTCCCCGACGAGGCCAAGGACCGCATCTTCGCGCCCTTCCAGCGCTACGGCGACGCCCCGCGCGGTGCCGGTGTGGGGCTGGGGCTCGCCGTCGCCCGCGGCTTCGCCGAGGCCATGGGCGGCACGCTCGACGCCGAGGACACCCCCGGCGGAGGCCTCACCATGGTGCTCACGGTGCGGGCCGCGGCGAACGGCGCCCGGCCCGCCGCCGTCACGGTGGACACGGTCACATCGGCAGAGAGGCAGACCACATGACCCGGGTGCTCGTGGTCGACGACGAGCCGCAGATCGTACGCGCGCTCGTGATCAACCTGAAGGCCCGCCAGTACGAGGTCGACTCGGCCCATGACGGGGCGACCGCCCTCGGACTCGCCGCCGCCCGTCACCCCGACGTCGTCGTCCTCGACCTCGGCCTGCCCGACATGGACGGCGTCGAAGTGATCAGGGGCCTGCGCGGCTGGACCCGCGTCCCGATCCTCGTCCTGTCCGCCCGGCACTCCTCCGACGAGAAGGTCGAGGCCCTCGACGCGGGCGCCGACGACTACGTCACCAAGCCCTTCGGCATGGACGAACTGCTCGCCCGGCTGCGCGCCGCCGTCCGCCGCGCCGAGCCCGTCGGCGACGAGGGCGACGTGATCGTGGAGACCGGCGACTTCACCGTGGACCTGGCTGCGAAGAAGGTGAACCGGGACGGCAAGGACGTCCGGCTGACCCCCACGGAATGGCACCTCCTGGAGGTGCTGGTCCGCAACACCGGGCGCCTGGTCAGCCAGCGGCAGCTGCTCCAGGAGGTCTGGGGACCGTCGTACGGGACGGAGACGAACTACCTGCGGGTCTACATGGCACAGCTGCGGCGCAAGCTGGAGGGGGACCCGTCGCGGCCGAGGCACTTCATCACGGAGGCGGGGATGGGGTACCGGTTCGAGAAGTGAGCGGGGCGGGCGTCGGAGCCGATGGGGTCGGTGGCGCCGGTGGGAACGGTCGGCGTACGGGGGTGCGGCACTGTCGGCGGGCCCCGGTAGGCTTTTGGCATGAGTGCTGTTCCGCGTTCCGAGAAGCCGGCGGGCCGCTTCCGGCGCATGCTCGACCGGCTCTCCTCCTCCCAGGAGGACCTGGAGTCGGAGGAGCTGCGCGAGGACGCGGAGACCGCGGGTTGCACGCGCATCTGTGACTGCCACGACCGACAGATAGTGACGGTTACTGGTACCTTGCGCACGGTCACGCTGCGCCCCCGGGCCGGTGTCCCGGCCCTGGAGGCCGAGCTGTTCGACGGTTCGGCCGCCCTGGACGTGGTGTGGCTCGGCAGACGCTCCATCGTCGGGATAGAGCCGGGGCGCAAGCTGATCGCATCCGGCCGGGTCTCGATGAGCCGGGGCCGTAGGGTGCTGTTCAATCCGAAGTACGAACTCAGACCGCTCGGACGGGAGTAGCCGGTGACGTCGCTCGACAAGCCGACGGAGGACGCCCAGCGTGAGGTCCAGGACGCCCCAGGCGGACCGGACGGCTCGCCGGACTCCAGGGCGGTGACCGAGGCCGCGCTGTTCGAGGCGTTCGGCGGCGTGCGGGGCATGGTCGAGACCGTGTTGCCCGGCCTTCTCTTCGTCTCGATCTTCACGATCAACAAGGATCTGCACTCGGCGGCCCTCGCGGCCCTCGGCGTCTCCGTCCTGCTGGTCGTCGTACGGCTGGTCATGAAGGACACCGTCAAGCACGCCTTCAGCGGTGTCTTCGGGGTCGCCTTCGGTGTGGTCTTCGCGATGATGACCGGCAACGCCAAGGACTTCTATCTGCCGGGCATGCTGTACACGCTGGGCCTCGCGCTCGCGTACATCTTCACGACGCTGGCGGGCGTACCGCTGATCGGGCTGATGCTCGGACCGGTGTTCAAGGAGAACCTGTCCTGGCGGACCCGCAACCCCGGCCGCAAGAAGGCGTACGCGAAGGCGAGCTACGCCTGGGGGCTGATCCTGCTAGCCAAGTGCGCGATCCTCTTCCCGCTGTACTGGTGGGCCGACACCACCCAGCTGGGGTGGGTGCTCATCGCCCTGAAGATCCCGCCGTTCCTGCTCGCCGTGTGGCTGACCTGGGTGTTCCTCGCCAAGGCGCCGGCGCCGATCGACGTGTTCGCGGAGATGGAGGCGGCCGAGCAGGCGGAGAAGGAGCGGAAGTCCGCGGAGCGGGCGGCCGCCACCGGGGAGTGACGACAGGCTGATACACGGAAGCCGATACGTGGAGGGGGCGCCCGGGATTTCTCCGGGCGCCCCCTCCACGTATCAGCCTCCGTATCGGCCTGCGGCGTCAGCCGTCAGCTGGTCGCCGCGTCCTCGCGGCGGACCGACAGCAGGTCCTCCAGCTGTTCCTCGCGGGCCTGGGCGGCCACGAAGAGCAGTTCGTCGCCCGCCTCCAGGGAGTCGTCCGGGGTGGGGGTGAGGACCCGGGTGCCGCGGATGATGGTGACCAGGGAGGTGTCCTCGGGCCACTCGACCTCGCCCACCTGCGTGCCGGCCAGCGCCGACTCGGGCGGCAGGGTCAGCTCGACCAGGTTGGCGTCGCCGTGGCTGAAGCGGAGGAGCCGGACCAGGTCGCCGACGCTGACGGCCTCCTCCACCAGGGCCGACATCAGCCGGGGGGTCGAGACGGCCACGTCCACACCCCAGGACTCGTTGAACAGCCACTCGTTCTTGGGGTTGTTGACGCGGGCGACGACGCGCGGTACGCCGTACTCCGTCTTCGCCAGCAGGGAGACGACCAGGTTCACCTTGTCGTCGCCGGTCGCGGCGATCACCACGTTGCAGCGCTGGAGCGCCGCCTCGTCCAGGGACGTGATCTCGCAGGCGTCGGCCAGCAGCCACTCCGCCTGGGGGACGCGCTCGACCGAGATGGCGGTCGGCGCCTTGTCGATGAGAAGGATCTCGTGGCCGTTCTCCAGCAGTTCGCCCGCGATCGAGCGACCGACTGCGCCGGCTCCGGCAATGGCGACTCTCATCAGTGACCGCTCTCCTCGTCGGGGCCCTCGGCGAAGGACGCCTCGACCTTCTCGACGTCGTCGGTACGCATCATCACGTGCACGAGGTCGCCCTCCTGCAGCACCGTCTGCGAGCTGGGCAGGACGGCCTCGCCCAGGCGGGTGAGGAAGGCGACGCGGACGCCGGTCTCGTCCTGCATCTTGCTGATCTTGTGGCCCACCCAGGCCGAGGAGGCGTGCACCTCGGCGAGCTGTACGCCGCCGGTGGGGTCGCGCCACAGCGGTTCGGCCCCGGAGGGCAGCAGCCGGCGGAGCATCTGGTCGGCGGTCCAGCGGACCGTGGCGACCGTGGGGATGCCGAGACGCTGGTAGACCTCGGCGCGGCGCGGGTCGTAGATCCGCGCCGCCACGTTCTCGATGCCGAACATCTCGCGGGCGACCCGGGCGGCGATGATGTTGGAGTTGTCGCCGCTGGAGACGGCGGCGAACGCGCCGGCCTCCTCGATGCCCGCCTCGCGCAGGGTGTCCCGGTCGAAGCCGACGCCGGTGACGCGACGGCCGCCGAATCCCGAGCCGAGCCGACGGAAGGCCGTGGGGTCCTGGTCGATCACGGCGACCGTGTGCCCCTGTTGCTCCAGGGTCTGGGCGAGGGTGGAACCCACTCGCCCGCAGCCCATGATGACGATGTGCACGACCGTCCTTCCGGTGTCAATAGCTACTGTTCAGCCGAAACGTCAAAAACAGGGTCTCACACCGTCGCCCAAGCTACACAGGCACGGTCGGCCAAGGGCACCCCTGTGCGGTTCCGGTTCACATCGTGGGCCGTCGCCGGCTGATCCGGCGGACGCTGACCATCGTCAGGACGCCGAGACCGGCCAGGGAAACCAGGGCGCCGATCAGTTCCGCGGTCGCGGCCTGCATGGAGCCTCCAGAGGGTGAGGGGGACGGGATTCGTCATATGGACGGGGACGCCGTCCATTAGGCGGGAGGATGCGTGATGTGACGCACTTCGTGGTCGCGGCCGGACCGATTTCACCCCGGGGCCCGCCGGGATTTCACCCGGATGTGCCCAGAACCGGTCGGGGCGCTTACGATCCTCAGCGTGTCCAAACTGACCGACGTGCCCAAACGGATTCTGATCGGGCGCGCTCTGCGCAGCGACCGGCTCGGAGAAACGCTCCTGCCGAAGCGCATCGCACTCCCCGTCTTCGCCTCCGACCCGCTCTCCTCCGTGGCGTACGCACCAGGGGAGGTGCTGCTGGTCCTCTCCATCGCGGGCGTGTCGGCCTACCACTTCAGCCCCTGGATCGCTGTGGCGGTCGTCGTACTGATGTTCACCGTGGTGGCGTCGTACCGGCAGAACGTGCACGCCTACCCGAGCGGCGGCGGCGACTACGAGGTGGCGAACACCAACCTCGGTCCCAAGGCCGGTCTCACCGTCGCCAGCGCGCTCCTCGTCGACTACGTCCTGACCGTCGCCGTGTCCATCTCCTCCGGTGTGGAGAACCTCGGCTCGGCCGTCCCCTTCTTCGTCGAGCACAAGGTGCTGTGCGCGATCGGCATCATCGTCCTGCTCACGCTGATGAACCTGCGCGGGGTGAAGGAGTCCGGGAATCTCTTCGCGATCCCGACGTACGTCTTCGTCGTCGGCGTCTTCGTGATGATCGCCTGGGGCGCGTTCCGCGGTCTGGTCCTCGACGAGACGATGCGGGCACCCACGGCCGGCCTGGAGATCAAGGCCGAGCAACAGGGCCTCGCCGGCTTCGCGCTGGTCTTCCTGATGCTGCGGGCCTTCTCCTCCGGTTGTGCCGCGCTCACCGGCGTCGAGGCCATCTCCAACGGCGTCCCCGCCTTCCGCAAGCCCAAGTCGAAGAACGCGGCGACCACGCTCGCGGCGATGGGTCTGCTCGCCGTCACCATGTTCTGCGGCATCATCGGCCTCGCGATGGCCACCAACGTACGGATGGCCGAGAACCCGGCGGTCGACCTGCTGCGCGACGGCTCCCCGGTCGGCGACTCCTACGTCCAGAACCCGGTGATCTCACAGGTCGCCGCCGCCGTCTTCGGCGACGGCACGTTCTTCTTCATCGTGCTGGCCGCCGCCACCGCGCTCGTCCTGTTCCTGGCCGCCAACACCGCGTACAACGGCTTCCCGCTGCTCGGCTCGATCCTCGCCCAGGACCGCTACCTCCCGCGCCAGCTGCACACCCGCGGCGACCGCCTCGCCTTCTCCAACGGCATCGTGCTCCTCGCGGGCGCCGCCGTACTCCTCGTATGGATCTACGGCGCCGACTCCACCCGCCTCATCCAGCTGTACATCGTCGGTGTGTTCGTCTCCTTCACGCTCAGCCAGACCGGCATGGTCCGGCACTGGAACCGCCATCTGCGCAGCGAGAAGGACCCGGCCAAGCGGCGTCACATGGTCCGCTCCCGCGCGATCAACGCCTTCGGCGCCTTCTTCACCGGGCTGGTCCTGATCGTCGTCCTCGTCACCAAGTTCACGCACGGCGCCTGGGTCGCCCTGCTCGGCATGGTGATCTTCTACGCGACGATGACGGCCATCCGTAAGCACTACGACCGGGTCGCCGCGGAGATCGCCGCGCCCGACGGCCCGAGCGACGACGTCGTACGGCCGTCCCGGGTGCACTCGGTGGTCCTGATCTCGAAGATCCACCGCCCCACCCTGCGCGCCCTCGCCTACGCCAAACTGATGCGCTCCCACACCCTGGAGGCGCTCAGCGTCAACGTCGACGCGGCCGAGACCAAGGCGCTCCAGGAGGAGTGGACGCGGCGCGGCATCGACGTACCGCTGAAGGTCCTCGACTCGCCGTACCGCGAGGTCACGCGGCCGGTCATCGAGTACGTCAAGGGTCTGCGCAAGGAGTCCCCGCGCGACGCGGTGTCGGTCATCATCCCCGAGTACGTGGTCGGCCACTGGTACGAGCACCTGCTGCACAACCAGAGCGCACTCCGGCTCAAGGGCCGGCTGCTGTTCACGCCGGGCGTGATGGTGACCTCCGTGCCCTACCAGCTGGAGTCCTCCGAGGTCGCCAAGCGCCGGGCGCGCAAGCGGCAGGAGTGGAGCGCGCCGGGTTCGGTGCGGCGTGGTCCGGCGACCGAGCGCCCCAAGGAGTCGACGAAGGAGTCCTCGGGCAGCGGCGGTGGGGGCAAGGGCTGAGGCTCGTTGGTCAGCGGCCGGACGGCACCCACGTAGACTGGTGGGCTGTTGTCCGGCCGTTTCGCTTTTCTCTCTTCTGGAGTCACCCCACCATGCAGGCAGAACCGAAGAAATCACTGGTGGGGGACGAGTACGAGGTCGAGGTCGGCCCGGTCGCCCACGGCGGGCACTGCATCGCCCGTACGTCCGAGGGTCAGGTCCTTTTCGTACGGCACGCGCTGCCCGGTGAGCGGGTCGTGGCGCGGGTCACGGAGGGCGAGGAGGGGGCGCGGTTCCTGCGGGCGGACGCGGTGGAGATCCTGGACGAGTCCAAGGACCGGGTCCCGGCTCCCTGTCCCTACGCCGGCCCTGGCCGCTGCGGCGGCTGCGACTGGCAGCACGCAAAGCCGGGGGCCCAGCGGCGACTCAAGGGCGAGGTCATCACCGAGCAGTTGCAGCGTCTCGCGGGCCTCACGCCCGAGGAGGTGGGCTGGGACGGCACGGTCATGCCGGCCGAGGGCGACAAGCTGCCGGTGGGCGAGGTACCGGCGTGGCGTACGCGGGTGCAGTACGCGGTGGACGAGGACGGCAACGCCGGTCTGCGCCGCCACCGTTCGCACCAGGTCGAGCCGGTCGAGCACTGCATGATCGCCGCGCCCGGCGTCTCCGAACTGGGCATCGAGGAGCGCGACTGGTCCGGCATGCAGTCGGTCGAGGCGATCGCGGCGACGGGCTCGCAGGACCGCATGGTGATCCTCGAACCGAGGCCCGGCGCCCGTCTGCCCCTCGTCGAACTCGACAAGCCCGTCTCCGTCATGCGGGTCGAGGAGCACGACGGCGGTATCCACCGTGTCCACGGCCGCGCCTTCGTCCGCGAGCGCGCCGACGGCCGTACGCACCGTGTCGGCAGCGGCGGCTTCTGGCAGGTCCACCCGATGGCGGCCGACACCCTCGTCAAGGCCGTCATGCAGGGCCTGCTCCCGCGCAAGGGCGACATGGCCCTCGACCTCTACTGCGGCGTCGGTCTCTTCGCCGGCGCCCTCGCCGACCGACTCGGAGACAAGGGCGCGGTCCTCGGCATCGAGTCCGGCAAGCGTGCGGTCGAGGACGCGCGGCACAACCTCGCCGCGTTCGACCGCGTCCGCATCGAACAGGGCAAGGTCGAAGCGGTCCTCCCGCGCACCGGCATCACCGAGGTCGACCTCATCGTCCTGGACCCGCCCCGCGCTGGCGCCGGCCGCAAGACCGTCCAGCACCTGGCCTCACTGAGCGCGCGCCGGATCGCGTATGTGGCTTGCGATCCGGCGGCGTTGGCGCGGGATCTGGGGTATTTCCGGGAGGGGGGGTATCGGGTGCGGATGTTGCGGGCGTTCGATCTGTTTCCGATGACGCACCATGTGGAGTGTGTCGCCATCCTCGAACCGGTGGCGAAGGGCTCCTGACCTGCGGTTTTGCGCGTGGGCATTATGTGCGGTGTGGGCGTTACGGGCGATATCTCGACGCTGAAACGACGCTGAAACGACGCTCGTGACGCTCATTCGACGCTCGCTCTGATGGGGTGTCAGGCTTGTTGCCGGGCTGGTCAAGCCACGCGAATCGGCGGGGCATGCAGAGGCCCGGTCGGGGAAGTGTTCCGTTGGGCGGTCGGGAGATAGCCGCGGCGGCATCATGGCGGAGTGGATTACGACCTCAGCGGGCTGAGCACCCGGGAGTTCGAGCACGTGTCGCAGGCCCTGGCCCAGGAGATCCCCGGGCCGGGCGTTTCCGCCTTCGGGGACGGCAAGGACGGCGGGCGTGAGGCAACGTTCGAGGGGCGGGTGCCCTGTCCGAGCGAGCGCGATCGCATTCGCCGTGAGCGCGAGTGCCCCGGACGAAGCGGGGAACCTCATGCTCCGCCTTGCTCGTGCCGACCCAGCGGCCGCTTCCTGGACGTTCGACGAGATCTCCCGGGGCAAAGCAACACCCTGGCATGCGAGAGGCTGAAGACAGGGCCAGGACGAAGGAGAACATCCCGCAGTCTCCGGGCCCGTGGAACCCGGCGCACCCCGCGGCGTCACGCGACGGCCCGTCCTCCGACGGCAGAGGACATTACGGATGAACAGCCGCACCGATCAGCGACCGAAACTCGCTGACGAATCGAGGCCAGGTCTTGAATGTTGACGTCTCTGTACAGCTCAGGGGTGTCGCCGGCATGGGAACGGCCACCCCACCACGGTCGTTTGTACGGACAGTGAAACGTGGTGGCCGTGGAGGCCACGAGAGCCCAGCAGGAGTGGACGGCAGCGTTCGGGGGCGAGATGGCGCCGGTGGCGGACTGCTTCCCACGGCGGGACTCGCGGCTCTGGCCCGGGATGTGGTGCAGGCCATGCTGATGGAACTGGAACGGCCGAACCGCGCCCGTCTCCCTGCCTGGCTCTTGGCTGCGGGTGGCATACCGACGTTGACCGGCCGCTGGAGCGACACTGGCCGCCGCGCCGACCGCCGCATGCTCTGCGTCGGCAATGATCCGAGCCCCCGCTTCGCAGCCGGAGCGGTGCGTCGCGGTCCTCGATGTGGCGGTACAGAGACGGGAAGGGGAGGTGTGAGCCGCCCCTTCGCCATGGCCCGGCTCAGCCGAAATACACCTTCTCGTTCACGTGGAACATGTAGTCGCGCCAGTTCTCCTCGATGTACGTGTACCGCGCCGGGTCGTAGCTCCACAGCTCGGCCAGCGCGTCGGCGATCACGTCCTGGTTGCCGCGGGTGAATTCCAGGACCGCCTCCGTGACCGGCGCGTAGGACCAGTGCCAACGCTCCTCGCTGATCGCGGGGTGGGCCTCGGCCGACTTCGCCGTGTACGTCTGGAGGAAGCCGTAACGGGCCGCGTTCGCGCGCAGCCACTTGTAGTTGGCGGCCTCCGGGCCGTCGTCCGTCCAGTCCTGCGGCGTTGTGTCGAAGAAGTCCGCGTCGGAGCCCAGATGGTGGCGCGAGACGCCGGGCGCCGTCGACGTGCGGAGTATCTCGATCTGGCGTTCCTCGGAGGTCATGGACTGCCACACCTCACTGTGGGAGTCCATGTCCGGGTCCCACTGCGGGTCCGAGCCCAGCTGGGTGGGGTACTTGGCGCGCACCTCGTCGGTGATGATGCCGAAGGTGCCCGCGCCGCCCGAACCGGTGTGCAGGAACTCGTACTTGCGGTCCCATATCGTGCGCTGTGTCGCCGCGGTACGCACCCATGAGGCGAGGACGGCGTCGCGGGCGGTGCCCGTGCCGGTCGCCGCGGCGTCGGCAAGGGCGTCGACTTGGGTGTCCATCTCCGTCTTGATCGCGTCGGGGGCTGACCCCGTGCCGGTGATCCAGGCCGCGAGGACTGTCGGGTCGGTGGCGTTCAGTATCCTCGTCATGGCCCGCTTGCGGCGGTCGATGCCCCCTTGCGTGTGGAAAGTCCGCGGCGGTGCGGCCGGGTCCGAGGCGAATGCCGCCCAGCCGACCCCGGCCGTGCCGACGGCGGCGGCACCGGCTGCGGCGAGCCCAAGGAACTTTCGCCGCCCGGGCGTTGTGCGGCGGTGGGCGGTTGTCGACGTCTTGTCGTGCATGGTTTTCCGTTCTCAGCACCGGCTCCGTACACCGATGGGCGCTTGAGAATCGCACACGTGTGCCGTGGTTTTGTGGCGTGAATTGTCATCAAACGGCCGAGAAGCTGCGCAAGTTCGGCGAACGACAGGTGAACGGTGTCGCCGTTCGGCTGATCGCCCGACGCCCACGTTCTTTGCCCTGAAGGTCGAACGCGTGTGTTGGATCGGTCAAGGAATCCCCAGGTGGGGTGTCACCAGTGTGGCTTGTGTGAAACTTGAAGTCTCAGGCTTTCCGTGGCGTGGCGCGCGCTGACATGTTGTGGAAAGCAAACTGGCCGCCGTGTGTGGCCGATTGATTCCTCACTCCCACGAGATGTTGACCATGGCGAGCCCTTTCTCGCGCGGCAAGCGCACTACCACGTTCCCAGTGGTGGCCGACAGTTGCGTGTACGCGGAGACCCGCGAACACGACCCCGGCCGGCCCGCCGGGCTCTTTGGGAGCCGGCGGCGGCACCGGCTGCCCGGTGCGGCCAAGTGGTGGCCGGCCGTACCGGACGACGAGACCGGCACGCGATCCGACTCGTCGTGTACGGCGAGTTCCACGACGGCCGATCGCCACGGACGAGCGAGGGCGACGACCTGACACGTGACGCTGCTCTCGGGCTCTTTGGGCGGTGGCAGTCACGGCGAGGCCGGATGATACGCACCGGCCCCAGCGGCACTCATCCGTGAGGGAGCGCACGGGATCCCGACCCCCGCGGTCTTTCCCCAGCGCCCGTCGACCCCGGTCTCACATCGACAACTGCCCTTCATGAGGCATGACCAATCAACTAGGAGCAAGCGCATGGAACCTGCCCGGCGTACGGTGATGGCTGCCGCGGTGATGTTTGTCGCCACGGGATGCGCCACGACCGATGACAAGGACGCCGACGGGTCGAACTACCCCTCGGGGAGCGTCAACATGACGGCGGGAGCGGACCCGGGCAGCGGTTTCGACATGACGATCCGTTCGGTGGTCGAGACGTTGAAGAAGGAGAACATCGCCGACGTTCCGCTGCCGGTCGAGAACCGTCCCGGTGCGAGCGGAGCCGTCTGGCTCGCGCAGATGGTCGAACGGCACAAGCGGGCGGACGACCAGATCTCCGTGACCTCGCTGTCGATGATGGCCAACCAGCTCAGAGGCACGTCGAAGTACGGGTACAAGGACGTCACCATGGTGGCCCGTCTGATGACGGAGCACTACGTGCTGGTCACCACCCCCGACTCGCCGTACAAGAACGTCGGCTCCCTGCTCGCGACCCTGAAGACGAAGCCGGACTCGGTCACCGTCGGCGCCGCCTCCGACGACCAGGTCCCCTTCGGTCTGCTGACCGCCAAGGGCGGCGCGGACCCGAAGAAGGTCAAGTACGTGGAGTACCAGGGCGGCGGGGACCAGACCACTGCCCTGCTGAACGGTGACATAGATGTCGCGATCGCCGGTGTCAGCGAGTTCTCCGGCATGCTGAAGTCCGGCGATCTCAACTTGACTATTAACCCCACCAAGATCATGTCTTGGTGG
>NZ_JAEMUX010000080.1 GCF_016598475.1 Streptomyces adelaidensis
AGGGGCTATTTTGCGTTTCAGGTGTTCCCTTTCCAGGACCACACCTCTCTGATCTGAATGAGAAGAATTAGAGACGCCCTGCCGCCTTCAGTGCCAGATAGGCGTCGGCAAGGGCTGGCGCCAGGTTGTCCGGGGTCGCGTCGACGACTGTGACGCCGTGGCGTCGGAGTTGGTCGGCGGTGCGGTGGCGGTCTGTTTGGGCCTGGGCGGCTGCTGCGGCCTCGTAGACGGCTTCCGTGGTGCCCCGAGAGTTGGCCATGCGGGCGATATGGGGATCGGCCACCGAGGCCACCAGGACCGTATGGCGTTGCGTGAGGCGGGACAGGACCGGGAGGAGGCCCTGTTCGACGGGGGCCGCGTCGAGAGTGGTGAGAAGGACGATCAGGGCGCGACGGGAGGCCGTACGGAGTGCGGTGGCCGTCAGGCCTCGGGCGTCCGTTTCGATGAGTTCGGGTTCGAGGGTGGCCATCGCGTTGACCAGGGACGGGAGGACATCGCCGGCTGTGCGGCCCTGGACGAGGGCTCGGACGCGGCGGTCGTAGGCCAGGAGGTCCACGCGGTCGCCGGCGCGGGATGCGAGGGCGGCCAGAAGGAGGGCCGCGTCCATGGAGGAGTCGAGGCGGGGGGCGTCGCCCACGCGGCCCGCGGAGGTCCGGCCGGTGTCCAGGACGAGGAGGATGTGGCGGTCGCGTTCGGGGCGCCAGGTGCGTACCGCCACCGAGGACTGGCGGGCTGTGGCGCGCCAGTCGATCGAGCGGGTGTCGTCGCCGGGGATGTACTCGCGGAGGCTGTCGAACTCCGTGCCCTCGCCTCGGGTGAGGAGGCTGGTGCGGCCGTCGAGTTCGCGCAGGCGGGCCAGCTTGGAGGGCAGGTGCTTGCGGCTGGTGAACGGCGGGAGGACGCGTACTGTCCAGGGAGCCTTGTGGCTGCCCTGGCGGGCGAAGAGACCGAGGGGACCGTACGAGCGGATCGTGACCTTGTCCGCCTGGCGGTCGCCGCGGCGGGTGGGGCGCAGGCGGGTGGTGACGCGTCGGCGTTCGCCCGGGGGGATCGTGAGGCGGTGGCGGGAGGCGGCCACTTCGGTGCCGGGGAGCCAGCTGCTGGGGGGCCAGGCGTCGCGGAGGTGGCCGCGCAGGGGGTGCTTGGACGGGTTGGTGACTGTGAGGGTGACGTCTGCGGTTTCGCCCAGGCGTGCGGAGGCGTCGCCGGAGCGAATGAGGCCCAGACGGCGCACGGGGGCAGCGAGGGCGTAGTCGCAGGCGCACGCCAGGGCCAGGGGGGCGTTCACGGCGAGGATGCCTGTCCAGCTGGGTTCCCAGATGCCTAGGGGGAGGGTGCCGAGGGCCGCGAGGAGGGCGGCGCGTCCGGTGGGGGCCATCAGCGAGGGACGGGGACGTGGGCGAGGATCGCGTTGATGACCGAGTCAGCCGTCACGCCTTCCATCTCGGCCTCCGGGCGGAGCTGGACGCGGTGGCGGAGGGTCGGCAGCGCGAGTGCCTTGACGTCGTCGGGGGTGACGTAGTCGCGGCCCGTCAGCCAGGCCCAGGCGCGGGAGGCCGCGAGGAGGGCTGTGGAGCCTCGGGGGGAGACGCCGAGGGTGAGGGACGGGGATTCGCGGGTGGCGCGGCAGAGGTCCACCACGTAGGCGGTGATCTCGGGGGAGATCGTCGTCTTGGCCACGGCGGCGCGGGCGGCTTCGAGGTCGGCCGCGTTCGCCACGGGGCGTACGCCGGCGGCGCGCAGGTCGCGCGGGTTGAAGCCCTCGGCGTGGCGGGTGAGGACGCTGATCTCGTCCTGGCGGGACGGGAGTGGGACGGTCAGTTTGAGGAGGAAGCGGTCCAGTTGGGCCTCGGGGAGGGGGTAGGTGCCCTCGTACTCGACCGGGTTCTGGGTGGCGGCGACCAGGAAGGGGTCCGGGAGTGGGCGCGGGGTGCCGTCGACCGTGACCTGGCGTTCCTCCATGGCTTCCAGCAGGGAGGACTGGGTTTTCGGCGGGGTGCGATTGATCTCGTCGGCGAGGAGCAGGTTGGTGAAGACCGGGCCGGGCTGGAAGGAGAACTCGGCGCTGCGGGTGTCGTAGACGAGGGAGCCGGTGACGTCGCTCGGCATGAGGTCCGGGGTGAACTGGACTCGCTTGGTGTCCAGTTCGAGTGCGGACGCGAGAGTGCGGACGAGCAACGTTTTGGCCACCCCAGGGACTCCTTCCAGTAGGACGTGTCCGC
The DNA here is from genome assembly GCF_016598475.1 of Streptomyces adelaidensis. Taxonomy (GTDB): domain Bacteria; phylum Actinomycetota; class Actinomycetes; order Streptomycetales; family Streptomycetaceae; genus Streptomyces; species Streptomyces adelaidensis. The sequence continues at coordinate 2,223 of NZ_JAEMUX010000080.1, forward strand.
GGCAGAGGAGGGCGACGACGAGGCCGGTCACGGCGGGGTCCTGGCCGACCACGGCTTTGGCGATCTCGGCGCGCAGGGCTTCCAGGGAGGCCCTGGCGGTGTCCGGATTCCCCGTGGTCCCGGCGTTGTCAGTGGTCGGGTCCATCATGAACGGCGTACCTCTCTTTCGAGGGCGTCGAGTCGGTCGGTGAGGGCGATGAGGGCCGTGTCGTCGCTGGGCGGCGGGCCGAAGAGGAGGGCGTGCAGGGGCTGTCCGTCGCCGTGGAGGTGGGCGGACAGGGCGGGGAGCAGGGCCTCGGGCGTGTGCGCCCGGGAGACGGGGACACCTACGAGGGGGGCGAGACGCGTGCGGGTGGTGGAGCGAAGAGCGGCGGCCGCGCGGTCGCGGGCGTTGGCCTTGCGGTAGAGGCGGGCCCGGCCTTCGACGGTTTCGGAGGCGCGGATCGCGACGGGGAGATTCTCGGGCACCAGGGGGCCCAGTCGGCGTGCCCGCCAGAAGATGACCAGGAAGCCGGCGAAGAAGAGTTGCAGGGTGCCCCAGAGCCAGCCCGAGGGGAGTAGGTCGATGAAGTTGCGGCTGCCGGCGTCGGCTGCCGAGTCGTCGGAGAGCGAGGGGAGGTACCAGACCACATGGGGGCGCGAGCCGAGGAGTTGGAGGGCGAGGGAGGCGTTGCCCTGCTCGTCGAGGCTGCTGTTGTAGAGGATGTCGGGGGCGCCGAGTACGACGGTGTCGCCGTCTCCCTCCGGTGCCGGGACGCGCACCAGGGTGGGCAGGCCGCTGTCGGGGTAGCAGAGGTCGGCCGCGCGGGCGGTGACGTGGTAGCGGGCCCCTCCGGTGTCGGCGTTGCCCGCGCGGCGGGCGGCGGGCAGGTCGCAGCGGGGTGCGAGCGTGGAGTCGAAGCTGGGGGCGGGGTCGTCGGTGACCCCGGGGGCGAGGGTGCTCACGGACGGGGCGCCGGGGGCGACGAGGACCGTACGGCCGCCGGAGGCCTCGGTCGCCGCGTGGAGGCGGCCTTGCTGGGATTCGGTCAGCAGGTCCGGTACGGCGATCAGGAGGGTGGTGTCGGGGCCGGTCGCGGTGCTCGCCTCGTCGAGAGTGGTGACCAGGCGGGTGGAGACGCTCCGGTCGGCGAGGAGTTCGGTGACGGCGCGGCTGCCGTTGGTGTCGGCGGAGCGCGGGTCCAGGCGGCCGTGTTCGGCGCCGGACTGGATCGCGGCGATCACGACGCCCGCCGCCAGGAGGATCAGCGCGGCGAGCACGACACCGCGCGCGCGGGTCCACACCTTGCGGGCGGTGGGCGAGGCCGAGGTGGACGGGAGCGTGGCCTCGGTGGTCATTCGGCGGCTCCCCGGCCTGTGCTCCGGGCCGTGCTCCGGGCCGTGCTCGCGGTGCTGGCGGTGTTGCTCGCCAGTGTGGGCCTGGTGCGCTCCAGGTCGGCGTCGAGGTCGGCGAGCCGGCGGTACGTTCCTTCGGCTGCGGATCGGCCGCCGTATGTGACGTCGTCGAAGTCCCGGGCGGCGGCGTGCAGTCGGTCCGCGTGGGCGGGTAGTGCGCGGCCGGCTTCGGCGGCGGCCTCGTCGGCGGTGCGGCCGGGGCGTGCGTCGAGCAGGGCGCGTTCCTCCAGGGAGCGGACGACGGCGCGCATGCGTTCCTGGACGGCCTGGTTCCAGTGGCCCTGGGTGGCCTGTGCCTCGGCTGCCGCGCGGTGTTCGGCGGCGCTGCGGGGGCGGTCGTCGAAGAGCACGGCGGAGGAGGTGGGGGTGCGGTGCGGTGTGCCGAGGCGCCACCACAGCGCTCCGAGGAGGGCCAGTACGGCCAGGACGAGGACAGCGAGGCCCAGTGCGCCGCCCGGGGTGGCGTTGGAGGCGGCGCCGAACAATCTGTCGAGCCAATCCCAGAAAGCGTCCATGGCGCGCTCGTACCAGCTGGGGTCGTTCTCGTGGTACATGCCCTTGGACAGCTCGCGGCGGGCCGCCTCCCGCGCGGGGTCGCGCGGGAGGGTGATGGGTGGTTCGTCCGCCGAGCGCCACGACATCCGTATGGCTGCCAGCCCTCCCCCCGACAGGCTCACCGCATCAGCTCCCCGGAGTGGTGCCGGGGGCGTCGCCGCCGTAGCCCTGGACGCCGGCGGCGCGGGCCAGGTCGAGGTCGAGGGCCTCGCGGCGGATGCGCTGGTCGATGTAGAGGAGCACGGTGACGCCGGCGCTGATCGGGAAGGTGATCGTGGAGCCGATCACCGCGCCGACGCCGCTGATGACGAGGTACGTCCAGCCGAGTTCGGTGCCGGTGCCGAGGAAGCCGGAGACGCCGTCCCCGTCCGCGAGCGCGGCCACGATGGAGAAGGGGATCACGATGATCGACGCGACGACGTAGGCGATGATCGCGGCGAGCAGTTGGATGCCGAGGACCCGCCACCAGGAGCCGCTCACCAGCTTCCCGGAGCGGCTCATCGACTTGCTGACGCCCTGCTTCTCGAGCATCAGCGCGGGCGAGGCGAGGGAGAAGCGGATCATCAGCCACACGGTGAGGACGAAGGCGCCGAGTCCGCCGACGAGGGCGAGGAGTACGCCCGCACCAGTCGAGCCGCCGGCGGCGACGAGGATGCCGGGGGTGACGCCCACGGTCATGATCAGGCCGGCGATCAGGAGCAGCAGGAGGGTGAGGCCGCCCAGCCTGAGGAGCTGTGGGCGGGCGTCCCGCCAGGCCTCGGCGGTGGTCACCGATTTGCCGAGGACGGCGCGGCTGGTCACGGTCGTGAGCAGGGCCGTCGCGATGACGGTGCCCAGCAGGGAGATCACCAGGATGACGGAGGTGCTCAGCAGGGTCTCGCCCAGGGCGCTGCCCAGCTCGCCGGGGGTGGAGGTCGGGTCGTTGAGGGCGTCCGAGTTGGCGGTGTCGTTGAGGATGAGGCCCTGGAGCAGGATGACCGCGATCTGGGTGACGACCGCGACGGTCAGGGAGATGCCGAGGACCGTGCGCCAGTGGGCGCGCATGGTGGAGACCGCGCCGTCGAGGATCTCGCCGATGCCGAGGGGGCGCAGCGGGATCACACCGGGCTTGGCAGCGGGCGGGGGGCCGCCCCAGCCCGGGCCGGGAGCGCCCCAGCCGGGGGCGCCGTAGCCGGGGTGACCGCCGGGCGGACCGTAGCCGCCGGGGCCGGGTTGCGGGGCTCCGAGGTGGCCGCCCCAGCCGGGGCCGGGCGGAGGTGGTGGCGGGGCCTGACCGGGGCCCTGAGGGCTCGGAGCGGTCCACTGGGCGGGCGGCGGCTGGTCCTTGGTCCACTTGGACGGCGGCTGTGCCTGGTCCGCGCCGTTCTGGTCCGCCGGTTGCGCGGAGCCCTGCTGGTCCGGCTCCTGGCCGCCCGAGGGGGCGGATCCGGGCGAGGCCCAGCCCGGAGTGTCCTTCATCGTCGCTCCTTCACGGTGCCCGTCCGCGGTCGCGGCGGCAGCTTGGCGCCCATCGTGCCACGCGGTGTCCGGGAAGTGACCGGGGGCCGTATGGGCTGCGCACCTTCAATTGTCCGCCGGGTACGGGGCAGACTGACCGCATGGCTGATCAGTACGCGCGATCCGGCGACGACATCCGGCCGACCGGGATACCCGCGATCCGTTGGGACGAGCCGCCTGAAGGCCCGGTCCTGGTCCTCCTCGACCAGACGAGGCTGCCCGCCGAGGAGGTCGAGCGGGTCTGCACGGACGCGCCCGCGCTGGTGGAGGCGATCCGTTCGCTCGCCGTGCGCGGGGCGCCGCTGCTGGGCATCGCCGGGGCGTACGGCGTCGCGCTCGCCGCCGCGCGGGGCTTCGACGTGGAGGATGCCGCCGAGGCGCTCGAAGGTGCCCGGCCCACCGCGGTGAACCTCGCTGTGGGTGTGCGCCGGGCGCGGGCCGCCCACCGGGCCGAGTTCGGTCGGACGGGCGATCAGAAGCGGGCCGCCGACGCGGCGCTCGCCGCGGCGCGGGCGCTGCACCGGGAGGACGCCGAGGCCAGCTCCCGCATGGCCGCGCACGGGCTGGCGCTGCTCGACGAGTTGCTGCCGGGCGGCGGGCACCGGGTGCTCACGCACTGCAACACCGGTTCGCTGGTGTCGGGTGGTGAGGGCACGGCGTTCGCGGTGGCGCTCGCGGCGCACCGGTCGGGGCGGCTGCGCCGGCTGTGGGTGGACGAGACGCGGCCGTTGCTGCAGGGGTCCCGGCTGACGGCGTATGAGGCGGCGCGCAGCGGAATGGCGTACACCTTGCTCACGGACAATGCCGCGGGCTCGCTGTTCGCGGCGGGGGAGGTGGACGCGGTGCTGGTGGGGGCCGACCGGATCGCCGCCGACGGTTCGGTGGCGAACAAGGTGGGGACCTACCCGCTCGCGGTGCTCGCCCGGTATCACCATGTGCCGTTCATCGTGGTGGCGCCGGTGACGACGGTGGACGCGGAGACCGCGGACGGGGCGTCCATCGAGGTGGAACAGCGCGCAGGTCATGAGGTGACAGAGATCATGGCACCGCAGGTGCCGGTGGCGGGAGTGGAGGCGGGAGGCGGGATCGTGGTGGCACCCCTGGGGACCCAGGCGTACAACCCGGCGTTCGATGTGACGCCGCCCGAGTTGGTGACGGCGATCGTCACCGAGGAGGGAGCTGTTTCTCCGGTGACCGCTGACGCGCTCGCAGAGCTGTGTGACAGGTCACGCCAGGTAACGATTTAGTTAATGGGATGATGGCATTCATGAAGGGACGAGTCCTTGTCGTCGACGACGACACCGCACTGGCCGAGATGCTCGGCATTGTGTTGCGTGGTGAAGGTTTTGAGCCGTCTTTCGTAGCCGACGGTGACAAGGCGCTGGCCGCTTTCCGGGAGGCCAAACCCGATCTGGTGCTGCTGGATCTGATGCTGCCGGGGCGGGACGGTATCGAGGTGTGCCGCCTGATCAGGGCGGAGTCCGGGGTGCCGATCGTGATGCTCACGGCCAAGAGCGACACCGTGGATGTGGTGGTGGGCCTGGAGTCGGGCGCGGACGACTACATCGTGAAGCCGTTCAAGCCGAAGGAGCTGGTGGCCCGGATCCGGGCGCGGCTGCGGAGGTCGGAGGAGCCGGCGCCCGAGCAGCTCGCCATAGGTGACCTGGTCATCGATGTGGCCGGTCACTCCGTGAAGCGGGAGGGGCAGTCGATCGCGCTGACGCCGCTGGAGTTCGACCTGCTGGTCGCGCTGGCGCGGAAGCCGTGGCAGGTGTTCACCCGGGAGGTCCTGCTGGAGCAGGTCTGGGGGTACCGTCACGCGGCGGACACCCGTCTGGTGAACGTGCATGTGCAGCGGCTGCGCTCCAAGGTCGAGAAGGACCCGGAGCGGCCGGAGATCGTGGTTACCGTCCGTGGCGTCGGATACAAGGCAGGACCCAGCTGACATGTCCGGTGACAGTGCCGCTTCGGCGCCCGGCCAGCCGGGGACCCGCGCGGGGCGGCCTGTCGGCCGGAAGACGTCGGGTTCCCGCTGGGGGCGTCTCCTGGAGGGCGGGTTGCTCCAGGGCGGCGTCCAGGGCAGCCCCGTTCTGAGGCTGTTCATGCGCTGGGTGCGCCGTCCGCTGCTGCCCGTGATGCGGCTGTGGCGGCGCAACATCCAGCTCAGGATCGTCGTGACGACCCTGCTGATGTCGCTCAGCGTCGTGCTGTTGCTGGGTTTCGTCGTCATCGGGCAGGTCCGCAACGGGCTGCTGGACGCGAAGGTCAAGGCCTCGCAGAGCCAGGCCACCGGTGGGTTCACGGTCGCCGAGCAGAGGGCCGACAGCGAGCCGAGCACGGCCGGGAGCGACAGGGCGGACGTGGACGGCGACCGGGTGCAGAACGTCGTCGAGTGGATGACCAACCTGGTGAGCTCGCTCTCCAGCGGCGGTCAGGGCGCGTTCGATGTCGTGACGCTCAGCCCCGCCTCCGCCGACGGCGAGACCGGCGGGCTCGGACCGCGTGCCTCCGGGGACGTGGCCTGGGACCTCAGCGTGCCGGTGGCGCTGCGCGATCGGGTCGACGACGGTACGGGCGCCGTGCGGAGCTATACGCGGATCTCGTACACCGACGGTCAGGAGTCGCAGCCGGCGCTGATCATCGGCAAGCAGGTCAACGATCCGAACGGCACGCCGTACCAGCTGTACTACCTCTTCCCGCTCACCCAGGAGGAGAAGTCCCTCAGCCTGGTCAAGGGGACGCTGGCGACGGCCGGGCTGTTCGTCGTGGTGCTGCTCGGGGCCATCGCCTGGCTCGTGGTGCGGCAGGTGGTCACGCCGGTGCGGATGGCGGCGGGGATCGCCGAGCGGCTGTCCGCCGGGCGCCTGCAGGAACGTATGAAGGTCAGTGGCGAGGACGACATCGCGCGGCTCGGCGAGGCCTTCAACAAGATGGCGCAGAACCTGCAGCTGAAGATCCAGCAGCTGGAGGATCTGTCGCGGATGCAGCGGCGGTTCGTGTCCGACGTGTCGCACGAGCTGCGTACGCCGCTGACGACCGTACGGATGGCGGCGGATGTCATCCATGACGCGCGCGTGGACTTCGATCCGGTGACCGCGCGGTCGGCGGAGTTGCTCGCCGACCAGCTGGACCGGTTCGAGTCGCTGCTCGCGGACCTGCTGGAGATCAGCCGGTTCGACGCGGGCGCGGCGGCGCTGGAGGCCGAGCCGATAGATCTGCGTGCGGTCGTGCGGAAGGTCGTCAGCGGGGCCGAGCCGCTCGCCGAGCGCAAGGGGACGCGGGTACGGGTCCTGGGGGACCAGCAGCCCGTCGTCGCCGAGGCCGATGCCCGGCGGGTGGAGCGGGTGCTGCGCAATCTCGTGGTCAACGCCGTGGAGCACGGCGAGGGCAAGGACGTCGTGGTCAAGCTCGCCGCGGCGGGCGGGGCGGTGGCGGTCGCGGTGCGCGACTACGGCGTGGGGCTCAAGCCGGGCGAGGCGACGCGGGTGTTCAGCCGTTTCTGGCGGGCCGACCCGGCACGCGCGCGTACAACCGGCGGTACGGGGCTGGGGCTGTCCATCGCCCTGGAGGACGCCCGGTTGCACGGTGGCTGGCTGCAGGCGTGGGGCGAGCCGGGCGGTGGTTCGCAGTTCCGGCTCACCCTGCCGAGGACGGCGGACGAGCCGCTGCGCGGGTCCCCCATACCGCTGGAACCGAAGGACTCCCGGCGAAATCGTGGCCTCAATGACGCAGGGCTCCCGCTCGCTGGCGGCGGCAAGCTCGCCACGGTGCCGGTCCAGGCTGGTGAACACGGTGCCGCGAGGGCGGCCATAGGGCCACGCCCGGGCGCCGGGAAGGTTCCCACGGCCGACCCGACGGCGCTGCCCGGCAGCGGCGCGCGCGTGGTGCCCCGGCCCACGGTGCCGCCGGCCGCTCCGGCCGCGGCACCGCCTGCCGCGCGGCGGTCCGATGACGGTGCGGAGCGGGCCGAGGAGCGGCCGTCCGAGAGCGACGCCGAGCGGCGGCATGAGCAGGGGGAGGCATTCCGTGGGCGCTGACGGCGGGAAACGCGGCCGGGGGCGTCCGGTGCGGGCGACGGCGCGTATCGGGTGGGTCGGCATCGGTGCCGTGCTGCTGGCGGGGTGTGCCTCGATGCCGGACGGCGGCGACATGCGGGATGTCGAGTCCACCCCGAGGCAGGACTCGCAGGTGCGGGTCTTCGCGCTGCCGCCCGCGGAGGACGCCGAGCCGCGGGACATCGTGCAGGGCTTCCTTGAGGCCCTGACCAGCGACGATCTGGACTACGAGACGGCACGCAAATACCTGACCGGCAACGCGCTGAAGGAGTGGGAGCCGGGCGAGTCCACCACGGTCCTCGCCGAGGCACCCACCCCATACACCCCGGTCACGGGGAACGGGCCGGAAGCCGACGAGTACCGCTACGAGCTGTCCGGCGAGAAGGTGGCCCTGGTGGACGGGCAGCACGCGTACGCGCCCAGCAGCGGCGAGTACCGCAGGACCGTGCACCTCACGCGCGTGAAGGACACGAAGCAGTGGCGCATCGACCAGCTGCCGCCGGGCGTGGTGCTCGGCAAGTCGGACTTCGAGCGGAACTACAAGTCCATCAACAAGTACTACTTCACCTCCGCCGCGCAGTCCGGGGAGCCGGGGACGGTCGCCGACCCGGTGTATGTGCGCAGCCAGGTCGACCCGGTGACCCAGGTGGTCCGGGACCTGCTCAAGGGCCCCACCCGGTGGCTCGACCCGGTCGCGAGGACGAGCTTCCCCTCCGGTACCGCGCTGCGTAAGGGCACCGACGCGCTGACGCCCGATGACCGGAACAGGCTGGTCGTGCCGCTCAACGCGAAGGCCGATCGAGTCTCGGACAGCAAGTGCCGCGAGATGGCCGCCCAACTCCTCTTCACGCTCCAGGACTACATGCCCACAGGTGTGGGCGAGGTGGAGTTGCAGGGGTCGACCGGCGCGCAGCTGTGCGTGGTCGCCGACGGCGAGGCCGACATCGTCGCCTTGCACGGCCCCGGGAAGAGCGCGGACTACGAGTACTTCATCGACGGCGACCACAAGCTCGTACGGCTGTCCGAGCGGGACGCGGTGACCACGCCGACGGTTGTTCCCGGGGTGCTCGGCGAGGGTGAGAAGCAGCTGCGGGCCGCCGCCGTGTCGCGCGGTGAGGAGCGGGCCGCCGGTGTGTCCCTCGACGGGAGCGAGCTGTATGTGGCGCCGCTGACGGCGGGCGGCGCGCTCGGGGATCCCGTGCTGCACAGCGCGGGCGCCACCGCGAAGGACCGGCTGACGACGCCCAGTTGGGATGGGCGGGGCGACCTGTGGGTGGCCGACCGCGATCCCGAGAAGCCCCGGCTGCTGGTGCTGGAGGACGGCATGGGCGAGCCGCTGGAGGTCAGGACGCCCGGCCTGAGCGGGCGCATCGAGGCGGTGCGGGTGGCCGCCGACGGTGTGCGGGTGGCGCTGATCCTGGAGAACGACGGTAAGCGCGCGCTCTCCATCGGGCGTATCGAACGCGAGGCCGACGCGGAGGGCACCACCGTCTCCATTATCGAGCTGCGGTCCGTGACACCGGCCTCGGAGGACATCACCGCCATGTCCTGGGCCGGCGACAGCCAACTCGTGGTGGTGGGGCGCGAGCCCAAGGGCGTGCAGCAGACGCGGTACGTCCGGGTCGACGGTTCCCCGACGCCCGGGCCCGGGCCCTCCGCGCTCACCGGCGTCGAGGAGATCGCCGCGTCCGAGGACGAGAGCCAGCCGCTGGTCGCTCAATCCGCGGACGGGATCGTCCGGCTGTCTCCGGGGCAGCAGTGGCAGACGGTGGTCGAGGAGGGGACGGCTCCGGTCTATCCGGGGTGAGGACGTGTGCGCCGGGGTGCGCCCCGGCGCTGCTCCCCGGGTGCTGCTCCGGGGCGTTGCGGGGTGTTCAGCCCCGCCCTCATGGCCTCCGTCGCCCGTGTGGGTGACAGGGCTGGTGTGCTTTCCATGAGTTGTCCACAGGCGGTTGTCCACAGGGGTGGCAGGGCGGCTCAGGCGTTGGCACAGTGGTGGGCATGCGGGGGTGGTGGCAGGACCTCACGGATCTGGTGCTGCCGGCCGAGTGCGGAGGCTGCGGGAGGCCTCGCGCGGTGCTCTGCCCGGAGTGCCGCGCGGCCCTGACCGGGACCGCGCCGAGCCGGGTGCGACCGGTGCCGGAGCCGTCGGCACTGCCCGTGGTGCACGCGGCGGCTCCGTACGAGGACGCGGTACGGGCCGTGCTGCTCGCGCACAAGGAACGGGGCGCTCTGGCGCTCGCCGGACCGCTCGGCACAGCCTTGGCGGGGGCCGTACGGGCGGGTGGTGGCGAGTGGCCCGTGCTGCTCGTTCCGGTGCCGTCGGCGCGGCGGGCGGTGCGGGCGCGGGGGCACGACCCGGCGCGGCGGATCGCGCTCGCGGCCGCCGGAGAGCTGCGGCGGACCGGGACGTCGGCCCGGGTGGTCGGAGTGCTGCGGCAGCGGCGTGCCGTGGCCGACCAGGCGGGGCTGGACTCCCGGCAGCGGCTGGCCAACCTCGCGGGCGCCCTGGAGGTGCCCGCCGGTAGCGCCCGGCTACTGGGCGGAGGCCCGGTGGTGCTGGTGGACGACCTGATGACGACCGGTGCCTCGCTCGCGGAGGCGGCCCGCGCGGTACGGGCGGCCCGGGCCGGGTGGGCGGCGGCGTCCGGGGAGTTCGACGCGGGGCGAATGGCGAAAGAGGCGGTGGGAACCCCGGCCGTTACGGGAATGACGGGCCCGGGCCGGCGCGGAGACGGGATCCGCGCGGCGGTGGTCGCGGCGCCGCCCGACTCTTTCCAAATAAACCGGAACTGACAGAGATCTTGCATCGTTGCAGGTTATGAGAGGGGCAATTCACCTGAACGGAGGTACGGCTCAGTAGAGGGTGACGACATCCGTCCGGGCGAGATATGTTCGGTTGTGAGGGAATGGCCCCGGCCGTTCACGACATATCCGAATGCCGTGCCGCTGCCGTACCGCGAATTTTCCGAATCACCCCCGCCGGTGGGGTGGAGATCTTGTCCTCGGGGGAGGAGGAGGTGGAAGTCACCGAGTCCGCGGTTCCGGGAGCCACCGGAACCTGGTGCACAAGGGAGATGCTCCGCCAGTGGAGCGGAGCGATCCGGGAACGGAGTTCTGCGTGGACATCGTCGTCAAGGGCCGCAAGACCGAGGTGCCCGAGCGGTTCCGCAAGCACGTGGCCGAGAAGCTGAAGCTGGAGAAGATCCAGAAGCTCGACGGCAAGGTGATCAGCCTCGACGTCGAGGTGTCCAAGGAGCCCAACCCCCGACAGGCCGACCGCAGTGACCGGGTGGAGATCACGCTCCACTCGCGCGGACCGGTGATCCGGGCGGAGGCAGCGGCAAGCGATCCGTATGCGGCGCTCGACCTGGCGGCGGACAAGCTTGAGGCCCGGCTGCGCAAGCAGCACGACAAGCGTTACACGCGCCGAGGCGCGCGCAGGCTCACGGCCGCGGAGGTCGCCGACCACGTTCCGGGCGCGGCGACGCTCAACGGCAACGGATACGTCGCCGCCGAGGAGAAGCCGGGCGGCGTGCCCACCAAGAGGATCGGCTCGCTGGAAGTGATGGGCGAAGGCCCCCTCATCGTCCGCGAGAAGACCCACGTAGCCTCCCCGATGACCCTCGACCAGGCGCTCTACGAGATGGAACTGGTCGGGCACGACTTCTACCTGTTCGTCGACTCAGAGACCAAGGAACCCAGCGTCGTCTACCGACGGCACGCCTACGACTACGGCGTCATCCACCTCAACACGGACCCGATGGTCGCCCAGGCGCAGACGGACGCCGCGGGCGGCGCGCTCGGCGGCTGACCCACGCCGGATGACAGCCGCACCGGTGCCCCTGGAGCGCGTGTGCGCCCCCAGGGGCACCGGTGTGCGACCTCTCGCGGCCCGCTCTGTCACCGCACGGTGGGCCGGGCATGGAATCATGGCCGGACCGGCCCCAACCGGCGGGCCGTTGCCTTGGGTTGGCGATGGCACAGAAACACAGGCCACGGCCTTCAGGGGGAGGAACGATGGCGGACAGCAGTTTTGGACCGATGCGTGACGAGGATGCCGACGAAGGCTGCGTCGGCATGGACCCCGCCGCGGGCTCCCCGCGGAAGGAGCCGATCCGGGTCCTCGTGGTGGACGACCACGCGCTTTTCCGCCGCGGTCTGGAGATCGTGCTCGCCGCCGAGGAGGACATCCAGGTCGTCGGCGAGGCCGGTGACGGGGCGGAGGCGGTCGACAAGGCCGCCGACCTGCTGCCGGACATCGTGCTGATGGACGTACGGATGCCCAAGCGCGGCGGCATCGAGGCGTGTACCTCCATCAAGGAGGTGGCCCCCAGCGCGAAGATCATCATGCTGACGATCAGCGACGAGGAAGCCGACCTCTACGACGCGATCAAGGCGGGCGCGACCGGTTATCTCCTCAAGGAGATCTCCACGGACGAGGTGGCCACGGCCATTCGGGCGGTCGCCGACGGACAGTCGCAGATCAGCCCCTCGATGGCGTCGAAACTGCTCACCGAGTTCAAGTCCATGATTCAGCGGACCGACGAGCGGCGCCTCGTTCCGGCGCCGCGGCTGACGGACCGGGAACTGGAAGTGCTGAAGCTCGTGGCGACCGGGATGAACAACCGGGACATCGCCAAGGAGCTGTTCATTTCCGAGAACACCGTGAAGAACCACGTCCGCAACATCCTGGAGAAGCTTCAGCTGCACTCCAGGATGGAGGCCGTGGTGTACGCGATGCGGGAGAAGATTCTCGAGATCCGCTAGGACCGCAGGGCGCGGATCAAGGGCTCGCGCAGCTCCGGGGCGTCCACGCGTTCCACGCGTATGTCGGTGCAGTCCACCCAGGTAGCCGCCTCCAGCAGGGCCTGGGCCGCTGCCGGGACCGCCTTGGGGCCGTCGAGGGTGACCTGCTTGGCGACCAGGGTGCGGCCGTCGCGGGCGGGGTCGACGCGGCCGACGAGATGGCCGCCGGACAGGACCGGCATCGCGAAGTAGCCGTGGACACGTTTCTGCTTGGGGACGTAGGCCTCCAGGCGGTGGGTGAAGCCGAAGATGCGTTCCGTACGGGCCCGTTCCCAGACCAGGGAGTCGAAGGGGGACAGGAGCGTGGTGCGGTGGCGGCCGCGCGGGGGTGTGGCGAGGGCCGCCGGGTCGGCCCAGGCGGGCTTCGCCCAGCCCTCCACGGTCACCGGGACCAGGCCCGAGTCGGCGACCACCGCGTCGAACTGCTCGCCCTTGAGGCGGTGGTAGTCGGCGATGTCCGCGCGGGTGCCGACGCCCAGGGCCTCGCCGGCCAGGCGGACCAGGCGGCGCACGCACTCCGTGTCGTCCAGCTCGTCGTGGAGCAGGGCGGCCGGGACGGCGCGCTCGGCCAGGTCGTACACCCGCTTCCAGCCGCGGCGATCCACGCACACCACCTCGCCGTACATCAGCGCGCGTTCGACGGCGACCTTCTCGCCGGACCAGTCCCACCACTCGCTGGTGCGCTTCGCGCCGCCCAGCTCCGTGGCGGTGAGGGGGCCCTCGGTGCGGAGCTGTTTGATGACGCGGTCGTAGGCGCCGTCCGGAAGTTGGTGGTTCCAGTGCGGGCGGGCTCGGTAGGCGCGGCGGCGGAAGGCGAAGTGGGGCCACTCCTCGATGGGGAGGACACAGGCGGCGTGGGACCAGTACTCGAAGGCGTGGGGTCCGGCCGAAGGCGCGCCGGTGGGGGCGGTCGTCCAGTACGCCTGGTCGACCGTGTCGCGGCCGACGGCGCCGAGGCGGGCGTACGGGATGAGTTCGTGGGAGCGGGCGAGGACCGAGATGGTGTCGAGCTGGACCGCGCCGAGGTGTCGGAGCACGCCGCGGACGCCGGCCTTGCGGTCCGGGGCGCCGAGGAAGCCCTGGGCCCGTAGAGCGATTCGGCGGGCCTCGTCTGCGGTGAGTTCGGTGGTGGGGCGCGGGAGGGCTGTCATGGTTCGCAGCGTAGGGGAGGGTGCTGACAGGTCGGGTTGAGCTGGGGGAACGCGCATGGGGCGGGCCTCGCGTGCCAGGTGCCCGCAGCTGCGTGCGGACGGCGGTTACGGCGTTGCAGGCAAGTACGGCGCCGGCGACGGCAGGCCCAGGTCCGAGGGGAGCAGCGAGCCCAGCCAGCAGTCGCGGCGGACTCCGTTGTTGTTGAGGGCGGCTCGCAGGGTGCCCTCAATGGTGAAGCCGGTGTGTTCGGCCACGGCTCGGGAGGCGGTGTTGCCGACCTCGGCGCGCCATTCGAGGCGGTCGAGGGCGAGGGCGGTGAAGGACCAGTGGGCGGCGGCGCGGGTGGCCTCGCCGATGTAGCCGTTGCGACGGTGCTCCCTGGCGGCCCAGTAGCCGATCTCGCCGGTGCCGAGGGACCGCATGGTGATGCCGAGCATGCCCACCAGCTCCCCGGAGGGGAGGAAGAGGCCGAAGGTGAACATGGAGGAGTTGGCCCAGCCCTCGGGAACGGCCTGCTCGACGAAACCCTCCGCGTGCTCCCGCAGGTACGGCGAGGGGATCGTGGTCCAGCGCTGGATGTCCGGGTCCTGCGCGGCGGCGTACACCGTGTCGGTGTCGTGCCGGTCCACGGTGCGCAGCAGCAGGCGCTCGGTGGTCAGGGTGACGGGTTCCATCGGGCGATTCTGCTCGGCGGAACCGAAGGACGCCATCGCATTTGCGGCTGTTCTGTGGACGGCGCAGGGGCGCGGTGCGTGAGGAGGTGATCACAATTCGTGCATTTCGTGGACGGAACGCGGCACCATCCTCAACGCCCGCCCGTTGTCCTGGTGGGCTGTCACTACCAGACCTCCCGGCACGGCGGGGTCCTCGCTTACGATGGCCGTTGCTCAGGCTGTGATTTGAAACTGTCATTTGAAACCCGACCGTCCCAGGCCCGACCGGCAAGGAGACAAACCCCCGTGTCCGTCCTCTCGAAGCTCATGCGTGCAGGCGAAGGCAAAATCCTGCGCAAGCTGCACCGCATCGCGGACCAGGTCAACTCCATCGAAGAGGACTTCGTCGACCTCTCCGACGCCGAGCTGCGCGCCCTCACCGATGAGTACAAGCAGCGGTACGCCGATGGCGAGACCCTCGACGACCTGCTCCCCGAGGCGTTCGCCACCGTGCGCGAGGGTGCCAAGCGTGCCCTGGGCCAGCGCCCCTACGACGTGCAGATCATGGGCGGTGCCGCCCTCCACCTCGGCTATGTCGCCGAGATGAAGACCGGTGAGGGCAAGACCCTCGTCGGCACGCTGCCCGCGTATCTGAACGCGCTGTCCGGCAAGGGCGTCCACCTGATCACGGTCAACGACTACCTTGCCGAGCGCGACTCCGAGATGATGGGCCGCGTCCACAAGTTCCTGGGCCTGAGCGTCGGCTGCATCCTCGCCAACATGACGCCGGCCCAGCGCCGCGAGCAGTACAGCTGCGACATCACGTACGGCACGAACAACGAGTTCGGCTTCGACTACCTCCGCGACAACATGGCGTGGTCCCAGGACGAGCTCGTCCAGCGCGGCCACAACTTCGCGATCGTCGACGAGGTCGACTCCATCCTCGTCGACGAGGCCCGTACGCCGCTGATCATCTCCGGCCCGGCCGACCAGGCCACCAAGTGGTACGGCGACTTCGCGAAGCTGGTCACGCGCCTGAAGAAGGGCGAGCCCGGCAACCAGCTCAAGGGCATCGAGGAGACCGGCGACTACGAGGTCGACGAGAAGAAGCGCACGGTCGCCATTCACGAGTCCGGCGTCGCCAAGGTCGAGGACTGGCTGGGCATCGACAACCTCTACGAGTCGGTGAACACCCCGCTCGTGGGCTACCTGAACAACGCCATCAAGGCCAAGGAGCTCTTCAAGAAGGACAAGGACTACGTCGTCATGGACGGCGAAGTCATGATCGTCGACGAGCACACCGGCCGTATCCTCGCCGGCCGCCGCTACAACGAGGGCATGCACCAGGCGATCGAGGCGAAGGAAGGGGTGGACATCAAGGACGAGAACCAGACGCTCGCCACGATCACCCTGCAGAACTTCTTCCGCCTCTACAAGCGCCACGACCACAACGGCAAGGAAGGGCCCGGCCTCTGCGGCATGACCGGTACGGCCATGACCGAGGCCGCCGAGTTCCACCAGATCTACAAGCTCGGCGTCGTCCCGATCCCGACCAACCGGCCGATGGTCCGCAAGGACCAGTCCGACCTGATCTACCGCACCGAGGTCGCGAAGTTCGAGGCGGTCGTCGACGACATCGTCGAGAAGCACGAGAAGGGCCAGCCGATCCTCGTCGGTACGACGTCGGTCGAGAAGTCCGAGTACCTGTCCCAGCAGCTGAGCAAGCGCGGCGTCCAGCACGAGGTGCTCAACGCCAAGCAGCACGACCGGGAGGCGACGATCGTCGCCCAGGCCGGCCGCAAGGGCGCCGTGACCGTGGCCACCAACATGGCCGGTCGTGGTACGGACATCAAGCTCGGCGGCAACCCCGACGACCTCGCGGAGGCGGAGCTGCGCCAGCGTGGCCTCGACCCCGAGGAGCACATCGAGGAGTGGGCCGCGGCTCTGCCCGATGCCCTGGAGAAGGCCGAGGAGGCCGTCAAGGCCGAGTTCGAAGAGGTCAAGGACCTCGGCGGCCTCTACGTCCTCGGTACCGAGCGGCACGAGTCGCGCCGTATCGACAACCAGCTGCGCGGTCGTTCCGGCCGTCAGGGCGACCCGGGCGAGTCCCGCTTCTACCTCTCCCTCGGCGACGACCTGATGCGGCTCTTCAAGGCCCAGATGGTCGAGCGCGTGATGTCCATGGCCAATGTGCCGGACGACGTCCCGATCGAGAACAAGATGGTCACCCGCGCGATCGCCTCCGCCCAGTCGCAGGTCGAGCAGCAGAACTTCGAGACCCGGAAGAACGTCCTCAAGTACGACGAGGTCCTCAACCGGCAGCGCGAGGTCATCTACGGCGAGCGCCGCCGCGTCCTGGAGGGCGAGGACCTGCAGGAGCAGATCCAGCACTTCATGGACGACACCATCGACGCGTACATCACCGCCGAGACCGCCGAGGGCTTCGCCGAGGAGTGGGACCTCGACCGGCTGTGGGGCGCCTTCAAGCAGCTCTACCCGGTGAAGGTCACCGTCGAGGAGCTGGAGGAGGCGGCCGGCGACCGGGCCGGGCTGACCGCCGAGTTCATCGGCGAGTCCATCAAGGACGACATCACCGAGCAGTACGAGGCGCGTGAGGCGCAGCTCGGCTCCGAGATCATGCGTGAGCTGGAGCGCCGGGTCGTCCTCTCCGTGCTGGACCGCAAGTGGCGTGAGCACCTCTACGAGATGGACTACCTCCAGGAGGGCATCGGCCTGCGCGCGATGGCCCAGAAGGACCCGCTGGTCGAGTACCAGCGTGAGGGCTTCGACATGTTCACCGCCATGATGGAGGGCATCAAGGAGGAGTCCGTCGGCTATCTGTTCAACCTGGAGGTCCAGGTCGAGCAGCAGGTCGAGGAGGTCCCGGTCGAGGACACGAAGCCGTCTCTCGACAAGGGTGACGCGGTGCCGGCCCAGGCGAGTGCCTCCCGGCCGGAGATCCGCGCGAAGGGCCTGGAGGCCCCGCAGCGCCGCGACCGCCTCCACTTCTCCGCGCCGACCGTCGACGGCGAGGGCGGCATCGTGGAGGGCGACCTCCCCGAGGACGAGCCGGTCCGCTCCGAGGCCGACGGCCTCACCCGCGCGGAGCGCCGCAAGCAGCAGGGGAAGGCCGGCGGCCGGCGTCGCAAGAAGTGACGGGCGCTCCGCGAGGAGCGAACGATGAGCTGTGAGCTGTGAGCTGTGATTAGCGAGCCGTGAGGCTTTGAAGGGCCGGGCATCTTCGGGTGTCCGGCCCTTCGTGCGTCGGGTGAGGGGGCTCAGTAGTCGTCCGGGTGGGGGAGCGGGAGCCTTGGGCCGCCGAGTTCCACCGCTGTGCAGCGCCAGCGGTGGTCGGGGCCGTGTTCGAGGCGGAAGGCCATGGCGCGGAGGCGGTCGCCCGCGCCGATGCGGGCGAAGACCTCCAGGGTGCCCGGGCCGGCCACGTAGTAGCCGATGTCGCGGACGACCGGGTGGGTGCCGTGGGTGGTGCGCAGGGGGCCCTGTTCGGCCAGCCAGGCCAGTTCGTCGTAGGCCCGGCCCGCGGTGTGGCGCAGCATGCTGTGGACGGGGCGTCGGCCGCTCAGCACGGCCAGGAGGAGGTCGGCGAAGCGGTCGGTGGGGCGGGGGTGTTGGGTCGCCGGGGCTTGGGCCGTTGAGGGGCGGTTGGTGCGGGCGGGGGTGCGGCCGGGGCGGCGGGTGTCGTGGCGGACGGGCGGGCGGGTGCCGGGCCGGGCCTTGATCCTGGTCATGACCTTGTTCATCGCGATCCCCGTTCGTCGGTGAGGCCGCTGGCTGGGTACCAGTCGGTAACTTGTCGGTGAGGATCTTGTACGAGGCCGGAGGGGGCGGTGGCAAGAGAGCGCGGCGGCCGGGCGGGGCCGCGAAATGTTCACCTATCAGGGTGGCGGGGAGGGGATCGGGCCAGGCGGGGCGGGGGTGTACCGGGTGAGGTGGCGGGCCTGGGGTGGACGCGTCCAGGGGGTTGGGCAGGGACTCGAAAGGGGACGCCCGCACGTATCCTGAGGGACCGGCGGGAGCGTTCCGGGAGCTTGCTGGGAACCTCCGAAATGCTCCGGATCAGCGATCAGGATCACGAGTACGAGTACGACCCCGATCACGACTACGAAAGAAGCGGCCTGCCATGCGCGTCTACGTCCCCCTGACCCTTCCCGGGCTCGCCGAGGCGTACAAGACGGGTGAGTTGGGGGAGGGGCCGCTCGTCGCGTACGCCGTCACGCCGGCGTTGCGTGAGTGGTACCTGTCCGACGACATCGAGGAACTGGAGTACGCCGCGCTGAACCGGGCGGCGCTCGCGTCGTTGCGGCTGTTGGCCGGGGAGCCGGGGGCGGTGCGGCGGCGGGTCGTCGTGGCTGTGGACGTGGCCGACCGGGAGGCGGTCGCCGATCCCGACCGGGGGCTCGATCCGGTGGCGCTCGGGGAGGTGCGGGTGGCCGGGCCGGTGCCGTTGGACAAGGCCGCGGCTGTGCATGTCGACTCGCTGGAGGCCGAGGGTGAGGTGGGGGAGGCCGTGGATGCGTTGGGGGCGGCGGACCAGGGGGATGACGACGCGCAGTTCATCGTCGACGGGGCCGACGATCACGAGCTGCTGTGGTACGCGACGCAGGAGATTCCGAACCTGGTGGGGTTCGAGGGCTGAGCGGTTGCCGTCGGGTTGGTGTGCGGCGTCTGGGCTGAGTGTGGGTTGAGCGTGCGGCGGGGGTTGGCGGGGTTGGTGTGCGGCGCCCGGCGTCTGGTGCTGGCCGGGGGTGGGTTTTGCTGGGCCGGCGGTTGCCGGGTGCCACTGCGCCCACCCGTGCCGCCCCTAGCGGCACGATTGCCCGCAGGGGCACGCGGCGGCGGTGTCGCTGCTCGGTGCTGCTGCTTGGGTGGGGGCCGTCCTAGGGGGCGGCTGTGTGGGGCGGCGGTGCCGCTGCCCGGTGCTGGTGCTTGGGTGGGCGCGACGGACCGCAGCCGTGCATGGCGATGGCGATGGTGATGGCGTTCGGCGCCGTTGCCTGAGCGGGAGGCCGTCGCATGGCCCATGGTCCGACCGCCATGCCCGCGGTTACGACGCCCCCCGTCCACGGCGCGGCCGCTTCGAGTAGCCCGTCGTCCCCAGGGCGCGCCCGCCGCAGCCGACGGTCCCCTGTAGCGGCCAGGTGCCCTCATGGTCGACCCCGTGTCGCACGCGTATACGGGCGCCGTACTCATGGTCACGGTGCGTTGTCAGTGGTCGGGGGTACGTTTTGGGTATGGGGAAGCGCGAAGCAGGGGCACATATCGTCTGGGACTGGAACGGGACGCTGTTCCACGACAACGAGGCGATCATCGGGGCGACGAACGCGGCGTTCGCGGAGCTGGGGATCGAGCCGATCACGTTGGAGCGGTACCGGGAGGTGTACTGCGTGCCGGTGCCGAAGTTCTATGAGCGGTTGATCGGGCGGCTGCCGACGGACGAGGAGTGGGAGGCCATGGACGTCGTCTTCCATCGGTACTACGCGGAGCACCGGGTCGTGTGCGGGCTGACCACAGGTGTTCCGGGGCTGCTCGCGGACTGGGGGGCCGCGGGGCGCAGTCAGTCGATCCTCAGCATGTACGCCCATGAGGAGCTCGTGCCGTTGGTGCGGGGGTTCGGGATCGAGCCGCACTTCATACGGGTCGACGGGCGGACCGGGCCGTCCGGGGGCAGCAAGACCGAGCACATGGTGCGGCATCTGCGCCGGCTCGTCGGCGTGGACCCGACGCGCACGGTCGTGATCGGGGACGCGGGCGACGACGCCGTGGCCGCCCGGCATGTGGGGGCGCAGGCCGTGCTCTACACCGGGGGGTCCCACAGCCGGGCCAGCCTTGAGGGCAACGGGGTGCCCGTCGTCGACACCCTGGAGGAGGCGGTCGTGGAGGCCGAGCGGCTGGCGGCGGCGGCCTAGCGGAGATCGGGGCGCGACCACCGCGCCCCGAGCGGCACCAGCGACGCCGCCGTCAGGGTGCGTGCGTGGGGTCGGAGCATCTTCCGTACAGGCTCGGTTGTGCGGGGGTAAGCTCAAAAGTGCGCGAGATGCACTGTGCAGAACGTCAAAGTTCCACCCTCGGTTTTGTACACATACGGCTCATGACGGGCCCCCCGTCCGGAGCGATAGCCTGGTGGCGTGATCAGCGCGATAGCTCGCGGGGGCCTTGTCGCCCCTGCCCTGCGCCC
The DNA here is from genome assembly GCF_016598475.1 of Streptomyces adelaidensis. GTDB lineage: Bacteria > Actinomycetota > Actinomycetes > Streptomycetales > Streptomycetaceae > Streptomyces > Streptomyces adelaidensis. The sequence goes on from NZ_JAEMUX010000080.1 coordinate 22,535, forward strand.
GGTGAGCACGGATGACATCCGTGTCCGGGCGGCGGTCGCTGGTCCTTGTGGGCGGGAGGGAGCCGCGACGGCTCCCGGGACGCCGGGCACCCCCCGAGGGCAGATGCCGCCGAGAGCAGCGTCACACCCCACCCGGGTGCCGAGAATGGCTGATTACCCCCCGCTCATCTCACCCTGCGGCATAGCGTCGAAGCAGACCGGACACCCCGTGTCGTGGCGTCGCGTCGAAGGGGACCGTACTTCCTTCTACGTCACGCAACGGCGCGCGACAGGAGCCAGAGGACAATGCAGACCAAGCTGGACGAAGCCAAGGCCGAGCTGCTCGAAAGGGCCGCCCGGGTAGCTGAGAACAGCCCGGTCGGGGGGTATCTACCGACTGGGAAGACCGACGGGAGCACGTCCGGCACCCCGGACCACGACACCGTGCTCGCGTTCATCCAGCGCTACTACCTGCACACCGCCCCGGAGGACCTGAGCGGCCGCGACCCGGTCGACGTCTTCGGAGCCGCCTTCTCCCACTACCGGCTGGCCGAGAACCGCCCTCAGGGCACGGCCAACGTGCGGGTCCACACCCCCACCGTCGAGGAGAACGGCTGGACGTGCAGCCACTCCGTCGTCGAGGTCGTCACCGACGACATGCCCTTCCTCGTCGACTCCGTGACCAATGAGCTGTCACGGCAGGGGCGCGGGATCCATGTCGTCATCCACCCGCAGGTCGTCGTACGGCGGGACGTCACCGGCAAGCTCATCGAGCTGATCACCGAGCCGGCCGCGGTCGCCGCGGCCTCCGCCGCCGTGGCCGCCGGCGAGGCGCTGCCGCACGACGCGCACATCGAGTCCTGGATCCATGTCGAGATCGACCGCGAGACCGACCGGGCCGACCTCAAGCAGATCAACAACGATCTGCTGCGCGTCCTGTCCGACGTCCGCGAGACCGTCGAGGACTGGGACAAGATGCGGGAAGCGGCGGTCCGGATCGCCGACGGACTGCCCGCCGAGCACACCGCCGACGATCTGCGTGAGCAGGAGGTGGAGGAGGCCCGAGAGCTGCTGCGCTGGCTCGCCGACAACCACTTCACCTTCCTCGGCTACCGCGAGTACGAGCTGCGCGAGAACGACTCGCTCGCCGCCGTCGCCGGTACCGGCCTGGGCATCCTGCGCTCCGACCCGCACCACTCCGGGCCCGACCAGCACCCCGTCAGCCCCTCCTTCGAACGGCTGCCCGCCGACGCCCGCGCCAAGGCCCGCGAGCACAAGCTCCTCGTCCTGACGAAGGCCAACAGCCGGTCCACCGTCCACCGGCCGTCCTACCTCGACTACGTGGGCGTGAAGAAGTTCGACGCCGAGGGCAACGTGGTCGGCGAGCGGCGCTTCCTCGGGCTGTTCTCCTCGGCCGCCTACACCGAGTCCGTGCGCCGGGTCCCCGTCATCCGCCGCAAGGTCGACGAGGTCCTCCAGGGCGCCGGCTTCTCGCCCAACAGCCACGACGGCCGCGACCTGCTCCAGATCCTGGAGACGTACCCGCGCGACGAGCTGTTCCAGACCCCGCCCGACGAGCTCCGCTCCATCGTCACCTCTGTCCTCTACCTCCAGGAACGCCGGCGGCTGCGGCTCTACCTCCGCCAGGACGAGTACGGGCGCTACTACTCCGCGCTCGTCTACCTGCCGCGCGACCGCTACACCACCGGCGTACGCCTGCGGATCATCGACATCCTCAAGGAGGAGCTCGGCGGCATCAGCGTCGACTTCACCGCCTGGAACACCGAATCGATTCTCTCCCGGCTGCACTTCGTGGTCCGTGTCCCGCAGGGCACCGAACTTCCGCAGCTCAGCGAGGGTGACAAGGACCGGATCGAGGCACGGCTCGTCGAGGCCGCCCGGTCCTGGACCGACGGTTTCGCCGAGGCGCTCAACGCCGAGGTCGGCGAGGAGCGGGCCGCCGAGCTGCTGCGCCGGTACGCGAACGCCGTCCCCGAGGGGTACAAGGCCGACCACAGCCCGCGCGCGGCCGTCGCGGACCTCGTGCGGCTCGAAGAGCTCGCACAGGACGAGGACTTCGCGCTCAGCCTGTACGAGCCGGTGGGCGCGGCGCCCGACGAACGCCGGTTCAAGATCTACCGCAAGGGCGGCTCGGTCTCGCTCTCCGCGGTGCTGCCCGTCCTCAGCCGTATCGGCGTCGAGGTCATCGACGAGCGGCCGTACGAGCTGCGCTGCTCGGACCGGACGAACGCGTGGATCTACGACTTCGGGCTGCGGATGCCCAGGGCGCAGGCCGCCAGTGTCGACCATGCCGGGGACGACGCCCGCGAGCGGGTGCAGGAGACCTTCGCCGCCACCTGGACCGGGCAGGCGGAGAACGACGGATTCAACGCCCTCGTGCTGAGCGCGGGGCTCACCTGGCGGCAGGCCATGGTGCTGCGGGCGTACGCCAAGTACCTGCGGCAGGCCGGGTCCACCTTCAGCCAGGACTACATGGAGGACACCCTCCGCAACAACGTCCACACCACCCGGTTGCTCGTGTCGCTGTTCGAGGCGCGGATGGCGCCCGAGCGGCAGAGTGCCGGGCGCGAGATCGTCGACGCGCTCCTCGAAGAGCTCGACGCCGCCCTCGACCAGGTGGCCTCCCTCGACGAGGACCGGATCCTGCGGTCCTTCCTGACCGTCATCAAGGCGACCCTGCGGACGAACTTCTTCCAGGAGGCGGCGGGCGGCAAGCCGCACGACTACGTCTCCATGAAGTTCGACCCGCAGGCCATCCCCGACCTGCCGGCCCCGCGCCCGGCGTACGAGATCTGGGTGTACTCGCCGCGCGTCGAGGGTGTGCACCTGCGGTTCGGGAAGGTCGCCCGGGGCGGGCTGCGCTGGTCCGACCGGCGGGAGGACTTCCGGACCGAGATCCTGGGCCTGGTCAAGGCGCAGATGGTCAAGAACACCGTGATCGTGCCGGTCGGCGCCAAGGGCGGCTTCGTCGCCAAGCAGCTGCCGGACCCGTCGGTGGACCGCGACGCCTGGCTCGCCGAGGGCATCCGCAGCTACAAGACCTTCATCTCCGCGCTGCTCGACATCACCGACAACATGGTGGCCGGCGAGGTCGTGCCGCCCGCCGATGTCGTACGGCACGACGAGGACGACACCTATCTCGTCGTGGCCGCGGACAAGGGCACCGCGACCTTCTCCGACATCGCCAACGGGGTCGCGGAGAGCTACAACTTCTGGCTCGGGGACGCCTTCGCCTCCGGCGGCAGCGCCGGCTACGACCACAAGGGCATGGGCATCACCGCCCGCGGCGCCTGGGAGTCGGTGAAGCGGCACTTCCGGGAGCTGGGGGTGGACACGCAGAGCGAGGACTTCACGGTCGTCGGCATCGGTGACATGTCCGGTGACGTGTTCGGCAACGGCATGCTGCTCAGCGAGCACATCCGGCTGGTCGCCGCCTTCGACCACCGGCACATCTTCATCGACCCGCACCCGGACGCGGCCACCTCGTACGCCGAGCGCCGCCGCGTCTTCGAGCTGCCCCGCTCCAGCTGGGCCGAGTACGACACGGCCCTGATCTCCACCGGCGGCGGCGTCTTCCCGCGTACCGCCAAGGCGATCCCGGTCAACAGCCACATCCGGGAAGCCCTCGGCATCGAGGACAAGATCGCCAAGATGACCCCGGCCGACCTGATGAAGGCGATCCTCAAGGCGCCGGTCGACCTGCTGTGGAACGGCGGCATCGGTACGTACGTCAAGGCCTCCGGCGAGTCGCACGCGGACGTCGGCGACAAGGCCAACGACGCCATCCGGGTCGACGGCGGGGACCTGCGGGTCCGGGTCGTCGGCGAGGGCGGCAACCTGGGGCTGACCCAGCTGGGCCGGATCGAGTTCGCGCAGATCGGCGGACGGGTCAACACCGACGCCATCGACAACAGCGCGGGCGTGGACACCTCCGACCACGAGGTGAACATCAAGATCCTGCTCAACGGCCTGGTCACCGAAGGCGACATGACGGTCAAGCAGCGCAACAAGCTGCTCGCCGAGATGACCGACGAGGTCGGCCACCTCGTCCTGCGCAACAACTACGCGCAGAACACCGCGATCTCCAACGCCCTCGCCCAGTCCAAGGACATGCTCCACGCCCAGCAGCGCTTCATTCGGCACCTGGTCAGGGAGGGCCACCTCGACCGGGCGCTCGAATTCCTGCCCACCGACCGGCAGATCCGCGAGCGGCTCAACACCGGACAGGGCCTCACCGGCCCCGAGACGGCCGTCCTCCTCGCGTACACGAAGATCACGGTCGCCGAGGAGCTGCTGCACACCTCGCTGCCGGACGACCCGTATCTGCGCAGGTTGCTGCACGAGTACTTCCCGACCGCGCTGCGCGAGAAGTTCTCGGAGCAGATCGACAGCCACCCGCTGAGCCGGGAGATCGTCACCACCCTGCTGGTCAACGACACGGTCAACACGGGCGGTACGAGCTTCCTGCACCGGCTGCGGGAGGAGACCGGGGCCTCGCTGGAGGAGATCGTCCGGGCCCAGACCGCGTCCCGCGCGATCTTCGGGTCGGCCTCGGTGTGGGACGGCGTGGAAGGCCTGGACAACAAGGTCGACGCGGCCGTGCTGACCCGTATCCGGCTGCACTCCCGCCGGCTCGTCGAGCGCGGTACGCGCTGGCTGCTCAACAACCGGCCGCAGCCGCTCCAGCTCGCCGAGACCGTCGCGTTCTTCACCGAGGGCGTCCACCAGGTCTGGGCCGAGCTGCCCAAGCTGCTGCGCGGCGCGGACCAGGAGTGGTACCAGAAGATCTACGACGAGCTGACCGGCGCGGGCGTCCCGGACGGGCTGGCCACCCGGGTCGCGGGTTTCTCCTCGGCCTTCCCGACGCTCGACATCGTCGCCGTCGCCGACCGGGTCGGCCGGAGTCCGATGGAGGTCGCCGAGGTGTACTACGACCTCGCCGACCGGCTGAGCATCGCCCAGCTCATGGACCGCATCATCGACCTGCCGCGCGCCGACCGCTGGCAGTCCATGGCCCGCGCGGCGATCCGCGAGGACCTGTACGCGGCCCACGCCTCCCTCACCGCCGACGTCCTGTCAGCGGGCAACGGCAGCTCCACGCCCGAGCAGCGCTTCAAGGTGTGGGAGCAGAAGAACACGGCGATCCTCGGCCGGGCCCGCACGACCCTGGATGACATCCAGAGCTCCGACGCGTTCGACCTCGCGAACCTGTCGGTGGCGATGCGGACGATGCGGACGCTGTTGCGCAACCACGCGTAGCGGTACGGCGGTACGGCAACGGGGGCGCCCCATGGCTTTGGGGCGCCCCCTACGTATGTGTGCCTCGTCAGCGCTGGATCTCCCAGACCGTGACCGTGCCCTTGAGGTCGGGCAGGTAGTCCAGGTCGCTCGGGGCCTCGACCTCGGTGATCGTCCACATCGCGAGGTTGCCCTCGCCGGTGACCGTGCAGAGGTGGTCGCCCTTGACGATCTCGTCGTCCCGGTTGATGGAGTCGCCGCTCAGCGTCTGGGTGAACGGGTTCTGCTCGGCGCCCGCCTGGCACTCCTCGGGCGTGGTGCCGGCCGCCTTGCCCATGGGGTAGGTGAACGTGAGGTCCTGGGACGAGGCCTGGAACTCCTGGACGTCGAGGCTCATGTAGCTGGACGGGTCGACCTTTGGCCCGTCGAGGTCCACATAGGTGGTCGCCAGGCTGCCGGGGCCCAGCACACTCATCGCCTTGTCCTGGAAGAGGACGGTGTACTCGGCGTTCGAGGGCCGGTCGTCGGTCGACGCGGACGGATCGGTGTAGTCGTCCGGGGTGTCCGCTCCGCCCCCGGTGTCCGTGGCCGTCTCGGAGGGAGTGGGCGTCGAGGCCGCCTTGTCGCTGTCCTTGTCGGCGCCGGCCTTGTCGCCGCTGCTCGCGCTGGTGCTGCTGTCTTCGTTCTTGTCGAGCAGCCACACCGCTGCGGCCGCGCCGGAGCCGGCCACGAGGACGAGGACGAGGGCGATGAGGGCGGCTTTCAGGCCCCGGCGGCTCTTCTTGGGGGCGGGGGCCGGTTCCGGCGCGGGGGCCTGCGGGGTGAGGTTGTAGGTGTGGGCGGCCGGGGGCGGGTAGCCGTAGCCCGGGGCAGGGCCCTGGGCGGCCGGGCCGAAGCCGGTGGCCGGGGGTGTCGGGGTCGGCTGGGGCATGCCCTGGGTGCCCTGCGGGGTGCTCGTGGCCGGGTCGTAGGGCGGAGTCACCGGCGGTGCCGGGGCGGCGGCCGGAGCCGTGGTCGGCGGAGTGGTCGGGGGCGCCGCGGGCATCTGGGGTGCCGTCGGCTGCGGCGGGCTCTGGGCCGACTGCTCGCGCCGGACGATCTCGGCGGTGAGCGGCTCGGGCAGCCAGCCGGTGAAGTCGCTGAGGCCCCGGCCCGCCGACTCCTGGCAGAGCGCGGCCAGTTCCTCGGTGCCGATGCGGTCGGCCGGATCGGCGGTCAGGCAGCGCTCCAGCAGGGGGCGCAGCCGATCGTCGTACCCGTCGAGCTTCGGCGGCCGGTGGGCGGTGTTGGCGATCTGCGCGGCGATGGTGATGGCGCCGCCGTCGCCGTACGGGTGGCGTGCGGTGGCCGCGACCGCCGCGATCAGCCCGAGGGAGAAGACGTCGGTGGCCGGCGTGACCCGCTCGCCGAGGGCGTGCTCCGGCGACATGTACTGCGGGGTGCCGATCAGGCCGCCGGACTGGGTCAGTTGGGTGGCGTCGGCGGCGCGGGCGATGCCGAAGTCGATGACGTACGGGCCCTGGGAGCCCAGCAGGATGTTGCTGGGCTTGAGGTCGCGGTGGATGACGCCGGCCGAGTGGATCGAGGTCAGGGCGCGGGCCGCGCAGCCGACCAGCTGGAAGACGGCGTCCGGCGGCAGCGGGCCGAACGCCACGAGCGCGTCGTGCAGCGGGATGCCGGGGATGAACACCGAGGCCAGCCAGGGGAGTTCGCCGCCGGTGTCGTGGTCGACGACCGGCACGAGGTGGTAGCCCTGCACACGGCGGGCCGCCTGGACCTCCTGCTCGAAGCGGCGGCGGAAGTCCGGGTCCTGGCCGTACTCGCGGCGGATGACCTTCAGCGCGACCGGCTGGCCGCCGCGGGTGTGCGACAGATAGACCGTGCCCATGCCGCCCTCGCCGATGCGGGCGTGCAGTTGGTAACCGGCGGTCTCTCGCGGGTCCTGTGGTCCCAGCGGGCTCAGGATGTCGCCAGTGCTGGTGCTAATGGGAGCCTCCCCCGGTACGGTGCCGAACTCCTGTGCCGCGGATGGGCACTTGAAGCGGTTCGAGCTTATACGGCACTTATGACACGTGGACCAGGCGTTACGGTTCCGTGTGACAGCTGGGACGCGGTGCTGTACGGGGCCTTTTGCACGGGCGGGAACCACGGCTCCCACCCGCGACGACTGCGGCTCCCCGCCCGCGAAAACTACGGCTCCCGCCGCACCCTCCTGCGCCATTCCTCGTCCCGCACCGTGATCGGCGCCGTCGCCGGCAGCCGGCGGGCCGTCGGGGCCTCCGAGAGGCTGGGCGGCGGGACCGGGGTCGTCGGGGCCTCGGTCAGGGAGAGGGCGCGGAAGGCCGTCTCCACGATGGCCACCGAGGTGGCGACCGGGCCCGGGAGCCAGGCCGTGAAGTCGCGGACGTCGCGGCGGGCCGCGCCCGCGCAGTGCTCGGCGACCTCGGCGGCGGCGGGCCGGGCGGCCGGGTCGGCGGTGAGGCAGCGGCGTACGACGTCGAGGAGCGGGCGGTCGACGCCGTCGAGGGCGGGCGGGGCGACCTCGGTGCCCGCGATGCGCGTCGCGATCGCGAGGGGGTTGCCGCGGCCGTACGGGTGCCCGCCGGTGGCCGCGACCGCGGCGATCAGGCCGAGCGCGAAGACGTCGGAGGCGGAGGTGACCCGGCGGCCCAGGGCGTGCTCGGGGGACATGTACCGCGGGGTGCCGATCAGGCGTCCGGCGGTGGTGAGGGTGGCGGCGCCCGTGGCCCTCGCGATGCCGAAGTCGAGCAGCCAGGGCCCGTCGGCGGCGAGCAGCAGGTTGGCGGGCTTGACGTCGCGGTGGATCACCCCGGCGGTGTGCACGGCGTCCAGCGCGTACGCGGCGCAGGCCAGCAGTTGCAGGACGGTGGGGACGGGGAGCGGGCCGTGGGTCTGAAGGGCCTGGTCGAGGGGGATGCCCGGGACGTAGTGGGTGGCGAGCCAGGGGCGCTCCGCACCGGCGTCGTGGTCGACGATCGGCACCAGGTGGTAGCCGGAGACCCGGCGCCCGGCGGCCACCTCGCGGGCGAAGCGCTCACGGAAGGCCGCACTGTCGGCGTACTCCGGGCGGACCAGCTTCAGCGCGACCGGCTGGCCGCCCCGGCTGCGCGAGAGATAGACCGTGCCCATGCCGCCCTCGCCGATCCGGGCGTACAGCGGATACCCGGCGATCTCCCGCGGATCCTCCACCCGCAGTGGCTCAGGCACCACCCCGCGCATCGACCGCCCCCTCTGCTCCTGATTGCCTCCGGAGCGTATCGCGGGGGCGTCGGCCGCCGCCGCCCCTGACGCAACCCGCGTACCTCCATCGACCTCTACCTGAGTGGCCCTCAAAGGCGCGATGCCTTATAGAGGGAGTGAAGCAGGATGTTTGGGGTGAAAGTGGAGCTGCGTCGGCAACCATCGAATACCGGGTCCGGACACCCGGCGGCCTCCGAGGTCGGGCGACCCGCCGTGTCCGAGGTCGGGCGACCGGTGGCGTCCGGGACCGGGCGGCCCGCGATGTCCGTCGTCGTGATCGTCTACAACGACGAGGCCAGGCTGTCCACGGCCGTGCGCTCGGTGCTGGAGCAGACGCTGCGGAGCGTCGAGGTGGTGATCGTCGACGACCACAGCACGGACGGCTCGTACGAGGTGGCCGGCCGGCTCGCCGCCGAGCACCCCGACCGCGTACGCGCGTACCGGCTCCCCGAGAACAGCGGCGGCTGCGGCGCGCCCCGCAACCACGGCATCCAGCGCACCCGGGGCGAGTACGTCCTCTTCCTCGACAGTGACGACGTCCTGGAGCGCAACGCCTGCCGGAACATGCTGGAGGCCGCCGAGTCCACCGGCGCCGACCTCGTCTCCGGCCTCTGCGTCCGCGTCCATGTGGACACACGTACGAGGAAGGAGGTCAAGTGGTACCCGTGGCTGTACGCCCGCACCCGCACCCTCGACTCGGTCTCCGAGCTGCCCGACCTCCTCGTCTACGACACGCTGTCGACCAACAAGTGCTACCGCCGGGACTTCCTGGTCGAAGGCGGCCTGAAGTTCCCCGTCGGCATCCACTACGAGGACCTCTTCTTCTCCGCCCAGGCGTACGCGGCCGCCCGCCGGATCACGCTGATCCCCAACCGGGTCTACGACTGGAACGTGGTCGAGAGCTCCGAGGCGAAGTCGATCAGCAACCGGCGGGCCGAGATCGCCAACTTCGCGCACCGCATGGAGATCCACCGCCGGGTGGACCGGCTCCTCGCCGACCAGGACATGGCGGCGCTGAAGTTCCACAAGGACATCAAGTTCCTCAAGCACGACCTGGTGCTGCACCTGCGCGACCTGCCCTTCCGGGACGCCGCCTACCGCCGGGAGTTCGCCGAGCTGGCCCGCGCCTATCTGGCGTCGATCGACCCGGCCGCGTACGACGAGGTCGAGCCCATCCACGCGATCTGCGCGTATCTCCTGCGGGTGAGCGACTGGGAGAACCTGCTGCCCGCCGTGGACACGCTCACCAACCGCGACAAGGTCTCCGCGCCGCTCGTCGAGCGCGACGGGCGGATCTACTGGTGTGACGGGCACCTGGACGGCACCGGTGAGGAGGGGGAGTTCGCACGCCGGGTCCTGGACGTCACCGAACTCGGCTACCACGCCCGCCCGGTGGAGAAGCTGTTCCTGCGCAACGAACTGACGCAGTACGAGGAGGAGACGGCCCGGGGCGGTGTTCGTCTCGCCGGACGCGTCACCAACCCTCTCGGGGTGATCCCGCCCGAAGCCCGGCTCACCGCCGAGCTGGACTTCTACGCCCGCCGTCCCGGTGTGCGGTTCCAGACCTTCCGGGCGCCGGTGACGGCCGTCCGGCACGACGGCCCGTACATCACCTGGCAGGCCACCGCCGACATCTCGAAGATCCTCCGCCCGCTCGGCATCGTGGACGCCGTCTGGGACGTACGCCTCCAGCTGGACGTCGACGGCAAGCGCACCACCAGCCGTCTCACCGCCGCCGAACCGGGCCTGGCCACCGGCGAGTTGTTGGTCAGACCCCGGCTGACCCGGCTGGTCGCCGACCGCGTCGAGCCGCTGATCTCCGCCCGCGGCCACCTCTCCTTCCGCCTGGTCCCCGGCAAGAAGGCGAACGCCGTCGTCACCCGTGGCCTCCAGGGCGCCCCCGGCCGGCTCGCCAAGTCCGGCTACCGCAAGGCGAAGGCGCTGCGCAAGAAGGCCACGTCCGGAGCTACCAAAATCCGCCTCTATCACGAGGTTTTCCAGCGTATGCCGGTGCACCGGCGCCTGGTGGTGTTCGAGAGCCACCTCGGCCGGCAGTACAGCGACAGCCCCCGGGCGATCTACGAGGAGATGCGCCGCCAGGGTCTCGACTTCGAGGCGGTGTGGTCGTACACGGGCCGGCCGGACGGCTTCCCCGCCGACGTCACGCTCGTCCGGCGCTGGTCGCTGCCGTATCTGCGGGCGCTGGCCCGTGCCGAGTTCTGGATCGACAACCAGAGCTACCCGCTGAAGCTGACCAAGCGCCCCGGCACGACCTACCTCCAGACCTGGCACGGCTCGGCGCTCAAGCGCATGGGCTTCGACGAGCCCGGCTGGAAGCTCAAGACCCGCGCCGAGCAGGCCGAACAGCAGCGCACCCTCGACCGTTTCGACCACTTCCTGATCCGCTCGGAGCACGATGTGCGCACCCTCGCGAAGGCCTTCCGGCTGCACGAGAAGACGCTGCTGCGGCTGGGCTACCCTCGCAACGACGCCCTCGCGCAGGCCCGGCAGGCGACCGAACGCCCGCCGCTGGCAGCGGAGTTGGGCATCCCGGCCGACAAGAAGGTCCTCCTCTACGCCCCCACCTTCCGCCACCACGGCGGGCGCCGCTTCGCCCTCCCCTTCGACGTGGAGCGCTTCGCGGAGGAGTTCGGCGACGAGTACGTCCTCCTGGTCCGCGCCCACTACCTCAACCACGTCGTGCTCCCGCCCTCGGTGCGGGGCCGCGTCATCGACGTGTCCGCGCACCACGACGTGACCCCGGTCCTGGCCCTCGCGGACGCGCTGATCACGGACTACTCGTCGGTGATGTTCGACTACGCGCTGCTGGACCGCCCGATGCTGTTCTTCGCGTACGACTACGAGGAGTACGTGCACGAGGGCCGGGGCACCTACTTCGACCTGCTGGAACGGGCCCCCGGCCCGGTGGTCCGCACGGAGGACGAGCTCCGCTCCGTCCTGCGGGCGTCGTCGCTGGAGGACCAGACGGTCAAGTACGCGGCGGCGCGGGAGCGGTTCGTGGCCGATTTCGGCGAGTACGACAAGGGGACGGCCGCGCGTCGGATCGTCGACGAGTTCTTCGCCGAGTGGAGGCAGCAGTGAGCGGGCAGCGGGATACCGGTCAGCGGCACGTCGGGCAGCGGGACATCTTCCTCGTCGCCAACAGCGTCGACGAGCTGGGCGGGGTGACCAGCTGGACGCACCACATGGCCCGGCTCCTCACCGAGCGCGGGCACCGCGTCCATGTCATCGGCATCACCACGCCCGAGGACCCGCACGACCTCGGCGAACTCCCCTACCCCACGACCAGGCTGTATGACGGTCAGCCGCCGGGCCCCGGCCGGGCGCGGGACGCGGGCATGCGCGAACGGGCCGCCCGGCTGACCCGGCTCTGCGGCGCCGCGCGTCCCGGCGGGGTCGTCATCGTGACCCAGGTGTGGGCGATGGAGTGGGTGAAGCACGCCGACACCACCGGTCTGACCGTCATCGGGATGAGCCACGAGTCCTTCGAGACCTCGCGGCGCTCCTCGCGCTTCCGACGGGTGCTCACGTACTACCGGGACGTCGACCGCATGCTCGTCCTCACCCGCGAGGACGCCGACCTGTGGATCGGCGAGGGCCTCAACAACGCGTCCTACCTGCCCAACGCCGTGCCCTGGCTGCCGGAGGTGCCCTCGCCGCGTACCGAGAAGGCTGTCATCAGCATCGGCCGGCTCAGCGACGAGAAGGGCGTCGACATGCTCCTCGACACCTGGTCCGAGGTGGCCCCCCGCCACCCCGACTGGGTCCTGAAGGTCTACGGCTCCGGCGAGGACGAGGAGATCCTGCGCAAGCAGTGCGCCTCCCTCGGCCTCGACGACTCGGTGCGGTGGATGGGCCGCACGAGCGACGTCCCGGCCGCCCTGCGCGGCGGCTCCGTCTTCGCCCTCTCCTCCCGGGGCGAGGGCTTCCCCCTCGCCCTGATGGAAGCCATGGCGATGGGCGTCCCCTGCGTCGCCTTCGACTGCGCGCCGGGCGTCCACGAGATCGTGCGAGACGGAGAGGACGGGCTGCTCGTGACCCCCGGCAACACGGGCGAACTGGCCCGCAAGCTCGACCTGTTGCTGACCGACAAGAGCTCGCGGGACCGGATGGGGGACACGGCGAGGGAGAACATCCGACGGTACGGGACGGAGGAGATCGTGGGCAGATGGGAGGAACTCTTCACCTTCCTGGAGAGGTGAGGAGTCAAGGGGCGCGGGGAACCGGACCTACTTCTTCCCACCCGTGAACTTCTCGTACTCCTTCAGTACGTCGTCCGTAGCCCCGTCCATCCGCAGCTCCCCCCGCTCCAGCCACAGCACCCGGTCACAGGTGTCCCGGATCGACTTGTTGTTGTGGCTGACGAGGAACACCGTCCCGGCGTGCTTCCGCAGCTCACGGATGCGCGCCTCGGACCGCTTCTGGAAGGTGCGGTCGCCGGTGGCCAGCGCCTCGTCGATCAGCAGTACGTCGTGGTCCTTGGCCGCGGCGATGGAGAAGCGGAGCCGCGCGGCCATTCCGGAGGAGTATGTGCGCATGGGAAGGGTGATGAAGTCGCCCTTCTCGTTGATGCCGGAGAAGTCGACGATGTCCTGGTACCGCTCCTTGACCTGCTCACGGGACATCCCCATGGCGAGCCCGCCGAGGTGGACGTTGCGCTCACCGGTGAGGTCGTTCATCAGGGCCGCGTTGACGCCGAGCAGCGAGGGCTGGCCGTCGGTGAAGATGCGCCCGTTCTCGACGGGCAGCAGCCCGGCCACCGCCTTGAGCAGCGTCGACTTGCCGGAGCCGTTGGTGCCGATGAGCCCGATGGCCTCGCCCCGGTACGCGGTGAAGGACACGTTGCGCACGGCGTGCACCTTGCGCACGCCCGCCGCCTGCTCGGTCTTCTTCCGCCGCAGGATGCGGTTGAGCGCGGCGGTCGCGGAGCCGCGCCCGGCGCCGGTGCCGTTGACCCGGTAGACGATGTCGACGCCGTCGGCGACGACGGTGGGGATGGTGGAGGTGGTGGAGGTGGTGGGGATGGTGGAGGTGGTGGAGAGGATGTTGCTGGTGGGGATGGTGTCGGTGTCAGCCACGGCCGTACGTCTCCTCAGCCTTCCAGAAGTAGATGAATCCGCCGACGCCCGCGAGGAGCGCCCAGCCCGCGGCGATCGCCCATACGTGCGTGGGCAGTTGGTCCCGGTGGAAGCTGTCGATCAGCGCGAACCGCATGAGGTCGATGTAGACGGCGGCCGGGTTGCACTCCAGCAGCACGTGCACGAAGGCCGGAAGGTTCCGGTCGGCGAGGATGCGGTCCATGCTGAACATCACGCCCGACGCGTACATCCAGGTACGCAGCACGAACGGCATCAGCTGCGAGATGTCGGGGGTCTTGGCGCCGATCCGCGCCATGACCATCGCGACCCCGGCGTTGAACACGAACTGAAGGGCGAGCGTCGGCACGACCAGCAGCCAGGACGCGGCGACCGGCACCCTGAAGGCGAGCAGGATCACGACCAGCGCGGCCATGGAGAACAGCAGCTGCTGGAGCTGTTGCAGGCAGTACGACAGGGGCAGTGACGCCCGGGGGAAGTGCAGGGCGCGGACGAGGCCGAGGCTGCCGGATATGGCCCGGGTGCCCGCCATGATCGAGCTCTGCGTGAAGGTCCACACGAACACGCCGGTCACGAGGAACGGGACGTAGTCCGGCACGCCCTTCTTGGTGCCCATGAGCAGGCCGAAGATCAGGTAGTAGACCGCCGCGTTGAGCAGCGGGTTCGCCACCTGCCAGACCTGGCCGAGCTTCGCCTGGCTGTACTGCGCGGTCAGCTTCGCCGTGGCGAACGCGGTGATGAAGTGCCGCCGGGCCCAGAGCTGCCGTACGTAGTCGCGCAGCGTGGGGCGGGCCCCGCTGACGCTGAGCCCGTACCGGGCGGCGAGCTGCGCCGGGGTCTCGGTGGGGGTGTCGGTGCGGGGCTCGGTGCCGGTCGTGGCCGGCGGCGGTGAGTGGAGGACCTGGCTCACATCCGCTGCTTTCGCTGGTGGGGGTGTGGAGGGGGCTTGCTCTTGCCGTCGTCTTGCCGTCGTCTTGCCGTGGTCTTACGTCGGGACGGGACCGTATCGTCGCAACGCGAGCGTAAGCCGATCCGACGTCGGAACGCAACCGTTTCGTCGTAACGCCCGCCCTATGCTGTGAGCCATGACGACGAACGCCGACCCGGATCGGACCCCACCGCGCCGCCGGGCCCCCGCCGGGGCGGCCGTGCTCCGTGCGGATGTGACCGAGGCGATCCGGGCGGCGGTCTTCGAGGAGTTGGCGGCCGTCGGCTACGCCCGTATGTCCATCGAGGGCATCGCGCGCCGCGCGGGCGTCGGCAAGACGGCGGTCTACCGCCGCTGGCGCTCCAAGCTGCACCTCGTGCTGGACCTGGTCTCGGCGGTGGCCGTCCAGGGCCTGCCCCTGCCGGACACGGGCTCCCTCGAAGGCGACCTCCGGCTCCTCTACGAGGTCACGTCCCGCGCCCTGCGCCACCCCGTCGCCGGCCAGATCATCCCCGACCTCCAGGCCGAGGCCGCCCGCAACCCCGAGATCGCCGAGGCCATGCAGAAGGCGCTCCGCGAGGGCCAGCAGAGCGTGGCGACCGGCATCGTCGCGGCGGCGGTCGCCCGCGGGGAGGTCCGGGACGGCGCCGACGAGGACCTGGCCCTGGACCTGATCTCCGGGCCGCTGTACTGGCGGGCGCTCGTCGTCCGGGCGCCGAAGCTGCCGAAGGGGTACCTGGAGAGTCTGACCAGGGCTACGGCGGGGGCGTTGCGGGCGTTGTAGGGGTGTGCCCGGAAGGCGACCCCTGGCCGCGAGGCTAGTAGAATGTGAGAAAGTTGGAATGTTGGAGGGTCGCAATATACGTAGTCCCTGGGTAGCCTCAATGGTGACAAGGAAGGGTGACAGTGGGAGGTCATTCATGACTGTGGCTACGTACCAGGCCAGCGTGCGCGACAAGGGGCAACTAACACTGCCCGCGGCCGTACGTGAGGCGCTGGGGGTCTCCCCAGGTGACGAGCTTGAGTTCACGGTTCGAGACGGTGTCGTCGAGGTCCATGGGCTGATCAAGATCCGCTCCGACCAGAGGTGGTTCTGGACGGAGGCATGGCAGGAGGGCGAGCGCGAGGCCAGTGCCGACATCGCGGCCGGACGCACGACCTCCCACGAGGACGTGGACAGCATGTTCGCGCACCTCGGCAAGGAGAACTGACCC
>NZ_JAEMUX010000081.1 GCF_016598475.1 Streptomyces adelaidensis
AGCGATTCCGACTTTATCAGAAGTTTTTGGCCGGACTAACCAGCTGCTTGTTTCTGATTCATTCGGGTGGGCTCACTCGGGAAAAAGCGTTTCCACGAGGATCCAATAGATGAACATGGTCACCCTAGGATGTTTCCACCTCTAGGCAACTGTTCTAATCTACCTCCCCACAGGCGCCATGTCAACGGCTCTTGCGGGAACGAAGAGGAGACTAACAGCCCGACGGGGGTGTTCGCACATCAGGCGGCGGTGGGGACGGCGGCACTGCGTTCGTGCTCCTCGATGTCGCCGGTGTCGCCGGCCCTCACGGCACGTCCGCCCAGGACATAGACGTAGGCGAGGAAGGCGAGTTCGGCGAGGATGCCGATGGTGATGCGGGCCCAGGTGGGCAGGCCGGACGGGGTGACGAAGCCTTCGATGGCGCCGGAGACGAAGAGGACCAGCGCCAGGCCTATCGCCATGCCCAGGGCGGCGCGCCCCTCCTCGGCCAGGGCCGAACGACGGCTGCGGGGGCCGGGGTCAATGACGGTCCAGCCGAGGCGGAGACCTGTGCCGGCGGCCACGAAGACGGCGGTCAGTTCCAGGAGGCCGTGCGGGAGGATCAGGCCTAGGAAAACGTCGAGGCGGCCGGCCGATGACATCAGGCCGATGCCCACACCGAGGTTGAGCATGTTCAGGAGCAGGATCCAGAGGACCGGCAGGCCCAGGAAGATGCCCAGGACCAGGCACATCGCGGCGGCCTGGGCGTTGTTCGTCCATACCTGGGCGGCGAAAGATGCTGCGGGGTGGCTGGAGTAGTACGTCTCGTACTGGCCGCCGGGGCGGGTCATCTCGCGCAGTTCGTCGGGGGCGACGATGGTGGCCTGGACCTCCGGATGTGTGCCGATCCACCAGCCCAGGAGGACGGCGACGAGGGTGGAGAGAAGGGCGGCGGGGACCCACCAGTGGCGTGCGCGGTAGACCGCGGCGGGGAAACCGTGGGTCAGAAAGCGCGTGACGTCGCGCCAGGAGGCGCGTCGGTTTCCTGTCACGGCGCTGCGCGCGCGGGCCACCAGTTGGCTCAGGCGGCCGGTGAGCTGCGGGTCCGGGGCGCTGGACTGGATCAGGGAAAGGTGGGTGGCGGTGCGCTGGTAGAGGGCGACGAGTTCGTCGACCTCGGCGCCGTTGAGTCGCCGCTGGCGGCGGAGCAGGGCGTCGAGGCGGTCCCACTCGGCGCGATGGGCGGACACGAAGACATCGAGGTCCATCGGGTTGGGTGCTCCTCGTCCCTCTTGTACTGCGTGTCAGCTTGTCGTACTGGTCGTACTGCGCAATGTGTCCTCAGCTTGGCAGACTGGCCGGTCTCAGGGCAGGTCAGGGGATGAAACCGGAAGGACTACGGGTGTGAGTGAGCTAGTGACGGGCGAGGCGGTGGCGCTGGAGCTGCGTCCCGCGAAGCTGCCGAGCCGGGCGCTGGCCGTGTTGCTCGACCTGATCGTGGCCATGATCGTGTATCTCGCGGTGGTCCTGGTCCTGGTGCTCGCGACGGCGGGGCTCGACGAGGCCGCGCAGGCGGCGATATCCGTCGCGAGCTTCCTGCTCGTACTGGTGGGCGGGCCGATCGCGGTGGAGACGCTGAGCCATGGGCGTTCGCTGGGGAAGCTGGCGTGCGGGCTGCGGGTGGTGCGGGACGACGGCGGGCCGATCCGGTTCCGGCACGCGCTGGTGCGCGGTGCCGTCGGGGTGGTCGAGATCCTGATGACGTTCGGGGTCGTCGCGTGCATCGCCTCGCTCGTGTCGGCGCGGGGGCGGCGGCTGGGTGATGTGTTCGCGGGGACGCTGGTCGTACGAGAGCGGGTGCCGGCCGGGAAGGCGTCGTTCGTGCCTCCGCCGCCGCCCTGGCTCGTGGGGCAGTTCGCCGGGCTCGATCTGTCCGGCGTCCCGGAGGGGCTGTGGCTGGCCATCCGCCAGTACCTGACGCGGATGCGACAGCTGGACCCACAGGTAGGCGCGGCGGTGGCGGAACGTCTCGCCGCGGATCTCGCGGCGAGTACGGGGGCTCCGGCGCCGTACGGGGTGCCGGCCGGTGCCTATCTGGCGGCTGCGGTGCACGAGCGGCAGGCGCGGGAGGCTCGACGGGCGTTCGGGAGCGTGGCGGGGAACTCAGGTGTCCCGGTAGCGCCGGGTGCGGTCGTCGCCGGGCCTGGGTGGGGTGAGTCGGTGGCATACCCGCCGGTGGCACAGCCTCCAGTGGCTCCGGCGTACGCCCCGCCCGGGGGGTACGCGAGCCAGGCGCCGCCTCCTGCGGGCGCCTCCGGTTATGCACCGCCCACAGGGGGCGCTCCGGGCCTTGCCGCTCCGATGGCCCCTGAACCTTCGCAGGAGCCGCCTGCTGAGCGGCCGGGGTCCGGGTTCGCTCCGCCTGCGTGAGCCCTGGCGCCGGTCGCCCGGGCCGACGTCAGCCGGGCCTCGCCGTCAGGCGAACGAGGACGGCGGGGTCTCCAGGTGTTCCAGCTCGATTCCGGGTGCCGCGAGGACGACGTCGCCCGCGAGGTGAACTGTGTGCCGCTCGCCCGTGTCCAGGGCTGTGACCTGGTATTCGTCCACGGTCAGCGGGCCGTTGTCAGTGGCGTGTGCTTCTCTTTCGATCAAGGCCCAGGACTGGTCGACGGTGCGCGGGGCGAGGACCGGATCGGTGAAGGCGACGAGGCGTACGCGGGTGGCGGGGGCCGCGGGGGTGAGGCGCAGAAGACGGGCGGTGGCGATGAGGAAGGCCGGGGAGGTGCCCGTGAAGGCGTGGGCGCGGACATTGCCTTCGGTGGCTTCCGTCCCGGTGGGGTCGGTGCGGACCCAGGTGACGCCGTCGAGGGCGGCGCCGCGGACCTGCCAGCTCGCGGCGTGGAGTTCGAGGCGGATGGGGCGGCCGAGTTCGTCGAGGGCGAGGTCGACGGAGCCGGCGTGGTCACCGGACGGGGTGGTCCGTTGGGAGACGTAGCGCCACCCGGACGGGCCGGGTGCGCAGTGGAAGTGTTCTTCGGCGAGGGGGGTGTGGTCGTGCGGGTCGTGAAGCGAATACCGGCCGCGGGGCATGGGGGTCCTGGGTCTTGACGGGCTGGTCCGGCCGACGGGCGGCTACGGAGCCGAAGGGGCAGGCCCCCGGCACGAGCGGTGCGGGGGGCCTGCCTGGGAACTGCTGCCGTGGTGGGTGCGTCAGTGGGCGGACGCGTTGAAGCACCAACCACCGGGCGGATCAGTAGCGGTAGTGGTCCGACTTGTACGGGCCGTCGACCTCTACGCCGATGTAGGCGGCCTGCTCGGAGCGGAGCGTGGTGAGCTTCACGCCGAGCGCGTCGAGGTGGAGGCGGGCGACCTTCTCGTCGAGGTGCTTGGGCAGCGTGTACACACCCGTCGGGTACTCGTCGGGCTTGGTGAACAGCTCGATCTGCGCCAGCGTCTGGTCCGCGAAGGAGTTCGACATCACGAACGACGGATGCCCCGTGGCGTTGCCCAGGTTCAGCAGACGGCCCTCGGACAGCACGATGAGGACCTTGCCGTCCGCGAACTTCCACGTGTGGACCTGCGGCTTGACCTCGTCCTTGACGATGCCCGGGATCTTCGCGAGGCCGGTCATGTCGATCTCGTTGTCGAAGTGGCCGATATTGCCGACGATGGCCTGGTGCTTCATCCTGGCCATGTCCGAGGCCATGATGATGTCCTTGTTGCCGGTCGTGGTGATGAAGATGTCAGCCTTGTCGACGACCTCGTCCAGCGTCGTGACCTGGTACCCGTCCATCGCCGCCTGCAGCGCGCAGATCGGGTCGATCTCGGTGACGATCACCCGGGCGCCCTGACCGCGCAGCGACTCCGCACAGCCCTTGCCCACGTCGCCGTAACCGCACACGACCGCCGTCTTGCCACCGATCAGGACATCGGTGGCACGGTTGATGCCGTCGATCAGGGAGTGGCGGCAGCCGTACTTGTTGTCGAACTTCGACTTGGTCACGGCATCGTTCACATTGATCGCCGGGAACAGCAGCACGCCGTCGCGCTGCATCTCGTACAGGCGGTGGACACCGGTGGTGGTCTCCTCCGTGACGCCGCGGATCTCCGACGCGAGCTGGGTCCACTTCTGCGAGCCGTCGGTGATCGTGCGGTTCAGGAGTTCGAGGATGACGCGGTGCTCCTCGTTCTCGGCGGTGTCGACCGCAGGGACCTTGCCGTCCTTCTCGTACTCCACGCCCTTGTGCACGAGGAGGGTGGCGTCACCGCCGTCGTCGAGGATCATGTTCGGGCCGCCGGTGGGGCTGGCCGGCCAGGTCAGCGCCTGCTCGGTGCACCACCAGTACTCCTCCAGGGTCTCGCCCTTCCAGGCGAAGACCGGGACGCCCTGCGGGTTGTCCACCGTGCCGTCCGGGCCGACGGCGATGGCCGCGGCCGCGTGGTCCTGGGTGGAGAAGATGTTGCAGGAGGCCCAGCGGACCTGGGCGCCGAGGGCGGCCAGGGTCTCGATCAGGACGGCGGTCTGCACGGTCATGTGCAGCGAGCCGGTGACCCGGGCGCCGGCCAGCGGCTGCGCCTCGGCGTACTCCCTGCGGATCGCCATCAGACCGGGCATCTCATGCTCGGCGAGGGTGATCTCCTTGCGGCCGAACTCGGCCAGGGAGAGGTCGGCGACCTTGAAGTCCTGCCGGTTGTCGACAGTCGTCATTACGAGCTGCTCCTCGGTGTCGGGTCGAGGGATGGATAGGGCTGGTCTGCGCGGCGGCGGACACAGGGGTGCCCCGAAGAGGACACAGGCATGCCCGGTGCGCGCAGCGCAGTCCGTCGGAGGCCCTCTCTCCCTCGGCCGGTCCTCACTGGGACCGCCCGACCGCCATCAGCAGCGACGTCTGGCTCCGCCCCAAGCTACACCGGTCGACCCGCGCGGCCCCAGTCCGCCTCCGTACAGATCAAGCCGAAGACGGCTGTCGGGCCGGGTGTTCCCGAGGCGCGATCCATGGGGCGGGGACGGGAAAGAGCCCGTCGCGGTGGTTCGCGGCGGGCCCGGGTCCCTGGCGGGAAGTGGTCGGCGGGTCAGTGCTCGGCGGTCGGGGTCGGGCCGCCGGGGGCGGCCTCGGGGTCGGCGCCCTTGGCGGCCTCGGTCTCGCTGTAGATGTCGGGTTCGAGGTAGATGACGCGGGCGATCGGGACGGCCTCGCGGATGCGGGCCTCGGCGGCGTTGATGGCGGAGGCGACCTCGGTGGCCGTGTCGTCGTGCTGGAGGGCGATCTTGGCGGCGACGAGGAGTTCCTCAGGACCGAGGTGCAGGGTGCGCATGTGGATGACGCCGGTGACGGTGTCACCGTCCACGACGGCCTTCGCGATCTTCTCGGCGTCCTCGACCCCTGCGGACTCGCCGAGGAGCAGGGACTTGGTCTCGGCGGCGAGGATGATCGCGATCAGGATGAGCAGGACACCGATGCAGAGGGTGCCGATGCCGTCCCAGATGCCGTCGCCGGTGAGCAGGGCGAGGCCGACGCCGCCGAGGGCGAGGATCAGGCCGACGAGAGCGCCGAGGTCCTCCAGGAGGACGACCGGCAGCTCGGGGGCCTTGGCGTGGCGGACGAACTCGGTCCAGGACTTGTTGCCACGCAGGAGGTTGGACTCCTTGATGGCGGTGCGGAAGGAGAAGGACTCGGCGATGATCGCGAAGATGAGGACGCCGACCGGCCAGTACCAGTGGTCGATCTCGTGCGGGTGCTTGATCTTCTCGTAGCCCTCGTAGATGGCGAACATGCCGCCGACGGAGAAGAGGACGATGGAGACGAGGAAGGCGTAGATGTAGCGCTCGCGGCCGTAGCCGAAGGGGTGTTGCGGGGTCGCCTCGCGCTTGGCCTTCTTGCCGCCGAGGAGGAGCAGGCCCTGGTTGCCGGAGTCGGCGAGGGAGTGCACGGACTCTGCGAGCATCGACGACGAGCCACTGAAGATGAACGCCACGAACTTCGCTACCGCGATCGCTAGGTTGGCGCCGAGTGCCGCCACGATCGCCTTGGTGCCGCCTGACGCGCTCATGTGTCCGAGGTGTCCCTTCGCCTACGCATATGTCTGTGCGTGTGCATGCGCGCGCATGCACACGCTTCGTCCGTCGCCGACCGGGCTTTGCCCGCCTTTTGCAGAAGGCATTGTTGCAGCCCGGTCCGGCGTTGGTGCGAGAGGCTGTGGATCAGGAGGGGTTCACGCTGCTCAAGCGACCACGGTCGCGCGGAACAGGGTGCCCGGTCCGGACACTTCGGCCTTTTCGTCCGCCGGTACGAAGACCGACTCGCCGGGAGCGAGCGTGTGTTCGCCCGCGCGTACCGAGCCGGCCGTGCAGAGGAGGATCTGCGGGGTGGCGCGGGTGAGGTCGTGCGGGGCGGCGCCCTCGGGGAGGACGTAGCGGGAGAGGCGGAACTCGTCGATGGGGGTCTCGTAGACCTCCTCGCCGTCGGGGGACGCCTCGGGGCGCAGGACGCCGGGGTCGGTCGCCTCGAAGCGGACGACGCGCAGGAGTTCCGGGACGTCGACGTGCTTGGGGGTCAGGCCGCAGCGCAGGACGTTGTCGGAGTTGGCCATGATCTCGACGCCGAGACCGTCGAGGTACGCGTGCGGGATCCCGGCTCCGAGGAACAGGGCCTCGCCGGGCTGCAGGCGCACGTGGTTGAGCAGCATGGCGGCGATGACGCCGCGGTCGCCCGGGTAGTGGTGGGCGATGTCGGCGTACGGGGCGTAGGCGCCGCCGAGGCGGGCGCAGGCGGCCGCGGTCTCGGTGACCGTGTGGGACATGGCTTCGGGGTCGGCGCTCAGCACCGCGGTCAACACCTCGCGCAGGGCGGCCTCTTCAGGGTGGGCGCGCAGGAGGTCGGCGTACGGCTTGAGGGAGTCGACGTCGAGGGCGGCGAGCAGGTCGGCGGCCTGGAGCGGGTCGCGGAAGCCGCAGAGGCCGTCGAACTCCGTGAGAGCGCAGATCAGTTCGGGCTTGTGGTTGGCGTCCTTGTAGTTGCGGTGGCCGGCGTCGATCGGGATGCCCCGGCGCTCCTCGTCCTCGTAGCCCTCCCTGGCCTGTTCGAGGTCTGGGTGGACCTGGAGGGAGAGGGGGGCGCCAGCGGCGAGGATCTTGAGGAGGAAGGGGAGGCGGGGGCCGAACTTGGCGACGGCCGGGGCTCCCAGCTCGCGTTCCGGGGCCTCGTCGATCACCTCGGTGAGGGGGCCGCGCCCGGTGCGCGAGGGTGCGCCGGGGTGGGCGCCCATCCACATCTCCGCCTGCGGCTCGCCGGTGGGTGCCACGCCGAGGAGCTGCGGGATGGCTGTGGTCGAGCCCCAGGCGTAGGGGCGGATGGTGTTGTCGAGGCGGTCCATGCTGTGAGTTTCTCCGTACGTGGGGAGCCTGCCGGGGCCCGGCCGGGGTCGGGCTCCGGTAAAGATCAGGCTCCGGAAGCGAGCGACAGGTAAACGGCGGCGAAATCCGTGATGGCGATCATCTCCGCGAGGGTTTCCAGGTCGCTGCCCTCGTCGGGTTCCAGCTCGCTGATCGCGGTGTCGTGGCCGAGGGCCAGCTCACGGGCGGCCGGAACGGCGCTCAGGCCGCCGGTCGGGCGGTCGCGGAGGAGCACCACGCGCGCGTGGAAGGCGGGTGGCTCCTCGACCCGGTCGCGGAAGAAGTCCTCGGGGTCAGCGCTCGCGGCCAGCGGGCCGGACAGCAGCACCGTGTGCGAGGCGAGGGCCTCCGGCAGCTGGGCGGCGACGGCCGGGCGGCCCGCCAGCTCGGCGAGCGCGGACGCGAAACGGCGGCCCACCGGGCCCGCGGCCTGGCCCTCGGTCCAGATCACCGGGAGCGCGTCGGCCAGCTCGGCGGCGAGCGTCTTGGCCGGGTTGCTGTACGTGGCGATGGCCGGGCCGCAGCGCTCGGCGACGTGGTCGAGGCGGTCGGCGACCTGCTGCAGGGCGTCCGGCGAGGCCGCGACCAGGCCGGTGCGGTCGAGGAGCGCGAGCATCGGGGTGAGCAGCGCCCACAGGATGCCGGGGGCGGAGGCGCCGAGGGGCACCTCCTGCTCGTACGGGGCGGGTGCCATCGGTACGAAGAGGCCGTGGGCGCTTGCCACCGCCTCGGCGACGGGGGTGTGGGCCGGGGCGACGGCGACGACCGTGCAGCCTCGGCGGTACGCCTGTTCGACGAGGATCGCCAGGCCGGGTTCACTGCCGTCCGCGGTGGCGACCAGAAGGAGGTCGACCGGGCCTGTCCAGCCGGGGAGCTCCCAGCGGAGGGCGCCGGCGGCGGGGGCCACGCCGGTGGGGTGGAGGCGGGTGAGGGGGCAGCTGGTGCCCGCGAGGGCGCTCAGCAGGTCGGCGACGCCCGCGGAGGCCATGCCGGGGCCCGCGATCAGGAGGCCGCGGGGGCGGCCGTCCGGTTTCAGGTCGGGGATGCCCGCCTCGGTGCCGAGGCGGATGGCCGTGCGGACCCGGGCGCCGGCCTCGGCGGCGCCGCGGAGCAGGCCGCGTCGGTCCGCGTCCGACAGGGCGTCGGGGGTGTCTAGCAGCGATTCGTCGAGCATGGGCGGCAGTCTCCGATCGCCGGGTGCCCTAATTACGCCTTTTCGCGTTACGCCTGTTTTCCCGGCCCGTGCGTGGTTACGCCTCGTGCGAGAGCTTGATCGCGTGGGTCACGCGGGGCGGCGGGCCTCGTCCACGAGGAGTACGGGGATGCCGTCCCGGATCGGGTAGGCGAGGCCGCAGTCCTGGCTCGTGCAGGCCAGCTCGGTGTCCTCCTCGGTGAGGGGGGCGTGGCACGCCGGGCAGGCGAGGATCTCCAGGAGGCCGGCTTCGAGCGGCATGTCGGGTCCCTTCGGGGGCGGATTGTGCGGTGCGGCCTGGTCAGAGTACCGCCGTGTGGGGGTTGGTGCCGGGTGCCTGGGGGTCTGGCAGGGGTTTCTCGCCCCCGCCGCCCCTACCATCCCTCCCCCATCCAGGGGCTGCGCCCCTTCGACCCCCGCGGTCGGGCTCGGGGGGCTTGGGTGCGTTGGCGGGTGCGGGTGCGGGTGCGTCGGGGTTGATCGCGCAGTTCCCCGCGCCCCTCAAAAGCAGGGGCTTCGCCCCATGCCCCCAGTCTCACGCCCTGATGATTGCCAGCACCTCGTCCCGGACCTTTGTCATCGTCGTCTCGTCGCGGGCCTCCGCGTTCAGGCGGAGGAGGGGTTCGGTGTTGGAGGGGCGGACGTTGAACCACCAGTCGGGGGAGGTGATGGTGAGGCCGTCCAGGTCGTCGAGGGTGATGCCTTGTTGGTTCTCGTAGGCGGTTCTGACGGCGGTGAGGCGGTCTGACTGGTCGGCGACGGTGGAGTTGATCTCGCCGGAGCCGGCGTAGCGGTCGTACTGGGCCACGAGGCCGGAGAGGGGGCCGTCCTGGCCGCCGAGGGCCGCGAGGACGTGGAGGGCGGCCAGCATGCCCGTGTCGGCGTTCCAGAAGTCGGCGAAGTAGTAGTGGGCGGAGTGCTCGCCGCCGAAGATGGCGCCCGTTCTGGCCATCTCGGCTTTGATGAAGGAGTGGCCGACGCGGGTGCGCACCGGTGTGCCGCCGTTCTCCTTCACCACCTCGGGGACGGACCAGGAGGTGATCAGGTTGTGGATGACCACGCCCTTGCCGCCGTGCTTGGCGAGCTCGCGGGAGGCGACCAGGGCGGTGACCGCGGAGGGCGAGACCGGGTTGCCCTGCTCGTCGACGACGAAGCAGCGGTCGGCGTCGCCGTCGAAGGCGATGCCGAGGTCGGCGCCCTCCTCCCGGACACGCTTCTGGAGGTCGACGATGTTCGCCGGGTCGAGGGGGTTGGCCTCGTGGTTCGGGAACGTGCCGTCCAGCTCGAAGTACATGGGGACCAGGTCCAGCGGCAGGCCGGCGAAGACCGTGGGGACCGTGTGGCCGCCCATGCCGTTGCCCGCGTCGACGACGACCTTCAGGGGGCGGCTGGAGGTCAGGTCGACGAGGCCCAGGAGGTGCGCCGAGTAATCCTCCAACGTGTCCCGGCTGGTGATCGTTCCCGGGGTCGCGGCCGGCTCCGGTGCGCCCGACTCGCTCCAGGCCTCTGCCAGTTCGCGGATCTCGGCGAGGCCGGTGTCCTGGCCGACGGGGGCGGCGCCCGCGCGGCACATCTTGATGCCGTTGTACTGGGCGGGGTTGTGGGAGGCCGTGAACATGGCGCCGGGCAGGTTGAACGCGCCCGACGCGTAGTACAGCTGGTCCGTGGAGCAGAGGCCGATCTCGGTCACATGTACCCCGAGCGCAGCCGCCCCGCGCGCGAAGGCACGCGACAGGCCGGGGGAGGAGGGACGCATGTCGTGGCCGATGACGATGGCGTCAGCGTCGGTCACCCGTACGAAGGCCGCCCCGAAGAGCTCGGCCAGGGGCTCGTCCCACTGGTCCGGGACCACCCCGCGTACGTCGTACGCCTTCACTATCGTCGACAGGTCAGCAGCCACGGTCAAACCCTCCTGAAGTCCTCACCGGCCACCCAAACTACCCGCCCGGACCGACAATCCGCTGTGCGACCTCAGAGCACAGTGGTGGCCGTCATCGAAGCATCCACTCCAGTACGGGCGTGCTCTGCCCCACCACAATCAGGCACATCACCAGCAACAGCCCCAGGCTCCACGGGAGCACCTTGCGCAGCAGGTCGCCCTCGCGGCCCGCGAGGCCGACGGCGGCGCAGGCGATGGTCAGGTTCTGCGGGGAGATCATCTTGCCGAGGACGCCGCCGGAGCTGTTGGCGGCGGCGAGGAGTTCGGGCGACAGGCCCGACTGGCGGGCCGCGTTCACCTGGAGGGCGCCGAAGAGGGCGTTCGCGGAGGTGTCGGAGCCGGAGACCGCGACGCCGAACCAGCCCAGCACGGGCGACAGGAAGGCCAGCCCGGCGCCGGCCGCCGCCACGAAGTGCCCGATGGTGGCGGCCTGTCCGGAGAGGTTCATGACGTAGGCGAGCGCCAGGACGGACGTCACGGTGAGGATGGCGAACCGCAGTTCATGGACCGTGGCCGCCCACTCCCGGACGGCCACGCGCGCGTGGACCCCCAGTACGACGGCGGTGCACAGGCCGGCGAGCAGTACCAGCGTGCCGCCGGTGGACACGACCGGCCAGATGAAGACATTGCCGCCGACGGCGTCGCCGGCCGGGTTCGCGACGTCCAGGAAGGGCCAGTCGTATGTCTGTGTCGCCCCGGCCAGCCAGTCCTTCACCGCCGGGATCTGGGCGACGGAGAAGATCGCGACGATCAGCGCGTACGGGGCGTAGGCGCGCAGGACTTCGCGTGGCGGGCCCTCCTCGTCGAGGTCCTCGCTGCGCACGCCGGTCAGGACGGCGGCCCGTACGGGTTCGGCGGCGGGCCGGCGCGCCTGGGGTACGGCGACGAGGGCGGCCGCGCCCAGCAAGGCGGCCCCGATGTCGGCGAGTTGCGCGGAGAGGTAGTTGGAGGCGACGAACTGGCCGACGGCGAAGGCGGTCCCGCATGCCAGGGCGGGCACCCAGGTCTCGCGCACCCCGCGCCGCCCGTCGACCAGACCGACGAGGACGAGCGGCACGACGAGGGCGAGCAGGGGTGTCTGCCGGCCGACCACGGACGCCACGGTGTCCAGGGGCAGTTCGGTGACCTGGGCGAGTGTGACGACCGGGGTGCCCATGGCCCCGAAGGCGACGGGCGCGGTGTTGGCGACCAGGGCGACCACGGCAGCCTTCACCGGTTCGAAGCCGAGCGCGACGAGCATGACCGAGCAGATGGCGACCGGCGCGCCGAAGCCGGCGAGGGCTTCCAGGAGCGCGCCGAAGCAGAAGGCGACGACGAGCGCCTGGATGCGCGGGTCGTCGGAGAGCCGTCCGAAGGAGCGGCGCAGGATGTCGAAGTGCCGGGTGTGGACGGTCATCCGGTACACCCACAGGGCGTTGACGACGATCCACATGATCGGGAAGAGACCGAACAGGGCTCCCTGGGCGGCGCTGGAGAGCGTCTGGCCGAGCGGCATGCCGTAGGCGAGCCAGGCGACCAGTGCGGCCGCCAGCAGGCCGGTCAGGCCCGCCAGATGCGCTTTCAGGCGGACCCCGCCGAGCAGGATCAGGACGATGACGAGGGGCAGGGTCGCGACGAGGGCGGACAGGCCGAGCGAGCCGGCCACGGGTTCCAGTTCCTGGACGTACACGGGAGCCTCCCCGGATTCCGCGATGCGGAAGCGGTTTCTCACGGGCACCCGGAATGGTCGCGTCCGTGCCGACACGGCGTCAACAGGCGTGCGTCACCGAGTGAAACGGCAGGGATCGGAAACAGCCACGGAGAACGACAGCGGAACGGGAGGAGAGGAGCGCCGCGAAACAGCGTGCACAAGAACGACCACGAAGGGGGGCGTACGGCAACAGCCGTGCCCGTTGCGTCAGTTGTCGGGCGAGCGCAGCACCCGGAGGTGGCCGCGCCGGGCGACCTCCATCGGGTCCGCCGTGCGGGGGCCGCCACCGGCATCCGCGGCACGCCGCTGCGGGCGGGCCGCCTCGCGCACGGCGTTGGCAAGCGCTTCCAGGTCGTCACCGCTGGGGCGTGCGGGAGCGGAGGAGTCCAGCAGCCGTACGACCTCCCAGCCTCGCGGCGCGGTGAGGCGCTCGGAGTGCTCGGCACACAGGTCGTAGCAGTGGGGTTCGGCGTAGGTGGCGAGGGGGCCGAGGACCGCGGTCGAGTCGGCGTAGACGTACGTCAGCGTCGCGACGGCGGGACGGCCGCAGGCGGTGCGCGAACAGCGACGTACAGGGCTCACGACGTTGGACGGTACCGCACTCTTGAGCGGGCCGCGACGACTCTCCACCAGGTCACTCCACCGTGTCGTGCCGCGAATCGCCCCACACGCCCCTCCGAACCCACCGCACTGACCTGCGAGTAGCCCGGCGTCCGGGATACCGAACACTCCCCCTGGTGGTCAACTTTCGCTATAGACCATGACAATTGACGTGAGTCAGTCGGTCTCGGCGAGATATGGAATCGAGCCCAACCTTGGCCGGAATGGTCATCCTGCGACATGCCGTACGGCCCCGGGTGGTGGCCCCCGTGGTGATCGCGTGCGGCGAACCGGTCGGACTTGCCAGGTCAGCCAGGTCGAGCCGGTGGTGCGGGCCGGGAGTGTGGAGCCGGGCGCGCGGACCTCGCGGGGACTACGCTTCGCAGGTGATGGACAACCTCGTACCGCCCCGCGCCGCCTCCGCACCCGGGCCCCGCCGCCGAGACCGGCACGGCAGGGGGATGCGCGGCCCCATCGCGCCGCCCCAGGTGCCGCTCGCGGCGAGTCGCGCCGAGATGTTCGCGGATCTTGTACAGGACTCCGTGGAGCGGCTGGAGCGGCGATGGCCGCAGCTCGCGGACATCGACTTCCTCGTCCTCGAAGTGCCGCGGCTCGACGGGCCGGGGGACGGGACGTGGAACGAGGAGGCCGTGCCGCTGGGCGGGACCGTCGCCGCGCGGGAGGGGCGGCCTGCGCGGGTCGTCGTCTATCGACGGCCGGTGGAGATCCGTACCAAGGGGCGGGACGAGCGGGCCGCGCTGGTTCATGAGGTCGTGGTCGAGCAGGTGGCCGAGTTGTTGGGGTTGAATCCGGAGACGGTGGATCCTCGGTACGGGGATGGGGACGGGGAGGAGTGACGTCGGGGGGCTTCTGATGTGTTTTCGCCCCCGCCGCCCCTACCCGTCCCATCCCCCAGGGGCCGCGCCCCTTCTACCCCCGTTTTTCGGCTGCGGGTCCGTGGGGGCTTGTCGCGCCGTTCCCCGCGCCCCTTGAGGCCAAGACCTGGGGCGGCGGCTTACCTCTGCAGTACCGACAGGTCCTGATTCGCCTCCGGTACTGCCACCGTGCCTCGGTCGTCCTGGAGGGGCTGGATGGTGAAGGCTGAGAGGGTTTCGAGCTTGGATTCCAGGGTTCGGGAGGCGTGGACGGGGCCGCCCGAGACGGGTTCGACGGTCAGGGCGTAGGTGCCCTTGAGGCCGGTCGGGGCGGGCATGGCGATGTTCTGGGTGGTGCCGGCCTTGATGGTGAAGGTCTTGGTGGTGGGCTCGCCGGCGCCGCTGCCCGCGGACGCGGTGACCTTGACCTCGGCCGTGCGGGTGGGGGCGGTCAGGGCGAGGGTGGTGCCCTTGGCAGTGTTGTGGGCGGCTGTCGCGCGCGTGCCGACGGGGCGGGTGGCCGGGATGAAGGCCGTTTCCTGGTTGTCGCCCTTGCCGCGGACGACGCGGAGGGCGGCCACCACCGGGATCGCCTCGTCGGTGGGGGTCAGCAGCAGGGAACCGGCCTCGCCGCGCGTGATGTCACCCAGGTCGGCGGAGGCGGTCATGCCCGCCTTGACGTGCAGCGTCTCGTTGCCGGCCGGGGTGATCGGGCCGGACGGCGAGGCGAGCCGTACCTTCAGGTCGGCGTCGGTGTCGCCAGGGGTGAAGACGACGAGGCGTACGGAAGTGGCGTCCTTCGGGATGCCGGGGAGGACCACGCTGCCCGCCGGGTCGGCCGCGGCGGCCAGCCAGTCGCCGCCCAGCTTGTCGTCGAGGGACTGGACCGCGGCGGCGACCCGGCCGCTGCGGACGCTGACGTGGACCGTGAGGTCGGCCGCCTTCGCCGTGGCGAGCGTCGACAGCAGGACCGGCTCGCTGGAGCGGGGCTGGACCGTGATGCCCTCCCCCGCCGTCGACTTCAGGGCGCCGTCCTTGCCGTAGAGCTCGATGTCGACGACGGCGGCCGAGTCGTCCGGGTTGGTGAGGTGGACGTAATCGGTGCGGTCCGCGGCCGTACTGGTGCCTGGGAACCAGAACTCCGTGTCCGGGGCGGAGCAGTTGACGCCGAGCAGGCCGCGGCCGGTGCCTGCGGCGACCTCGGTGGTCTCCTGGACCGTCCAGCCGGGCGCGAACTTGCCCTCGGCCGTGCCGATCAGCGCGGGCGACTCGGCGCCGTCGACGCTGTTGGTCACGGGCTTGCCGGGCTCCTTGGGCTCGACGACGGCCTTGTCTTCCTTCTTGTCCTCCTTGCCTGCTTGCTCTTTCTTGCCCGCCGACTTCCCGCCCGCCGCCGCCAGTTCGGCGCTGCCGTCGCCTCCGGTGCCCTCGGTGACGGGGGTGAAGGACGTGTACGCGGTCTCCGCGACGTCCGAGGTGCTCGGCTGGGGGCAGAGCAGACTCGTGCGCTGCACCGGCAGTTGGACGGCCGCCTCGGTGGTGGTGTCGCCGCCGGAGGCGTCGGGCGCGGTGAGCGCGGCGAAGCCGGTGACCGCGGCGAGGGCGGTGGTGCCGGCGATCAGGGACAGGGTCGTGCGGTTCACTGCTGGCTCCCGTCGGGGCGCTCACTGTCGGCGCCGGTGCCTTGCGACGGGTCGTACGTCGCGTCGTAGCCCTGGGCGTACGTCTGATCGTAGGGAGCCGCGCTGCCCCCGTAGGCGTACGGGTCGTACTGGCCGCCCTGGTAAGGGTCCGCCTGGTAGTGCTGCTGGTCGTACGTGCCCGCCGGGTACTGCTGGCCGCCCTGGTACTGCTGGTCGTAGTGGCCGTACTCGGCGGCGGCGCCCGCCTGTTGCGCGGCGTCCCAGTCGCCGTACGCGGGCTGCTGCGGGACGGGAGCGGTGGCCGGGGCCTCCTGAGGGGCGAAGGGCAGGCCGGGGTCGGCTGACTCCTCGGCCTCTGCCTCCGCCTGGGCACGCAGGCGTCGGGCGCGGCGGCCGTCGCCGGTGATGTCCTGGGCGGGCACGGCTACCGGCTCGTCGGGGAGGTCGTCGTCGACGTCACGGCGGCGGCCGGGCAGGGCGAGGATCACGAGGACGACGGCGAGCGAGCCCTGGGCCCACAGCCA
This sequence comes from Streptomyces adelaidensis, assembly GCF_016598475.1. Lineage (GTDB taxonomy): Bacteria > Actinomycetota > Actinomycetes > Streptomycetales > Streptomycetaceae > Streptomyces > Streptomyces adelaidensis. The sequence continues at coordinate 15,836 of NZ_JAEMUX010000081.1, forward strand.
GCCGGTGTGGCTCACCGGGGAGTCGAAGACGACGTCCAACCTGCCGCCGCCGACGGGCAGCTGGAAGCCCTGGGCCCAGCCGTCGACCGTGGTGGCGGTCAGCGGCTTGCCGTCGAGGGTCGCGGTCCAGGACTCGTCGGCGGTGTCGGCGAGGCGCAGGACCCGGCCCGAACCGCCGGCCGGGATGGTGGTGTGCACGTCGACGGGACCGGCGGCGACGGCCTTCGGGTCGCCCGAGGAGGCCTCGATGGTGACGCGGGCGACCTGGCGGTCCAAGCGCCACAGGGCGCTGCCGTCCTGCTGGCTGAGCCTGCTCAGGCCGGGGGTGGCGTCCATGACGCGGCTGACCTCGCGGGGCGCGCCCGGGCGGACGAGGACGTAGCGCACGGCGAAGGCGCCGAGTTCGTCGCTCTGGTCGGCGCCTGAGCCGGCGACCAGGTTGGCGACGACCTTGTCGAGCTGCTTGTTCTCCCCCTCGGCGGCGGTGAATTCGCCGTCGCCGAGGCGGACGCCGGAGCCGCGGACCAGGGTGTAGCCGACCTGGGCGGTGGAGTCGCTGTCGAGGACGAGGGTGCGGGCCTGGTCGCGGGTGCCGCTCTCCTCGGCGACGAACGCGGGCACCTGGACGGGGTCGCGGCGCTCCACGGGCCCGTCGGCGCCGCCGATCATCCATCCGGCGGCGGCCAGCAGCGGGCCGACTGCGGCGGCCAGCGCGATGAGCACGGCCACCGGCTGACGCCAGCCGAAGCTCTGCTCGGCCACACGCGAGCGTGCCCCGTCGGCGCCCAGGGTGGCGGCGGCGAGGAGGGCGAGGCCGTAGACGAGGGTCGCGGGACCGGCCCAGGCGGAGCCGTTGGAGAGGACCGCGAAGACGAGGGCCACCAGGGCCGCCGTCCAGGCCGTCCGGATTCCCAACTGACGTTCCGAGCGGAGCAGGGCGGCCAGCGCGGCCAGGACGACGCCGATGAGCGTCAGCCCGCCGACCGTGCCGGGCCCGCCGGGGCTGATGCCGAGCAGGTCGGTCGCGGAGGCCGCGCTCGCGCCGTACTCCAGACCGGCCTCCTGGAAGAAGCCGAACGGCAGCAGCGTCAGCGACCAGGGGGCGAGGATCAGCAGCGGGGTGCCCAGCTGGGCGAGGAAACGCGGACCGTAGGCGGTGATCTCGCGGCGGCGCACGGCGAGGAGCCCGAGGCCGAGGAGCAGTGCGATGGGCCAGACGATGGGGGTGAACGCGGTGGTGATCGACAGCAGCAGCGCGTACGCCCAGGTGGCGCGCCAGCTGCCGCGCGCCCCCGTGCTGTTCGTGAGCCCGGCGGCCGCGGCGCCCGCGCGGGCGATGAGGGGCAGCAGGATCGCGAGGACGGCGGTGCCGATGCGACCGGCCGCCAGCGCGCCGGTGACGGCGGGCAGGAAGGCGTACACGACGGCCGCCCAGGCGCGCAGCAGCCGGGACTCCACGAGGGGGCGCGAGGCGAAGTACGCGGTGAAGCCGGCCAGCGGCACGGAGGCCACGAGGAGCACGGTGACCGCGAGTCCGGTGGAGCCGAAGAGCAGGGAGGCGAGCATGGCCACGAGCGCCAGATACGGCGGCGCGGCCTCGGTGCCGCCGGCGCCGACCGGGTGCCAGGCGTCCAGGTAGCGCGACCACAGCTCGGCGGAGTCGGCGGGGGCGGGCAGCAGGGCGCCGCCCGCGAGCGCGCCGCCGCCGAGCAGCTCGCGGCAGGCGACGAGCGAGGCGAGCAGCAGGAGCGCGAAGAGCACGGGCCCGGGCTTGCGGGCGACGCGCTTGAGCCGGGCGAACTGCTCGACCTGAAGGAAGTCGGCGTCGTCGTCACCAGGCCCGGACTCGACCGCGCCGCCGTGCCGGCCGGCCTGGGGAGCCTCGGCGTCGGAGTGCCCGAACAGATCGCCCGCGGCCTGTTCGACGGTGGCCCGCACGGTCGCGCCGGGCGGCGGGAACAGCGGACGCAGCTCGGCCTTGTCCAGCTGCGAGCGGCCTCGCCTGCGCCGCCCGGCGATGATCCGCTCGGGCCGCAGCAGCGCGCTCAGCAGACCGCGGATCTCGTCGACGGCCTGTCCGGGGACCTTGCCTACGAGGTACGCGACGGTTCTGAGGAGCGTGCCGAGGACGATCCGCAGCAGTACCCAGGGGAGCTGTGCCGTACGGGAGTTGACGAGGAGGGTGTAGACGGCGCCCGCCTTGTCGACCATGTGCGGGGAGGCGGCGCTGCGGCCCACGCAGTCGACGGTGCGGCGCTCGCGTGAGGACGCCTCGGCGTGCCGTACGACGGCTTCGGGGGCGACGAGGACGCGGTGCCCGGCGGCGGTGGCGCGCCAGCACAGGTCGACGTCGTCACGCATCAGGGGCAGGCGCCGGTCGAAGCCGCCGAGCTCGTCGAAGACGTCGCGGCGGATCAGCATGCCGGCGGTGGACACGGCGAGGCTGGTCTTGACGTGGTCGTGCTGGCCCTGGTCCTGCTCGCGACGGTCCAGGCCGGTCCAGCGGCGGCCGGAGTGGGCGATGGTGACGCCGACCTCGAGGAGCTGACGGCGGTCGTACCAGCCGCGCAGCTTGGGGCCGACCACGGCCACGTCGTCCCGGCCGAGCTCCCGCTCGTTCTCCACGACCCGCAGCAGCTGGGCGAGGGCGTCGGGCTCGGGGGCGCAGTCGTCGTGCAGCAGCCACAGCCACTGGACCGGTTCCCCGTGCGGGAGCTCCGGCATGTCGTAGGTGTCGTCGCGCCAGGTGCGGGTGACGGGGTCCCAGCCGCTGGGGCGCCTGAGGTACGCCAGGTCGTCCTGGGTGAGGGCGCCCGCGGTGCGGTTGGCCTCCTCGACGGCCTGGCCGAAACCGGTCCGTCGGGCGAGGTGCAGGACGCGGTCGGCGCCGAGGGCGTCGGAGAGGAGCCGGGCGGAGTCGTCCGCGCTGCCGGTGTCGGCTGCCATGGCGCTCTGGACGGGGCGCTCCTGGCCGAGCAGCCCGGCGAGCGCGTCGGGCAGCCAGCGGGCGCCGTCGTGGGCGACGAGGACCGCGGTCACCACGTGGCGTGGGAACTCGGGAACGGCAGCGTCGTGGTGGGCTGCCGGGTGGCTGTGCACGGACATCGAGGTACGGGCCCCGGTTCGATGGACTGCGGTGGACGTCTGTGTCCGGCGAGGACAGCGGGACGTCTCGGACGAGGGCCCACACTAACGGCTGAGCAGCACGGCGGCCCGCCGCCTGTGGACAACCACCGGCGACGGGCCGTACGTGTTCGGTTGTCGCTGTTCGGCTGTTGCTTCGGCTGTTGCTTCGGCTGTTGCTTCGGCTGTTGCCGGACGGGGTCAGATGGCTGCCTTCTTGAGGCGGCGGCGCTCGCGCTCCGACAGTCCGCCCCAGATGCCGAACCGCTCGTCGTTGGCGAGGGCGTACTCGAGGCACTCGGAGCGGACCTCGCAGGCGAGGCAGACCTTCTTGGCCTCGCGGGTCGAGCCGCCCTTCTCGGGGAAGAAGGACTCGGGATCGGTCTGGGCGCAGAGCGCGCGCTCCTGCCAGCCGAGTTCCTCGTCCGCGTCGTCGACCAGCAGTTGCTGCACGAGCTCGGTCATGTGCGCCCCTCGTCCGTCTTTCGCGTCCCCGTCGTGCGGCCGTTACCGATTTCGGCTGAACGACACGAGTGAAATTACAAGTGTGCTGCTACGGGCGAGTCAAGCCGAGATCTGCTATTGAGCCCCTTATTCACTCTGCGGAACCAAGGCTATGCGGAAAGTGTTCAAATCGGCATAAACCCTGACGGCAGCCTGACGGCAGCCTGGCGGCACACGAGGGTTCCGGATGGGCTCTCCCTTCCCTTACGAGAAAGGACGCCCGGGAGTTCGATCTCGTTCCGACCCGTTCGGACCGACTCGCTCCGGACACGGCCCGGTTGAGCGCCATGTCTCCCCGGCGCTCCCCGCACAAACCTTTCGCCGCGCGGATGCACCGGAAGAGGTGAACCGGGATCCATATGGCGGACGTGAAGTTGACAGCGGAGGAGTGAACCGCTGTGCTTGTGGGCATGCTCGCGAACTCGGCACTCACCTCGACCCGTCCCGGGTCCCTCGGTGCTGCCCGCTGTCGCTGTAGCTGTCGCTGTTCCAGCTGTTGAGCCACACCCGCTCCGGCTGTCGGCCAGGTCTCCGTGCCCCGGCCTTCTGTTCCCCTCTGGCCTTTCTTTCACTGAGGAACCACCCCACTTCATGAACAGCGACAGTGACATCCAGATCGCCGGCGACATCCTCGAAGTACCGCACCTCCTCCAGGCGCCGCGCCAACACCCGGTCACCGTGGCCGAGTTCGCCGGGCTCGCCCGGTCCATCGCCGAGGACCGCTCCCGGTGGGAGCACCTCGTCGAGTACGACGCGACGACCCGCTGGTACCACCGGCTGCTGACCGGTCCCGGGTACGAGGTGTGGCTGCTGTCGTGGGTGCCGGGGCAGGGCACGGGACCGCACGACCACGGGGGCTCCTCCGGCGTACTGACCGTGCTGGACGGCACGCTGACCGAGCGCACCGACCGGGGCACGCAGGTACTGGGCGCGGGTGCGCAGCGCGTGTTCGCGCCGGGGTACGCCCACGAGGTCGTCAACGACACCCTGGAACCGGCCACCAGCCTGCACATCTACTACCCCGGTCTGACCGACATGCCGATGCACACGAAGGCCTGCGCTGCGGAGACGGCGACCGTCACGGCCTGACCCCCGGGTGCCGCGGTCGTGGGCCGGTGGGAACCGGCCGTGGTCACGGCCGGGCGACCCGATGTCGTACCCGCCTGCGAGACTTCTCCCATGCGCATTGTGGTTCTGGCAGGCGGCATCGGCGGTGCCCGTTTCCTGCGCGGTCTGAAGCGGGCCGTGCCGGACGCGGACATCACGGTCATCGGCAACACCGGCGACGACATCCACCTCTTCGGGCTGAAGGTCTGCCCGGACCTCGACACGGTGATGTACACGCTCGGCGGCGGCATCAACGAGGAGCAGGGCTGGGGCCGGGCCGAGGAGACCTTCCACCTCAAGGAGGAGCTCGCGGCGTACGGCGTCGGGCCGGAGTGGTTCGGGCTCGGTGACCGGGACTTCGCCACCCACATCGTGCGGACGCAGATGATCGGCGCCGGATATCCGCTGAGCGCGGTCACCGAGGCGCTGTGCGACCGATGGCAGCCGGGCGTCCGGCTCATTCCCATGACGGACGACCGCGTCGAGACCCATGTCGCCGTCGAGCAGGACGGCGAGCGCCGGGCGATCCACTTCCAGGAGTACTGGGTGCGGCTGCGGGCCTCCGTGCCGGCCGAGGCGATCGTGCCGGTCGGCGCCGAGCAGGCGAAGCCGGCGCCCGGGGTCCTGGAGGCCATCGCCGAGGCGGACGTGATCCTCTTCCCGCCGTCCAATCCCGTCGTCTCCGTCGGCACCATCCTCGCCGTGCCCGGCATCCGGGAGGCCATCGCCGAGGCCGGGGTGCCGGTCGTCGGCCTCTCCCCCATCGTCGGCGACGCGCCCGTGCGCGGGATGGCCGACAAGGTCCTCGCCGCCGTCGGCGTCGAGTCCACCGCCGCGGCCGTCGCCGAGCACTACGGCTCCGGGCTGCTCGACGGCTGGCTCGTCGACCCCGTCGACGCGGGCACCGTGGAGCGCGTCGAGACCGCCGGGATACGGTGCCGGGCCGTGCCGCTGATGATGACCGATCTGGACGCGACGGCGGCCATGGCCCGTGAGGCGCTGGCGCTGGCGGAGGAGGTACGGGGAGCTTGAGCGAGGAGAACGTGGGAGAGGCGCAACCCGGCGGCGGCTATCGGGTCTGGGCCGTGGCCGGCCTGCCCGAGGTGCAGAAGGGGGACGACCTTGCCGCGCTCGTCGCCGCCGCTGAACCGGGGCTGACCGACGGGGACGTGCTGCTGGTCACCTCGAAGATCGTGTCCAAGGCGGAGGGCCGGGTCGTCGAGGCGGCCGACCGGGAGGCCGCGATCGATGCCGAGACCGTCCGGGTGGTGGCCCGGCGCGGGGTCCTGCGGATCGTGGAGAACCGGCAGGGGCTGGTGATGGCCGCCGCCGGGGTCGACGCCTCCAATACGCCTTCCGGGACCGTGCTGTTGCTGCCCGAGGATCCCGACGCCTCCGCGCGCGCGATCCGGGACGGGATCAGGGACGCGCTCGGGGTCGAGGTCGGGGTCGTCGTCACCGACACCTTCGGGCGGCCCTGGCGCAGCGGGCTGACGGACGTCGCCATCGGGGCGGCCGGGGTGCGGGTCCTCGACGACCTGCGGGGCGCCACCGACGCGCACGGCAATCCGCTCAGCGCGACCGTCGTCGCCACCGCCGACGAGCTGGCCGCCGCCGGTGACCTGGTGAAGGGCAAGTCCGCCGGGCTGCCCGTCGCCGTGGTCCGGGGGCTGGCGCATGTCGTGGCCGACGACGACGGCGAGGGGACGCGGGCCCTGGTCCGGGGCGCGCGGGACGACATGTTCCGGCTCGGCACCTCCGAGGCCGTACGGCTGGCGGTGACCCAGCGGCGTACGGTGCGGACGTTCACGGACGAGCCGGTCGATCCCGGAGCCGTACGGCGGGCCGTGGCCGCCGCCGTCACCGCGCCCGCGCCGCATCACACGACGCCGTGGCGGTTCGTGCTGCTGGAGTCGGAGGAGTCGCGGGTACGGCTGCTGGACGCCATGCGGGACGCGTGGATCGCGGATCTGCGGCGGGACGGCAAGAGCGAGGAGTCCGTCGCGAAGCGGGTGCGACGCGGGGACGTGCTGCGGAACGCGCCGTATCTGGTGGTGCCGTGTCTGGTGATGGACGGGGCGCACTTCTATGGGGACGAGCGGCGTGACGCGGCCGAGCGGGAGATGTTCGTCGTCGCCGCCGGGGCCGGGGTGCAGAACCTGCTCGTCGCGCTGGCCGGGGAGCGGCTGGGGTCGGCGTGGGTGTCCTCGACGATGTTCTGCCGGGGGGTCGTGCGGGAGGTTCTGGGGCTGCCGGAGGGGTGGGATCCGATGGGGGCGGTGGCTGTGGGGCATGCGGTGGGTGAGCCTGCGGATCGGGCCGCGCGGGAGGTGGGGGCGTTCATCGAGGTTCGGTGAGGTGGGTGGGGGCCGGGTGCGCCTACGGTTCGTGAGGGCCCCGGTGGGTGCGCGAGTGCCGGTGCGCTGTGGTCGATCGCGCAGTTCCCCGCGCCCCTGAAAGCCTCACGGAGCCCTACGCTCATAAGGCACCGCTCTCCTATATCGCCTAGGACCTCATCGTGGCCGGACGGTTTCCGCAGCGGCCCACTCGTACGACTGTGCGGGGTGGGCATGTCGTCGCGCCCGGTGGGGTGCCGCGGCAGGCGGCTGCGCCGGGGGTGCGGCGGACGTGGGTGCCGGAGGGGGCGCTCGATCTGGGGCTGGTGCTCGGGCCGCTGCGGCGGGGGCCCGGGGATCCGACGTTCCGGGCGACGGCGGACGGGTCCGTGTGGCGGGCCAGTCGTACGCCGGTCGGGGCCGGGACCTTGCGGGTCGCGATGCGCGGTGGGGTCGTCGAGGCGCAGGCGTGGGGGCCCGGGGCCGAGTGGCTGCTCGATCGGGTGCCGTCGATGCTCGGGGCGTCGGACGATCCGGATGTCTTCGTGCCTCGGCATCGGATCGTGGCGGTGACCTGGCGGCGGCGGCCGGGGTTGCGGCTGACGCGGACCGGGCTGGTGCTGGAGTCGCTCATCCCGTCGGTGCTGGAGCAGAAGGTCACGACGGACGAGGCGTACCGGGCGTGGCGGTTGCTCGTACGGAAGTTCGGGGAGCCGGCGCCGGGGCCCGTGCCGGAGCGGATGTGTGTGATGCCGGGCGCGCGGGAGTGGGCGCTGATTCCGTCGTGGGAGTGGCATCGGGCCGGGGTCGACGACAAGCGGGCGTCGACGATTCTGCGGGCGGTTCGGGTGGCGGGGCGGCTGGAGGAGGCCGTGGGGATGGCGCCGGAGGATGCGCGGGCGCGGTTGCAGGTGGTGCCGGGGGTGGGGCCCTGGACCTCGGCGGAGACTGTGCAGCGCAGTCATGGGGCGGCGGATGCGGTGACTGTGGGGGATCTGCATCTGCCGGGGATCGTGGGGTTCGCGTTGGCGGGGGATCGGGATGCGGATGATTCCGTGATGTTGTCGTTGTTGGAGCCGTATGCGGGGCAGCGGCATCGGGCGGCTCGGTTGATCTTGTTGTCGGGGCGGGTGCCGGGGCGGCGTTCGCCGCGGATGACTCGGGGGGATATTGGGCGGCTTTAGGGGTTTTGATCACCCCCGCCGCCCCTACCCGTCCCATCCTCCAGGGGCTGCGCCCCTTCTACCCCCCGTTTTCGGCTGACCGTCCGGTGGGGGCTTGTCGCGCAGTTCCCCGCGCCTCTGAAGGGGCCTGCGGCCCTTCAGAGAGTGTTGGACTGCGCGATCAAACCCTGCCGCCTACTGGTCCGATGAGAAGCGGAGTGCCGCTGTGGGGATTTGGGCGTCGCACCAGACTCGGACTCCGGCTCGGAGTTCGTTGTCGGCGCCTATGACGGCGCCGTCTCCCACTACGGTGCCGGTGAGGATGGAGCGTTCGCCGATGCGGGCGCGGGCGCCGATGAGGGAGTCGGTGATGACGGCGCCGGGTTCGACCACGGCGCCGGCGAGGACGGTGCTGCCGAAGACCCGGGCGCCCTCGCCGACGAAGGCGCCCTCGCCCACCACCGTGCCGCCGGTCAGCTTGGCGTCGCCCGCGACCCTGGCGGTGGGGAGGACGAGGCGGTCGCCGCAGCGGCCGGGGACGGCCGGGGAGGGGGCGCGGCCGAGGACGAGGTCCGCGGAGCCCCGTACGAAGGCCGCCGGGGTGCCCAGGTCCAGCCAGTACGTCGAGTCGACCATGCCCTGGAGGTGGGCGCCCGCCGCCAGGAGGTCCGGGAACGTCTCGCGTTCGACCGAGACGGGGCGGCCGGCGGGGATCGTGTCGATGACCGAGCGGCGGAAGACGTACGCGCCGGCGTTGATCTGGTCGGTGACTATCTCCTCGGGGGTCTGGGGCTTTTCGAGGAAGGCGAGGACGCGGCCCGTCTCGTCGGTGGGGACGAGGCCGTACGCGCGCGGGTCGGTCACCTGGGTCAGGTGGAGGGAGACATCCGCGCCGGTCGTCTCGTGGGTGGCGACCAGGCGGCGGATGTCGAGGCCGGTGAGAATGTCTCCGTTGAAGACGAGGACGGGGTCCTCGGGGCCGGAGTGGAGGTGCGAGGCCGCGTTGCGGATCGCGCCGCCCGTGCCGAGGGGCTCCTCCTCCGTGACGTATTCGAGGTGGAGGCCGAGGGCCGAGCCGTCGCCGAAGTGGGGTTCGAAGACCTCGGCCAGATAGGAGGTGGCGAGGATTATGTGGTCGACTCCCGCCGCTCTCGCCCGGGCCAACTGGTGTGTGAGGAAGGGAACTCCGGCCGCCGGGACCATGGGCTTCGGAGTGTGCACCGTAAGCGGACGCAGTCGGGTGCCTCTGCCGCCGACCAGGAGGATCGCTTCTGTCACCTGTCGTCTCTGCTTCCTGCCGGGACCGGCCGAACTGTCATTCGACCGGCCAGTGTATGCAGACCGTTCATGGCGCCTTCGTGGCCCTGCGGATATCCACCAGCCCGCTTCCGCGCAGGTCGGTGAGGTTGTCCGTCGAGGACACGGTGGGCGCGCCCTCTGCCTGTACCGCGTGTGTCGGTGGCCTCCGGCCGGTCACTGGTTCCTGGCCGGAGGTCGCGACGGACACGACCCCGGTTCCCCCCATCACCCTGTCGCCGCGCTATCGGCCTTGATAGCGGGCGGCCTCCGAGCGTGCCGCGCCGAGCTTTCCGTAAAGGCGCCCCCCCGGGCACTCGGTCGCGAACCCGTCTCGGTGGCCGGAGATCACGTTCAGTCGTACCTTCTTACCTTTTCGGTAGAGATTGCCACCACCGGAAGTGAGGTATGTCTTGCCATTCGGGTTCGCCCGGTAAAGACCGAGTTTCCAGGCTGTGAGTTGCGCGATCGCCTCGACCGCCGCATCGGGCGGTTCGACGGAGGTGAAGCTGCCGAGAACCGCGATGCCCATGCTGTTGGTGTTGAAACCGAGGGTGTGGGCACCCATGACGGGCTTGGCGACACCACCCGCGCGGCCTTCGTAGATGTTTCCGCACTTGTCGACGAGGAAGTTGTAGCCGACATCGCGCCAGCCGCTGCTCACCACGTGGTAGCGGTAGATACTGCGGATGACGGAAGCGGCCTGCGCACAGCGGTAGTTGTTGCCCGACGCCGTGTGGTGCACGAAGGCCGCCCGGACCCGCTTGGTGTAGAGGAAGTCGCGCTCACGGAGCTTCTCGTCGGCACCCCAGCCGCGCCGCGTGACGATCCGCGGACGTGGGCCGATGTAGGGCTTCGCACCCGACTCCAGGTCCGCCAGCTGCTCCCGCGTCTCCTCGCTCGACAGCGCCGGGATCTCGGCGGAGCCGAGTGGCGCGAGGTCGGCGTTGACGGCGGACGCGGCGGCCGACTCGGCGGTCAGTGTGCCCAGCCTCTCGGCGTCCTGCGCGGCGTCCACGGGGGTACCGCCGGGCGGCGGTTCGGCCCCCGGGCCGGGGCCCGGCCCGGGGGCCGGGCCCGCCACGCCCTCCGGGAAGCCGGAGCCGGGGTCGACCAGCTCCAGGCGTAGGCCGTCCGGGAGCAGCTGGGCGCCGACGGCGGCCGTACGGCCCCGGGCCTCGGCGCGGACGCGGACCTCGACCCCGTCCGAGTCGCCGACCCACAGCGGGGCCGTGGAGCCGCGCACCCGGCCCGAGGAGCGCTCGGCGGTGTCGAGGTCGGCCGCGTGCTCGTGGTTGTGCGTCTCGACGTCCTGCCAGCCGGACCAGTGGGCGGTGTCCTTCGCGCGGGTACGGACCTGGACACGGCCCCGCAGTTCGGCGTCCGGGTCGTCCCAGACGACACCGACCAGCGAGAACGACCGTACGTCCCGTCTTCCGAGCCCCTGCTCGACGGCGGACGGGCCGAAGCTCCGGCCCGCTTCCCGGGGGGCGAGGAGCAGCGACTGGGTGCTGCCGGAAACGGACACGGGCGAGGACACGGAAGCGGGCGCGGGCGCGACCGTGCCGGTGGGGGCCTGGGCCGCCGCCGGGGCCGAGGCCGACAGGGCCACCGGGAGGGCCAGGGCCGCCGCGCAGGTGACGCCGATCGAGGAAGCGGGGAAACAAGATCTACGCATGCGTCTGATCCTGGACATAGTCATACATATCTGTCCATCCGGGAACTGACGGGCCGTCGGCTCCGCTCCGCCGAACCGGTGGCGCCTCCGGTCCGCCCGGGGCCGGCCCGGAGCTCGCCCGCGCGCCGCCCCGCGTACGCTTACGCGGGTGAACGCCACCGACCGCACCCCTGCCGACCTGCTGCGATCCGCGCTCGCCGCGGACCCCGCGCGCCCCCTGGTGACCTTCTACGACGACGCCACGGGCGAGCGGGTCGAATTGTCCGTGGCCACCTTCGCCAATTGGGTGGCCAAGACCGCGAACCTCCTCCAGGGCGAGCTGTCCGCGGAGCCCGGTGACCGGGTCGCGCTGCTGCTGCCCGCGCACTGGCAGACGGCGGTGTGGCTGCTGGCGTGTTCGTCGGTGGGCGTGGTCGCCGACGTCGCCGGGGACCCGAAGGCGGCCGACCTCGTGGTGAGCGGGCCGGACACACTGGACGCGGCCCGGGCGTGCTCCGGGGAGCGGATCGCGCTCGCGCTGCGGCCGCTCGGGGGCCGTTTTCCGCAGGCCCCGTCGGGGTTCGCCGACTACGCCGTCGAGGTGCCGTCACAGGGGGACCGCTTCGCGGCGTACGCGCCGGTGGATCCCGACGAGACCGCGCTGGTGGTGGCCGGGCGGGAGTTCAGCGGGGCGGATGTCGTCGAGCGGGCCCGCGCGGGCGCCTCGGGGCTGGGGCTTACGGGGCCTGGGTCCCGGTTGTTGTCGGGGCTGCCGTACGACACGTGGGAGGGGCTGGCCGCCGGGCTGTACGGGCCTCTCGCGACCGGGGGGTCCGTGGTGCTGTGCCGGCATCTGGAGCGGTTGGGTGAGGACGCGCTGGCCAAGCGGGTCGAGAGCGAGCGGGTTTCGGTCGTCGCGCGATGACGCCATGGATGACGCCATAGGGGTGACGTCGTGGAGCGGCCGCGGGTTCGTCGTGGTCGCTCGCGCGGTTCCCCGCGCCCCTTCAGGGCGCGGCTGCGCCTCAGCCCCGTAAGGCACGCCCCATCCCCCCCCGTCCCCCGTTCGGCCTAGCCCCGGCCGCCCCCCGCCCCCTCCCGCGCCATCGTCGTAAGAGCAACGACTCGCTCGTACGCCGTGAGGGGTGGCCGGAAGTGGACGACGTCGGAGGCAGGGCGGTTGGGCCGGGGCCCGGTGTGGGTGGTTCGCCCACCGGGGTCGGGCTCAGGCGTCGTCGTCGGCGGCGGTGGCTGCGGTGGACGGCCGGCGGGGCCGCGATGGTGGTCGTCGGGGCCGTGGGGGTGGGATGGGCGGCGTACCGGAAGCTGGACGGGAACATCACGTCGGACACGACGGCGGCGGACGAGCTGGCGCGGTTCGAGCGGGAGCGCCCGACGGCGTTGGTGCGGGACGCGCAGAACATTCTCGTGATCGGGTCGGACTCGCGGTCGGGGGGCGGGAACGCCGCGTACGGGCGGGATTCGGGGACCGAGCGGTCGGACACGACGATCCTGTTGCATCTGGCGGCGAATCGGCAGAGCGCGACCGCCGTGTCACTGCCGCGCGATCTGATGGTGGATGTGCCGAGTTGCCGGCGGGCCGACGGCAGCCGGACCGAACCGGAGTTCGCGATGTTCAACCAGGCGTTCCAGAGCGGGGGTTCGGCCTGCACGATTCGGACGGTCGAGCGGATGACGGATATTCGGATCGACCATCACGTCGTCGTGGACTTCAGCGGATTCAAGGAGATGGTCGACGCCGTGGACGGGGTCGAGGTGTGTCTCGCCGCACCCATTCACGACAAGGCGGCCAAACTGCGACTGCCTGCCGGGAAGGTGAAGCTCGACGGCGAGCAGGCGCTGGGCTATGTGCGGGCCCGCAAGTCGCTGGGTGACGGCAGCGACACCGAACGGATGGACCGGCAGCAGCGGTTCCTGGCGGCGCTGGCGGCGAAGGTGCGCGGCAACGACGTCCTGCTGAATCCGGTGAAGCTGTATCCCGTGCTGGACGCGGCCACGTCGTCGCTCACCACGGACCCGGGGCTGGCGAGTCTGCGCGGGCTCTACGACCTGGTGCGCGGCATGCGCACGATCCCGATGGAAAAGGTGCAATTCCTGACCGTTCCCCGGAAGTCGTATGCGTACGACTCCAATCGTGACGAGCTCGTCGAGCCGGCGGCGCGGCGGCTTTTCGCGCGGCTGCGTTCCGATGCCCCGGTCGCGGTGGCGCGGGAACTGCCCGGGGGCATGCGGGAAGGGCATTCGGAAGAGCTTTCGGGAAGCCCCTCCCGTAGACCGGATACACCGGATCCGTTGCCGACATTCCGCGGCAGTACGGCCGCCGAAGAGGCCTGCGGGTGACCCCGCGGGTACTCGCCAGGTAAAGCGCACGTCAACACAAGGAACAAATGCTCTAGGAAAGGGGCAGATTGCCCAGTTGTAGGGACGTGGAATTTGTCACCGTCGTCGCTTGACGCCTGATCGTGCGGCTAGTGTGAGCGATCCGGTGCGTCGGCCTTTCTCGGCCACGCACCACTTGCAGCGAGACCCGAGCGTCTTTTGAGGGGGAAGGCGCCGCGTGGCCCCGACGGAGGAATCAGACAACCGTGGACGCGCAAGGCCGTGGGCGGGCGGACGACATCGACCCCGCAGACCAGTGGGTACTCAACCCGAGCACCGGTGAATACGAACTGCGACTGACCCCTTCCGCACCGCAGTCGGGGGTGCCGCGGCCACGCCGGGCCGCCCCCGCCGCGGCGGGGGCCAGGGCGGCGGCCGGTACGTCAGCGCGCTCCGCGACGGCGGCTCCTGACACCCGGGAGATGCCCGGCACCCTGCCCGGGCAGCGCCGTCGCCGGGGCACGCCGCCCGAGGAGGACCCGCTGCCGGGTCGCCGCGGCGGCCGTAGCCGGCCGAAGCCCAAGAAGTCCGCGGGCAAGCGGATCCTGGTGTGGACGGGCGGCACGCTGGCCTTCCTGCTGGTCGGGGTGGGCACGGCGGGCTACCTGTACTACCAGCACCTCAACAACAACATCCAGAAGATCTCGGACGACGGCGCGAGCACCGGCGGCTTCAGCAAGGACCGGGCCATCAACCTCCTGGTGATCGGCACGGACAAGCGCACCGGCGCGGGCAACGAGAAGTACGGCGACTCCGGCAGCGTCGGCCACGCGGACACCACGATCCTGCTGCACGTCTCCAAGGACCGTACGAACGCGACCGCGATGAGCATCCCGCGCGACATGATCGTGGACGTCCCGGACTGCCCGACCACGCAGGAGGACGGCACCAAGGACACCATCGGGGGCACGAACGAGGTTCGGTTCAACACGAGCCTCGGCCAGGACGGCCGCACCCCGAGCTGCACGATGCGCACGGTCACCGAGCTGACCGGGATCACCCCTGACCACTTCATGGTGGCCGACTTCAACGCGGTGAAGACGCTCTCCACGGCCATCGGCGGTGTCGAGGTCTGCCTGGAGAAGGACATCAAGGACTCGAAGTCCAAGCTGGACCTCACCGCGGGCAAGCACACCATCGAGGGTGAGCAGGCGCTGGCGTTCCTGCGCACCCGCTACAGCGTGGGCCTCGGCAGCGACCTGAGCCGGATCGAGCTGCAGCAGCAGTTCCTCAGCTCGATGATCCGCCAGATGAAGTCCGAGGACACGCTCACCGACCCGACGAAGGTGCTGGACCTCGCGGAGGCCGCCACCAGCGCGCTGAGCGTCGACTCCAAGATCACCGATATCAAGAAGCTGGCCTCGCTCGGCCAGGAGGTCGGCAAGGTGAAGACGAAGAACATCACCTTCACCACCGTGCCGGTGATCGACAACACCGACGGTGCGACCGTGCTGCCCATGCCGGGCAAGGCCGAGCAGCTCTTCGAGACCATCAGGAACGACATCTCGCTCACCGAGGTGAAGAAGCAGGCCAAGGAGAAGGAGGCCGCGAAGCTCAAGGGCACGCGCGCCGACGCCTCCGAGGTCCGGGTCAACATCTACAACGGCGGCGCCGAGGCCGGCAGCGCACAGGCCACTCTCAACTGGATGCAGAACGATGTCGGCGTGACCAAGTCGACTCAGCTCGGCAATGCCGACAAGACGCTGTCGAAGACCACCCTCGCGTACGACCCCGACCAGGCCGACCAGGCCCGCAAGCTGGCCGACCTCATGGGGCTGTCCGCCTCGGCGCTCAAGCCCGCCAAGGGCAACAGCGAGACCACCTCCCAGGGACTGCCCGCGATGGTGCTGACCCTGGGCAAGGACTTCAAGGGCGCCGGGGTTTCGCTGAGCGCGACGTCGGCGGCCGATCTGGACGTCGAGAAGAACACCGCGGACAAGGAAAAGTGCGCGAGCTGATGACCTGACGGGGTCTTCTCGCGTCTCACAGGACGCGAGTGCGGGTGAGTCGGTGAATGCCGGGCGGGCGCGAGGATGCGCCCGGCCGGGCGGTTCTCATGGTGATCGGGTGGCGGGTGCCGCCGCAGCGACCCGTGTCCGCGACCGCGTACGGCGTCCGACCGGGCGTACGCGAGCGGTCCCGGTCCGGTGCGGGCGTGCGCCCTGCCGTCCGGACACGTCCGGTCGCCATGCTGTCCGAAACGCGAAATCGCGCGATCCGAACGGGACGCGCTGTCATCCGAACCGAACGCGTAACGCGTTCAACAGAACATGAGTACATCCGAGTCGGGGTCTCGGCGGTCCAACAGGAGGCGGGGACGGTCCCGTCGGCACGGCAGGGTGGGGAGGGGCAGGGAGATGGTACGGAGCGACGTGCGCGGGGGCGGGGGGCGACCGCGTGTCGGGAAACCCGTCGAGCGGGACGGTGACCTGGAGCGAGCGGACGAGTCGTCCGACGGGGACGCGGCCGTCAGAGTTCCGCGACAGCGCGGGCGCGGCCGCCGGCACGGTGGCGGCGACGGCGGGCGCCGACGGGCGGACACGCCCGGGCGGCCCCGGCGCAGACGGGTGCTGCGCTGGTCGGCGATGGTGCTGACGGTCGTCATACTCGGCACCGCGGGTGCGGGTTATCTCTACTACCAGCACCTCAACGGCAACATCAAGAAAGAGAAGCTCAACCTCGGCGACACGAAGATCGCCGAACCCACTCCGAACGCCGCCGGCCAGACCCCGCTGAACATCCTGATCATCGGCTCGGACGCGCGGGACACCGAGGAGAACCAGAAGCTCGGCGGCGCCAAGGAGACCTTCGGCGCCACGCCCCTCGCGGACGTCCAGATGCTGCTGCACCTGTCCGCCGACCGCAGCAACATGTCGGTGGTCAGCATGCCCCGCGACACCCTGCTCACCATCCCCAAGTGCACCGACCCGGACAACGGCAAGGTGTACGAGGCGACCACCGGCACGCGGATGACCAACCAGTCGCTGGGCCGCGGCGGTCCCGGCTGCACCGTCGCCACCTGGCAGGAACTGACCGGCATCCACATCGACCACTTCATGATGGTCGACTTCGGCGGTGTGGTGTCGATGGCGGACGCGATCGGCGGCGTACCCGTCTGTGTGACCGACAACATCGAGTCCAAGGACTCCCAGGGTCACGGCTCCGGCCTGAAGCTGGAGAAGGGCACCACGTACATCAAGGGCGAGCAGGCCCTGCAGTGGCTGCGCACCCGGTACGGCTTCGAGGACGGCAGCGACATCGCGCGCGCCAAGGCGCAGCACATGTACATGAACTCGATGGTCCGCGAGCTGCGCGAGAACGCCACGATCACCAACCCGAACAAGCTGCGCAAGCTCGCCGAGGAGGCCACCGAGGCCCTCACCGTCGACGAGGGCCTCGGCACGGTGGCGAAGCTCTACGACCTCAGCACGGAACTGCGCAAGGTCGAGCCGGCCCGGATCACGATGACGACGATGCCGTACACGTACGTCGGCGCGCGGGTGGTGCCGAAGGAGAGTGACGCGGAGAAGCTGTTCCGGCTGGTGCGTGAGGACATCGCGCTGGACGGCAAGGACGCGAAGAAGACCGCCACCGAGGACGAGACGTCCGACGATCCGGCGGCGGCGAAGGACGAGATCGGCGTACTGGTGATCAACGGCACCATGACCTCCACCCTCGCCCCGGTCGCCGGCCGCGCGCACACGGTGTCCCGGCTGCTCGTCGAGGAGGGCTTCGCCAAGTCCTCGTCGTCGACGACGACCGCGGTCGTCGAGGACAAGACGGTCGTGCGCTACCCGAGCGCCGAACTGGAGGGCGATGCCCAGGCGGTCGCCAAGGCCCTCGGCATCCCGCTCGGCCAGGTGGAGAAGTCCACGAACGTCAGCGGGGTCACGCTCGTCGTGGGCGCCGACTGGCGTGAGGGCAGCACGTACAAGGCCGAGAAGGAGGACGACACGACTCCGGAGTCGGCGGACGTCCTGAACGGCGCGAACAAGAAGGCGTGCATGGAGGTCAACCCGGGCTTCACCTGGTAGTCGTCGTCCATGCGTCGGGCCCCTCTCGCGATCGAGAGGGGCCCGAGGCGTACGTCCTTGGCGCTCAGCTCTCGGTGAGCACCGCCGGGCGGCGGGACTCGATGACCTTCTTCGCCAGTGACTTCGGGCTGGTCAGGAAGCCGAAGCCCCAGCACATGTGCATCGTGGCGAGGGCGAGGGGGATCTGCAGGCGGGCCTTCAGCGGCAGCCCCTTGCCCGCCGGGACCGAGCCCGCGACGATCGCCGCGAGATAGCCGCCGGGGATCACGAAACCGAGCGGGGTGAGGACCGCGCCCACGACCAGGCCCGCCGCTATCGCGCACACCGCGGTCGGCGGGGCGAGGTAGCGCAGGTTGATGGAGCCCTCGTGGTACCGGGCGACGACATGGCGCCAGCGTCCGTAGTCCTTGTACTGCTTGGCCAGCGCCTTCACGGATGGCCGCGGCCGGTACGACACCTTCAGCTCGGGCGAGAACCAGATGAGGCCGCCCGCCTCGCGGATCCGGAAGTTCAGCTCCCAGTCCTGGGCCCGGATGAACTCCACGTTGTAACCGCCCTGCCGCTCCAGCGCCTCGCGCCGGAAGACACCCAGGTAGACCGTCTCGGCCGGAGCCGCCTGGCCGCCGGTGTGGAAGGCGGCGTTGCCGACCCCGATCTTCGAGGTCATGGCCGCGGCGACCGCGTGCTCCCAGTCGTTCTCGCCCTCGGCGTGCATGATCCCGCCGACATTCTGCGCGCCGGTCTCCTCCAGGAGGCGTACGGCGGTGGCGATGTAGTTCGGCGAGAGGATGCCGTGGCCGTCGACGCGGACCACGATCGGGTGACGGGACGCCCCGATCGCGGCGTTGAGCGCGGCGGGCGTACGGCCGGTGGGGTTCGGGACGGTGTGAACGCGCTTGTTCTCACTGGTCGCGGTCTCCGCCACGAGCTCGGCGGCGATCTCGTCCGTGCGGTCCGTGGACGGACCGAGGGCGATCACGACCTCCATCTCGCCGGCGTACTCCTGCGCGAGGATCGCTTGGACGGCGCCGCGCAGATGCCGCTCCTCGTCGAGGACGGGCATGATCACAGACACGGCGGGGAGCTGCACGTCGGGCTTGGCGTTCATAGGGGGCTCACGTTACCGCGAACGGGGGACACCGACGCGCGCCGCCCGGTCGCCGGGGCGGGGCGCGGACCGTGTGCCCCTACGGTGCTCACTGATCTTCGACTTCCCTGACCGGTCTCGCGGAGGTGTCACCCGTGTCCACGCCGCCCCGCCGCCCCGCCCGCGCCCAGCAGCCCCGGCCGCCCGCCGTACCCCGCCGGAAGCGGAGCTGGGCCGTGCGGACGGCGACGACGCTCTCGGTGGTGGTGCTGGCCGCCGCCGGCATCGGCCACGCGGTGGTGACGCGGCTGGACGGCGAGATCGACCGGGTCGACCCCTTCAAGGACATGAAGAACCGCCCCGAGGCGGGCCACGGCATGAACGTCCTGCTGGTCGGCACCGACGGCCGCGACCGGATCACCGAGGAGGAGCGGCGCGCGTACCGGCTGGGCGGCGCCCCCTGCCACTGCACGGACACGATGATGATCGTGCACATCTCGGAGGACCGGGAGCGCGCGAGCATCGTGAGCCTGCCGCGCGACTCGTACGCCGAGACGCCCGGGCACACCGACCGCGCCACCGGGAAGACCCACCCGGCGCACCCGATCAAGCTGAACGCGGCCTACGCGGAGGGCGGGCCGCAGCTGACCGTGCGCACGGTCGAGCACATGACCAAGGTGAAGATCGACCACTATGTCGAGGTCGACTTCACCAGCTTCATGCGGACCGTCGACGTCCTCGGCGGCGTCAGGATCTGCACCGCCCACCCCCTGAAGGACTCCTACACGGGCCTCGACCTGCGGGCCGGCACGCATCGGCTGGACGGCGGCCAGGCTCTCCAGTACGTCCGCTCCCGGCACGCCGACGGCTCCTCCGACCTGGGCCGGATGAAGCGCCAGCAGCTCTTCGTGGCGTCCCTCATGTCCCAGGCCACGTCCTCCGGGGTGCTCCTCAACCCGATGAAGTTCCGCGACATCACGCGGGCCGTGCTCGGTTCCGTCCGCGCCGACAAGGAGTTCGGCACCGGCGAGCTGATCGACCTCGGCCGCGCTATGCGGAACCTCACACCCGCCTCCTCCGAGTTCACCACCGTGCCCATCGGCCGCATGGGATACGCCGTGCGGGGCATCGGTTCCACCCTCAAATGGGACGAGGCCGGGTCCGCCCGTCTCTTCAAGGCCCTCCGCGACGACCGCCCCCTCTCCCCCTACAAGGCCCGTGCGAAGTCCGCCGTCGTCGACGTGGCCCCGCAGCAGATCCGCGTCCAGGTCGAGAACGGCACGACGGTCTCCGGCCTCGGCAGGAAGGTGGACCGGCAGCTGGCCGCCACCGGGTTCCGCACGACCAAAGCCCCGGTGAACTCGCCGCAGCGCGACGTCCACCGCACCCTCGTCGTCTACGACCCCCGCTGGGACCGCTCGGCCAAAGCCCTGGCCACCGCCCTCCCGGGTTCGCAGCTGCGGCCGGTACGCGCCCAGGGCCCGGTCCTGAAGGTGATCGCCGGCACGGACTTCGTGAAGGTCCGCAAGGTACGCGCCGAGGATCAGCGGGAGGGCGAGTCCGGCGTGATGACGGGCGACCAGGTGGCGTGCGGTGACGACCGGGTGGCGGGCTCGTAAGAGGGGCGGCGCCGCCTCCCGTCCGATTTGCGTGCGATTTGTGTCAGCTTGGCAACAGCCCTGCCTTTGTTTTTCATCGACCCTTGTGAACGACATAGCTCGGCACTGCACACTGGGGCGCATGAACGATTGGCCCGATGGATGGTCCGGCAACAACCGCGGCGGCGGGTACGGACAGGGAAGCGCGAGCGCACAGCCCGACGGGGCGGGTGTCATGCGCCAGGTCCGTCGCGGCCGGTCGGCACCCCCGCAGGGCGGAGTGCCCCAGCAGCCGGCGTACGGCGATCAGTACGGTGATCAGCACGCCGACGGCTACGGCAATGGACCCGACCAGTACGGCGGCGGGTACAACAACGACTACAACACCGGTCAGGTGTACGGCACCGGTGGCCCGGGCGGTCCCGGTGGCCAGGCGAGCCTCGGTGAGCGGCCCGCGCCGAACTGGCGGCGGCGGATCAAGGTGACCGCGATCACGGTCGCGGTGGTGCTGCTCGGCACGACGATCGGCACGTACTTCTGGGCCGACTCCAAGCTGAACCGCGAGGTCGACCTGTCGAAGGTCATCGAGCGGCCGGACGCGGGCGAGGGCACCAACTATCTGATCGTCGGCTCCGACAGCCGTGAGGGCCTGTCCGACGAGGAGAAGAAGGAGCTCCACACCGGGTCCGCCGACGGCAAGCGCACGGACTCGATGATGATCCTGCACACCGGCTCGAACGGCCCGACGCTGGTCTCCCTGCCCCGTGACTCGAACGTCGAGATACCGACCTTCGTCGGCTCCGAGTCCGGCAAGACCTTCGAGGGCACCGGCCGCCAGGTGAAACTGAACGCTGCGTACGCGGAGGACGGCCCGGAGCTGCTGGTCCGTACCGTCGAGGCCAACACGGGCCTGCACATCGACCACTACGTGGAGATCGGCTTCGCCGGCTTCGCCAACATCGTCGACGCGGTCGGCGGCGTGGAGATCGACATCCCGAAGGGCGGCCTGAAGGACACCAAGTCCGGTGCCGACTTCGAGGCGGGCAAGCAGACCCTCAACGGCGAGCAGTCCCTCGCCTTCGTCCGCACCCGCTACGCGCTGGCACGCAGCGACCTGGACCGTACGAAGAACCAGCAGAAGTTCCTCGCGGCCCTCGCCAGCCAGACGGCGACCCCGAGCACGGTTCTGAACCCGTTCAAGCTGTACCCGACGATGAGCGCCGGTCTGGACACCCTGATCGTCGACGAGGACATGAGCCTGTACGACCTGGCCGACATGTTCTGGGCGATGAAGGGCGTGACGGGCGGCGACGGCAAGTCGATGAACATGCCGATCTCGGGCAACGCCTCCAACGGCAACCTCCAGTGGGACACCGCGAAGGTGAAGCAGCTGGTCGAGCAGTTGAAGAACGACGAGACGGTGACGGTGTCGGACAGCTGAGACCCGGACCACATGGCTGAGGGGCATCCCACGGGGTGCCCCTCAGTCGTACGGGCACGTACGGACAGCCGTACGGCCGTACGGCCGTCCGGGCAGGCGTACGGACGATCGTGCGCGAGGTCGTCAGGCCGTCGCGCCCGCCATCGTCCGGCACATCTCGGAGCAGCGGCGACACGCCTGGGCGCAGCGCATCATCTGCTGATCGTCCGGCATGGACATGCACGCCTCGGCGCACATGTCACAGGCGCGGGCGCACATCGCGCACATCTCGGCGCTCATCGACGAGCCGCGCATCATCATGTCGGCGCACACGCGGGTCATGTCGGCGCAGTCCATGAGCGCGCGCATGACCTGCATCTGGGCCTGGCCGCCCTGCTGCATGCAGGAGCTCATGGTCTCCTCGCACATCCGGTGGGCGGTCATGCACGCGTCGATGCAGTCCTGCATCTCCTTGCTCATCACGCTCATGGTTCCGGCCTGCTGCTTCATGGCTCCTCCTGAGGTGGCGGGGGTGGCGGCGGGGTCCGGGGCGGACCCCCCGTGCCCCTCCGTCCTACGCCTTGCCGCACCCACCCGCCATCGGGCGGACGGCGACAATCCGCCTCTCGCGCCCCGGCCGA
>NZ_JAEMUX010000082.1 GCF_016598475.1 Streptomyces adelaidensis
ACTATGGTGCTGCGGGCGTCAGATTCACCTGTACGCCTCTGGCCCACAGTTCTTCGGCATGCTCGGAAAAACGGTCGAACATTCCGCCGCTGTCGTGCTTGCGCAGGTGCAGCATTGGGGAATCATGCCCGACCAGCCTCGCGAGATGTGGAGTGACAAGCGCTTCATTGTCGAATCGGAACACCGACAGGGAGACATGGTTTACGGCATCGTCGGGAGCAGAGAAGCGGGTTTCAAGGCCCGCATGCGCTCCCAGTTTGCCGAGATGTTCAAGAGTGATCCGAATACGCGTGGACACTGATAGCGCCACGTCTTCGATCGTTTCCCGGTTGCGTGTCACCTCTCCGTCGGGGTCGCCGAGGAGGAAACGCACTCGGCATCCGTTGTCCAGCTTGCGACGGAGAGTTGAAACGAATGCAGGCTGGTCAAGCCAAAGGAAATAGTTTGTGTATCCGGCGAAGAATAGGTCTTCCGTCGCGTCGGCAATCAACTCGCCCCACAGTGTTGAAGGGCAGGCGGACCGGTACGGGTAGGAGCGGATGATCTCACGGTCGCCGCCGGTCTTGATTCGATCCTTTACCGCTTTCGGCCAGATCATTTCTTCGTCAACTCCCAACGCCCCGCAGGCGTCTTCGCGGTTTCTGGCATGCGGGATGAGGTCTGCGTCTGCAACCCATCGTTCAACGGTTTTGCCGGAAACGCCCACACGGGCGGCGAGTTGGCGTGGCGACAAACCGGCCGTCTCCATAGCTGATCTTAACGCCGTATTCAAGGCTTCCCCCTGGGACGTTTGGGCGTTCTTCGAGGCTACCGCCGAGACCTCCCAACTGTCGCCCCATCAGGGCAAGGACGTCCCCCATGGGTCGGCAGCATGGCCAGACACAAGAGACCCCCGCGCCGCTGGAACGGCCGGGGGCATGGCCAACGCTTCAGAGGAGCGCTGACGGTGTCCTACCTATCACGAACGCTCGAACGAGTGAGAGCCGCATTCCGGCGACGCACCCCCGGCAAACACAGCCGCACCGCTATGCCCCCCGCAGCGCCCCAGGCGCCCCGCAATCGGCCCTCGCCGGAGGTGTGGGGCGCATGGCTGGTCACCGCGCGCAGGCGCCGCAGGGACAGGCACGCCCAGGGCGGGGCACGGCAGCCGCAGCCGCGCGCCGAGTGGTTCACGCCCGACCCGTGGGAGCACACGGGCGCCATGGTCCGGCCCTACGTCGGGCCGCTGGGCGGCACCTCGCAGACGCACCGGACAGGCGCCCAGGATGCCCCCTGGGGGAATGCCCGGTGATGACCATTGCTGTGTACCGGATCGATCCGCAGACAGGCGCCCGGACCCTCGTACGCGCCGAGCACACCGTGAAGCCGTCGAGCGTGCCGGATTTCTCCAGCTCATATCCGCCGTGCCGTTGTCCGCGCCACAAGAGCAGCGACCAGCGGGAAAGCAGGCTCCGCGCACTGGTGGCCGAAGCAAACCGACGTAGCAGGGGGACACGGTGACGCGCTCAATCATCAAAGCGGCTGAGTGGACGCTCGGCCCGGAAACCGCCCAGGGCGCAACGCGGGGCATCTACTCCGCCGAGTGCATCACGTGCGGGGCGCAAGCACGGCCAACTGACAATGAGCGCTTGCCAGTTGAGGTCTGGGCTCTGAAGCACACGGGCTTGAATCCGACGCATCGTCAGTTCAAGGCGACGGCAGAGACCTTCTGGCGAGTCACGCCGAGCGAGGGCAATCCCTACGCCGAGAGCGACGCAGCCCAGGGCATCTAGCGCGCTAGCGCCATCCCCGATGGCTGCCGCTTCCGGGGCGCCGCGAGGCGCAAGGGCAGCAACGCTAGGCACCCGTCCCGCTTCCCCCGACGGGACGGGGGAGCGCCCCCAACTGCGCGAGCAAGGGCGGCAGTTGGGGGCCTCTTGCTGTGGCACCGCCGTGAAGCTCACGGATGGTTGCCGGAGTCCGGCATTGCTGCCCGCAACGAGTGCTGTGATCATGCATGTGTCCCGGTCGGGGCGCCCCGCTCTCTGTCCGGAGGAAGACCTATGAAATGGGTCGTTGGAATCGGTATGTTCCTGGGCCTGCTGATCTTCGCCCTGGGTGTGGCTTCGATACGTACGGGGTGGACGTTGCCGTGGGCGCGTCGCCACGTCAGGCACCCCCGCGTCTACGGGACTGGAGCACTCTTGGTGGGGACCTCTTGTGTACTGCAAGGGCTGTTCTATTTCGGCGTGCTGCCGGTCCCATCTTGGGAAGTCCGATTCTTCAGCATGAACGCGCTCATGCTGACCGGGTTGGTGCTTATAGCGGTTGGCCAGATGCGGCCTATCCGACGTAAGGAACCGAACGCGTAGCAGCACTTACCTTGGTCACGGCTCCGCAACGGTTCGAGAGCCCCGAAGCCGAGCCCGAAGCCATCGTTTCCGCAGGTCAAGCCCTACCCACCCCTAGCAAGGCGCGCCGCCCTTCGACCCCCCTCGGCGCCTAATGGCTCGGGAGGTTCTGTGCGTGCGCGGGTGCGGGTGCTTCGTGGTTGATCGCGCAGTTCCCCGCGCCCCTGGACGGCCTGCGGCCGTCTATGCGGTCGCTCCTGATGTCGCCAGGGCCTCCGAGAGTTCCGCCGCCACCTGTTGCAGGACCGGGACGATGCGCTCGGTTGCCGTCTCCGTCACTCGGCCTGCTGGGCCCGAGATGGAGATGGCCGCGGCGGTGGGGGAGTTGGGGACGGAGACGGCCAGGCAGCGGACGCCGATCTCCTGTTCGTTGTCGTCGACCGCGTAGCCGTGGGTGCGTACGTCGTCGAGGGCGGCGAGGAAGGCGTCGGGGGTGGTGATGGTCTTGTCGGTGGCGGCGGGCATGCCCGTGCGGGTCAGGAGGGCGCGTACCTCGTCGGGCGGGAAGCCGGCGAGGAGAGCCTTGCCGACGCCGGTGGAGTGGGGCAGGACGCGGCGGCCCACCTCGGTGAACATACGCATGGAGTGCTTGGACGGCACCTGGGCGACGTACACGATCTCGTCGCCGTCGAGGAGCGCCATGTTCGCCGTCTCGCCGGTTTCCTCGACGAGGCGGGCGAGGTAGGGGCGTGCCCAGGTGCCCAGCAGGCGGGAGGCCGACTCGCCGAGACGGATCAGGCGCGGGCCGAGGGCGTACCGGCGGTTGGGCTGCTGGCGGACGTAGCCGCAGACGACCAGCGTCCGCATCAGCCGGTGGATGGTCGGCAGGGGCAGCCCGCTGCTCGCGGACAACTCGCTGAGGCCGACCTCACCGCCCGCGTCCGCCATCCGCTCCAGCAGATCGAAGGCGCGCTCAAGGGACTGGACGCCACCGGAGGACGACTTGGTGGAGTCGGTGGCGCTGGCGCTGGACGTCGGCACGGGTGCGGTCCTTTCGGGTCAGGATCAGAAGGTGCGGCCCGCAGGGCCTCGAACAGGGCGGTGGCGGGTGACGGGCGGGCGAAGACGCAGCCTACCGGGCAGTTCGTTGACTGCTCGCTTCTGCGTTACTACGTTCTGATCGGTGGAATTTTAATTCCGTCTTGTGAAAACATCCAGAGTGGACGCGTCGGGTGCAGAGTGGAAGGGCCTGGAGAGGTGTGCCCCTTGACGGGGCGGGAGTGGGGGTGAAAACTCCTTCAACAGAACGTTGAATTCCGTTACGCGGAAGTAAATACCGTTACGCGGAAGTGAACGGTGGTACGGCGAGAGGGGTCCCGGTGTCCGAGGCTGAACTGGTGGTGCGCTCGACGCGGGTCGTCACGCCCGAGGGGACGCGCCCCGCCGCGGTCGCCGTCGCGGACGGCACGATCACGGCCGTACTCCCGTACGACGCCGACGTACCGCCCGGCGCCCGCCTGGAGGACTTCGGCGACCACGCCCTGCTGCCCGGCCTCGTCGACACCCATGTGCATGTGAACGACCCGGGCCGCACCCACTGGGAGGGCTTCTGGACCGCCACCCGCGCCGCGGCGGCCGGCGGGATCACCACCCTCGTCGACATGCCCCTCAACTCCCTGCCGCCCACCACCACGGTCGACCACCTCCGCACGAAGCGGGAGGTCGCCGCCGACAAGGCCCACATCGACGTCGGCTTCTGGGGCGGCGCGCTGCCCGACAACGTCAAGGACCTGCGGCCGCTGCACGACGCCGGGGTCTTCGGCTTCAAGGCGTTCCTGTCGCCGTCCGGCGTGGAGGAGTTCCCGCACCTCGAACAGGACGGGCTCGCCCGCTCCCTGACCGAGATCGCCGGCTTCGGCGGACTGCTCATCGTGCACGCCGAGGACCCGCACCACCTCGACGCGGCCCCGCAGCGGGGCGGCCCCAAGTACGCCGACTTCCTCGCCTCACGCCCGCGCGGCGCCGAGGACACCGCGATCGCGGCCCTCATCGCCCAGGCCGCACGGCTCGACGCACGCGTCCACGTCCTGCACCTGTCGTCCAGCGACGCGCTGGGGCTGATAGCCGAGGCCAAGCGGAACGGCGTCCGCGTCACCGTCGAGACCTGCCCGCACTACCTCACCCTCACCGCCGAGGAAGTCCCGGACGGCGCAAGCGAGTTCAAGTGCTGCCCCCCGATTCGCGAGTCCGCCAACCAGGACCTCCTCTGGCAGGCCCTCGCCGACGGCACGATCGACTGCGTGGTCACCGACCACTCCCCGTCGACCGCCGACCTGAAGACCGACGACTTCGCCACCGCCTGGGGCGGCATCTCCGGCCTGCAACTCAGCCTCGCCGCGGTCTGGACCGAGGCCCGCGGGCGCGGCCACGGCCTGGAGGACGTGGTCCGCTGGATGTCCTCGCGCACGGCGGCTCTGGTGGGGCTGGACCGCAAGGGCGCCATCGAGGCGGGCCGCGACGCCGACTTCGCAGTCCTCGCCCCCGACGAGACCTTCACCGTCGACCCGGCCGCACTCCAGCACCGCAACCGCGTCACCGCGTACGCGGGAAAGACGCTGTACGGCGTGGTCAAGTCCACCTGGCTGCGCGGCGAACGCATCGCCCTGGACGGCGAGTTCACCGAACCGAAGGGGCGACTCCTCACCCGCACCGGCTGACCGCACCCCGCACCCGCGGCGGCCGACCACCGAAAGGCAGACCTGATCATCGTGACGGCGCAGAACCCCTCGTCGGCGACCTTTACCGGCGACGCGAACCCGTACGGCGGCGGTGACCCGTACGCCGACTACCGCACCGCCGACTTCCCCTTCACCCAGTACGCCGACCTCGCCGACCGCAGGCTCGGCGCCGGTGTCGTCGCCGCCAACGACGAGTTCTTCGCCCAGCGCGAGAACCTGCTGGTGCCCGAGCGCGCCGAGTTCGACCCCGAGCACTTCGGGCACAAGGGCAAGATCATGGACGGCTGGGAGACCAGGCGGCGCCGGGGCGCCTTGGCCGACCACCCGTGGCCGACGGCCGACGACCACGACTGGGCGCTGGTCCGCCTCGGCGCGCCCGGCGTGGTCCGGGGCATCGTCGTCGACACGGCCCACTTCCGCGGCAACTACCCGCAGGCGGTCTCCGTCGAGGGCACCTCGGTGGCCGGCACCCCGTCGCCGGACGAGCTGCTCGCCGACGACGTGAAGTGGACGACCCTCGTCCCGCGCACCCAGGTCGGCGGCCACGCGGCGAACGGCTTCGCCGTCTCCGTCGAGCAGCGCTTCACCCACATCCGCGTGAACCAGCACCCCGACGGCGGCATCGCCCGCCTGCGCGTGTACGGCGAGGTCGTCCCGGACCCGGCCTGGCTGGCCGCCCTCGGCACCTTCGACGTGGTCGCCCTGGAGAACGGCGGGCAGGCGGAGGACGCCTCCAACCTCTTCTACTCACCCGCCACCAACACCATCCAGCCCGGCCGCGCCCGCGTCATGCACGAGTGCTGGGAGACCCGCCGCCGCCGCGACCAGGGCAACGACTGGATCCGCTACCGCCTCGCCGCCCAGTGCGAGATCCGCGCCCTGGAGATCGACACGGCCTACCTCAAGGGCAACGCGGCCGGCTGGGCCACCGTCTCCGTCCGCGACGGCGACGACGGCGACTGGCAGGAGATCCTCCCCCGCACCCGCCTCCAGCCCGACACCACCCACCGCTTCGTCCTCCCGACCCCGGCAACGGCCACCCACGCCCGCGTCGACATCTACCCCGACGGCGGCATCTCCCGCCTCCGCCTGCACGGCTCCCTGACAGCGGAGGGCAAGACCCGCCTGGCGGCCCGCCACCAGGAGGTAGGCGGCTGACGCCCCCACAAGGGGCGGTGGGGAACCGCGCGACAAGCCCGGACGCTCCCGCACGTACTCACGCACGTCGGCCACGCCAGCCACCCACCCGCCGGCGGCGAACGGACGTCGACGCCTCCCCCGCGCCCCCGACCGATGAGTTGCGGCTCCCCATGAGGTCTGCACTGATGACAACAGACCCCACCCCGGAGCACGAAAGCAGGCATCCGCCATGGGCAAGCTCTCCCTCACCTCCTTCGTCACCCTCGACGGCGTCCACCAGGCCCCCGGCGGCCCCAACGAGGACCGCCGTGACGGCTTCGAGCACGGCGGCTGGAGCGTCCCGTACGGGGACGAGGACTTCGGACGGTTCATCGACGGAGTCTTCTCCCGCGTCGAAGCCTTCCTGCTGGGCCGCAGGACGTACGAGATCTTCGCCGCCCACTGGCCGAAGGTCACCGACCCCGCCGACCCGGTCGCGGGCAAGCTCAACTCCCTGCCCAAGTACGTCGCTTCGCACACGATCACGAACCCCGGGTGGAGCGGCACGACCGTGCTCTCCGGCGACCTCGCCAAGGAGGTCACCGCCCTCAAGGGGCGGACCGGCGGCGAGGTCCAGGTCCACGGCAGCGGGGCCCTCGCCCAGTCGCTGCTCGCCCTCGACCTGGTCGACACCGTGCACCTGCTGACGTTCCCGGTCGTCCTCGGCGCCGGCCGGCGCCTCTTCGCCGAGGGCGCTCTCCCGACCGCGTTCCGCCACGCCGGGGGCAGCATCACGAGCACCGGCGTCTCGATCCAGACGTACGAACGCGTCGGGCGCCCCGAGTACGGCACCTACGAGCTGCCGGAGAACGCCTGACCCGCGGCGGGCCGGCCCGCGGTCGACGGTGCCGTGTCCGTAGACATGGCTGGAAACAGATCGTGGCGGGATGTCTGTGCTCGGCGTCGTGGACGGCTGCCAGGAGCGGGCGGTCTACTCCGTCAGCGCGTCCATCGCGCGATCGAGCAGCACGTCGATGGGAACAGCACCGTCGCAGGCCACCCACCCCGTGGTGGCCACCTCCAGGCAGGCGATGGCGGCCGCGACCAGCGCACTCGGCCTGGGGTCCTCCGGCAGGTCAGGACTGGTCGCGAGTCGCCTGGCGACCTCCGGTACCAGCAGCTCCTGCCACTGCAGCTGCTTCTCGTGGTGCCGAGCGCGTAGCGACGGGGTCTGCTGGAGCATGCGCACATAGCTGAGCGTCTGCTCGGGCGCTTCCTCGTTCTGCCGCAGCAGAGCGTCGAACGCCCGGCGCAGTGCCACCCAGGGCCGTTCCTCGTCCGGACGGGCGGCGAGGGCTTCCGCGATGTGGCGGCCACTGTCCTCCAGGCCGACCAGCACCATGTCTTCCTTTGTCCCGAAGTACCGGAACAGGCTGGCGCGGGACAACCCCGCCTCCGCGGCGATCTGGTCGACGGTCGTCCGGTCGAAGCCCTGGGCGGAGAAGAGCCGGAGCGCCACCGCGACCACTTCTTCCCGAACCGTCGCCCGCATGCGCTCACGCAGGCCGGGCGGTCTTGCCGGGGATTGGGGGGGCAGTGCTCGTGGAGTTTCCCGGGTCGGAGCTGGCTGTTGCCGTCGGCCGTGCTCGACCCCGACCACGACCCCGACGAAGGAGGGTCCGGGCGGTCCCGGAGGCTGCCCAGGCGGACCGTGCGCGACTGGGTCGTCGACTTCACCTGCTTCCTGCTGGCCGTGTTCATCGGGCTGCTGGGCGTGGAGACGGTCAGGAGCGAACCCGACCTCCCGCGGGCCTTCGTCGTCCTCGACCAGGTGCTGGGCGCACTCGCCTGCGCCGCGGTCTGGCTGCGCCGGCGCCGGCCGGTCGGCCTCGCCGTGGCGATGGTCCCGGTCTGCTTCGTCTCCAACACGGCGGGCGGCGCCGGCCTGGTGGCCCTTTTCACCCTCGCCGTGCACCGGCCCTTCCGGTACGTGGCCTGGGTGGGCGGTGTCTCCGCCGCGCTGACGCCGCTGTTCTTCCGGCTGCGGCCCGACCCCGACGTCAGCTACCCCTGGGCGGTCTTCCTCGCCGCGCTCCTCACCGTCTCCATCGTCGGCTGGGGCATGTTCGTGCGCTCCAAGCGGCAGCTCATGCTGAGCTTCCGGGACCGCGCCCGGCGGGCCGAGACGGAGGCGGCGCTCCGGGCCGAGCAGGCGCAACGGCTCGCCCGGGAGGCCATCGCGCGGGAGATGCACGACGTGCTCGCCCACCGTCTGACCCTGCTGAGCGTGCACGCGGGCGCACTGGAGTTCCGTCCGGACGCGCCCCGGGCCGAGATCGCCCGCGCGGCGGGCGTCATCCGGGAGAGCGCGCACGAGGCCCTGCAGGATCTGCGGGAGATCATCGGCGTGCTGCGCGCGGGCGAACCCGACGACCCGGGCCGCCCCCAGCCGACCCTCGCCGCACTCGACGGCCTGGTCTCCGAGTCCCGCGAGGCCGGCATGAAGGTCGTCCTCGACAACCGCGTCACCGACCGCTCCGCCGTCCCCGCCTCCGTCGGCCGCACCGCCTACCGCATCGCCCAGGAGTGCCTGACCAACGCCCGCAAGCACGCCCCCGGCGCCGAGGTCACCGTCACCGTCTCCGGCGCCCCGGGCGACGGCCTCACCGTCTCCGTACGCAACCCCGCGCCACCCGGAGAGGTCCCGCCCGTCCCCGGTTCCGGCCAGGGACTCATCGGCCTGACCGAACGCGCCACGCTGGCCGGCGGCCGCCTGGACCACGGGCCGGAGCAGGACGGCGGCTTCGGGGTGTGGGCCTGGCTGCCCTGAGGCTGAACCCGGGCATCGGTGTGCGCGACGCCATCTCGTCCTCCATAATTGCCAGTTGACGTGTAGGACTCGTACGACGCGTACGACGCGTACGAGCCGTTCGGCACCGGGTGCCTCGGGAGGGACCGCAGCGTGAGTTTCGGGGGACACAATCCGTACCAGCCACCCCGGCCGCCGAACGGAGGACCGTACCCTCCACCCCCGGGCCCGTACGTGCCGCCCCAGCCCGGCCCGCCCCCGTACAACCCCAACGCCCCCTACCCGTACCCCGCTTACCCGTACGCTCCGCATCCGCCGCCCGGCCTGCTGCGGCGGATGCGGGGGGACGAGTGGCCGCCGCTGAGGGAGTTCCTGAGCGGGCTCCGGCTGCACGGCTGTCTGTGGGCGATGGCCGTGATGTGCGCCTGGCCGATGGTGGTCGGCCTGCTGGTGGGCTACCCGCTGGCCCGGTCCGCCCGCCGCCCGGCCCGGCGGATCTTCCCCTCGGGCGGCCACCGCCGCCTCGCCGACGACGGGGTGGCACGGGTGCAGCGGACGCGGGCGTGGACGGCCACCGTGATGTCCCTGCTGATCCTGGCGGCGTACGGCAAGCCCGAGGACGTGGACCAGGCGCAGCAGCAGTTCATGATGCGGCTGACCATCACCCCCTGGCTGCTGCTCCTCAGCGCGCCCGTCGTCGTCGCGGCCCTCTTCCGCCTGTCGTCACCGGCCGCGCGACGCGCCATGCGCCCGCATCTGCGCACCGCCGGGAAGTCGGCACTGTGGTACGTCGGCGCCTTCACGACGGTGCCGCTCCTCGGCGGGGCGATCTACTACGCGCACACGTACATGGGGGAGGACGTGGGCCTCTGGGGGCCGTTCGTCCTCCTCGTGCCGCTGCTCTGGGTGCTGCTCTTCATCGTCTTCGCCACCGGGCCCGCCGTGCGCAGCGCCTTCAACACCGCCGATGTGCACGCGGCGCTCCCGGCGCTGCTCACCGGCGCCCTGGTGTGGGAGTTCGCCGCCATCGGCCTCGCCACGGGCGGGCCGCCGCCGGGCCCACCGCTCGTCCAGCTCGCCGCTCTCGTCGGCGGCCCGGCCTCGGTCACGGTCGTCGCGTGGTGGGAGGTACGCCGCCTGCGCACCCGCTACGGCGTACGGCTGCGCGGCTGAGGAACGGCCCTCCCCGCCGGTCAGGCCGACCGCGGCACCACGCGCTGCCCCGCCGACCCGTACACCCACGCCGACGCCTCGTCGATGAAGTCGCCGGGGAAGCCGAGACGGAAGTCGGTGGTCTCCTCCAGCCGGGCCAGCACCTCCTCGGGCAGCACGAGCCGGGCCGCGCCGAGGTTGTCCATCAGCTGCTCGACCCGGCGGGCGCCCAGGATCGGGTGCACGGCGGGGGAGTGGGCCATGGTCCAGGCGATGGCCACCTGCGCCGGGGTGGCGCCGAGTTCGTCGGCGGCGGACTGCACGGCCTCCGCCACCGCGCGCTCCCGCTCCCCGATCGCCTCGGCGGACAGCCGGGTCGCCGTCCCCGGCGCCACCCCGCCCGGGCGGGTGTACTTGCCGGACAGGACGCCGTTCTGCAGGGGGCTCCAGGCCGCGATCGACATACCGAACGCCTCCGCCATCGGCAGCAACTCCCGCTCGATGTCCCGGTTGAGCAGGCTGTACGGCACCTGGAGCGCCGACAGCGGGGACCAACCCCGCCATTCCGCGAGCGTGTTGGCGCGCGAGACCACCCAGGCCGGGGCGTCCGAGATGCCGACGTACAGGACCTTCCCGGACCGTACGGCGTCGTCGAGGGCGCGCATGGTCTCCTCGACCGGGGTGTTCCGGTCCCAGATGTGCACCCAGTAGATGTCGACGTAGTCGGTGCCCAGGCGCCGCAGGCTCGTCTCCAGGGACAGCGCGAGGTTCTTGCGATGGTTGCCCGCCGCGTTGGGGTCGGAACCGTCCCGCGAGACGGTGTACTTGGTGGACAGCACGAACCGGTCGCGCCGCCCCTTGAGCAGCTCACCGACGATGCGCTCGCTCTCCCCGCCCCGGTAGTTGACCGCCGTGTCGATCACATTGCCGCCGGCCTCCGCGTACACGTCGAGGATCCGCGCGCACTCCTCCCGGGGCGCCCCCACCCCGCCCTGCTCCCCGAACGTCATGGCGCCGAGGAACAGCTCGGAGACGCGGAGCCCGGTCCGGCCCAGGAGTCGGTAACGCACCCAAAACCTCCGTCAGTTGACTGCCGTACCGGCCGACACTAACGGGTCGGCGCACGACAACGCGGCGGTCCGGGGGGCGCGTCACTACGGTAGTGACCCATGACCGACATCCGAACGGTGGGCCGATGACCCCGATCCGACTGCTCCTCGTCGACGACGACCCCCTCGTGCGCGCCGGGCTGTCCTTCATGCTGGGCGGCGCCGACGACATCGAGATCGTGGGCGAGGCCGCCGACGGCGACGAGGTGGCGGCGCTCGTCGACCGTACGCGCCCGGACGTCGTCCTCATGGACATCCGGATGCCGATCGTCGACGGCCTCTCCGCCACCGAGCGGCTCCGCGCCCGCCCGGACGCGCCCCAGGTCGTCGTCCTCACCACCTTCCACGCCGACGAGCAGGTGGTGCGCGCCCTGCGCGCCGGCGCCGCCGGATTCGTCCTCAAGGACACCCCGCCCGCCGAGATCGTCGAGGCGGTACGGCGGGTCGCGGCCGGCGACCCCGTCCTCTCGCCCGCCGTCACCCGCCAGCTCATGGCCCACACCGCCGCCGGCGCCCCCGACACCCGCCGCACGAAGGCCCGCGCCCGGATCGCCGCCCTCAACGACCGCGAACGCGAGGTCGCCGCCGCCGTCGGCCGGGGCGCCGCCAACGCCGAGATCGCCGCCGAACTCTTCATGAGCGTCTCCACGGTCAAGACCCACGTTTCCCGCATCCTCACCGAACTCGACCTCAACAACCGCGTACAGATCGCCCTGCTGACATACGACGCGGGCCTGCTGGAGGAGGACGGAGCGTAGGAACCCCCTGAGTCCGAGGCCTTCAGGGGCGCGGGGAACCGCGCGACAAGCCACGACGATCCCGCGGACACCCTCTCAGTCCCGGCCCCCCGGAATCTCCCCCAGGTTCACCGCCCGGTGCTCCCGCCGGGACAGCTCGCACGCCTCGGCGATCCGGAGGGCCAGCAGGGCCTCGCGGCCGTCACAGGGGTTGGCCCGCTCCCCGCGCACCACCTCGACGAACGCGGCGATCTCGGCCTCGTACGCCGCGGCGAAGCGCTCCAGGAAACCGGTCCACGGCTTGTCCGCGGGCGGCGGCCCGGCCGACTCCGTGGACGCGACCGGCGTACGGTCGTCCAGCCCGACCACCACGGTGTCCAGCTCGCCGGCCAGCTCCATGCGCACGTCGTACCCGGCGCCGTTCACCCGCGCCGCGGTCGCCGTGACGAGCGTCCCGTCCTCCAGGGTGAGCACCGCGGCCGCCGTGTCGACGTCGCGCGCCTCCCGGAACATCGGATGCCCGGCGTCCGACCCGGTGGCGTACACGGTGGCGACCTCGCGCCCCGTCACCCACCGCACCATGTCGAAGTCATGGATCAGGCAGTCCCGGTAGATGCCCCCGGACACCGGCAGGTACTCCGCCGGCGGCGGCGTCTGATCGGCGGTCAGCGCCCGCACGGTGTGCAGCCGCCCGAGCCGCCCCGAGCGGACCGCCTCCCGCGCGGTGACGTAGCCGGTGTCGAAGCGGCGCTGGAAGCCCATCTGCAGCACGGTCCCGGCCGCGTCGACCTCGGCCAGCGCGCTTAAGGTGCCCGGCAGATCCACGGCGACGGGTTTCTCGCAGAACACGGGCAGCCCCGAGCGTGCTGCCCGACCGATCAGTTCGCCGTGGGCCGAGGTCGCGGCCGTTATGACCACGGCGTCCACCCCCCAGGTGAAGATCTCGTCCACGCCCGGCGCCACCGTCTCGCCGAGGCGATCCGCGAGGTCATGGGCCCGAGTCGGGTCGACGTCCGTGATGATCAGGGAGCCGACATCACGATGGCGGCTGAGCGTGGTCGCGTGAAACGTACCGATGCGGCCCGCGCCGATGAGTCCGATGCGCATGGGAAACAAAGTGGGGTCGCACCCGCCACTGTGTCAATGGTTTGTCCGGACAACCGAACCATGCAACTTCCCGTCATCAGGCACCGGGGCTACGCTCGGCCCGTGCCGAAACCAGAAGTGGCTCCGACCGTGACGCTCCAGCTCAGCGTGGACCGCAGCAGCCCGGTCCCGCTCTACTTCCAGCTGTCCCAGCAGCTGGAGGCCGCGATCGAGCACGGTGAGCTGACCCCGGGCAGTCTGCTGGGCAACGAGATCGAACTGGCCGCCCGCCTCGGTCTGTCCCGCCCGACCGTCCGCCAGGCCATCCAGTCCCTCGTCGACAAGGGCCTGCTCGTACGCCGCCGGGGCGTGGGCACCCAGGTCGTCCACAGCCAGGTCAAACGCCCTCTGGAACTCAGCAGCCTCTACGACGACCTGGAGGCCGCGGGCCAGCGCCCGGCCACCCGGGTCCTCCTCAACACCACCGTCGCCGCCTCCGCCGAGGTCGCCGCCGCCCTCGCCGTCGCCGAGGGCGGCGAAGTCCACCGCATCGAGCGACTCCGTCTGGCCCATGGCGAACCCATGGCCTACCTCTGCAACTACCTCCCCGCCGACCTCCTCGACCTCGACGCCCCCCAGCTGGAGGCGACGGGCCTGTACCGCCTGATGCGCGCCGCCGGCATCACCCTCCACAGCGCCCGCCAGACCATCGGCGCGAGAACGGCCACCCCGGACGAGGCGGACCGTCTCGGCGAACCGGAGAACGCCCCACTCCTGACCATGCAACGCACCACGTTCGACGACACGGGCAGAGCGGTCGAATACGGCACCCACATCTACCGCGCGTCCCGCTACTCCTTCGATTTCCAACTCCTGGTCCGCTCCTGAGCAAGAGGGCGCCACCGCTTTTGCCTTTGAGGGGCGTGGGGCTGTGCCGATATGCGGCTCCGCCGCATGGGCGCGACAAGCCCCCGCTCACCCGCACCCGAAAAGACACCCGATGGCACCGCCCGCCCCAACGGCGCACCAAGCGAAGCGCTAAGGCAGAATCGGCGCGATGAGCACTTACCGCGACTTCACCCACCGCGGCTCCGCGCGGGCCACCGTCCTGCGGACCGTGGGAACGCGCGAACGCCGCTCCCACCTGACGGCCCCCCGCGTCCCCACCGTCGGTATCGACATCGGCGGCACGAAGGTGATGGCGGGCGTCGTCGACGCCGACGGCAACATCCTGGAGAAGCTCCGCACGGAGACCCCGGACAAGTCCAAGAGCCCCCAGGTCGTCGAGGACACCATCACGGAGCTGGTCCTCGACCTCTCCGACCGGCACGACGTGCACGCCGTCGGCATCGGCGCCGCCGGCTGGGTCGACGCGGAGCGCAACCGCGTCCTGTTCGCCCCCCACCTGTCCTGGCGCAACGAGCCGCTGCGCGACCGCCTCGCCGGCCGCCTCGCCGTGCCCGTCCTCGTCGACAACGACGCGAACGCCGCCGCCTGGGCCGAGTGGCGCTTCGGCGCCGGCCGCGACGAGGACCACCTGGTCATGATCACGCTCGGCACCGGCATCGGCGGCGCGATCCTTGAGGACGGCCAGGTCAAGCGCGGCAAGTTCGGCGTCGCGGGCGAGTTCGGCCATATGCAGGTCGTGCCGAGTGGCCACCGCTGCCCGTGCGGCAACCGCGGCTGCTGGGAGCAGTACAGCTCCGGAAACGCCCTGGTCAGGGAGGCCCGCGAACTCGCGGCGGCCGACTCCCCGGTGGCGTACGGGATCATCGAGCACGTCAAGGGGAACATCGCCGACATCACTGGGCCGATGATCACCGAGCTGGCCCGTGAGGGCGACGCGATGTGCATCGAGCTGCTCCAGGACATCGGCCAGTGGCTCGGCGTGGGCATCGCCAACCTGGCCGCCGCCCTCGACCCGTCCTGCTTCGTCATCGGCGGCGGTGTCTCAGCCGCCGACGACCTGCTGATCGGCCCGGCCCGCGAGGCCTTCCGCCGCCATCTCACCGGCCGCGGTTACCGCCCCGAGGCCCGGATCGCCCGCGCCCAGCTGGGGCCCGAGGCCGGCATGGTGGGCGCCGCCGACCTCGCCAGACTCGTCGCCCGCCGCTTCCGCCGCGCCAACCGGCGCCGGGTGGAGCGCTACGAGCGTTACGCGCGGTACGTGGAGGCCCGCCGCACCACCCAGGACTCCGCGTGACCCCCTCGGTGCCGCATCAGGGCTCCTCCCCGGAGGAGCCCGAGCGGCCCGCCGAGAACCGCCGCCGTACGATCCGCCGCCGGGCGATCACCCTGTCGATCATCGTGCTGCTCATCGGCGTACCCGCCGGCTACCTGGTCATCTCCGCCAACCAGAGCCGCGACAGCGGCAAGGACAAGGAGGAGAAGTACTCGGCGACCGGTCTCACCGCGCACTGGCCCTCCCGGGTCCAGCAGCGCCTCTACCAGGTGCCGATCCCGCCGTACTCCAAGCACGTCGCGTACTACGAGACGAACAACTGGAAGACCAGCCGCCTGTACGTGCAGTTCTATACGAGCAACGAGGGCCTGGAGCGCTTCCTCGACCAGATCGGCGCCCGCACCGACGACCTGGAGCCGGACGAGAGCGCCATCAACGCCCGAGACCGGGGGATCGTCGGCTGGGACTTCACCGGCCCCGGCCCCTGGTACGGCCTCGTCAAGGACCAGAAGAACCCCGCACCCACCCACGACATCGTCGTGAACCGGTCAAACCCGGACCATCCGATGGTGTACGTGGTGTCGCGGACTGTGCCCTGACCAGGTGAAACATCAGTCCGGATGGGCCCGCGCGAGGCCGTCGGGGCCGATTGTCAGACCCCGCCCGTAGAGTCGGAGACAGCTGATCAGAGCCGGCGACGGCTCATCCGACCGAAGGGCGGGAGGTGACCGGACATATGCGGGACAGGACTGTTCCCGAGGCCGACACGGCCGTTCCCGCGCGGACGGCCGTCCCCGTCCGGCTGGCCGCGGTCTTCCTCCCCGGACCCCTGCCCCGCCACGGCCGGTTCGCGTTCTGGGACCCGCAGGACGGACAGCCGCCGCCGGGAGCCACCGAGGACCTCACGGTCGTACGACGGCACGGCTCCGGAGTCCGCAGAGGCACCGTCCCCGCCATGTCCCTGCCGGTCGGTGAAGCCCTGGCCCTGCTCGCCCGCGCCCGGCGCGACCCGGCCGCCCACCCCGCCACGGCCTGCTGGGGCGCGGCCACCCTGCAGGCGCTGCGGCTCGTCGCCCGAGGACGCCTGCTGCCCGGACTGACCGCCGACGGATACGACGCCTGGCGGGCGGGACCGCTCGACCAGGACGACATCGCGCACCTCAGGGCCGTCGCCGCCGCCCTGCCGTACGAGGGCCACGCCGTGCCGCTGCCCGGCAAGGGCACGCTGCGGCTGCCCGAGCCGGAAGCCCTCGTGCGGTCCTTCCTGGACGCGGTCGCCGACACACTGCCGCGCGGCCCGGCGGCGCCGTACGTCTCCGGGAAACCGTTCGCGGCGAGCGCCGGGCAGCGAATGCCGGGCGCCCGCGACTGGGCGGCGGAGGTCGCCGCGGGCATGGACGCGGGCGTACGGATCTCGCTGCGCCTGGACCTGTCGGCGTTCGACCTCTTCGAGGACACCGAAGGCGCGCCGCGGGCGGGCGCGGCCGTCGTCCAGGTGCACAGCCTCGCCGACCCCACCCTCGTCGTCGACGCGACGGCGCTGTGGGCGGGCGCCGCGGACGCCGCGTTCGGGCCCCGCACACAGGTGGACGCCGCCCTCGCCGTACGCCGCGCGGCCCGCGTCTGGCCGCCCCTCGACCGGCTCTCCGAGCAGGACGTGCCCGATGTCCTCGCCCTCTCCGAGGACGAGCTGTCCGACCTGCTGGGCGTCGCCGCCACCCGGCTCGGCGCGGCCGGCGTCGCCGTGCACTGGCCCCGCGACCTGGCCCAGGACCTGAGCGCCCGCGCCGAGGTACGCCCGGCGCCCGGCTCCGCCACGGACGGCACCGGCTTCTTCGAGGGCGAGGAACTGCTGCGCTTCCGCTGGCAGTTGGCGATCGGCGGCGACCCGCTCACCGAGGCCGAGATGGACACCCTCGCCGAGGCCCACCGCCCGATCGTCCGCCTCCGTGACCAGTGGGTCCTCGTCGACCCGGCCCTCGTCCGCAAGGCCCGCAAACGCGAACTGGGCCTGCTGGACCCGGTGGACGCCCTGTCCATGGCACTCGCC
Organism: Streptomyces adelaidensis; assembly: GCF_016598475.1. Lineage (GTDB taxonomy): Bacteria > Actinomycetota > Actinomycetes > Streptomycetales > Streptomycetaceae > Streptomyces > Streptomyces adelaidensis. The sequence continues at coordinate 17,313 of NZ_JAEMUX010000082.1, forward strand.
GGCACCGCCGAGGTCGACGGCGAGACGGTGGAGGCGGTACCGGTCGGGGCGCTGGCAGACCTGCGGGACCGCCTGACGGCGGGCATCGGCCCGGTCGACCCCCCGCCGGGCCTGGCGGCCACCCTCCGCGACTACCAACTCCGGGGCCTGGCCTGGCTGGACCTCATGACCTCCCTCGGTCTCGGCGGCTGCCTCGCCGACGACATGGGCCTCGGCAAGACGATCACGGTCATCGCCCTGCACCTGCGCCGGGCCCGCCCCGAGCCGACCCTCGTCGTCTGCCCCGCCTCCCTGCTGGGCAACTGGCAGCGGGAGATCACCCGTTTCGCCCCCGGCGTCGCCGTACGCCGCTTCCACGGCCCCGACCGCACCCTGGAGGGCCTACAGGGCTCCGACGGCGGCGGCTTCGTCCTCACCACCTACGGCACCATGCGCTCGGCGGCCCCGCACCTGGCCCAGCAGGAGTGGGGGATGGTCGTCGCCGACGAGGCCCAGCACGTCAAGAACCCCTACTCGGCCACGGCCAAGGCCCTGCGCACCATCCCGACGCCCGCGCGCGTGGCCCTCACCGGCACCCCCGTCGAGAACAACCTCTCCGAGCTCTGGGCCCTGCTCGACTGGACGACCCCGGGGCTCCTCGGCCCCCTGAAGTCCTTCCGCGCCCGCCACGCCCGCGCCGTGGAGAACGGCGAGGACGCGGAGGCGGTCACCCGCCTCGCCCGTCTGGTCCGCCCCTTCCTGCTCCGCCGCAAGAAGTCCGACCCGGGCATCGTCCCCGAACTCCCGCCCAAGACCGAGACCGACCACCCCGTCCCCCTCACCCGCGAACAGGCCGCCCTGTACGAGGCCGTCGTCCGCGAGTCGCTGCTGGCCATCGAGACGGCGGAGGGCATCGCCCGCCGGGGCCTGGTCCTGAAACTGCTGGGCGCCCTGAAGCAGATCTGCGACCACCCGGCGCTGTATCTGAAGGAGGACGCCGGAGCCGCCGCCGGCGACCGCCTCGCCGCCCGCTCCGGCAAACTGGCCCTGCTGGACGAGCTGTTGGACACCTTGCTCTCCGAGGACGGCTCCGCCCTGGTCTTCACCCAGTACGTCGGCATGGCCCGTCTGATCACCGCGCACCTCGCCGCCCGCGCGGTCCCGGTAGAACTGCTGCACGGCGGTACGCCGGTCAAGGACCGTGAAGACATGGTGGACCGCTTCCAGAGTGGGGCGACACCGGTCCTGGTCCTGTCCCTCAAGGCCGCCGGCACCGGCCTGAACCTCACCCGCGCCGGCCATGTCGTGCACTTCGACCGCTGGTGGAACCCCGCCGTCGAGGAACAGGCCACCGACCGTGCCTACCGCATCGGCCAGACCCAGCCCGTCCAGGTCCACCGCCTCATCACCGAGGGCACCATCGAGGACCGTATCGCCGAGATGCTCGAAGCCAAGCGGGCCCTCTCCGACGCCATCCTCGGCTCCGGCGAAGCGGCACTCACCGAGCTGACGGACCGGGAGCTGGGCGACCTGGTCTCGTTGCGGAGGTCGGCGTGAGCGCGCAAGAGGACGCCGTGAAGAGGGAGTCGCCCGAGGCGGCGGCTGAGCCGGACTCCGGTGCGGCGCCCCGGCCCGCCGATGAGGCCCGCCGGGCGCTGCGGGCCGCGCGGGAACGGGACAGGTACGGGGCGGAGGCCGATGACCAGCCCGGTCCGGGTGCCGGTGTGGCTGGGAGGGGCCGGGCGGCGGCCGCTCGCCCGGGGGACGTGGCGCGGGAGGCGCTGCGGAGGGCGGCGGCGTCCAGGGCGGCCGGAGCTGAGGAGGCTGCGGGGGAGGGGGCTGTTGTCGGGCCGGAGGCGGAGGGTTTCCCCGGGGGGCGGGTGACGGAGCGTGCTGTCGCCGAGCCGCGAGAACACGGACTGGACGAGGAGCCCGATTCCGGCGCCGTGCCCGGTGCGTGGCCCGGTCGCCGGTCGGACGAGGAGGCCAGGTCCGCCGCCCGTCCCGGCGACATCGCCCGGGAAGCCTTGCGGGCCGCGCGCGACGCGGCGGAGCGGGCACGAGTCGAGGCGGAGGCCGAGGCCGGCCGTGCCGAGGCCGCGCGCAAGGCGGACCGAGCCGCACGGCGAGCCGCGGTCCCGCCCCCGACCCGCCTCCGAGACGTACGCGAACTCCTCGCCGACGCCTTCAAGCTGCCCTCCGACGGGCCCGAACCCGACGGGACCTACGTCGGGGGCGCGGACACCGCGTGTGGCGAACCGGCCTCTGCGGAAGCCGCGTCGGAGCGGTACGCCATCGATGCCGGACCCGATCTCGAGTCCGTACCCGAGCCCGAGCCCGGACCCGAGCCTGCTCCTGGCCCTGGCCCTGGCCCTGGCCCTGGCCCTGGCCCTGCTCCTGGCTCCGGCCCGCAGCCCGCACCGAAGCCCGCCTCCGTTCCCGTTCCTGCTCCCGAACCCGAATCCCTTGCCGGTCTCGCCCCCGAGTGGCCCGACGCCCCCGCAACCCCCCGCGTCCCCCGGACCATGGCCGCCCCTTCCCGGGACGGCGAACTGCGGCGTACGTTCCGGGCTTTCCCGACGCGTCCCTCGGCCGGGGAGGCGTTCGCGGAGAGTTGGTGGGGCAACGCGTGGGTGGCGGCGCTGGAAGAAGGCGCGCTGGACGCGGCGCGGCTGGCGCGCGGGCGGGGGTATGCCGACAAGGGAAACGTGGACGCGATCACCGTCACGCCGGGGCTGGTGCTGGCGTACGTCCACGGGAGCAGGCCACGGCCGTACCGGGTCCAGGTCCGGCTGCGGACGCTGGACGACGGCGAATGGGACCGCTTCCTGGACGCGGCGGCCGAGCAGCCGGGACACATCGCCGCGCTGCTGGACAAGGAGATGCCACAGGCCCTCGCCGGACCGGGACCGGGACCCGGCGTCGGCGCCGGACCGGGCGTGCGGCTGTTGCCGGGCCCCGGGGAGCTCGAACCCCGTTGCAGCTGCCCGGACTTCGGGCACCCCTGCAAGCACGCCGCCGCGCTCTGCTACCAGATGGCACGGCTGCTGGACGAGGACCCCTTCGTGCTGCTGCTTCTGCGGGGCCGGGGCGAGCGGGAGCTGCTCGACGCGCTGTCGCGGCGCAACGCGGCGAGGGCCGCCCGCGCCGCCCAGGAGCAGGGGCCCGCGCCGCTCCCGGGAGTCCGGGCCCGCGACGCCCTCGCCCCGCGCACCCTCCCGCCGCTGCCCGCCCCGCTGCCCCCGCCTCCGCACCCGGAGCAGCCGCCGGTGTACCCGGGGGCGCCCGGCGGCCCGGATCCGTTCGTGCTGGACCAGCTGGCCACCGACGCGGCGGCCCGTGCGCACGCGCTGCTCGCCACCGGGCACGACCCGGTGGCCGAACTGACGCTGTGGCAGGACGCCGTACGGCTCGCCGCCGCCCGCCCCGGCTCCGGTCTCACCGCCACGACCCGCGCCCTGTACTCCTCCCTGGCCGCCGCCACCGGCCGCACCCCGGGCACCCTGGCCCGCGCGGTCGCCGCCTGGCGTCAGGGCGGCCTCGAAGGGCTCGCCGTCCTGGAGGAACCCTGGGACCCGCCGGCCGGCCGCTTCGACCGTGCCCGCCCCCTGCTCCTCGCCGCCGACCTCCCGGCTTTCCGCCCCAGGCACAACCACCTCACCCACCCCCTCGGCCACGTCCAGCTCCGCCTCGGCCGCGACAGCCTCTGGTACGCCTACGAGTCCGAACCGGGCCACGAGGACTGGTGGCCGAGGGGCACACCGGACTTCGACCCGGTGGGCGCGCTGATCGGCCTCGGAGCCACCGACGACCGCTGAGAGCCGTGCGCGACACACGCGGGGAAATGTTGGAAGGGTGTACCGCGTCCCCCGGCGACGGCCGAACGACCCGGACCAGGCCGGGGCGCCCGCATGGCGAGGTGCGCCTGGAGCGGCGCGGCCGAGGCCCTGCGGCCGGACCGCACCTCCAGCAGTACGGTCACCGGACAGGTCGGAGATCGGGTGTCGGTGCCTTCTGCCGGCCGGCTAGAAGAGGCGGGCGCGCATGTGCTGCGTGAGGCTCTGGAGGATCTGAGACGGTCCAAAGGCGTCCAACAGACGACGAAGCCCGAATGCGCGCGGCCCGGCCGGGCTCTACCTGCCCCCCGGCCCGTCCTCTCCCGTCCGCTGGCCGTCCGCCGGGCGCGCGTCTCCCCAATCCAGCCGGATCACCGAGTACGTCTCGCCGTCCCTGGGCGGACGCGTCCAGGAACGGGTGGCGAACGTGTGCAGCCGCCCCTTCACGAGGGCATGACGCGGCAGAGACGCACCGAACTCCCCGGCCACGGCTTCCAGCAGCGACCGTTCCACTTCGGCCCCGTCCGCCAGGGCGCCGAAGAACCGGCTCGGATCCAGCGCCTTCGGTATCTCCCCGCTCCGCCGGATCTCTCCGTCCACGTACGTGAATGCGTACTGCTCGGCGCCGTCTCGCGCCACCGAAAGATGGAAGAACGGCTCCCTGTGCGACGTTCTCAGGCCGCTCCACACCACCACCGCACGGGTGCCCTCGCTGGCGGCCGCGGCCGGGGAGACGAACCGCCGCTGATCGAACGGGGCGGGATCGCCGTCGAAGGCGAAGCTCCAACCGGTGCCGGCGCGGCCGGCCGCCACAAGAGCCCTGTCGTCGTAGGACGAGAACTCCCTCTGGTTCTGCGACGACCTGCGGCGCGCCTCCCAGAAGGTCATGGGTTCGTTCAGCACGATGCCGTCCTCGTCCCCGTCCCCCTCGCCGTCCCCGAGACGTCCGGGCAACTCCTCCGGCTCCACCTCCTCCACCAGGACGAACCGGTAGGACGTGCGGTTGTTGCCCGGGTCAGGCTCCGCGAGCCACACCAGGCCGCCCGGGTCGAGCCCGGCCGACGGCCTCGGTGCCTCTCCCGCCTGCCCGCCCCTCGGCGTGGACAGCAGCTCCCGGCCCCGCTCCGGGGTCAGCAGCGGCCCGAGCACGGGGTCGGCCACCCAGCCCAGCGGCGCCAGGTGGTCCGGTCCCAGCGGTTCCCACAGGGGCGCGGCGTCCCTCAGCGTCCGCCACGCCCCATCGGTGTCTCCCCACCGCGCCAGCTCCCGTGCCCGCTCGACCGCCTCCCCGAACGGTCCGGCCGCCGTGTACCGGTAGGTGCCGCTCCGCACCTGATCCAGCGTCGCGTAAGCCAGTGACACCAGGTCGTCGCTGGCGCCCCGCAGATGAAACGTCAGCGTGGAGTCGTTCCGATACGAGTGCGCCGCGTGCTCGGCGACCAGCGGTGGCAGCAGATCGGGCGCGTACCGCGGGTCCGTCACCAGGTCCTCGAAGTACACCATGTAGGTCTCTCCGAGCAGGCGGCGTATCTGGTCGCCCAGCCCGGCGGCCCGCGGTCGGCCGTACTCCTTGGCCTCGTCCAGCGCCTTCCCGGCGTGCTCCCAGCCGCCGCGCAGCGCCTCCAGCCGGGCCTCTTCCACCAGGGTGTCCAGATTTCGCGTCGTGTCGTTGGCGAACACCGGCTCCCCGTCGCTCCGGTGCGCCCGCAGGCTGTGGAACTCCCGGTACATCTCCCGCATGAACGTGAGGAAGTTGGCGTGCCGCTCGGGTGGCGCGGCCCGCCAGCTCGCCCACGTGTACACGGCCCACTCGCCGTCCTCGTCCACATCTTCGGGGTCCATGAGGACGTGGGTGATGTCGGACTCGACGTCGAGTTGCAGCCCGCGCCGCCAGATGTCCACCTCCCGCCGCTCCTCGGGGCCGGCGTCCTCGTCCAGGTACTCCTCGAACATGTCCGCGAGTCCCGATTCGTCGTTGTGCCAGTGCGCGTCGTCGGTCCCCGCCAGCAGCGACACGAACCCGCCCGCGTGCCGCCACCCGTCGCTGACCTTGAGGAACTCCCGGTACGACGGGGGCATCCGTATGCTGAGGCGCTCCTCCATGGCCGCCATCCGCACCTCGGACGCGGGCGGGAACCCCAGCCACCGCGCCCGCCGCGCGGCCTCGTCGTCCGCGCCCGGCGTCTCGCCGTCCGGCAGGGAATCCGCCCACTCCCCGCTCCACCTGAGCAGGAAGGACCGCCAGTCGAATGCCGTGATGTCCGTCATGGGTCTGATGCTGCCACCCGCCACTGACAGCACCGTCCCCGGCGCACGGCCTCTCTAGGCGACCGGGGAGGGGCCGCCGCGGTGGGGGCGGAGCAGGGCCGCACCGGCCGGGGTGAGGGTGTGGAGGACGGTGTTGGCGTGGCGCTGGCTCTCGATGAGGCCCGCGTCGCGCAGCACGGTCGTGTGGTGGGTCGTGGTGGCGGGGGAGACACTGATGGCGCGGGCGAGTTCCGAGTTGGTGGCGCCGCCCGCGACGACGCTCAGCACGGCGGCACGGGTGCGTCCGAGCAGCGCGGTCAGGGGCGCGTCGGTCCGGTCGGCCGACGCCCGGGGATCCGCGCGGCTCACGGGGTACACGAGGACCGGCGGCAGGCGGGGGTCGGCGAGGGAGACCGGCGTGCGCCAGCAGAAGTACGACGGGATGAACAGCAGGCCGCGGCCGTCGAGATGAAGGTCGCGAGTCTCGCAGTAGTCGACCTCCAGGACGGGAGGGCGCCAACGCATGGTCGGTGGCAGGCTGCGGAGCATGCTGTCGGTTCCGCCGTCGAGGAACGCCCGGGCCAGCCGGCCGCGTTCGGCGTCGACGCAGGCCTGCATACGGTCGCGGTACGGAGCCATGACGGTGTTGTCGTAGGCCCGTAGGACGCGCACCAGCTCTTCGCGGGCGTCCTTGTCCACCAGGCCGAAGAGGGCTGACGGGGCGTCGGTGGCCCGGGCCATTCTTCCGATCTCGTGCCGGACCCGGGCGGGCGGGGTGTCCAGGATCGCCGCGAGTCCGTCCTTCAGTCCTGACCCCGCCTCGGGCGGAGTCAGGAAGTCGGGAAAGTAGGCCGCGCGGGGGAAGAGCGTCAACAGTCCGCGTACAGCCGTGCCGAGGCGGTGGTCGGCCAAGGCGACACGGGCCTCCCGGTACCAGTCGGCGTAGGCCCGACGGCCGCTCTGCGTCTGGAAGCGGTGCAGGCTGCAGGCGATCTCCCACAAGGGGTCGGGAGCCGCCGCGAACCTGGTCCGTACAAGATCCTCCGGCCTGAAGTGGATGCGTAATCCCGACCTTGGATGCCGCCGGCGCCGAGGCGCAGCAGCGGCTTCGGTCAACCGCTCTGGCCGGCGGGGAGGGATGGATTCCCGTGCTCAGGCGAGCTGGAGGCGATCGGCGAGGGCGTCGACCTGGCGACGGAAGGTGGGGCGTACCCGCTGCTGCAGGTCCTGGACCATGTCCCGGGCAAGGGGGCGGCGGGAGAGGTCCTCGGGAGCGAGGTCTGCCAGGCTGAGCAGGTGCACCAGGACGGCGGCGTCCTCGCGCCACAGGGTCGTAGCAGCGGGCCACGTCGAGTCCGAACGTGAACTGCGGTCGAGACAAGCCGGGTCGCCCGGGAGGGTCTGCGCGATCTGCAGGAGCTCTTGCGGGATGAGGAACCGGGTCACGCGGCGTGACCGTGCTGCGGGAAATCGTGCAGGTCACGGCTGCCCATGGGCGCAGGGTCGGGCCACGCGGCCGCGCTCGTGTCGGCGGCGCGGGTGTCCTGTGTCGCGAAGACCTCGGCGAGCTGCGGGACGCGGTCGCGGGTCCGGCCGAGGGCCTTGAGGAACGGGTCATCGGCAGCCTTGAGCGCCGCATCGCGGACGAAGTCTTCGGTGGACTTTCCGACGATGCCGGCGGCCGCCGCGACGCGCGCGTATTCCTCCGGCGCGAAGGGCGGCACCTGGGATCCGTTCTGGTCCATACGAGCGACGCTACCAGCGGAGCTGGCTCCCGCCGAAGGCGTTCGAGCAAGAAGAGAGGGGCAGCGGCCGGCGGACGGCGGGTGCCCCTTCAAGTCTCCAGCGAACGTACCAGGTCCTCGTCGACCCGCACGGGCGCGCAATGGTCACACCCCCGGGCGGTTCTACGATGACGCCGATGACCTTCTACGCCAAGGACCCGCGCTGCATCGCCATGGCCGAGGCCCTGGCCCCGTTGCTGCGCCGCTCCTGCCCCGAGGGGCCGGCGGCTTCGGCGGCTCCTACCAGGTGAACCTGGACGACGAGGAAGCCGTCGGGCTCGGCGGAGTCGAACCGATCCGGACTGGGACGACTACCGGGCCGCGATGGTCCGCGACCGCCGGCTGGTGCTGCGGCTGAAGGTGGAGCGGGCGTACGGGATTCCCAAGCAGGCCCCTCAGGGATGAGGCGGAGGGCCCGGGACGGACGATCGGTGCTTGACGGGCGTACGGGCCGCAGGTGCCGCGGCGGGATCAGGCACTCACCCTGTCCGGCTACCGCGCCGCGCGCTCGCCGAGCCGCTCCGTCGGGATCCGGCGCGTCTCGCGGGCCGGGAGGGCGGCGATCACCGGCGGGACGCACAGCGCCACGGTGAACAGGGCGGGACGCAAGGAGCACCCGGTGCCCACGGAATCCGGAAACGATCACTGCGTCTGCAGGTGCGCTCGGCGAGGACGTCCTTGAAGCGCCGGAAGGCGCCCCCGCCCGCCGACAGCGATGATCCGCAGTCGGCCGACGGAGGCGCCCGCGCCGGGCGGTCACTTCAGCAGGTCGCTACCCAGCCAGTCGATGTGGTCGTCGGGACGGGTGGCGGGCGGTGCCGGGGCGAAGTTGGCGGCGTCGTCGATGCTGCCGGTGCCCTTGTACCTGGCGACGAGGGGATAGGGGTAGACGGGGCGGGTGCGGACGGCCTTGCCGCCGGCGTCGGTCTGGGTGGCGACGATCTTCTGCGGTGCCGTGCCGTTTTCGGTCCACTGGACGAGTTGGTGGACCAGGTCGGAGCTGTTCGGGCCGGGCCCGCCGCCCGTGCAGTGGTAGAGGCCGGGGAACATGAACAGCCGGGCGAAGCGGTTGGTGGCGGCCGGTCCACCCATGGCGTCCTGGACGGCCTGGTAGTAGTTGGTGGTGCCGGTCGGCGGGATCAGGGTGTCGGCCCACCCGTGGTAGAGGATCAGCTTGCCGCCCGCGTTCCGGAACTCGCTCAGGTCGGGATCGAGCGCGGCGGTGGTCCGCTGCTCCGGCAGGAGCTTGGCGAAGTCCTCCGACGTGAACTGCCAGTCGGACAGCGGAATGCCGGGCCGGCCGACTGGGAACGCGAGGTAACGCAGGTAGTTGTCCGCGGTGGCCGCGGCGAACGTGGGCGTACCGGCGGGCGCGGTGACCCACGGGAGCGGGGGGCCGGCCCAGGCGATCTCGGAGCCCGGCTCCTCGCGGCCGGGGTAGAGCAGCCGGCCGTTCTCGTCCGTCGGCGGCGAGTACAGCTTCCGGGCCGCGGTGACCTGGGCCGGGGTGAGGCAGTCGGTCCGGTCGACGCCCGCGGGGCACTGGATCGACGCGGGATCGAAGTCGCAGGTGCGCGGGTCGTCGATCTGACCGTCGACCAGTCCGTCGTCACCGTCGCAGGCGGCGAGGACTGCGGAGTGCAGACCCGTGAGCTTGTCCGCGGTGACGATGGGTTTGCCGTCCGCACCGGTGTTGACGCGGGCCACCCAGGCCGTGTGCCCCGCGGAGAGGAAGGGCATGTACGAGGCCGGGGCGCCGGCGATGATCCCGTCGAAGTCCTCCGGGTAGCGCTGGGCCTCCATCAGCCCCTCGCGGCCACCGTCGGAGCAGCCCATGAAGTACGAGTTCCGCGGGGGCACGCCGTAGTACGCCTTCATGATCGCCTTGGCGGCGACGGAGACCACGTGGACCGCCCGGGTACCGAAGTCGGTCCGCAGCTGCTGGTCCTGCCCCCACTCCTCGGGGCCGAAGGGGGCCGGCGCGGTGTGGCCGTCGTCGGTCGCGGCGAGGGCGTAGTCCCCGCCGGCGTCCGTCTTGCAGGCCGGGTCCGGGGCGGCCGGGAAGCGGGTGGCGGAGATGAACCCGCAGAAGCCGCCGCAGCCCGGCTGCAGGTAGCGGCCCTGCCAGGTGGTCAGCGGCAGCTTGAGCTGGAAGTTGACCTGCGGGGCGACATAGCCCTGGACGAAGCAGTACGCCGGTACGGTCGCGGTGGCCTCGACCACCGTGGCGGAGGTGATGCGGGTCGGCGCCTCCCGGAGGCCCTGCAGGCCGCTTCCGATCGTGCCGGACGCGGCGAGATCGGCGCACGCCGTCACCGGCAGGATGGGACCGTCGTTCGCCCGTCGTGCTTCCGCGGCGGCGGCCGTGCCGCCCGCGCCGGGACTCAGGCCGATCAATGTCAGCAGGATCGCCAGGGCCGCGACCAGGGTCGGGCGCCGCCTTCTTGGCAGCTGTCTGGAGGGGATCACGTGGTACCGCCTCTCGCCGCGGCACGGGGGAAGGCCACAGTGCGGCGAGGGGCATTGGACACTGGCGTGGATGTGTGGTCAAGGCTGTGTCGCACTTAATCCGGTCCGGGTGCGGCGCCCGGCGCGGCCTCCCGCCACTCCCACCAAGTATCGCCCAGCTCACGCCAGTTGGCGCGACGGTTGAGGAGGAGGCCGCGGGCCCGCTCGCCGCTCCAGTCCGCCGGCAGCAGCATCGGCGGCAGTCCCGGGTCGGCCAGCAGGAGCCGGCGCCACTGGTAGGTGAGGTGCAACAACTCGGTGAGGGCGGCACCCGGCGAGCGCGGCCGGCTCTGCGTGAAGCGCTCGATGAACGCCCGGTACCCGGAGTCCAGTTCGGAAATGTCCCAGGACCGGGAGACCAGCCGGTGGCGTTCGGCGGAGTCGTCGAGGCGGGCGTGCAGCAGGGTCCCCTGCACCTGGTCGCCGAGGGAACACAACACCTGGCGGGCCTCGTCCGCGTGTGACGGGTGCGGGCTGATCCACAGCCCCGGCCCGAACGAGCCGAATCCGGCCCAGGCCAGGGACGTACGCAGGCGATGCCGCAGCCGCCGGTCGCTCTCCGGAACGTTCGCGAGCAGGAGCAGCCACTCGTCGGCTCAGTCGCCCTCCGGGCCCGGCGCGAACAGCCGTTCCTGAGCGGCGAGCAGGTCCTCCCGGCCGCTCGCGGTGAGCTGCCACCGCGCCCGACGGCCGACGCGCTCCGAGACCAGCATCCCGTCGGCGGCGCTGCGGGCGAGGGCCTTCCGGGCGGCCTTCTCCTCGAATCCGACCAGTCCGAGGGCGTCCACGATGGTCTGCGTCCAGGCTCCGGAGCCCTCGTCCAGGGCGTATTCGCCGAGCACGAACAGCAGGTAGGCATGGGCACTCGGCCCCCGTGGCGCGTCCGGCAACCGGCTGCCGCTCTCGGGCCGTACGCCCCTGTCCGTGCCGTCCGACGGCCCGGGCACCAGCCTCATGGCGTCACACCCCCAGGAACACCGACCGTCGGCACAGGTCCGCATTCCGTCCATCTCATCATGCCCAGGGTGCTGACGGTCGGCCGGAGATCGGCGTGTGCGCCGTAACGCTCCTTCGCGCCAGGGGTTTCGCTCGCGTCGGGCCTCCGCCTCGGGCCTGCGTGCCGACCGCCACCACGGTTCGCCCGCTGTCCCCTGTTCCGACCTGTCCAGGAAGGCCACGGCGTTCAGGACGGCCGTAGCGGAACCGTCTCCAGGAGTTCGGCGGCCAGCCGGGAGGCAGTCGTTCGGGTGTCGGCCGCGATGCGCCGGAAGGTCTCCTCGGCAGCGTGGGCGGGCCAGTCCGACGGCAGGTGCCGGGCGGGCAGCCGCGGGTCCGTGCGAATGGTCCCCAGCCACTCGGCGACCAGGCGCAGACGTGTCGCGATCGGATCGCCGCAGTCGCCGCCGGGGCAGGCGCTCCAGTTCTTCTCGAAGGTGAGGTAGCGGGCGGCGACGCCGTCCAGGTCCCAGGCGTCGCGGATCATCAGGTCGATGTCGGTGGCGTCGTCGGCACGGGCGTGGAAGATCTTGACGTGGGCGGCGAGACCGAGCTCGGCCACGATGTCGGTGATGTCGACATCAGCGGGAGCGATCCACAGGCCGCTGTACAGGGGCCCGAAGCCGGACCAGATGAGCCGCGAGCGCAGGTCGTGGCGCTGGCGCTGCCAGGACTCGGGCAGGGAGAAGCCGAGCAGGGTCCAGGTGCCGTCCCAGTCGTCGTTGACGGCACTGGTCTTCCAGATGCGTTCCCCTCCGTCGTGGAGGATCTGCGTCGCGTGCGGGGTCAGGCCGAAGTACATCTTGCGACCCTGTCGCTGACGTTGCAGCAGTCCGCGGTTGACCATGCGGGTGAGGGTGGAGCGAACGGCCTGCTCCCCGACTCCGGCGCGCCCCAGGACGTCGATGATGCTGCCCGAGTACACGCACAGCGGACGCTCGTCGAGCACGTGTTCGCCGAAGAAGGCGAGCATCAACGACTGAGGGCGCGACGGGGAGCCTCCCGGGGGTTCCGGGAAGGGCACCGGGTGCCTGCTGTCCACGTCGGCCACCTCTCGCTTCACATCGGCAGGATACGGCGGCTCGGTTCTTCCTAGGTAGGCGGTGGCGGGCGGTGCGGAGTGGGCACCGGTCCGCCTCCGCGCCCCGTTCGCCGGCATGCGTCGGCGACCCGTCCGCCGGCATGCGCCGCCGGCCCCTCCGCCGATATGCGTCGGCGATTCGGCCGCCGGTGCGCGAGCCGGTCCCGGCCTTCCGGACGGCTCGACGGCCCAAGGGACACGCTCGGTGACCTGTGCCGCGTGGAGCCGGGATCGAGGACGGCGTCGTAGAGCCATCGGAGTTCCTCCGTCCTGGGGCATGACACCGCGAAGTTAGGCGTGTAGATTCCTGCCGTCAAATAGATGCACAACATCGATCCACGGCACCTGTCGCCGCGATCGGCGAGCCACCCCGAACGGCGACCCGCGGGCGATCACCCTCGACCCTCCCGCGTCACACACGAACTCACCCTGGAGACACGGGAGTTCGAGTCCACCGACCGATACCGACAGGGCGGCCCGGGCATTCCGCCCGACCTTGACGCCACCGCCCTTGACGACTTGCCCGGCAACTTCCCCATGCCCCCCACAGCCTGCTCAGACCACCGGACTTGGGCATGTCCAGGTTCAACTCCCGTACGTATCATCCCCGTTCCCGTCAGGAGGGGCCCTATGCGAAGGCGCATTCTCGGGCTTGTGATAGCAGTGGTAACGGTCGCCGGTGTGGCCGGATGCGGATCCTCGTCCGCCGGAAGCGACGGCTCGTCCTCCTCGGAGGCCTCCGGCGGTAGCGGAACGAGCCAGGTCAAGGTCGGCATCATCCCGATCGTCGACGTGGCGCCGCTCTACCTGGGCCAGAAGAAGGGCTTCTTCAGCAGCCGCGGCATCGAACTGAAGATGGAGAGCGCCCAGGGTGGTGCCGCCATCATCCCCGGCGTGGTGAGCGGACAGTTCCAGTTCGGCTTCAGCAACACCACGTCGTTGATGCTCGCCCAGACCCAGGGCGTGCCGATCAAGTCGGTGGTCAACGGTGTGGCCAGCACGGGTGACACCTCGGCCGACGTCAGTGGTGTGGGGGTCAAGAAGGACAGCCCGATCAAGTCGGTCAAGGACCTCGCCGGGAAGACCGTGGCGGTGAACACCCTCAAGAACATCGGCGAGACCACGGTGCGCGAGTCGGTGCGCCAGGACGGCGGCGACCCCTCGAAGGTCAAGTTCGTCGAGCTGGCGTTCGACCAGATGCCGGCCGCCCTGGACGCCGGTCAGGTGGACGCGGCCTGGATGGGCGAACCGGCCCTGACCATCGCCAAGTCCCAGGGCGCCCGCATCGTGGCGTCGCCGTTCGCCGAGACCGACCCCAGTCTCACGCTCGCCACGTACTTCACCACCACCAAGCTGGCCCAGGACGACCCCGACCTGGTGAAGCGGTTCACCGAGGCGATGACCGAGTCGTTGGAGTACGCCTCCGCGCATCCCGAAGAGGCACGCCAGACCCTCACCTCGTACACCAAGATCGACGGTGACGTGCTGAAGGATCTGACCCTGCCCAAGTGGCCGACGCAGGTCGACATGCCGTCCCTGGAGAAGCTGGCCTCCCTCGGTGAGCAGGACGGGATCTTCGGCGACAGGAAGCCGGACCTGGACGCGTTGTTCTCATGACACCGCCCGCGCCCGCATCCGTGAAGACGCGGCCCGCCGGGACCGGTACCGGTCCCGGCGGTGCCCTGGCCCGGCTCGGCCCAGGCGGCGGCGCCGCACTGCGCGGCCTGGCGGGCCTGGCCGCCCTGGTGGCCGTCCTGGAGGTACTGCCACACACCGGCCTGGTCTCCGCCGACTACCTCCCGCCCGCCTCCGAGACGGGCCGAACCCTGTGGCACCTGCTCGCCGAGGGCGCGTTCTGGACCGCCCTCGGCGACACCCTGACCGGCTGGGGCCTGGGCCTGGCCATCGCCGTCGTGGGCGGGGTCGTCGCTGGTGTGGCGATCGGCTCGGTTCCCGTCCTGCGGGCGGCGACCGCCTCCACGATCGAGTTCCTGAGGCCCATCCCGTCCGTGGCTCTGATCCCCGTGGCGGTACTGCTCTACGGCACCGATCTGAGGTCCGTACTGCTGCTCGTGGTGTACGCCTCCTTCTGGCAGGTCCTCGTCCAGGTGCTGGCCGGCATCCACGACGTCGACCCGGTCGCGGAGGACACCGCCCGCAGCTATCTGCTGGGCGGATGGGGACGGATGCGGTACGTCATGTGGCCCACCGCGCTGCCGTACGTCATGACGGGAGTGCGGCTGGCCTCCACCGTGGCGCTGGTCCTCGCCATCACCGCCGAACTCGTCATCGGCGCCCCCGGTCTGGGCAGGGAGATCGCCGTCGCCCAGACCTCGGGTGCCGTGCCGAGGGTCTACGCCCTGGTCCTGGTCACCGGCCTGCTCGGAGTCGCCGTCAACCTGCTGGCGAGGGCCGTCGAACGGCGGGCGCTGCACTGGCACCCGTCCGCACGCAGGGAGGGATGAGCCCCATGACCGTCCTCACCGTGACCCGCCGGATCCTGCTGGTGCTGGGCCTGCCCGCGGTCCTGTTCACCATCTGGTGGGTCGCCACCGCCGACAGCACGGACTTCTACGTCCCCCCGCTGCGCACCATCCTGACCGCCTTCGGGGACACCTGGACGGGCGACCGGCTGGCGTCCGACGTCCTGCCCAGCCTGCTCCGGCTTACCGCGGGCTATCTCCTCGCCGTGGTCATCGGCGTCGGACTCGGCCTGCTGGTCGGCATGAGCCGCGTCGTACGCGACGTGCTGGAGCCGGTCCTGGAGCTCTTCCGGGCCATCCCGCCACCCGTGCTGGTGCCGGTGATCATGCTCTTCGCGGGAATCGGCGACACCATGAAGGTCATCGTGATCGTCAGCGGCTGCGTATGGCCGATCCTGCTGAACACCGTCGAGGGGGTCCGCGCCGTCGACGAGGTACTGGACGACACCTGCCGGTCGTACGGCATCACCGGCTCGTCCCGGCTGTGGCATCTGGTGCTGCGCTCGGCCAGCCCCCAGATCGTCACGGGCATGCGCCAGGCCCTCTCGATCGGGATCATCCTCATGGTCATCAGCGAGATGTTCGCCGCCGACAACGGACTGGGCTTCACCATCGTGCAGTTCCAGCGCTCCTTCGCCATCCCCGAGATGTGGAGCGGCGTCCTGCTGCTCGGCCTGCTCGGCTTCGTCCTCTCGCTGCTCTTCCGGTTCGCGGAGAACCGGGTCCTGGCCTGGTACCACGGCCTGCGCCGCGCCCAGCGCAATCCCTGAGAAGGAGACGTCGATGCTCGACGTACGCAACCTGCAGAAGACCTACACCGGCCGGCACCGCAACGTCGAGGCGCTGCGCAGCCTCAGCTTCCACATCGGGGCCGGCGAACTCGTGTGCCTGGTCGGCCCGTCCGGCTGCGGCAAGACCACCCTGCTGAAATGCATGGCCGGACTGCTCGCCCCCACCGGCGGCGAAGTCCGCCTCGACGGCCACCCGGTCACCGGCCCCCCGCCCGGTATGGCGGTGGTGTTCCAGGAGTACGGCCGCTCCCTGTTCGCGTGGATGAACGTACGCGACAACGTCACCCTCCCGCTGCGCCGCAAGAAGCTCGGCAAGGCACGCGAGAGGGAGCTGGTGGACCACGCCCTGGAGGTGGTAGGACTGGCCGACGCCCACCAGGCCTACCCCTGGCAGCTCTCCGGCGGAATGCAGCAGCGCGTCGCCATCGCCCGCGCCGTCGCCTTCGAGCCGAAGGTGCTCCTCATGGACGAACCCTTCGCGGCGGTCGACGCCCAGACGCGCGCCGACCTGGAGGATCTCATCCGGCGGCTGTGGCACGAACTGGGCGTCACCGTACTGTTCGTCACCCATGACATCGACGAAGCCGTCTATCTCGGCCAGCGCACCATCATCCTCTCCAAGTCGCCGACCGTGGTGCAGGAGGATCTGACCATCGACCTCCCCGACGAGCGCGACCAGTTGCACACCCGCTCCAGCACGCGCTTCGCCGAACTGCGCGCGCACGTCTACGAGCAGATCCAGCGCGCCAAACACCACAGCGGCGCAACCTCGCCCGCGCTCCCCGCCCAGGACCGCGGCCCGGCCCTGCAGAAGAGCGAGTCCTGAGAAGTCGGATTTCGTCGATCACTTGTCAGTGGTCGCGCCACCGGGCACAACGCCGGGGTCGCACGCCGGCAGTACCGGGAGACCCCGGTCCCGGCTCAGCCGTCGGCCGGCGTTGCTTACCGGGAGGACCGGTCGCGCTCGCCCGTATTCGTTGTCGGTCGAGTCACCTGTACCTGTACCTGTCCGGGTGGAGCGACGTATCGGGGTCCTGGCAGCGTGAACTCGTAGGCCGGGGTTCAGGATCCGGTGCGATAGCGGGTGAGCATGAGGGCGACGGCTTCGTCCACGACCGTGCTGTCGACGGGGTCGGCGGGCGGGATGAAGTCGGTTCGTACGAGTTGGGGCCACAGGAGTTGGCCGCAGATCATGCCGAGGAACTGTTCGGCCACTGCGGATGCCGGCTGTGTCTGTCCGTCGGTCGCAGGGAAGACGAGTGTGCCGGCCTGGGCTTCGGCCTCCAGGTAGTCGCGGAGCCGGTCGAAGAAGGGTCCGCGGTCGATGGCGAAGCCGGTGCCGACGATGTCGGCGAGTTCCGGCATCTGCGGAAGTTCGGTGATGACGAGGCGGCACAGGGCCGCCGTGCCGGGCCGTGAGACCAGGCAGGCGTAGTCGCGGCCGATGTGGGTCAGGCCGTGCTGGGGATCGCCGGGCGGGGGCGGTTCGACGTACTGCACATCCAGCTGCCACTGCTCGGAGGTGACGGCTGCGAACAGTGCAGCCTTGGAGGGGTACCGCTTGAACAGGGTGCCGGTGGAGACGCGGGCCTCCCTGGCGATCTGGGCCAGGGAGGTCTTGTCGTATCCCCGGGCGAGGAAGAGGTCGCGGGCGGCGCGAATAATGCGCGCGCGGTTCTCCGCTTTGATCTGCGCGTGATACCCGGCCTGGCACGTACCGCCACCGGTTTCCGCTCGGTCACGGTCCGTCGCCGCCATACCCACGCCCCTTTTCCCGTCTCTCAGCCGCATCCTCACATGTCAGAAGATGGTCTGGCCGCCGTCCAGGATAAGGTCCTGGCCCACAGTGAAGGCGGAGGCATCGGAGGCCAGGTATACGACGGCTTCCGCGATCTCCTCGGGCTTGCCCATGCGCCCCAGCGGGATGCCGGAGCTGATCGCCTCCAGGACCGCCGTCTGCTGCGCGGGATCCTCGATTCCCAGCTTGCGGTACAGCGGGGTGTCGACCGGGCCTGGGCTGATCGCGTTGAACCGGATGCCGTGCGACGTGAGCAGGTCCGTGTTCCATGACCGCATCAGGGAACCGACAGCCGCCTTGGTCGCGGCGTAGGCGTTCGAGTGACCGTAGCCGCCGTGCGCACTGTTGGACGCGTTGAGGATGACCGAGGACGGGTTGGCCAGCACGGGCACGAGGGCCTGTGTGAGAAAGAAGACGCTCTTGACGTTGATGTCGAAGAGACGGTCGTAGCTGTCCTCCGTGTGCTCCTCGAACGGCCGCCAGTCCGAGACACCGGCGTTCAGGAACGCCACGTCCAGCTCCCCGAAATGCTCGCGCACCCGCTCCGCCAGGCCGCGCTGCGCATCGAGATCGCGCGCATCGGCCTGTATCACCGGCACCTTGTCCCCGAGCGTCTGCCGCGCCTTTTCGATGCTGGCCGGGGTCACCCCTGTGACCACCACCTGGGCCCCCTCCGCGACAAAGCGCTGCGCGGTCTCCAGACCGATCCCGCTCGTGCCGCCGGTGATGAGGGCGCGCTTGCCCGCAAGACGATTCATGTTGCCTGTTCCTTGCCGAGAGATGAGGTAAGTCGGTGGACTCACCTCCTGGAACGTAACCTACGCGCCACGCTGGAGGCAAGTCAATCCACTTACCATTGGTGGACGAGCAGTTGATCGCGATGCTGCTCGACCGGGCTCGGGGGGTGGGCCTGGAGCTGACCGGCGGGGGCGGGTGTTGCAGCAGTTGGCCAGGCGCGTGGTGGATTTGCCCTGGAGAGCGAGATCGCCGATCGCATCGGCCATGAGAAGCACGCGGCGGGGCGCCAAGTTTGTTCGCGGGTCTCGCCTGGCGCACATCTGCCGCCGAAAGCGATGCCCATCAGGGTCGCCACCCTGTCCCCCGGACCGACCCCAAGCCCCTGAAGCGCCCGTGCACAGCGGTGCGAGTCCGCGGCCAGCTCGCCGTACGACAGTGTGGCAGCCCCACCGGCGGCGGCATCGACAACAGTGAACGCCGGGCGGTCGGCGGGGTGTTGGTCGCACAGCAGCCCGGCCACAAATCACACGGTGTCGGCTGCCGGCCGGAGATGGTGCGTTGTCGGCACCGGGCTGGCGGGGTGTGTCCCGATAGGGGCCTGCCGATTGTGTGGCGTCCTCACGGTTCTGACTGCCCCAGGGCTACTACGAGCGCCGCATCAAGGAAGGCAGGCCCCGGCGCGAAATCGTTCCGTTGCCTCGAACGCCACGTCGCCCGAGAGGTCTTTCACCTGATCCGGCCCACATCCTCACAGCCCCCGTCATAGGGGCAGCGTGAGATGTGGGCATCCTGCGATACCGCTT
>NZ_JAEMUX010000083.1 GCF_016598475.1 Streptomyces adelaidensis
ACGGTGATCCTGATCGACGCCCGCAACGGCGTCGTCGAGCAGACCCGTCGGCACGCCGCGATCGCCGCGCTGCTGCGCGTCCCGCATGTGGTGCTGGCCGTCAACAAGATGGACCTCGTCGGCTACGAGGAGCAGGTCTTCGCGCGGATCGCCGAGGAGTTCACGGCGTATGCGCTGGAGCTGGGCGTCCCGGAGATCACCGCGATCCCGATCTCGGCGCTCGCCGGGGACAACGTGGTGGAGCCGTCCGCGAACATGGACTGGTACGGCGGCGCGACGTTCCTGGAGCACCTGGAGACGGTGCCGGTCAGCCACGACCTGGCGCACTGCCACGCCCGGCTGCCCGTGCAGTACGTGATCCGTCCCCAGACCGCCGAACTCCCGGACTACCGGGGTTACGCGGGCCAGATCGCGGCCGGTACGTTCCGGATCGGCGACCCGGTGACGGTGCTCCCCTCCGGCCGTGCGACCAAGGTCGTGGGCATCGACCTCCTCGGCAAGCCGGTCGCCGCGGCGTGGACGCCCCAGTCGGTGACGCTCCGGCTGGAGGACGACATCGACATCTCGCGCGGCGATCTGCTCGTGCCCAGCAAGGACGCGCCCGCGACCACGCAGGACATCGAGGCGACCGTCTGCCACGTGGCCGACCAGCCGCTGACGGTGGGCCACCGCGTGCTGCTCAAGCACGGCACCCGCACCGTCAAGGCGATCGTCAAGGACATCCCGTCCCGGCTGACCCTCGACGACCTGTCCCTGCACCCGCATCCGGGACAGCTCGTCGCGAACGACATCGGCCGCGTCAAGATCCGCACCGCGGAGGCGCTGCCGGTCGACTCGTACTCCGACTCCCGCCGCACCGGTTCGTTCATCCTGATCGACCCGGCGGACGGTACGACGCTCACCGCCGGCATGGTCGGCGAGTCGTTCGCCTCCCCGGAGCCCGTCAAGGACGAGTCCGAGGACGACGGGTGGGACTTCTGACATGAGCTCAACGAACCCGATGAGTTCCATGGACCTCATGGACTTCTACGCGACGTTCGCGAAGGAGGGCGGCCGGGTGGGCAGCGGCGCCCTCGGCAGCGGGCAGGGCGGAGTGGCGCGATGTGTGCGATGACGTACGCGCACTGCCTGCGCGCCCCGTCCCCCCACCCGACGTCCCGGTTGCGACGAAGACCGTTTTCCTGACTTCCCGGCCACGACCGATGAGACCGTGACCGCCGGGCCTCCGAGAGGAACACCTCCCGTGCCTGCACATCGCCCCGCCGCCCCCGCCCTCCGGCGTACTCTCGCGGTCATCGCCGTGCTTCCCCTGCTCACCCTCGCCGCCTGCGGTTACGGCTCCGAGTCCACGGAAGCCGACACCGGCCAGGTCGCCGCCGGGGCCAAGAAGATCGACGGCCTCGACGAAGTCGACATCGGCTACTTCGGCAACCTCACCCACGCCACCGCGCTGGTCGGCATCCAGAAGGGCTTCTTCCAGAAGGAGCTCGGCGGCACCAAGGCGAAGTACACGACCTTCAACGCCGGTCCCTCCGAGATCGAGGCCCTCAACGGCGGCTCCATCGACATCGGCTGGATCGGTCCCTCCCCGGCGATCAACGGCTACACCAAGGCCGACGGCGCCAACCTGCGCATCATCGGCGGTTCGGCGTCCGGCGGTGTGAAGCTCGTCGTCGACCCGGACAAGATCAAGTCCGTCAAGGACATCAAGGGCAAGAAGATCGCGACGCCGCAGCTCGGCAACACGCAGGACGTGGCGTTCCTCAACTGGATCGCCGAGCAGGGCTGGAAGGTCGACGCGAACACCGGCAAGGGTGACGTGTCCGTGGTCCGCACGGAGAACTCCGTCGCCCCGGACGCCTACAAGTCCGGTGCCATCGACGGCGCCTGGGTGCCGGAGCCGACCGCGTCGAAGCTGGTCTCCGAGGGTGCGAAGGTCCTGCTGGACGAGGCCGACCTGTGGCCGGACAAGAAGTTCGTGATCACGAACATCATCGTGCGGCAGGAGTTCCTGAAGGAGCACCCGGACGTCGTGGAGGCCGTGCTGCGCGGCTCGGTCAAGACCAACGCGTTCATCGGCTCCAGCCCGGACGAGGCGAAGGCCGCGGCGAACGCCCAGCTCAAGGCCGACTCCGGCAAGGAGCTGCCGGCGGACGTGCTCGACCCGGCGTGGACGTCCATCCAGTTCATCAACGACCCGCTGGCGTCCACCCTGAAGACCGAGGCGGACCACGCGGTGAAGGCCGGTCTGCTGGAGGACCCGAAGCTCGACGGGATCTACGACCTGTCGCTGCTCAACAAGGTCCTCAAGGCCGACGGCGAGGACGAGGTCGGCGACGCCGGTCTCGGCGTCAAGTAACCGATCAGTCGATGAGTTCCCAGGAGGTGACGACCATGGCCACCACACTCGCCAAGGCCGCCGACGGCGCCGAGGCCGCGGCTCTGCACGCCGCCCGTATCGAGCACGTGTCGAAGTCCTTCGCCGGGCCCGCCGGGCAGCAGCTCGTCCTGGACGACATCACGCTCGATGTCGCTCCGGGCGAGTTCGTCACCCTCCTGGGTGCCTCGGGCTGCGGCAAGTCGACGCTGCTCAACCTGGTCGCCGGGCTCGACGAGCCGAGCGCGGGCAGCATCACGACCGACGGGCGTCCGGCCCTGATGTTCCAGGAGCACGCCCTGTTCCCGTGGCTGACCGCGGGCAAGAACATCGAACTGGCCCTGAAGCTCAGGGGCGTCGCCAAGAACGAGCGGCGCGAGCGGACCGAGGAGCTGCTCGGGCTGGTCCGGCTCAAGGGCGCCTACGACAAGCGGGTGCACGAGCTGTCCGGCGGTATGCGCCAGCGCGTCGCCCTGGCCCGCGCGCTGGCCCAGGAGAGCAAGCTGCTGCTGATGGACGAGCCGTTCGCCGCGCTCGACGCCATCACGCGGGACGTGCTGCACGACGAGCTGACCCGGATCTGGAGCGAGACCCAGGTCTCGGTGCTGTTCGTGACGCACAACGTACGCGAGGCGGTACGGCTCGCCGAGCGCGTCGTGCTGCTGTCCTCGCGCCCCGGCCGGGTGGCCCGCGAGTGGACCGTGGGCATTCCGCAGCCGCGCCGCATCGAGGACACCGCCGTGGCGGAGCTGTCCGTCGAGATCACCGAAGAACTGCGTAGGGAGATCCGCCGCCATGGCCAGCACTGAGACCGAGAGCGACGCCGTTCCCGTCAAGGACACGGACGACCTCGCCGGCCTGGAGGCGGGCCTCGACGCACTGGACTCGGTGCAGACCGGGGGGCCGCCGCTGCGCCAGGTCCTCGTCCAGAAGGTACTGCCCCCGATCGTCGCGGTCGCCCTGGTGCTGGCGGTCTGGCAGCTCCTCGTCTGGGCGGGCGTCGCGCCGGCCTACAAGCTGCCCGCGCCGTCCGCGGTGTGGGGGGAGGTCCGGGAGGCCTGGCTGCAGGGCACGCTCCTCGACTCCATCTGGACCAGCGTCTCCCGCGGTCTGCTCGGCTTCCTCGCGGCCCTGGCGATCGGCACCCCGCTGGGCCTGCTGGTGGCCCGCGTCCGGATCGTCCGCGCCGCGATCGGCCCCATCCTCTCCGGTCTGCAGTCGCTGCCGTCGGTGGCGTGGGTGCCGCCCGCGGTGGTCTGGCTGGGCCTGGAGCCGTCGGTGATGTACACGGTGATCCTGCTCGGCGCGGTCCCGTCGATCGCCAACGGTCTGGTGTCCGGCATCGACCAGGTGCCGCCGCTGTTCCTGCGGGCCGGCCGCACCCTGGGCGCGACCGGGCTGAAGGGCACCTGGCACATCGTGATGCCGGCGGCACTGCCCGGCTATGTGGCCGGTCTGAAGCAGGGCTGGGCGTTCTCGTGGCGCTCGCTGATGGCCGCCGAGATCATCGCGAAGGCACCCGACATCGGCTCGGGCCTCGGTCAGATGCTGGAGGCGGGCCGCACCAACAGCAGCATGCCGCAGGTCTTCCTCGCCATCTTCCTCATCCTGATCGTCGGCATCGCCATCGACCTGCTGATCTTCAGCCCGCTGGAGCGGTGGGTCCTGCGCAGCCGCGGTCTGCTCGTGAGCCGCTGAGCGCCCCCTGAAAGAAGCGAAGAAGCACTGAGCGAAGAAGCACTGAAGGAAGAGCCGAGAGAGCCGAACCCCATGCGCAGCCCCGTACTTCTCGTCATCGCCCACGGCAGCCGCGACCCGCGGCACGCCGCGACCGTGCACGCCCTGGTGCGGCGGGTGCGGGCGCTGCGCCCCGGGCTGCGCGTGGAGACCGGCTTCCTCGACTTCAACGTCCCTTCCGTCCAAGGGGTGCTGGAGTCACTGGCCGCGGAAGGTGTCGAGGACGTGGTGGCGCTCCCGCTGCTGCTGACCCGCGCCTTCCACGCCAAGGCGGACATCCCGGCGGTCCTGCGGGACGCGCCGCCGCGGCTGCGCATCCGCCGGACGGAGGTGCTCGGTCCGTCGCCGCTGCTGCTGACGGCCCTCGAACGCCGTCTGTACGAGGCGGGGTTGAGCCCCGCCGACAAGTCCTCGACCGGGGTCGTACTGGCCTCGGCGGGGTCCACCGACCCGGAGGCGATCGCGGTGATCGCCGACATCGCGCGGGAGTGGTGGCACACCGGTTGGTGCGCCGTGCGACCCGCGTTCGCCTCCGCGTCCCTCCCCCGCACGGAGGACGCCGTACGGGAGCTACGGGCACTCGGCTGCGAACGGGTGGCCGTGGCGCCGTACGTCATCGCCCCCGGCTTCCTGCCGGACCGCATCGCGCGCGGCGCGGACGAGGCGGGTGCGGACGTCCTGGCCGAGGTGCTCGGCCCCTCCCCCGAGCTGGCCGCGCTGCTGCTGCGCCGCTATGCCGCCGCCCGACGGGAAGGGCAGCTCACCGCGGCCTGAACTCCGCGACCGTGCTTTCGGGCGCGGAACCGTGAACGTCACTCGGCGGCCGGCTTCGGGTCCCTGCCGCTCGCCGCCAGCGCCCGGTCGAAGACCGGGGCGTCGGCCGGTACGGGTACCCGGGCGGCGAAGCCGTCGTACTGGCGGTAGAGGTCGCCGTGGGTTTCCACCACGGCGAGGATGAACTGGGCGGCGGGCTCCGAGACGTGGAACTTCTGTCCCGTGGCGGTGGCCACGTCCCAGCCGTGGACGGCCGTCTCCTTGATGACCATGCCGGCGATGTCGACGGCGGGCATCACCCCGCCTCCGAGGTCGATGTCGCCCTCCCACACCGCCGGGTCGGCCCACGCCGCGACCGCGCGGTCCAGTTGGGCGGCGTACGCGTCGGCCCAGGCGGGGTCGGTGGTGAAGTCGCGCTTGGTCAGCTCGTCGGGGAGGGGCTTGCGCAGGGCGCGGTGTTCCAGGCCGTGGGAGGTGTAGAGGACCCAGTGGTTGACCAGGGCGCGGACATCCCAGTCGCCGCAGTGGGTGGGCAGGGGGAGTTGATCCGGTGTGACGGCCCGTGCGACACGGGCCGCCTCGGCGGCGCATTCGACCATGTACGGGTGGTGCGGGTGCGTGGTGTCGTGGCTCTTCATGCGCCCCACGCCAGGGACGGCGCGCTCAGGCCTCTTGAACAAACGCGACAGCGTCGTCCGCGAGCCGCGTCAGCTCCGCCACCGGCAGCGATCCCGCCGCCCGGCGCTCGCGGGCGAACGTGTTCGCGAGGCGTTGCAGCAGGTCGTTGAGGGGGGTCGGGACGCCGTGCAGGCGGCCCAGGAGGGCGATCTCGCCGTTGAGGTGGTCGGCCTCGATGGTGCCGGTGCCTCGGGTGAGGGACTGCCAGGAGGAGCCGCCGCCGCGCGGGGCGTCGGGCGGCGGGAGCAGGGTGATCTTGTCGCCGCGGGTCCGCCGCTGTTCCTCGGCGCCCGCGTAGGTGACCCCGGCGGCGTCCAGCACCCGCTCGCCCTCCGCCCGCACCCTGGCGTACAGCGCCTCGGCCGCCGCGCTGTCGACCGGGCCGCTGACCGCTTCGAGGGCGTTGGCGAGATTGCCCAGCAGTTTGGCGTACTGCCAGCGCTGGACGTCCGGTACGACGGGGGCCTCGAAGTGGGACTTCGCCAGGTCGGCGGCGATGCGGTGAGCCGTGTCGTCGGTGCCGTGGGGGTAGCGGCCGAGGTGGAGCATGCCGGTGAGCGGGGCGCCGGCAGCCGATACGACGCCGGGCTCGACGAAGGTGGAGGGCAGCCAGACGCAGACGCCGTACACCCGGTGGAAGCGGCGCAGGGCGAGGCGCTGGCTCTCGACACCGTTCTGGGCGCAGATCAGGGGGAGCCGCTCCGCGGCGGTGCCGCCGCCGGTCACCGGGGCGGGCCCCCAGGCGGTCAGGGCCGACTCCGTGTCCTGGGTCTTCACGGTGAGGAGGAGGACGTCGTCGGGGCGGAGGTCGCCGAGTGCGGCGGGGCCGTCGACCGTGGGGAGGTGGTGGGTGTGGTCGCCGTCGGGGGTTCTCAGGCGCAGGCCGTGCTCGCGGAGGGCCGTGTACTGGGCGCCGCGTGCGACCAGGACGACCTCGTGGCCCGCGCCGGCCAGGCGGCCGCCGATCGTTCCGCCCACCGCTCCCGCGCCGATGACGATGTACCGATATCCCATGGGTTCATTAAACGGCTCGCCGGGCCGGCTTCTCCCACAGGGGCCGCCCCTTACGGGACCCGCGTCAGCTCCGCCAGCTTCACCACCGTGTTCCAGTTACGGCTGGTGGCCACGAGGCCCTTCAGGAGGCGGGGCTTCGACAGGGTCTCCGCGAGCTTGGAACGGCCCAGGCCCTCGGGGGCGTAGAGGTACAGCGCCCGGTCTCCGAGCCTGAACTCCTCGGGGAGGAAGGCCTGTTGGTCGATCGCTTCGAAGCGGGCCGCGTCCACCGGCTCCGAGAAGTACGTCACGTGCAGCTGCCTGCCCTCCAGTTCGGCCGCCGGGAAGGGACATGCCTCGCGTACGGACTCCAGGTAGGCGTGGTCGCGTACCAGGACGTCGACGGTGAAGCCGAAGTGCTTCTCGATGGCGGCGGTGATCTCGTCGGCGAGGGAGTCCTCGTCGCCGTGGTCGCTGGTGAAGACCGCGTTGCCGCTCTGGAGGTAGGTGGCCACGGCCTCGTGGCCCAGGCCGGTCAGGAGGGTGCGGAGGTCGGCCATCGGGACCTTCTTGCTGCCGCCCACATTGATCCCGCGCAGGAGCGCCGCGTACGTCGTCATGGGCCCACGATAGGCACGGCGAGGGCGGGCCGGGGCAGGGCGCACCCTGCGGCGCCGACCCTGGGCTTCGGCATGGGTGTAGGGGGTCGCTGTCCTCCCTGATGGGGAGAGTGCGGGGTCCGAACGGAGGACTCGCAGGCATGGGGGTTCACCGGGCAGCACGACGTATCGGCTTTATCCGGCTCATACCTTCGAAATGAAAGGTGGCGGCAGAGGTCGCTGCCGCTCACGAAGGGTCTGACCCGTCATGGGTAACCGAGAGGTACGGGTACGGGGTATCGCCGCCCGGGCGGGCGGATGGAGCGCCCGGCACCGATGGACGGCCGTCGGTATCTGGGTGCTGTTCGTCGTCCTGGCCCTGGGGATCGGCTCGGCCGTGGGCCGGGCGGACGTCAAGGACAGCGAGCAGCTCAGGGGCGAGACCAGTACGGCCGCCCGCCTCATCGAGGACGCGGGCGTCGAGGAACCGGCGAGCGAGAAGGTTCTGATCCAGGCGAAGGGCAGCGGCCCCAAGGCCACGGACAGCGAGTTCCGGGCGGCTGTGGCGGACGTCGTCGAGGCTGTCGGGCGTACCGGCGAGGTCACCGACGTGACCTCGCCGTACGACACGGACACCATCTCCGAGGACGGCCGCAGCGCGCTCGTGCAGTTCGACGTCAAGGGCGACTCGGACACCGCCGGTGAGCGCATAGAGCCGGTGCTGAAGGTCGTCGAGGGGGTCCAGGACGAGCACGAGAAGCTGCGGATCGAGGAGATCGGCGGCGCCAGCATGACGAAGACGTTCGACGACGCCTTCGGGGACGACTTCCAGAAGGCCGAGTTCTCCGCCGTACCGGTGGCCCTCGGCATTCTGCTGATCGCCTTCGGCGCGGTGGTGGCGGCGCTGTTGCCGGTGGCCCTGGCGGTCACCGCGATCATGGCGACGATGGGCCTGATGGCGATGGTCAGCCATGTCATCCCGATGAGCGAGACCGCGAACTCGGTGATGCTGCTGGTCGGGCTGGCCGTCGGAGTCGACTACTGCCTGTTCTATCTGCGGCGCGAGCGGGAGGAGCGGGCCGCCGGGCGGGACGCCCGGACGGCGCTGCGGGTGGCCGCGGCGACCAGTGGGCGGGCGATCATCGTCTCCGGGGTGACCGTGTGCGTGGCGATGGCGGGCATGCTGTTCACCGGCCTCGCCGAGTTCGAGGCGATGGGCCTGGCCTCGCTGATGGTCGTGGCGGTCGCGATGGTGGGCTCCGTGACCGTGCTGCCGGCGCTGCTTTCACTGCTGGGCGAGCGCGTGGAGAAGGGGCGGATCCCGTTCCTGCACCCCGACAAGCGCCGCGGGAACGGCCGTGCGGGCAACGGCAACGGGGCTTCGCAGGGCAGCCGCTTCTGGACCGGTGTCCTGCGCGTCGTCCTCGCCAGGCCGGGCGTGTCCCTGGTGGTCGCGGCCGGGGCGCTCCTCGCGATCGCGGCGCCCGCGCTCGGCATGAAGACACAGAACTTCACTCTGGACCAGGAGTTCGGCGACTCGCTGCCGATCGTCCAGACGTACAACCGTGTCAACGAGGCGTTCCCGGGCGGCCCCGAGCCGGCCGAGGTGGTCGTGAAGGCCGAGGACATCAATTCCGCCGAGATGAAGGGCGCGCTCGCCGACTTCCGTGCGGAGGCGATCAGTTCGGGTGCCTCGCGCGGCCCGGTCGAGATCAAGGTGCGCGACGCGCAGAACCTCGCCTTCGTCTACGTACCGCTGGTGGGCGGCTCCGACCTGGACAAGGCCGGGGAGAGCCTGGACACGCTGCGCGACGAGGTACGGCCGGCCACGCTCGGCAAGGTGGACGGCGTCGAGGCGCCGATCACCGGGCAGGTCGCGGGGTCGAAGGACTTCAACGAGCAGCTCGTCGGGTCGGTGGCCCCGGTCTTCGTCTTCGTCGTGGTCTTCGCCTTCCTGCTGATGCTGCTGTCGTTCAGGTCGCTGACCATCGCGATCACGTCGATCGTGCTGAACCTGCTGTCGGTGGGCGCCGCGTACGGCATCCTCGTCGGCGTCTTCCAGCACGGCTGGGGTGCCTCGCTGGTGGGCGCTGAGGGGGTCGGCGCGATCATCACCTGGCTGCCGCTGTTCCTCTTCGTGATCCTCTTCGGGCTGTCGATGGACTACCACGTGTTCGTGGTCTCGCGGATCCGTGAGGCGCGACTGCGCGGCCGTACGACGAAGGACGCGATCCAGCACGGTGTCGTCACCACGGCCGGGGTCGTGACCAGCGCCGCCATCATCATGGTCGCCGTCTTCGGCATCTTCGGGACGCTGTCCATGCAGTCGATGAAGCAGATGGGCGTGGGCCTGGCGGCCGCCGTCCTCATCGACGCGACCATCATCCGGGGTGTGCTCCTCCCGGCGGTGATGTCCCTGCTCGGCGAACACAACTGGTACCTGCCGAAGTGGCTGCACCGGCTGCCGGACCTCACCCACGACGAGTCGGCGGAGCCGGCACCGGCACAGCACGCGGGTCAGGAGGGTCAGGAGGGTCAGGAGGGTCAGGAGGACCGTACGGACGAGACCGTACGGGTCTGACGGCCGGGCTCCTGAGCGTACGGGCCCACGCCCGTACGCTCAGGCCGCCTCCGTCATGTCCCCCCGGTCGAAGGAGGCGAGGGTGCGGGTGAAGTCGCGGGTGGACAGCAGCAGTTTGTAGATGATGGCCAGCTCGAAGACGATCAGCAGGGCGCCGGAGACGATGGTCGCCGCCATCACCGAGTCGAGGAGCGGGCCGACCATGAAGACGCCCATCTGGAACTCGATGCCGCTGATCAGATGGGGACGGACGCGGTGGCGCAGCAGGAACGACCGTACGCGGAGGTAGGCGGGGAAGCGGCGGCGGAACTCCTGGTGCAGGTCGACCACCTGGGTCTGCGGCGCCGCCTGGGTGGCCTCGGCGGCGACCGTCCGCGCGTCCTGTTCGATGTCCGCCTCGGGGTTCTCGCGCAGCAGGTCCTCCATGAAGGCGAGTTCCCGGTCGTTGTCGGCGCGACGGGCCGCGCGGAGCCGGGACTTGATCTGCTTGCGCATGGTGTGGCGGATCTTGAAGATCTCCAGGGAGTTGATGTAGCGCAGGGTGTCGAGCCCGATGACGGCGGCGGCCAGCCAGATGTAGAGGGCGTCGCCGGTGCGCTCGTACTGCCCGGCCATCAGCGCGACCCCGCACACCGCCACCCGGACGCGGTCGAAGACGAAGTCGAGCCAGGCGCCGAACACGGAGCCCTGGCCGGTGAGCCGGGCGACCTTGCCGTCCATGCAGTCGAGGATGAAGCTCAGGTGGTAGACGACGGCGCCGGCGATCAGCCAGCGCCAGTCGCCCAGGGCGAAGAAGGCGGCCGAGACGAGACCCAGCAGGAAGGCGCCCCAGGTCAGCTGGTTGGGCGTGATCCTCGTGTACTTCGCGGTCAGCCGCACCAGCGGTGTGGCGACCGGGTCGACGAGCAGCACGGTCCACCAGGCGTCACGCTTCTTCTGCGTGACGCGGCGCACCTCTGCGAGGTCGGGTATGTCTCGGCGCATGGGTCAACTTCCTGGCGTTCGAAGTGAGTTCACGCCCAGCTTGGGAGCCGTTCACCCGAGGTACAAGAAGTGCCCGATACAACCTTTCACCGGGGGTAACGGTCGAACCCGGCAACAGAGTCAATGACTGTTCCGCGCGGGGCGGGCGTTATCCGAGCGTTACGAAATGACCCGACCGTTATCCAAAATGTGCCGGGACTTCACGGTAGACGTGCAACCGCCCCCGCTTGCCCCACCATTCACCGCTATTCACCCGCTGCTATTCACCGTTGTCGCCGCTGCATACCGCTCGCCAGCTCCGCCTCGATGAGATCGGCGGCCCGGCGGGTGCCGCCCTCCCCCGCCATTTCCTGCCGCACCTCCTTGAGCCGGCGCGCCACTTCGGGGTCGTCGACGAGGGCGAGGACCGCCTCGCGCAGGGTCTCGGCCGTCGCCTCCTCCATGGGCACATGGCGGGCGACGCCGAGCGACTGGAGCATGTCGGCGTTGCCGAACTGGTCGACGCCCTGCGGTACGGCGACCATCGGCGTGGCGGTGGCCAGCCCTTCCTGACTGCCGCCGGCGCCCGCGTGCGTGATGAACGCGTCGGCCTGCTTCAGGACGGCCAGCTGCGGCACCCAGTCACGCACTTCCACGTTGGCCGGGATCTCGCCCAGCTCCGCCGCGTCGACATGCTTGCCCACCTGGAGCACCATGTGCCAGCCGGGGAGGTCGCCGAAGGCCTTGACGCACTCGCGGTAGAAGCCGGGCTGCTTGGTGAACGCCGACCCGAGCGAGACGAGCAGCACCTTCTCCGCGTCCGCCGGCCGCTGCCAGTCACCCTGCGCCGAGCGGTCGCCCTGGCAGGCGCCGACGAAGGTGTAGCGGCTCTCGTCGACCCGGTCGGCGTTCGGCTGGAGCGCCTTCGGGATGAGCACCAGGGAGCGGGCGGGCCTGCCGAGGAACGAGTCGGGGTGCTCGGTGATCCCGTTCTCCTCCAGCCAGGCCTGGAAGCGGGCGTAGTACGCCTTGCCTCGTTCGGTCTTCTTCGGCTCGGCCCACATGGGTTCGGCGACCTCTTCCTCGTAGCCTTCCCAGGCGACCAGGTTCGGGGAGAGCGAGATCGCCTTCACGCCCCAGCGGCGGGCGAGGACGGGCGCCGGGTACCCGGTGATGTCATGGAGCACGAGGTCGGGTTCGTCGCCCTCGTACGCCTCGATGAGCTGCGGCAGGGCCTGGATCGCGTCACCGAGGAAGAGTTCCACGTAGTCCAGCAGCTCGCTTCCCCAGGCCTCGGGGTCGGCGTCGGAGCCGGGCAGCGTGGAGTGCCAGAGCTTCGGTTCGGCACCGGCCTCGGCCACCTTCTCCGCGAAGGCCGGCGGGATCGCGTACGTGACCCGGTGCCCCCGCGCCACCAGCTCGCGGATCACTTCGAGGCTCGGGTTCACGTGGCCGTGGGCGGCGATGGAGAACATGGCTATGTGGGAGGTCATGGACGCGACCTTACGCGAGACGATACGTCTCGTGCAACCTGTTTACGGCTCACCGCTCACCGCTGATAGCGGGCCAGCACCAGATTCCCGTCCTCCTCCAGCCGCTCACGCAGCTCGTCCAGGTCGATCGCCCCGCTGTAGTACTCCTGGAACGCGGGCGTGGCGACCTTGTCCTTCCACTCCGGGTAGCCGCGCACCGACTGGGCGGGGGCGGAGCGGAGGTGTTCGGCGAGGGCCGTTCCCGTGGCCCAGTCGTCCTTCGTCGTGTGCAGGGCCGGGTCCTTCAGGGCCTCGGTGCCGGTCGGCAGCATCCAGTCGCCGAGGGCCAGGCGGACCATGTTCTCGGGTTGGAGGAGGAAGTCGATGAACTCGGCGGCCTCCTTCTGGTGGGGGCTGTCCTCGGCGACGGAGAGGGTCTGCGGGCTGACGCCCTGGGCGAGGCCGTCGGCGCCGGCGGGGGCGGGCAGCACCTGCCAGTCGAAGCCTTCGGGGGCCTGCTGGACGATCTGCTGGCGGTACGAGAAGCCGAGCGGGACCATCGCGTACCTGCCGCCGAAGAAGCCGGGCAGGGTGTGGGAGCCGCCCATGCCGAGCGTGGTGCCGGGCGCGCTCCCGTCGGTGTTCACCTCGTCGCGCACGGTCCTCGGGACCACCGCGTCGGCCGCCTCGAAGCGGACCTCGACCTTGCCGTCCGCGTCCCGGTGGAACAGTTGCCCGCCCGCCGACAGGGAGAGGTTCAGCGTGGCCGACACCGGTTCCTTCAGCGGCCAGGCGACACCGTACTTCCCGTCGCCGCTCAGCTCCTTCGCGACGTCCCGGAACTCCTCCCAGCTCCACGGCTCCCCGGGGGTCGGAACGCGCACACCCGACTCGCGGAGCCACTTCGCATTGGCGATCAGGACCCTCGGTTCCTGGAGGAACGGGACCCCGTAGATCCCCTCCCCGAAGGTCGTCGTCTCCCAACTGTGCTGCGGGATGTCCGACTTGAGCCGCTCGGGCAGCAGCTCGCGCAGATCGGCGAGGTAGCCGCCGTACGCGAAGTCCGCGAGGTCGTCCGAGGCGTCGTGGATGATGTCCGGCGCCTCACCGCCCTCGAAGGAGGTGAGCAGCTGGTCGTGGACGCTGTCCCAAGTCCCCTGTACGTACTCGACCTTGACGTCGGGGTGGGTGGCGTTCCACTCCTTCACCAGCTCCTTGTTGGCGGTGACGGACTCCTCCTGCCAGGCGAGGGACTGGAAGCGCCTCCACCGGGTGGGCTCGGTCCGCCCGGACTGCGAGTCGGTGAACGCCAGCGCGATTCCGTACAGCAGCGGTCCGACGCTCAGCACCAGGATCGGGATCAGCGCGGGCAGCACCAGGAACCAGGCGCCGTGGTCGACGAGGCGCCGCTCCCGGTCCCGCGCCGAGGTACGCCGCTTCGCCGGTCGCGGGCGCTTCGGCGTCGCGGTCGCCAATGTCATGCGATCGGCTCCTTCGCACGTGCCTGGGCGGACTGGGCGTGTCTGTGTGCTCGGGCGACCTGTGACGGTGGGGGCCTCCCACTCGGCCTCCGCCATGGTGCTGACGGCACGCAGAGGCGTCAAGGCACCGCGCGCGCGGCCCGACCTGTACGAATGCGAGACTGACCGGCGTATGGCGTGAACCTGACGCCCCGCCGGGCGCGTCGGCCGTACGGGCACGGTCGGATACGGAGGCGAAGGATGGATGAGGCACGGGCGCGGGACGTGCTGGTCGCGGCCGGTGTGCTGCCCGGTGCGGCCGGGGACGCTCGGCTGCTCGCGCTGGGCGAGAACGCGGTGTTCGCCGTCGGTGACCTGGTGGTCAAGGTGGGGCGCGACGCCGAACTCCTCGACCGGGCCGACCGGGAGCTGCGGATCGCGGCCTGGCTCGCCGAGGCGGAGGTCCCGGCGGTGCGGCCCGCCGAGTCCGAGGCGCTGCTCGTCGAGGGACACCCGGTGACCGTGTGGCACCGGCTGCCCGACCCCGTACGCCTGGCCGGCGCCCGCGATTTGGCCGAACTGCTACGGCTGGTCCACGCCCTCCCCGCCCCGCCTTTCGCACTGCCCCGCCGTGAACTGCTGGGCGGGGTGGAGCGCTGGCTGCGCCTGGCCGGCGACACGATCGACCCGGCGGACGCGGCCTACCTCCGCGAACGCCGCGACGGCTTCGCGGCAGCCGCCGCCGGCCTCACCCCACACCTGCCGCCGGGTCCGATCCACGGCGACGCGCTCCCCCGCAACGTCCACATCGGCCCGGACGGCCCGGTCCTGGTCGACCTGGAGACCTTCGCCGGCGACCTCCGCGAGCACGACCTCGTCGTCATGGCCCTCTCCCACGACCGCTACGGACTCCCGGCCGAGGACTACGACACCTTCACCGCGACCTACGGCTGGGACGTACGCGAGTGGTCGGGCTGCTCGACCCTGCGCGGCGCCCGCGAAACGGCCAGCTGCGCCTGGGTCGCCCAGCACGCCCCGGCCAACCCCAAGGCCCTGACCGAGTTCGAACGCCGCGTCACCTCACTGCGCGACGGGGACGAGACGGTCCGCTGGTATCCGTTCTGAGCGGCCTTGGCGGCCTCAGCGGCCTCAAGCGATCTCAAGTGCGAGGACCACTTCGTCGGTCTCGCCGTCGCGGGCCCGGGCGAAGCCCTTGTCCCGGCCGGTGATGACAAAGCCGCACTTCTGCAGGACACGGATCGAGCCGGTGTTGTCGGCAGCCGCGCGGGCGTGCAGGGGCCGGGTGTCGACGAGGGCGATCAGGGCGGTGAGCGCGGCCGTGGCCACGCCCCGGCCCCAGTGCGCCCGGTCGATCCAGTAGGTGACCTCGCGTTCGTCCGGCGGCCCGAACACCGCGACGTGGCCGACCACCTCGCCGTCGGCGAGCACCGTGCGCATGACGATGCCGGGGTCGGCGCGGATCTTCGCCCAGTGGCGGTCGAAGAGCTCCCGGTCGTAGTGGTAGTCCCCGGTGAAGGCAGCGACCCGCTGTGCTTCCGGGTCGGACAGGTGCGCCCAGTAGACGGGCAGGTCGCTGTCGCGGACTTCGCGAAGAGAGATCATCGGACTGCTCGCTCCTGAGGTCGTCGGGAAGACGGAGAACCCGGTCAACGGCGGCTCAGACCGTTTCGTCCGCCGGCTCGCGCAGCGGCCAGGTCGCGTCCACGACCGCTTCCGGGTTGCCCTTGCGGCGGAGGAAGTCCTGGAAGTCGGTGGCCCATTCGGCATACCACTCGATCTGGCGGCGGTGCAGCTCCGCCGGGGCGAGGGCGGCGACCTTGGTGTGGCGCTGGGCTATCGCCCGGGCGAGGCGCGCGGCGGCGAGGGCGTCGGCGGAGGCGTCGTGGGCTGCGTCGAGAGGGACGCCGTACTCGGCGCAGACCGCTTCGAGGTTGCGCTTGCCGCGGCGGTAGCGGTCGACGGAGCGGTCGATCGTGTACGGGTCGATGACCGGCGCCGGGTCGAGGCCGCCGAGCCGGTCGCGCAGGGACGGCAGGGCGTGCCGGCGCAGCTCGGTGGAGAGCAGGGTCAGATCGAAGGCCGCGTTGTACGCCACGACCGGGACGCCCGTCTTCCAGTAGGAGACGAGGATGTCGGCGAGGGCGTCGGCGACCTGGTCGGCCGGTCTGCCCTCGGCCACCGCGCGGGCGTTGGTGATGCCGTGCACCGCCACCGCCTCCGCCGGGATCTCCACGCCCGGATCGGCGAGCCACTCCCGGTGCCCGACGGGCTCCCCGTCCCTGACCTCGATCACCGCCCCGGTGACGATGCGCGCCTCGCGCGGGTCCGTGCCGGTCGTCTCCAGGTCGAAGCCGATCAGCAGCTGCCGGTGCCAGCCCATGCTGGTCCCCCTTCTTGGTGGTGCGTTCCCCCAGTGACCAACACCATCGCATGGGCCACTGACAATCCGAGGGCCGCATTCCGCTTGGCCGCTCCAGCGCCGGGCGCCACAGCACCGGGCGCGACCCTGCTCACGACACCGGTCGCGAGTCCGCCCAGGCCACCTCGAACTCCTCGCGGTATGTGTCGAAGAGCCCTGCTTCGCCGTTCTCGTCCGCCTTGAGGACCCGGTTGCCGCCACGCAGCACGAGCACCGGCGCCTCCATGCCCCGGGTGCGCCGCAGATAGGTCTGGACGACGGCGATGCCGTCCGAGCCGTCGCCGTCGACGAGGTAGGCCGTGAAGCGGGGTGTCTCGTCGAAGACCTGGATCTCGAAGGCGCCGGGGTCGCGCAGCCGGGAGCGGACCCGGCGCATATGGAGGATGTTCATCTCCACGGCTCGGCTCAACTCGCCGCGCTTCAGGCCCAGTTCGCGTTCGCGCCGCTTCACCGCGCTGGAGGCGGGGTTGAGGAAGAGCAGCCGTACCCGGCAGCCCGCCTCGGCGAGCCGCACCAGCCGCCGGCCGGAGAAGTTCTGCACCAGCAGGTTCAGTCCTATGCCGATGGCGTCGACGCGGCGGGCGCCGCCGAAGAGATCCTCGGCGGGGAACTGCCGCAGCAGCCGTACCCGGTCGGGGTGGACGCCGACGACGTCCGCGTACCGGTCGCCGATCAGCTCCTCGACCGCGTCGACGGGCAGCCGCCGCGCGGAGGGCACGTCGCTGCCGGCGCCGAGGATCTCCAGCAGCTTCGACGAGGCGCGCTCGGCCTGGCCGAGGACGGCCTCGGAGAGGGCCCGGTTGCGGGACACGACGTTCCGGGTGACCTCCAGCTCGTCGAGGGCCAGTTCCACATCGCGCCGCTCGTCGACGTACGGCTCGAAGCAGGGCCAGTGCTGGACCATCAGCTCGCGCAGCTGGGGCAGGGTGAGGAAGCTGAGGACATTGTCGTCGGCGGGGTCGAGGAGATAGCCCTTGCGGCGGCTGACCTCGCGCACCGCGACGGCGCGCTGCACCCACTCCTGTCCGGCGGGCCCGGCGGCGGCGACCACCCAGTCGTCGCCGTGGACGGGCTCGTAGATGGGTCGCAGCACGGCGGCCACGACGGCGCGCAGCCGCTGTTCGACGAGGTTCAGCCAGATGTAGGCACGGCCGGCCCGCTGGGCGCGCGTACGCACTTCGAGCCAGGCGTCGGCGTTCCAGTCCAGTTCCGGGCCGATGGATCCCCGCTCCATCGGCCGTGCCAGGGACACCGCGCCGGGTGGGACATCTGCGGAGTTCCCCTCGTGACCCGTCTCGCCCGCGTCACCAGGAGGCAACTCCAGCCCTCCCGAGCCCACCCACGCACCGCCTTCCGCTCCCCCGAATTCACCCCTACTCAACGATCAAGGAAGGGTACTCCGGTAGCGGGTGACGATACAGCCGGATGGACAGGTCCTTTCTCAACTACCGCATGTCACTTGGCCGTTCCGGACCGCGACCGCATCGGGAGTGACCCGATTCATAGTGGCCGCCGACAGCGATCCGCCACCGCCGGGCGCGCGGCACGTCACAAAGTGGCTGCCGCCGGGCAGGAGGGACGTATGTCATAGGTGGTTCCATCAGTTTGGGGGAGACTCCCCTCGGAGTCGCCCCCAGCGGCGCGCGACAACTGGAAGAGTCGTATCCATGCAGGTCTGGCCTGGACAGGCGTATCCGCTCGGTGCCACGTACGACGGCGCCGGGACCAACTTCGCGGTCTTCTCGGAGGCCGCGGACCGAGTCGAGCTGTGTCTGCTGCACGACGACGGCTCCGAGGCTGCGGTGGAACTGCGCGAGTCGGACGCGTTCGTACGGCACGCGTATCTGCCGGGGGTGATGCCCGGACAGCGGTACGGCTTCCGGGTGCACGGCCCGTACGCGCCGGAGCGCGGGCTGCGCTGCAACTCCGCGAAGCTCCTCCTCGACCCGTACGCGCGCGCCATCAGCGGCTCCGTCACGTGGGGCGAGGAGGTGTACGGCTATCACTTCGGGGCGCCCGACAAGCGCAATGACCTCGACTCGGCCCCGCACATGATGACCTCGGTCGTGGTCAACCCGTACTTCGACTGGGGCGACGACCGGCGGCCCCGCACCGAGTACCACCACACGGTGATCTACGAGGCCCACGTCAAGGGCCTCACCATGCGGCACCCGGGGCTCCCCGAGGAGTTGCGCGGCACCTACGCGGCGCTCGCCCATCCGGCGATCATCGAACACCTGACCGAACTGGGCGTCACGGCGCTGGAGCTGATGCCCGTACACCAGTTCGTGAACGACCACCGGCTGGCCGACCTGGGCCTCAGTAACTACTGGGGCTACAACACGATCGGTTTCTTCGCCCCGCACAACGCGTACGCCTCCTGGGGCGACCGGGGGCAGCAGGTGCTGGAGTTCAAGTCGGCGGTCCGGGCGCTGCACGAGGCCGGGATCGAGGTCATCCTCGACGTGGTCTACAACCACACGGCCGAGGGCAACCATCTCGGTCCCACGCTCTCGTTCAAGGGCCTCGACAACCCGTCGTACTACCGGCTCACGAACGACCCGCGCTACTACATGGACACGACGGGGACGGGTAATTCCCTGCTCATGCGGTCGCCGCACGTCCTGCAACTGATCATGGACTCGCTGCGGTACTGGGTGACCGAGATGCACGTCGACGGCTTCCGCTTCGACCTCGCCGCCACGCTGGCCCGGCAGTTCCACGAGGTGGACCGGCTGTCGTCGTTCTTCGACCTCGTCCAGCAGGACCCGGTGGTCTCCCAGGTGAAGCTGATCGCCGAGCCCTGGGACGTCGGCGAGGGCGGCTACCAGGTGGGGAACTTCCCGCCGCTGTGGACCGAGTGGAACGGCATGTACCGCGACACCGTACGGGACCTGTGGCGGGGCGAGCCGCGGACGCTCGCGGAGTTCGCGTCGCGGCTGACCGGCTCGTCCGACCTGTACCAGGACGACGGGCGGCGCCCGCTGGCCTCCATCAACTTCGTGACCTGCCACGACGGCTTCACGATGCGCGACCTGGTCTCGTACAACGAGAAGCGCAACGACGCGAACGGGGAGGACAACCGGGACGGGGAGAGCCACAACCGGTCCTGGAACTGCGGGGCCGAGGGCGAGACCGACGACCCGGAGGTGGTGGAGCTGCGCGTCCGGCAGATGCGGAACCTCATCGCCACGCTGATGCTGTCGCAGGGTGTGCCGATGCTCAGCCATGGGGACGAGTTCGCGCGGACCCAGGGCGGCAACAACAACGCGTACTGCCAGGACAACGAGTTGTCCTGGGTGCCGTGGCCCTCCGGCGAGGACGGGGACGACGGCGGCGACGGCGAGGTCTTCGGGGATCTGCTGGAGTTCACGCGCGCGATGGTGTGGCTGCGGAAGGACCATCCGGTGTTCCGGCGGCGGCGGTTCTTCCACGGGCGGCCGGTGGAGGGGACGCACGACGAGCTGTCGGACATCGCCTGGTTCACGCCTCAGGGGCAGGAGATGGTGCGGCGGGACTGGGATTCGGCTCAGGCCGGGGCGCTGACGGTGTTTCTGAACGGGAACGCGATCTCCGAGCCGGGTTCACGCGGCGAGCGGATCGCCGATGACTCGTTCCTGCTGATGGTGAACGCGTCGGCGCTGCCGCTGGAGTTCGTGGTGCCGGTCAACCATGGTCAGCAGTGGCAGGTGGTGGTGGATACGGGGCGCAAGGACGCGGTTCCCGAGGACGGGCCGAAGGTGGCGGCCGGGGATCGGTTGACCTTGGTGGATCGGAGCCTGGCGGTGCTGCGGCGGCCGACGTGAGCTACTCGCCGTGGGTGCGTCGGTGCGTTGCCGGCTTCAGGTCGTCTGTGGCTGATCGCGCCCACGCGGCGGAGCCGCACATCGACACAGCCCCGCGCCCCTGAAAAGCAGCAGGCTTCCTTGCGTGTCCAAGCGCTCCAATCGTCGTCCGGCGGGTACGTAGGTCTGCATGACCTCTGTCGTGCCTACCGCCACTTATCGGCTTCAGCTTCAGCCCTCGTTTCCGTTCGCCGCCGCGGCGGCCGCCGTGCCGTACATCGCCTCGCTCGGGGTGTCGCACGTTCATCTGTCTCCCGTGCTGGAGGCCGTGCCGGGGTCGGGGCACGGGTATGACGTGGTCGATCACGGGCGGGTGCGGGGGGAGCTGGGCGGGGAGGACGGGCTGCGGGCGCTGGCCCGCACCGCTCGGGAACACGGGCTCGGGCTGGTCGTGGACATCGTGCCGAACCACATGGCGATGGTGCCGCGGCACAACCGTGCGCTGTGGGCGGTGTTGCGGGAGGGGCCGGAGTCGGCGTACGCGCGGTGGTTCGACATCGACTGGGAGGCGCGCGGCGGGCAGGTGCTGCTGCCGGTGCTCGGGGGGCCGCTGGGTGCGGAGATCGAGCAGTTCGTGGTGGACGGGCGGGAGCTGCGCTACTACGACCATGTGTTCCCGCTGCGGGAGGGCACCGAGAAGCTGCCGTTGCCCCAGTTGCTGGACGCGCAGTGGTACCGGCCCGTGTGGTGGCGGCTGGCCCGTACGGAGCTGAACTACCGGCGGTTCTTCAGCATCTCGGAGCTGATCGGGGTGCGGGTGGAGGAGCCGGAGGTCTTCGACGCGACGCACGCGAAGATCCTTCAGCTGCTGCACGAGGACGTGATCCAGGGGCTGCGCGTCGATCACCCCGACGGGCTCGCCGATCCCGACGGCTATCTGCGGCGGCTGCACGAGGCCACCGGCGGGCGGTGGACCGTCGTCGAGAAGATCCTGGCGGACGAGGAGGCCCTGCCGGCGGCCTGGCCGGTCGCCGGGACCACCGGCTATGACGCGCTGCGGCACATCGACGGACTGTTCACCGATCCGGCGGGCGCGGGTGAGCTGCTGGGGCAGTACCGGCGGTTCACCGCCGCGCAGGCCGACCGGGGCGGTGAGTGGGCGCCGACCGTGCGGCGCGCCGCGTACCGGGTGCTCACCCATGAACTGGCCACCGAGATCGACCGGCTCACCCGGGTGGCGCATCGGTTGTGCGAGCGCTCCCCCGAGCTCTCCCTGCGCGACCACGCGCCGTGGGCGCTGCGCACCGCGCTGTGCGAGCTGCTCGTCCGTATGGAGGTGTACCGGCCGTACCCCTCCCAGGACGCCTCCCTCGTCGTCACCGAGGAGGCCGCGGCCGAGGCGCGTACGGCGTTCGTGGTGCCCGAGGAGGCCCGGTCGGTGGATGCCGTACGGGATCTGGTGCTGGGGCGGCTCGGGGACGGGCCGGAGTACGGGGAGTTCCGGGCGCGGTTCGCGCAGACGTCGTCGGCGCTGCGGGCCAAGTCGGTGGAGGACACGGCGTTCTACCGGTACGGGCCGCTGCTGTCGGCGAACGAGGTGGGCGGGAATCCGGGGAGTCCGGCCGTGTCGCCGGACGACTTCCACGCCTACTGTGCGCGCGTGCAGCGGGACTGGCCGGCCACCGGGACCGTGCTGTCCACGCACGACACCAAACGCAGTGCGGATGTGCGGGCGGCGATCGCGGTGCTCGGGGAGTGCCCGCAGCGGTGGGCCGACGCGCTGGCGGAGGTCACGCGTGACGGTACGGGGGTGCCCGATCCGCAGGTGGCGTGGGCCGCCTGGCAGACGGCGTTCGGGCTCGGGGTCGCGGAGGACGGCGACGGGGAGCGGCTGCGGGACGCGCTGCTGAAGCATGTGCGGGAGGCGGGGCTGCACACCTCCTGGACCGAGCAGAACGCGGCGTACGAGCGGGCGGTGGCGGACTTCGTGGCGTGGGGGCCCGCCGTGGACACGGGTGTCGCCTCGCTGCGGAGCGCGTTGGAGCCCCATGTGCGGGCGAACGCTCTCGGTGCGGCTCTCGTGCAGTTGACC
Source organism: Streptomyces adelaidensis (assembly GCF_016598475.1). Lineage (GTDB taxonomy): Bacteria > Actinomycetota > Actinomycetes > Streptomycetales > Streptomycetaceae > Streptomyces > Streptomyces adelaidensis. Next base: position 21,952 of record NZ_JAEMUX010000083.1, read on the forward strand.
ATGCCGGGGGTGCCGGATGTCTATCAGGGGACGGAGGGTGAGTACCGGGCGCTGGTGGATCCCGACAACCGGCGGCCCTTCTTGCCCCAGGAGGTTCCCTCCGAGAAGTCGCGGCTCACGTCTGCGGCGTTGCGGCTGCGTCGACGGCTGCCGGACGTGTTCGGGGACGCGGCGACGTATGCGCCACTGGTGGCGGGTGGGGTGGGGGCGGGGCACTGCGTGGGGTTCGTGCGGTCCGGGGCGGTGATCACGGCTGTCACCCGGTTGTCGTTGCGGTTGGCGGAGGGTGGGGGGTGGGGGGACACGTGGGTGGCGCTGCCGGAGGGGCGGTGGAGTGATGTCCTCCATGAGGGGCGGGAGTTCGCGGGGGATGTGGGGGTGGCGGAGCTTTTCGAGTCGCTGCCGGTGGCGCTGCTGGAGCGGGTCGTTACGACCTGAGGCCGACCGGGGCATTTTTTCGCCCCCGCCGCCCCTACCTGTCCCATCCCGTACCTGGGGGCTCAGAGTAAAGCGTCACATTCACGTCACACTTCCGGGAGGACTTCTACGCGTCTGTGACCCGGCGCGGTGACGCCCTGTTCGAGCTCACGGACGCGATGCTGTGCGAGAACGGGCCGGTGACCTCGCCGGTCGACCTGACGCTGCCGGCCGAACACCGGCGCGGGCACGGCGCGTTGTACGACGCGCTGAACCACGGCCGCATCGACGCCGCACGGTTGCGGCGGGCGCTGGCGGTGTCGCCGCAGCCCAAGGCCGCCGACAACCGGCTCGTCCTCGCGGTCGACGTCAGCCACTGGCTGCGCCCCGACGCCCCGTGCAGTGCGGATCGCCTGTTTGTCCCGCGTCCGACCGGCTTGGGCCCGATGGCCCCGCCGTCGTGCTGCCAGGCCGCACCGAAGACCATCTTCCCGCGCCACTTGAACAGCGTGTCGTCCACCGCCACGGTCAGCACCGCGCCCTCAGGCAGCAGGCGGCGCACGACCAGGTGGGACAGCGACAAACCCAGGATGTCCGGGTGCCACCGGGAGCGGGAGAAGAAGGCGTGCGCGCGGTCATGGGACCAGAGGCGGGTCAACCCCGCACCGGTGAGCATCCCGGTCACCGTGCACCGCCCGGTCTGCGCGATCAGCCCCACGACCAGCGCGGCGAAGGTGCGGAACGTCGGCGTGGTGAAGCCGCCCCGCACCAACTCCAACACAGCGAGCAGCGAAGCCGTCCCCAACCGGTGGGGCCCCGCCCGGAGGGGCGGGCCCCGGTCCTGCTGGTGTCAGCTGCAGGTTCGGCTCTTGTACGCGGCGAACCGGTAGTTGCCGTTGTCGTTCGTCGAGCCCTCCCAGAACACGTAGCGTCCATTCTCGGCCCGGACGAGGTAGAAGCTGCGCGCGGCGCCCGAGTAGCTCAGGATCTTGCCCCCGAAAGCGTATTCGTAGGCGTAGTCGTAGAAGCTCAACTTGCTGTCGGCGTAGCCCCAGGTCCCGTTGCCGACCTTTCCGTCCACGTACCGCAGCGGCCAGCGGTCCTGCAGGTTCCGCGTCGCGTAGTCGGTGTTCGGCCCGAAGTCGCCGTCGATGTCCGAGGCGTCGAATGCGGTGCCGTTCTGCTCCTTGGCGCCTTCCGCCCAAAGGATCTGCTGCCACAGGCAGGTGGCGTTGGACTTGGCGTAGCTCGACTGGGAGAGTGTGCCCTCATCTCCCCAGTCGTTCGTGAAGTCGCCGCCTCCCGATATGTACCCGTCGGAGGTGCTGGCGGACGCCGGCGAGGCGCTCACCGCGAGCGTGACCGCCATCAGGGAACCGATCACCGCGGTGGCGACACGGATGGTTGTTGTACGAAGGCTCATGGGTTTCCTCCCGTTGAGACTGGGCTGTTCGCCGTGCGTGCGAACAACGGGAGCTGGATGGAGCTTCGCCACCCCGCCGGAACACAACACACCCGTGACTCAGGGCGTCTGCTCGGACGAGTGGATCGAAATGCATGCTGCTGCGATGCCCCCGTTGCTTCGGAATCACTCTGGGATACATGTGCGGCTGCGTGAACCTACAACTTTCCAGGGTGGAGGAGAGGCCGGTCGACTGACCGCGCGTTCATGACCTGGCGAGGAGCGGGGTCCAGGGCGGAGCGTCGGGGAGGCGGGGGCGAGGGAAGTCATCTCGGCGCACGTGGCGCCAACTCCCCTACCCGAAAGCCCTGAATGCCACTGGGCGCCCCTGGGAGCCGCCCCAGGCGCGGGCCGACACTTCATGGAGTCGTGGAGTGGACGGGGGTGGGTCTCCTGTTGGAGCTCGGTTATCCCACGGTCGCGGAACTGGAGTCCTCGGCAAGGTTGCTGACGGTCCGCCGGCCGGGGCTGTGCGCGCTGCGGCGGATCGGGGCGTCGCGGGCGGGCCGGCCGCTGCGCCTGCTGTCGGTGGGCCATGCGAGACGTGCCGTCCTGGTGGTCGCGGGCGCGCACGCGAACGAGCCGACGGGCGGTGCGACGGTGCTGGCGCTGGCCGAACGGGTCGTGAAGGAGCGGGAGTTGCGGACGGGTGTGTCCTGGCACTTCGTGCTGTGCGCGGACCCGGACGGGGCGAGCCTGCACACGACGCCGGCGCCGCGCACGCTGCTCGACTACCACCTGGGGTTCTTCCGGCCGGCCGGCCCGGAGCAGCCGGAGTGGTCGCCGTCGGTGCTGCCGCCGGACCGGCTGCCGCCCGAGACGCACGCCCTGCTGCGCGTGCTGGACGAGCTGCGGCCGTACCTCCAGGTGACGCTGCACGGCACCGATCTCGGTGGCAGCTGGGTGCAGTTGACGAAGGACGTACCGGGGCTCGCCGAACCGTTCGCGAAGTCCGCGGCGGAGCTGGGCATACCGGTGGAGACGGGTGCCTCCGACGCCGCCGGCTGGCCCGCGGCCGGCCCCGGTGTGTTCGTGATGCCGCGCCCGGGCGGCCATGCGGCATATCCGAGCATGCCGGACGACGCACGGCACAGCACCTGGTACCACGCCCACCGGTACGGGGGTCTGACGGCGGTCGTCGAGGTGCCGATGTGGGCGAGCGACCTGGTGGACGACACCGCCCCGCATCCGGCCCCGGCGGCGGCGCTGCGGCACCTGGCCCGGCGGCTGCTGCTGGAGGCGGGCCAGGTGGAGCGGGTTCTCGCGGTGGCGCTGCCCCGGTTGCCGGGCCCGGAGGGGCCGTTGTTGCGTGCCGCCCGGTGGGCGTTGGCCCTGGTGCCGGGGCTGGCCCGGGACTGGACGGACGGGCCGCCGACGGACACCTCGATGGCGTACGTGGGGAGCGTGGACGCCTTCGGGCGGCGGCTGCCGCTGCGGGCCGCGGCGATGCTGCTGCGGGTTCTGCGGGAGGCGGACGACCCTGCGGCGGCGTACCTCGAAGGGCTCGTCGCCGCCTGGTGTGCCTCGTTCGCGGACCGCTTCCGGGCCCGGTGGGTGCCGTTGGCGGACCAGGTCGAGCACCAGGCCCGTACGGTGCTGGCGGCGGCGGTGCACGCGCGTCACGACGCGTGACCCCGTCGGCGGTCAGTTCGACAGTGCGAAGACCGCTCCCGTGCGGGCGGCCGGGACGCACGGATCGGAGAACGTCTGCTCGTATGGCTCATACCACTTGGGTGGTGTTCGTCATTCCCGGTGCATCGGTACGGCGGGCTCGGAACTCCGTTCCGGCTCGCCCGAATGGGAGTCGGGGTGACAGTCGGGGTGGGCGGCCGGGCAGGGGTCCGCCGGGGCGGGACCCGAGGGGCGCGGGCGCAGGGCCGCCAGTTCGAACGCGGCGAGGACCACGCGGGTCTGGTACTCCGCCTGGCGGGCGACGGGGATCCAGCGCGCCCCGTACCCGTCGTGGTAGTCGGCGCACCACTCGTCGATGAGGCGGTCCAGCTCGGGCAGCGCGTCGGCGGGGTCGCGTCCCGCGCGGGTCACCAGCTGGTGCAGCAGCCCGGCGGTGCGCAGGGCGACCCGGCGGCCGGAGAGGGCGAGGGCGGTGAGCCCGGCGGTGTCGAGCGGGGGCAGCGGCCGGGCGGCGCCGTCGTGGACGTCGGGGTCCCAGGAGTCGGCGAGGCCCGGCCCGACCAGTAGATAGTCGTCGACCGGGGCGAGGAGCCGGGCGGCGTCCGGGCCGTCGCTCACCGAGGGGCGGACGCGGGCGAGGATGCTCTCCAGCAGCCGGGTGTCGCGGCGCAGGGCGCGGCTGACGGTGCGCAGTACGGCGTCGGCGTCGGGCGACGGCGAAGCGTCCTCGACGGCGGCCACGCCCCACATGGGTGCCTCGACGACGGCGGTGACCGTGCCGTGGCGATGCGGGTGGTACCAGGTGGACTCGACGGCGGCCTCGGTGATGGCGGCGGCCAGGTCGCCCCGGCGCGGGGGCGGGATGCGGTAGACGGCGGGGCCGAGGCGGGGCCAGTACAGGGTGTCGTACGGGCTCAGCTCGCGCGGGATGCCGAGGTGGGCGGCGGTGCGGGCGACGCGCTGGACGATGCCCGGGAGTTCGCGGGTCAGCTCGACGAAGCCGCCGCCGATGTCGACGCCGTGCAGGGAGCACTGGAGGAAGGGCCGCAGTTCGTCCTGGAGGTCGAGCAGGGCGCGGGTCTCCGGCAGGACGGCCCCGGCGGCGCCGTCGGGCAGCCACTCGGGCTGTTCCAGGAAGCCGGGGCGGAAGAAGTTCCGGAAGTAGTGCCCGAGGGTGTACGGGCCGGACAGCCAGCCCTCGTTGCGGCGGGAACCGTCGGGGTCGAGGCTCAGCAGCAGGTTCCAGGTGGTGTCGGCGGCGTCGCTCGACCGGGGGTCGGCCAGCGCCCGTTCGGCGAGCCGCAGGATCGTGGCGCCGCCCACGGGTTCGTTGGCGTGCGGTCCGGCGACGACGAGGGCGTGGCGGCTGCCCCGGCCGACGGACAGCAGCCACATCGGGGTGCCCGCCCGTGAGGTGCCCACGCGGCGCAGTCGGGCGCGGTGCGGATGTCGGGCGACGAGGTTCGCGGCGCGGGCGGACAACTCGTCCACGGTCGGGTAGCGGAGGAGTGGCGGCAGGGCACACCTCCACGAATAAGGCGCCGTCGGTTCACCTGGTGTGCATGGTGTAAGCACAGTCAGTCATGGCCGAGAACGTACGTCAACACCCTTGCGTGCAAGGGAGATTGAGTAACTCGCTGCGTAAATCCCAGGCCAGAGCTTTGCGGCGGGGTCGACGCGGACCTCTCGCGGCTCACTCCGAGGAGAGCCGGAAATTCATACGGCCGAAACTCACCTGATCGCCGTCCCGGACGAGGGCGGCGCCCACCACACGACGGCCGTTGACGGTGGTGCCGTTGGTGGAGCCGAGGTCGCGAAGGATCCACATGCCGCCCTGCCGGCTCAGCTCGGCGTGCACCCGGGAGACCGTCTCGTGGCTGAGCCGGAGTCCGCTCGCGGGGTCGCGGCCGATGCGCAGGCTGTGGCCGCTGGCCGGGTGCGGCAGCTGGAGCTTGGGGAGCCGCTCGGCCTGCCAGGCCCGGCGCAGCTTCACCCCGAAGCCGGAGACCGAGCCGACGGCGGCGAACACCAGCCGGGACCAGCGCTTCTCGACGGGCAGATCGGCGGTGAGGGCGGCGAGTTCGTCGGAGCGGCGGGCGGTGAGTGCCAGCTCCATCCGCCGGATGAACGTGTCGTGCGACAGCCGGCCCAGCGCGACGCCGTCACGGAGCGCCCTCAGCGCGCGGTCGCGCTCCGCGTCCGACAGCCGCGCGGGGTACGTGTGGAACTCGAAGGACGACGTCACGCAGGTGATTGTCGGTCAGCTGGGCCGGGGTGTCCAGACAACCTGTGAACGGTGACGATCCTCGGACATAGCAGCCCGACATGCGGCCCGCGCGGCAAAAGGACCGATCCGGGAGCGCGGCGATCTCGTTTGCCGCACGATGGACGGGCTACCCCTGACTACGCCCCATGACTACTCCATGACTACCCAGGACCACGACCGGCAGCCGAGGGAGAACCGTTCCGTGCAGTTCGAGGTGTGGGCACCGCAGGCCGACCGTTCGACGCTCCACCGCGCGGGCGCCACGCATGCGATGGAACGTGATCCGGAGCGGCCGGGCTGGTGGACCGTCGAGGCGGACGCTGCGGACGGCACCCGCTACGGGTTCGCGGTCGACGACGGGCCGGTGCGGCCCGATCCCCGCTCGCGCCGCCAGCCGGACGGCCCCGACGGACTGAGCGCGGTCGTCGACCACGGGCGGTACGCGTGGCGCGCGACCTGGGCCGGACGCGGGCTGCCGGGCGCGGTGCTCTACGAGCTGCACGTGGGCACGTACACCCCCGAGGGCACCCTGGAGGCGGCCGCCGGGCGCCTCGGCCATCTCGCCGAACTGGGTGTCACCCACGTCGAGTTGATGCCGCTGTGCCCGTTCCCCGGGACGCACGGCTGGGGGTACGAGGGCGTCTCGCTCTGGGCCGTGCACGAGCCGTACGGCGGTCCCGAGGCGCTGAAGCGGTTCGTGGACACGGCGCACGGGCTGGGCCTCGGGGTGGTGCTCGACGTCGTGCACAACCATCTGGGCCCCTCCGGCAACTATCTGCCCGTCTTCGGCCCGTACTTCACCGAGCGGCACCACACGCCGTGGGGCGCGGCCGTCAACCTCGACGCGCCCGGCTCGGACGAGGTGCGGGCGTACTTCCTCGGCAGCGCGCTGGCCTGGCTGCGCGACTACCGCCTCGACGGGCTGCGCCTCGACGCGGTGCACGCGCTGAGGGACACGCGCGCCCTCCACTTCCTGGAGGAGCTGTCGACCGCCGTGGACGCGCTCGCCGTCGAGGTGGACCGCCCACTGTTCCTGATCGCCGAGTCGGATCTGAACGACCCCCGCCTGGTCACCCCGCGCGACCGGGGCGGCCTCGGTCTGCACGCCCAGTGGAACGACGACTTCCACCACTCCCTGCACACGACCCTGACGGGCGAATCCCTGGGCTACTACGAGGACTTCGCCCGAGCCGGTCTGTCCGGTCTCGCCAAGACCCTGACGGGCGGCTACTTCCACGACGGCACGTACTCGTCGTTCCGGGACCGCCACCACGGCCGTCCCTTCGACCGTACGGGTGTCTCCGCGCACCGTCTGCTCGGCTACGCCCAGACCCACGACCAGGTCGGCAATCGCGCGCAGGGCGACCGTCTCACCGCCTCCCTCTCCCCCGGCCTGCTGGCCTGCGCGGCCGCGCTGGTGCTCACGGGCCCGTTCACGCCGATGCTCTTCATGGGCGAGGAGTGGGCCGCCGCCACGCCCTGGCAGTTCTTCACCGACCACACCGATCCGGAACTCGCGGAGGCCGTACGGCGGGGCAGGCGCCGGGAGTTCGCCGCGCACGGCTGGGCCGAGGAGGACGTCCCCGACCCGCAGGACCCGGCGACCCGTGACCGTTCCTGCCTCGACTGGTCCGAGCCCGCCCGCGAACCCCACGCCCGCGTCCTCGCCTGGTACCGCGAACTCATCACCCTCCGCCGCACCTTGCCCGACCTCTCCGACCCCGACCTCTCCGACGTCAAGGTCGCCTTCGACGAGACCGACCGCTGGTTCGGCTTCCGGCGTGGGGATGTCCGGGTCGCGATCAACCTCGGCGGGGAACCGGCCGCGATCCCGCTGGGCACACCACGCGCCCGGGTCCTGGCGGCCTGGGACCCGGTGGAGGGGCCGGGGCCGGACGGCGTGCTGAGCCTGGCGGGCGAGTCGTGCGTGGTACTGACGGTGGCGTGAGAGGGGCCGCTTCTTGAGGGGGCGGAGCCCCCTCAAAGGGGCGCGGGGTACTGCGCGACCAGCCACATCCGACCCGCAGTCACCCTCCGAGACGCACCCCCGACCCAATAGGCGCCCCCTCAGTCCTCCCCTCGCAGCTCAGTCACCCTCTCCAACAAAATCGCCTCCCAAGTCCGCCGCAGACGATCCCGCAGAACCGCCAGCGGCACCGGCACCGGCGCCCCGGCCGGCCCCCGCCCCTGGAGCCCCTCCGCGAGAGCGATGACCGTGTCGCAGCGGGCCAGCCACAGCCCGCGCAGACAGGGCCGGGCCCCGTACCCCGCGAGGGTCGCCGCGCGGACCGCCGCGGGCGAACCGACCGCCGTGGCGAGCCCCGCGATGTCCTCCGCCGGATCACCGACGACCGCGTCCGTCCAGGCGAGAACCCCACGGACCCGCCCGTCCGCACTGACGACGAGGTGCTCGCCGGTGAGGCCGTGGTGGACGAGAACGACGGCCGGCGCCGTCAGCTGCGCGGCGCTCGCGGGCGTGAGCTGCGCGAGCCGCCCGGGATCGAACTCGTCGGCCTCGGCGAGACGCCGCGCCGCGCGCCCGGCCGCCGCCCGCAGCGCCTCCAGGGAGCGCGGGGCGAGCCGGGGCACCCCGAGGGTCTCCGCCTGGCGCAGGGGTACCTCGCGCAGCCCGGCGAGGAGGGCCGCGAGGTCGGCCTCGCCCACGGCCGACACGTCGTGGTCCTCCGCCGTGCCGCCGGGCAGCCGTGTGTCGAGGGTGTAGGTGAGGCGGCCGGACCACTCGCCCTGCGCGACGCTCACCGGGACGGCGACGCCGATGTGCGGGCGGACCAGGTCCCGCAGCCGCAGTTCGCGCAGCTGCCGGCCGACGGCGTGCCGGTCCGGGGCGAGGCGCAGCACATGGCGGGTGCCGACCCACCAGGTGCGGTGCGTGTCGTCTCCGGCGACGGGCCGCACGTCGGGGCCGTCGCCGCGCCGGCCCTCCCCGTTCTTCAGCAGGGAACGGACCAGTCGGCGGACGGTGTCCGCGGTGGGTGTCGGTGCCTGGGTCATGGTCGCGCCGTCGTCCGGGGGTTCGGGTCGGGGTTGGGAGACTCCTCGTGTTCGGTCGGCCTGTCAGTCCACTATGGCCATCTGGCGGGGGGTGCCGTTGAGGCGTCGGCCGCCGTCCTCGGTCACCGTCACGATGTCCTCGATCCGTACCCCGAAACGGCCCGGCAGATAGACGCCGGGTTCGACGGAGAAGCACATGCCGGGCACGAGGGGCCGCTCCTCGCCCTCGATCATGTACGGCGGTTCGTGGGTGGTGACGCCGATGCCGTGTCCGGTGCGGTGGATGAAGCGGTCGCCGTACCCGGCCTCGGTGATGACCGCGCGGGCGGCCCGGTCGACGTCCTGGCAGGCGGCGCCCGGCCGTACCGCGCGGAACCCCGCCTCCTGGGCGGCGCGCACGATGTCGTGCACCTCGCGCTCCTCGGCGCCCGGTGGGCCGACGTGGACCGTGCGGGAGGTGTCGGAGCCGTAGCCGTCCTTGAGGCCGCCGAAGTCGAGGACGACCATGTCGCCGCGCCGGATGACGCGGTCGCCGGCCTCGTGGTGCGGGTTGGCGCCGTTCGGGCCGGAGGCGACGATGGTGAAGTCGACCTGGGAGTGCCCGAACCGCCGCAGCAGTACGGCGAGTTCGGCGGCGACCTCGGTCTCGCGGCGCCCCGCGAAGGGGACCTGGCGGATCTCCTCGTAGGCCCGGTCGGCGGCCGCGCCGGCCGCTGCCAGCCGGGCCAGTTCCGCCGCGTCCTTCACCGCCCGCAGCATCGGCAGGGTCTCGGTGCACGCCACGTACGTCGTGTCCGGCAGGCGCCGTTGCAGGCCGAGCAGGTGCAGCGCCCAGGTGTTGTCGCTGACGCCGAAGCGCCCGTGCGGGCCTAGGACGGAGACGGCCGCCTCGTACGGGTCCTTGCCGTCGGTCCAGTCCCGCAGGGTGAGCGCGGGCCCGCCGGGGGCCGCCGCGGCGTCCGGGGCCTCCAGGGTGGGCACGACCAGCACCGGGTCCGCGCCGTCCCGCAGCACCAGCATGGTGAGCCGCTCCGTCTCCGGCGGCCGGTGGCCGGTCAGCCACACCAGGTCCGGGCCCGGCGCGACGAGCAGTCCGTCGAGCCCGGCAGCCGCGGCTGCGCGCGCCGCGCGCCGCATCCGCGCCCGGTAGTCGTCGGTGGTGAAGGGCGAAGGCGGATCGTCGGCGGTGAAGGGCGCGAGCGCCGCTCCGTCGCTGGGCGTGCCGGTCATCCATGCCTCCGTGTCCTCGGAGTCCCAGGGCTACGGGGAGCATCCTGCCCCTCCACCGCGGCGCACGCGAGCCGATTGCGCCGTGGCGTCAACTGTCGGCGTCGACGGCCGACGACGACCGTCGGTGTCAGCTCCAGCGAGCCGACTAATGGTTGAGGGTTGCCCGTCCGTTAGATCTAATGCTTGGATTCACTTGTTCCATTAAGCACCGCCCTGAGGGAGGCGTACGACGATGCTCGTACTCGCGCACATCAGTGATCTGCATCTGGACGGGAGCGACCGGGCCACCCGGCGTGCCGAGCGGGTGCGGGATCTGCTGTGGGGGCTGCCAGGGAGGGTGGACGCGCTGCTGGTGACCGGGGACATCGCGGACCACGGGACGGAGGCCGAGTACGAGGAGGCCGCGCGCCTCCTCGGGCTGCGGGAGGGCGGGGCGCCCTTCCCGGTGCTCACCTGCCCGGGCAACCACGACAGCCGGGCGGCCTACCGCAAGGCGCTCCTCGAAGAGCCCGCCGCCGACGGGCCGGTCAACAGCGTGCACGTCTTCGCCGACGCGGCCGTCCTGATGTGCGACTCCAGCATTCCGGGGCAGGACGAGGGCGCACTGGACGCGCAGACGTACACCTGGATCGAGGAGACCCTCGACGACCTCGACGGCGACCGGCCCGCGCTGCTCGCCTTCCACCATCCGCCGGTGGCGCTGCACCACCCGCTGCCGGACAGGTACCGGCTGGGCCGGCCCGACACCCTCGCCCGGCTGCTGGGCCGGCGGCCGGAGATCGCCGGACTCATCACCGGGCACGCCCACACCCCCGCCGCGACCACCTTCGCCGGACTGCCGCTCGTCGTCGGCCCCGGGGTCACCTGGACGCTGCGGCTGCCCTGGGAGGGCGACCAGGTCGCGGACCGCGAGGCGCCGCCCGGGCTCGCGTTCCATGTCCTGGACGACGAGGGACGGCTGACCAGCCACTTCCGGGTGGCTGTGTAGGGGGCTCGACGAGACGTCGGCCCCTGGTCTATGGCCCCTGGCTTCTCTCTTCCAGCCGGAACTGGCCGGGGACGGCAGCCGCCCGCACCCGATCGTGCGTGCGCCGGCCCGGGCCGCGGTCGAGCACGCGACCCGGGCGACGCCTCGGCCGGTGTGATCCGGGTCAGACCGCGTTCCTGAGCGCGAAGGACAGGGCCGGTGGCCGCAGGTCCGGGACGAAGCCGTGGGCCCGGCTCGCCAGGAACTCGGGCTTGTAGCGGTCGACCTGCCGGTGCCAGTTGAGGATGCCGGACAGCCAGTTCTGGAGGTCGGTCACATAGCCGCCCATGATCGCGCGGGCCTCCTCCGACAGCTCGAAGTCGTCGTAGACGATGGGGAGTTCATGGGCGACGACGTGCTCGAACTGGCGCATCCGCTGGGTCATGAGGTCGTGGATCACGTTGAGGGCGGTCGGGTAGTCGCAGCCGAAGAAGTTCTGCACGACGAGGATCGCGTTGTGGACCTCGCCCTCGTACTCGATCTCCTTCTGGTAGGAGAAGACGTCGTTGATGAGGCACGCGTAGTCGATGGCCGCGTTCTCCAGTGAGCGGACGGGGCCGCTGCGGTAGACCTCGTCCGGGATCTGCGGGCCGTGGCCCATCCGGCACATGCTGAGGGTGAGGTCGGAGCCGAAGGTGGCGCGCCGCATCTCCAGGTAGTCGACCGGGTCGGGGACGCGGTTCTGGATCTGGTTGAACACCTCCCACACCCAGCTCTCGGTCATCATGTCGACCGACTCCTTCAGGGTGCGCCGTTGGTCGGGCGTCATCGCCGCCGTCGTACGCGCCCAGAGGTCGATGAGCCCCCGTTCCATGCCGTTGGCCGGGAGGGGCACCGCCTCCCCGTCGACGGGCATGCAGTCGGAGAGCCGGGCGGTGGTGAGTCGCGCGGCGGCGAGGTCGCGGCGGTGGCCGAAGACGAGCGGGTAGTAGTCGTCGCCGTAAGTACCCCACGCCAACCAGCGGGAGCTCAGGTCGAGTTGCTCGGGCGTCGCGTCCGGGTCGAGGCCGGCCGAGCAGAGCGGAAGGTCGGCGGCGGCGAGCCGCTCCTCGTCCCAGACGCCCTCGCTGAGCATGCCCATCGCGTGCGTCCAGGGGATGAGGCGGTCGCGGGCGCCGTCCAGGTGCGGGGACAGCTCCACCTTGAACGGCATGTAGAAGTCGGGGAGTCGGGACGGCCCCACCTTCTCGTACGGCACGTGCGTGTGGGCGCGCAGCCGTTCCGCGGCGGCGGTCGCGAGCAGTGCCCCCAGGTCGCCGGCGGACGTGCCGAACCCGGCCCGGGCGGCCAGCGCGGGGCCGGACAGGATCGCGCCGCCGAAGTCCATCGGGCCGCGCGAGGAGGTGGCCCCCTCGTTCATGTAGCGGCTCGACCGCATGTGCCACTCGTGGCCGCCGGACTGCCAGTCCTGCAGCCCCTTCGTGTACGCCGCCACGGCGGCGACCTCGGCCGGGTTCAGGCCCTTCTCCAGGGCCAGGGCGGGCACTTCGGTGAGCGCGGTGTTCTCGAACTGGTGCAGCCGGGAGGTGAGGATGTCGTTGACGGTCTCGGCGGCCTGCTGGGTGCCGCAGTCGAAGAAGGTCTCCAGGACGAGTACGCCGTTGCTGTTCTCGCCCTCGTCCTCGACCTCCCGCTGGTACGAGAACAGGTCGTTGCGCAGATGCACGGCGTCGGAGAACGTCTCCATCAGGACCCTGAGGGGCCTCGACTCCGCGACGGCCGCGGGTACTTCGGCGGTCGCGTACTCCACCAGGCCGGCGGACCAGGGGGCGCCGCCGACCTTCCGGCGCATCTCGATGTACTCGACCGGGTTGGCGATCCGGCCCTCGTTGATGTTGGACAGCTCCCAGAGCGACTCGTTGAGCAGATGCTCGGTGGCCACGGCGAATCGGCGGCGCCAGTCCATCGACATCGCCGGGACCGTGCGCGCCCAGAGATCGGCGAGGCCCGCCTCCACCGGGTTCAGCGGTTCCGGTACGGGGATGGCGAGGTCAAGTGGCATGAAGAGCGGGAGTCGGTCGAGGTGGGCCTTGCCGCCGGGGCGGTCCTGGGAGCGCTTGAAGAGCTCAAGGAAGTGGTCGTCGAAGAAGAACACCCACACGTACCAGTCGGTGATGAGCGAGAGCGCGGGGCCGTCGCAGTCGGGGTGCGTGTACGCGCACAGCAGGCCGTAGTCGTGTGCCTGGAGGTCCTGCTGGTCCCATACGCCGGAGCCCTCCAGCATGCCCATCTGCCGGGCCCATTCGGTGGAGTGGGTCCTGGCCTCTTCCAGGTGGGGGTTCAGCCGGGCGGGGTACGGCATGTAGAAGTGCGGGAGTTCGAACGGCTGCGTCATGGGCGGGCCCTACCCGTCGACTCCGGCGGGCATCCGGGAGGGGGCACATGATCACACCATCGCGTGAATCCGGGCGGGTTTCTGGGTGGTTCCCGGGTGGTTCCCGGGTGGTTCCCG
>NZ_JAEMUX010000084.1 GCF_016598475.1 Streptomyces adelaidensis
GCGGTCAATCGCCAGCAGTCCGAACCCCAGTGGGAACGCGAGGCGGCAGGGGCCGTGTGCGAGCAGGTTCGCCAGTTCATCGAGGTCAGCGGCGGCACCACGGCCCGGCTCTCCCGCGAGCAGAAGAGCCGGTTCGTCGCCATCTGCTGGACCGCCCAGATGTTCAAGCACTTCGAGGACCCGAAGCCGGGCTACGTGGCCGACTGGCCCGACCTCCCGTCCTGGCAGCAGGAGACCGACGCCGACATCTTCGAGGCCATTGAGAAGGCACTGAGTTGACCACCTGCTACTTGAGCAGGTGGTCACCGGGACTCAGCGGACCGGGTGGGGACCGTCGGCTGCGCCACGGTCCCCAACAGACCGCTACTCCGTAGCAGTAGGCCGCCGCGAAGCCGACATCGCCTCGTCCACGTCCCTCAGGGGCCGCAACCGATACGTGTACGCATAGTCCCGGCCGGCGAGGAGCTTGTACTCGTCGTGGGTGTGGGCGCCCCAGCTGTTGTCGCCGCCGACGCCCATCTGGCGGTGGTTGACGCGCAGGACGACCTCGTCGCGGGGGGTGAGCTGGTAGTCGTGGCGGACGCCCGCCGACAGGTCCTCCGGGGTGAAGTACGAGGCGTTGACCTCGATCAGCTCGTCGCCGGAGACGAGCAGGCCGACACCGTCGCGGTCGGTCAGGGCGGCCCAGCGGACGTCCGTCTTGTTGCCGTTCTCCTGGGGGCGGATGTAGCCGGACCACTGCTCGGCGACCGCGGAGGAGTAACGGCCCACGTCGGTGCCGTTGTTGCGGTCCCAGTGGTTCTCCTCGGGGCCGCGTCCGTAGTAGTGCAGCCGGTCGAGGCGGCGCGGGAGGAGGAGGAGGGTGCCGACCTCCGGGATGTACGGGAGGGAGGCGGCGCCCGGGTGCAGGGTGTTGTCGACCTTGATCTCGGCGTTGCCGAAGACGGTGTAGGTGGTCGAGTACGTCGACTCGGTGGTGGTCGGCAGGGTGCCCTCGACCTTGATCTCGACGGCCCGGGTGCCCAGGGGCCGTACGGTCACGGCCGTCACCTCGCGACGGGTGCCCGCGTCCCGCCAGGTCTGGTTGCGGATGTGCTGGCCGTTGCCGTTGTCGTTGTCGGTCGGGGCGCGCCAGAAGTTCGGCACGGGCCCGGAGGCGATGAGCCGGATGCCGTTGACGACGTAGGAGGTGAGGGTGCCGGTCTTCTTGTCGACGGTGGCCGTGAAGCCCTTGCCGGTGACGCTGACCGCCGCCTCCGTGTCCTTGTACGCCAGGGCCGGCACGCTCGCCAGCGGTACGGGTGTCACCGCCGGGCCGGCCGCGTCGAGGGCGAGTTGCTGTGCGGCGACCTCGAAGCCGGCCTTCGCCCACGGGGTGCGCTCCTTCGTGGTGAAGGAGAGCTGGAGGAAGTACTCGGTGCCGGGCGCGGGGTTGCCGGGGAGCTGTACGGGGACCTTGATGTCCTTGCTGGACAGGGGCGGGACGTCGAGCTGGGCGCGGGTGAGGCGGCCGCGCCGGACGACCTCGCCGTCGGCGACGAGCGCCCAACCGCCGTCGAACTCCCGGAGGTTGGTGAAGAGGTACTCGTTGGTGAGGGTGACCGCGCCGACCGTCGGCCCGGCGGTGGCGTTGATGGCCTGGTAGATCCGCTTGACCTCGGCGGCCTTGCCGGTGTGGCCCCGGTCGGCGGTGACGACGCCGTCGGCGACGAAGGCCCCGTCGTTGGGGTGGTCGCCCCAGTCGCCGCCGTACGCGAAGAAGGTCTTGTCGTGCGGCTTCTGGGCCTTCCTCTCCTCGAACCCGACCGTGGCGGCGTCGAACCAGAACCGGACGCCGTCGTCCTTCGGCCCCCGCCCGTCGGCGGCCAGCTCGGCCGCGGTGAGGGCGCGGGCGTAGACCCGGGCCCGCCGGATCGTGCCGCTGAACTCGCGGGTCGGGTTGTCGGTGTCGGTGCCGAGGGCGAGCGGGGCGGTGTTGACGGAGGGCCTGCGGGTGGTCGTACGGGTGGCCTTCGCCTCGCCGTCGACGTAGAGGGTGAGGGCGCCGGAGCCGGCGTCGAAGACACCGGCTAGGTGGTGCTCGGCGCCCGTCCAGCCGTCGGCGGGCAGCGCCCAGCTCGCGCTCACCCACTGCCCGCCGCCGTAGATGAAGAACTCCACGCTCCTGTCGCTCTGCTTCAGCGCGTACTGGGTGTCGCCCTTGGCGAGGATCGGCTGGTGGTAGCCGGTGAAGCCGGGGGTCACCCAGGCTTCGAGGGTGAGCGAGCCGGTGAGGTCGAGGGAGGGGTCGCGGGCGAAGACGGCCGCGTAGGTGACGCCCTTGTCGCGGTCGAACGTGCCGGAGCCGTTGACGACCTCGCCGCGCAGCGCGTTCGGCCCGGACTCGGTGAACAGCTGCCGCCTCGGCGTCGGCGTGGTCAGGGACTGGTCGGCGAAGTCCCATATCCAGCCGCCCTGGAGGACGTCGTAGCGGCGGATCAGGTCCCAGTACTTCTTGAAGTTGCCGTTCGAGTTCCCCATCGCGTGCGAGTACTCGATCATCACGTACGGCCGGGTGTCGGCGGTGTCCTTCGCCCGCTGCTCGACCCGCGCCGGACTGTCGTACATCTCCGAGCGGATGTCGCTGATCGTCGGCCGGTCGTCGCCCTCGTACTGGACGACGCGGGTCGTGTCGTAGGACTTGATCCAGTTCCGCATGTTCACGAAGGTGCTGCCGCCGCCGGCCTCGTTGCCGAGCGACCAGATGATGACGCAGGCGTGGTTCTTGTCGCGGTGGACCATGTTCTGCGCGCGGGCCACGCAGGCGGCCGACCAGTCGGGGTCGTTGCCGGGGAAACGGTCGCGGATGCCGTGGGTTTCGAGGTTCGTCTCGTCGACGAGGTAGAGGCCGTACTCGTCCGCCAGTTCGTACCAGAGCGGGTTGTTGGGGTAGTGCGAGGTGCGGACGGTGTTCATGTTCAGCCGCTTGATGATCTCGATGTCCCCGACCAGGTCGGCGCGGGTGAGCGCCATGCCCCGGTCCGGGTGGATCTCGTGCCGGTTGGTGCCCCGCAGCGAGATGGGCTGCCCGTTGATCCGCATCAGGCCGTCTTCGAGCGCGAACTCCCGGAACCCGACGCGGTGCGAGAGCGTCTCGACGACCTTCCCGCGCGGGTCGCGCAGCCGGAGGACGGCGGTGTAGAGGTTCGGGTGCTCGGCGGACCAGAGGGCGGGGGAGGGGACGGCCTTGCTCGCCTGTACGGTCACGTCCTCGCCGGTGGCGCCGACGGTGACCGGCTGGTGGAGCGGGCGGGTCCAGACGGGGTGGCCCCGGTCGTCGTAGAGCTGGGTCTCGACGGAGTACGAGTCGCCGGTGCCCTTCTCCGTGTAGCCGCGCACGCTCGCGGTGACGGACAGCTCGGCGGTCGTGTAGTCGTCGCCGAGGGGGGTGTCGAGCCGGAAGTCGCGCAGGTGTACGGCCGGGGTGGAGTAGAGGTAGACCGAGCGGAATATCCCGCTCAGCCGGATCATGTCCTGGTCCTCCAGCCAGTCGCCGTCGGAGTAGCGGTACACCTCGACGGCCAGGTGGTTGGTCCGGCCCGGCTTCAGGTGCGGGGTGATGTCGTACTCGGCGGGCGTGTACGAGTCCTCGCTGTAGCCGACCGGTTCCCCGTTGACCCACACGTAGTGCGCGGACTTGACGCCCTCGAAGTGCAGGAACGTGCGGCGCCCGTCCCAGTCCCTGGGGACCGTGAACGTCCGCCGGTACTGCCCGACCGGGTTGTACGAGGTGGGCGCGGCCGGCGGCTGGGCGTTCTCGCCCTTTCCGTTGGGGCCCCACCACGGGTAGGTGATGTTGACGTAGATCGGGAAGTCGTAGCCGTGCAGCTGCCAGTTGGCCGGCACCGGGATCTTGTCCCAGCCGCTGTCGTCGACGTCCGGCTTGTAGAAGTCCTGGTCCCGGTCGTCCGGGCGGTCCGCGTACGCGAACCTCCACTTGCCGTCGAGGCTCAGCCGGTACGGGGAGCGGGTGCGGTCGGCGGCCAGGGCCTGTCTGGTGTCCGCGTACGGCATGAGGGTGGTGTGCGGGGGTTCGGTGCCGACGCGGAAGAGGGCGAGGTTGCCGTTCCACTCGGGGGTGTCGGCGGCGGCCGCCGCTGGGGCACCGGTGCGGGGGGCCGCGTACGCGGAGCCGGCGGAGCCGCCGGCGAGGGCCATGGCGCCGAGGAACGCGGTGCCGCCCTCGAGGAGACGGCGGCGGCTGACGGCGGGGCGCGGGTGGGAGTGGGGGTGGGCGTGCGGGTGGGGCTGGGGCTCGGACTGGGGCTGCTGGTGCGGCTGCGAGTGCGGCATGTACCGGGGCCTTCCTCGACGACATTGGGGTGCACGTGCGGAGGAGCGTCGGATGCTGTCCGATGATGTTGAGAAAACCGGGCCCACCCTAGGACTTCGAACAGAAGTGGAGCAATGAATCTGTCGGACTTTGTGCGGTCCTGGGGGGTGCGGCGGGCCGAGTGGGGTGCCGTGGCCGTCGTATGTCTGGGGCCGGCGGTGGCGGGGTTCGTGTGCTGTGTGGCGGGTGGGGTGGTGCCGGCCCGGCTCGGGGAGGCGCCGGAATCGGGAACGGAGGGAAAGGCAACCTCCGGGCCGGTCGGCGGCGACGACAAGGTGAAGTGAAGGCACGTGAAATCCCGCCCCCACAAGGGAGTTCACCTATGCGCATCCACATCGCAAGAGTGCTCGCCGTGCTCGCCGCCGTACTGGCGTTGCTCCTCGCGCCCGGCATGACCGCCCCGTCCCCGGCCGTGGCGCAGCCCGGGGAAGCGGCGGCGGACGTCTGGAACCCGCCCGCCAACCTCGTCCAGCCCCTGGGCGAGGTCTGGAACCACGTCTCCTCGACCTACCCCGACCTCTACGGCTTCCGCAACTACGGCTGGGACCAGATCATGGCCAACCGGGGAAGCGTCAACTACTGCGTCCGCTGGGAGTCGGACACCCCGGTCAGCGCGGCCCTGCGCGACCAGATCCACGCCGCGCTGAAGAAGCAGTTCGGCAAGTGGATGGCGGCGATGGTCGACAACGGCGCGGGCACCAACGCCTGGCCGTACACCAGTGTCCCCGTCAACATCGTCGGCTGGGCGGTGAAGAACCGCTCCACTCTCCAGTGGACCGACGACTCCGTCGACATCTACACCAACCTGCTCGACGGCGGCGGAGCCCCGCAGTGCGCCCCCGACTGCGGCCGCTTCTTCCACCAGGACGGCAACTACTCCCGCTGTCCCGGCGGCGCCGCCCGCCACTACGACCAGTCCCTCTGGCTCACCGAGGGCTTCCAGGGCGGCGCCGGCGGCGACTGGGGCCAGCGCGTCGGCCGGGCCTACTTCACCGGCGCCCTCGCCCAGGAGAACATCCACATCTACCTGCACGAGGTCGGCCACACCTTCGGCCTCGACGACTTCT
Organism: Streptomyces adelaidensis; assembly: GCF_016598475.1. Lineage (GTDB taxonomy): Bacteria > Actinomycetota > Actinomycetes > Streptomycetales > Streptomycetaceae > Streptomyces > Streptomyces adelaidensis. Next base: position 5,440 of record NZ_JAEMUX010000084.1, read on the forward strand.
ACGACTGGTCCCCCACCGGCCAGTGCTGCTTCGTGATGAAGGCGGGCAGCGCGACCCAGATCACGGAGTTCGACAAGTGGATGTTCCGTGACTTCTGGCGCCATGTGAAGTACCGGTACGGCCTCTGAACCCGGGTTTCGCCCTCGCTCGCCTTGGCGGGGTCGCCGATGGCCGCCGCGGTGTGGCCGCGACCCCGCCGGTCCACCCCAGGTCGGACCCGGCTGCGGCCAGCCCCTGTCAAGGGGGGTGGCCGCAGCCCCGATCCGGGGGGCGGGCGTACTGATCCCGCGCCGGGACCCTGGCAAGGTCGTCCACGAGCGATCGATCGGCCCGCGCAAGCCGGGCGACGACCAGGGGGAGAACAACCATGCTGAGCAAGCGCATCGCAGCCGCAGTCCTGCTCGCCGCGACACTCACCGGGGCCTTCGCACCCGTCGCGGCGGCCCGGCAATCCGATCCGGTGCGGCGGCAGCTGGATCTGCTCGTCGACCGGGACGGGGTACCGGGCGCCCTCGCGTACGACGGCAGGACGACGCGTACCGCTGGCGTCGCGGATCTGCTGTCGGGCAGGCCGATGGTCGATGAGCAGGGCCGATTCCGGCTGGCCAGCAACACCAAGGCATTCACCGCGGCAGCCGTGATGCGCCTGGTGGCGGACGGGCGGATACGGCTCGACGCCCGGGCGGGCACCTACGTGCCACAGCTCGCCGAACGCACCATCACCGTACGCCAGTTGCTCAAGCAGACCAGTGGGCTCCCGGAGTACACCACGCTCGCCGACTGGAGCCTGCCGCCCGGCACACCCGAGGACTATCTGGGCCTCGCGCTCAAGGAGAAGCCCGATTTCGATCCCGGCACCGACTGGGGCTACTCCAACACCAACTACCTGGTGCTCGGCATGGTGATCGACAAGGTCACGGGGGTCGACTTCCGCACCTACGTCGAGCGCGCCATTCTGCGTCCGCTGCGCCTGGACGACACCTACTGGCCCGCGCCCGGCGAGCTGCGCCTGCGCGGACCGCACGCCCGCAACTACGGCATCCACCCCGCACGTCCGGAGGCCGGCCGGGTGGATGTGACCGAGCTGCCCGGGTACGAGTTCGGTGCGTCCGGCGGTCTTGTCTCCACCCCCGAGGATCTCAACGCCTTCTGGGACGGCCTGTTCGGCGGCCGGCTCCTTCCCGGTTGGGCGACGCGCCTGATGACCCAGGACACCACTGACGTCGGCGGCCGCGACGTCTACCCGGCGGGCAGCCGCTACGGCTACGGTGTCGCCTCGATCCCGCTCAGTTGCGGCGGCGTCTACTGGGGCCACGGCGGCGATCTGCCGGGTGGCTCGGTCGGGGGCGGCCGGGCCACGGGCGGCCGCGGCACCGTGACCGTCTACACCACGACGTGGGCCGCCGAAGGCGAGAGCCTGCGCCGTCTCCAGGGGGCGGTGGACGTGGCCCTGTGCGCCGACGGACGCTAGCCCGAGTCCCAACCTTGCCCTGAACGGCGGGAGGTGTCGTGGGCGGGCGCGAGTACGAAGTCCGCGTAGCCGATGAACCGTAACGGCCCGTCGGGCTTCTGGCCGCTCTCCTCCAGCGACTCGCGGGTGGCCGCCTGACGAGGAGATTCGTGGCGCCCCCACAGCCCCTGGTGTTCGCGGTGCCGTGCCATGACAGATGTCATGGCACCGCTGTGAACCTGATCGTCCACGGGGTGGATGTAAGGAGCGCCGGTGTGTCGAGACAATCACCCGACGGGGCCCGCGAGTTGAATGACCGGGGCCGTCGGTCAGGACCAGAGGGAACGTCTCGAAGGGGGAAAGCCGTGCGTATCAAGCGCTTCAAGCGTCTCGTCGGCACCGCACTGGGCACCACGTTGGGCACCGCACTGAGCACCACGATCCTGCTGGTCACGCCGGTGCCGGCGGTGGCGGCCGGGCCCGGAGCCGCCGCCGGTACGGCCGCGGGGCAGGGCCGATTAGACCGAGCCGGGCTGCGCGGCACGCTCGACGCGATCCACGAGGCCGGCATGTACGGCACGTACTCGTCCGTCCGCGAGGGCAGTGACCGCTGGACCGGCGCGTCGGGTCTCGCCGATGTGGAGACGGGGCGGAAGGTGACGCCGGGGATGCGGCACCGGGTGGGCAGTATCACCAAGACGTTCACGTCGGTGGCGATCCTGCAGCAGGTGGAGCGGGGCCGCGTCAGCCTCGACGCGCCGGTGACGCGGTACGTCCCGGACCTCTTCCCCGGGGCCGACCGGGAGCGCGGCGACGCCATCACCGTACGCATGCTCCTCAACCACACCAGCGGCATCGGCGACTACGTCCTCGGCGCCTTCCCCTCCCTCGCCCAGGGCTCCACCACCAGCCTCGACGAGGGGCGTTTCCGCTCGATCAGCCCGGCGGAACTGGTACGGCTGGGCCTCGCGGCCGACGCCACCGGCCGCCCCGGCGAGCTGCCGGGCTCGTACGCCAACACGAACTACGTCATCGCCGGCCTCGTCCTGGAGAAGGTCACCGGGCAGAAGGCGTCGACGTACATCACCCGCCACGTCATCGACCGCGCGGGCCTGAACCACACGACGTTCCCGCGCACCCCGTACATCAAGGGCCCGCACGCCAAGATGTACGAGTCCTTCTACGGTCTCATCGACCCGCCCCGCGACTACAGCGTCTACGACATGTCCTGGGGCTACACCGCGGGCGCGATCATCTCGACCACCGACGACCTGAACCGCTTCTACCGCAAGCTGCTCGCCGGTGACCTCGTCGGCCGGGAGTCCCTGGCGGAGCTGCGGCGCACGGTTCCGGTGGAGGTCGCCCCGGGCGCCGCCATCGACTACGGCCTGGGCATCTACACCCTCGACCTTCCCGGCTGCGGCCGCTTCTGGGGCCACGACGGCGGAGTCTTCGGCGCCGGCACCATCAGCCTCACCAGCGCGGACGGCTCCCGCCAGCTCAGCATGGGCTGGAACCTGATGAAGTACCAGCGCCTCAACGAGGACGGTACGGCCCTGGAACCGAGCCCGATCGACGAGGCGGTCAACGAACACATCGTCGAGGCGCTGTGCGGGACGCCGGAGACCGGGACGCCGGAGACCGGGGCGGCGGCGGAGACCGGGGCGGCGTCCCGGCCCGCCGCGGCGGCGGATGCGGGCCGAGCCCTTCCCGACGGTCTGGCCGGAGTGGACCTGTCCACCGGAAGCCGGCCGGTGGCGGCCCTGAAGTGACGCTGAACTGACGCCCGTGGGTGGGTAGAACGCTCCCGTAACGGCCGACGAGCCGCCGATGCACGCCGATGCACCGCAGGGAGTACGTTTTGCCCACCTTCGTCATCTTCGACCTGGAGTTCACGACCTGGCCGGGGGCCATGGAGCAGGACTGGTCGGCCCCCGGCCAACTCCGCGAGATCGTGCAGATCGGCGCGCTGCGCCTGCGCGAGGACCACACCGTCGTCGAGGAGTACGAGGCGCTGGTCCGGCCGGTGGTGAACCCGGCGCTCTCCCCGTTCTTCACCACCCTCACCGGTATCGACCAGCGGACGGTGGACCGCGACGGCCTCCCCCCGGCCCGCGCACTGAGCGACTTCCTCGCCTTCTGCCAGGGCGGATCCGTCCTCTCCTACGGCAACGACATGCTCGTCCTCGGCGAGAACATCGGCTGGGCCCGCGCCCGGGGCGAAGAGATCAAGCACAATGCCCTCGCCCCCGGTTTCCTCAACATCCGCCCCTGGCTCAACACCGTCGCCCCGACCACGGCCGCCACCAACTCGGGCCGCCTCTGGCAGGTCCTGGGCCTGCCGTCCCCCGCGCCGGGCGCCGAACACTCCGCCCTCTTCGACTGCCACTCCATCGCGGCGACGCTGAGGCACCTGTCCGGTACGGGGGTCAGGCTGCCGAAAGGGCTCCTGTAGTCGGCCGGTCCCCGGTCTCCGGTCCCCGGTCTCCGGTCCCCGGTCTCCGGTCCCCGGTCCCCGGTCCCCGGTCTCCGGTCCCCGGTCTCCGGTCCCCGGTCCCCGGTCCCCGGTCTCCGGTCTCCGGTCCCCGGTCCCCGGTCGTCAGGGTGTCGCGAGGCGGTCCAGTTCCTCACCGATCGCTTCGCGCAGCCGGTCGTGCCGGGGCCCGTGCGCGTACCGCTCGTCGCTCCACCGCTCCCGCGGGTACAGCCACACCGGCCTGCCGACCAGTTCCTCCGGCTCCCACTCGTACCGGGGCCACACGTGTACGTGCAGAAACGGGTCGGTGTTCCCGAGGATCTCCAGATTGACCCGCCGAAACGCCGGATCGAGCCGCCCGCAGGCCCGCTCGACGGCCTCCCCGAGCCGGTCCATGTCCGCCAGGAACGCCGTCCGCCGGTCTCTCGGCAGCTCCGACAGGCGCCCCACCGCCGGATCGTCCACCAGGAGCACCGAGTACCCCGGCAGGAACTGCACGTCCCCGATCGCCGCGAACCCGGCCGCCATCCTCCGCACCACAGTCGGATTCCCACCCCGCAGTGCGCTGCCGATCCGGTCCGCCCGCCAGTCCTCAGCCATGACGGGCGACCCTACAAGGACGAAGCCGGCGGAGGGCCGCGCTCGAAAGGGGCTTTGCATGATCATGCGTTAGCGTGCATAATCTTCCTATGTCCAAGGTCCTCACCTCTCTTCCGGCCGGCGAGCGCGTCGGCATCGCCTTCTCGGGCGGGCTCGACACCTCGGTCGCGGTCGCGTGGATGCGCGACAAGGGTGCCGTCCCCTGCACCTACACCGCCGACATCGGCCAGTACGACGAGCCCGACATCGCCTCCGTGCCCGGCCGCGCGAAGGCCTACGGCGCGGAGATCGCGCGCCTGGTCGACTGCCGGGCCGCCCTGGTCGAGGAGGGCCTGGCCGCACTGACCTGCGGCGCGTTCCACATCCGCTCCGGCGGGCGCGCCTACTTCAACACCACCCCCCTCGGCCGCGCCGTCACCGGCACGCTCCTGGTCCGGGCGATGCTGGAGGACAACGTCCAGATCTGGGGCGACGGCTCCACCTTCAAGGGCAACGACATCGAGCGGTTCTACCGCTACGGCCTGCTCGCCAACCCGCACCTCAGGATCTACAAGCCCTGGCTGGACGCCGACTTCGTCACGGAGCTCGGCGGCCGCAAGGAGATGTCGGAGTGGCTGGTCGCCCACCAGCTCCCCTACCGGGACAGCACGGAGAAGGCGTACTCCACCGACGCCAACATCTGGGGCGCCACCCACGAGGCCAAGACCCTGGAGCACCTGGACACCGGCGTCGAGACCGTCGAGCCCATCATGGGCGTCCGGTTCTGGGACCCCGAGGTCGAGATCCTCACCGAGGACGTGACGATCGGCTTCGACCAGGGCCGCCCGGTGACGATCAACGGCAAGGAGTTCGACTCCGCCGTGGACCTCGTCATGGAGGCCAACGCCATCGGCGGCCGCCACGGCCTCGGCATGTCCGACCAGATCGAGAACCGCATCATCGAGGCGAAGAGCCGCGGCATCTACGAGGCCCCCGGCCTGGCCCTCCTCCACGCCGCGTACGAGCGCCTCGTCAACGCCATCCACAACGAGGACACCCTCGCCCAGTACCACACCGAGGGCCGTCGCCTCGGCCGGCTGATGTACGAGGGCCGCTGGCTCGACCCGCAGGCCCTGATGATCCGGGAGTCCCTCCAGCGCTGGGTCGGCTCCGCCGTCACCGGCGAGGTCACCCTGCGGCTGCGGCGCGGCGAGGACTACTCGATCCTCGACACCACCGGCCCCGCCTTCAGCTACCACCCCGACAAGCTCTCCATGGAGCGCACCGAGGACTCCGCCTTCGGCCCCGTCGACCGCATCGGCCAGCTCACCATGCGCAACCTCGACATCGCCGACTCCCGCGCCAAGCTGGAGCAGTACGCCGTCCTCGGCCTCCTCGGCTCCGCCAACACCTCCATCGGCGCGGCCCAGGCCGCCGCGACCGGCCTCATCGGCACGATGCAGGAGCTGCCCGAGGGCGGCGCCGAGGCCATCGCCTCCCGCGGCGAGACCACCGGCTCCGACGCGGACGAGCTGCTCGACCGCGCGGCGATGGAGTTCGGCACGGACTGACGCCCACCGACTCCCCTGGCTCCACGGACTCCACCGGCGAGGCCGGCTCGACGCCCACCACGTCGAGCCGGCCTCAGGTGTTTCCGCCCGCGCCGGCCAAGCAGTTCATCGACGGACACCGCACCGGCGCAGGCCCTCCCGGCTCGTCCGCACAGCGCGACCCGGCGACCCGGCGACCCGATGACGCCTGCGACAGCCAGCACCCCCGTGGTGTTGTGAACCTATCGGGGTGATGTCCTCCATTGGCGACCAGTGTTGTCGTTCTCCGTGCCAGACTGGCGGGGCAACGGGGAAACTGCCACTGGCTCCGGCCCGCTCCGGGAGGACGGTGTGCCGGGAACGGGTACGGGGATGCTGTCGTGTTGTCGCTCTTCCCGGAAGGGATCTTCACTCCACACGCGTTGCTGGACGAACGCGCGATCGACGTTCTCGCGGTGGCGACGCAGCGCTGCTCGGGAACGGTCCGCCCGAGTGACATCCTGTACGCCGCGATCGACTCCGGCGACCAGGCGGTGCTGTCCGCACTCGCGCTCACGCTCGCCGAAGGCGCCCAACCGCGGCATGTGCTGGAGACCATCGCGGCGTACAACCCCGAGAACCGGGGCGGAGAAAGCTTCGACTTCGACGGACGGCGTGAGCGGTTCGCGGCGGACACCCTGGCGGCCCTCGACGGCTTCGCCGCGGAGTTCGGCCAGGACCAGGACCGGCTGCGCCCGGTCTGCCTCGAACTGCTCGTCGCCGCTGTCCTGGACCATCCCGACCCCGGTGACCAACGGTTTCTGGGCATCCTCGACACCGTGGCCGCCGCACGGACCTTACGGGACCGGGTGCGCGTCAGCACCGAGCCGCCGCCCCCGCTGCTGGACGCCACCGGGCGGCTGCGTTCCGAGGAGTTCTCGGCGGACGCCTGGGCGGTTCTGGAGCAGGCCGCGGAGCGCGCCGGGGAGTTGGGGTACGACCGGCTGCTGCCCCCGCACTGCTTTGTGGCTCTGCTGAGCGAGACCGAAGGGATGACCGAGCGGCTCGTCCGGCTCCAGATCCCGCCCCAGCTGGGCCTGGCGAAAGTCGCGGAGATGCTGAGCGGCGCCTTCCGGCTGTCCCAGCACGGAAAGGACACGCCGCCGCTGCACCGGGACGGCCTGGGCGAGCAGATGCTCGACCTGCTCCGACGGGCCCGGCACGCCGCCGTGGTCTGGGGTGCCGAACTGATCGACACACCGCATCTGCTCGACGCCCTGCTGGAGGATCCGCAGCCGAGGCTCGCGTCGGTGCTGCGGACGGACCCGCTCAGGGTGGACCTCGCCCGGATGCGTGAGCTGCTCGCCCAGTCCGTGCGGGAGGCCCGTGCCTCGGGACCGCGCGAGGTCGCCTTCCGGTTACCGCCGGAGTCACCGCCCGCCGAGGACCTCACCTGGCTGGCCCGAACCCAGGGGATCGCACCCGCCCGGCACCTGGAGCGCTACTTCGACGCCCTGGGCCGCGCCCTGCACCGTACGACCGACAACCATGTGCTGATCACCGGCCCCGCCGGAGTCGGCACCACCACGCTGGTGCGCGAACTGGCCAGGCGCGCGGCCGCCGGAGAGTTACCCTTCCTGCGGCGGAAGCGGCTGCTGCGCGTCGACTGCCGCGACATTCCGGAGACCGAGAGCGGCGCCAGACTCGCCCGGATCATCGCCCATGTCGCCGGACGCACCGATCTCATCGTGTGCCTGGACGGGCTCGGCTCCATCCTCACCGGCCCCCAGGGCACCGATCACGTACCGGCCCTGCGCAGTGCGCTCAAGGAGCGCCGGATCCACCTCGTGGGGGTTCTCTCCGGCCAGGAGTACGACGATCTGCTGGCCGCCGACCACGCCTTGCGCGAACTCACCACCCGTATCGACATGACCGAGCCGGACCGGGCGTCCGCCCGGGACATGGTCCGGCAGGCGGCGGACGCGCTGGAAGCGGAGTTCGAGGCCGGGGTCGACGACCGGGCCGTCGACCGGGCGGTCGTCCTGTCCGGGGACTACATACTCAACCAGCGGCTGCCGCTCGCCGCCGTCAAGGTGCTCCGCCGGGCCTGTGAGGACCTCGACTACCGCCGTACGCAGATGGGGGACTCCCGGGCCGTCGTGGACACGGACGACGTCGTGCGGGTGATCGCCGAGGTGTCGGGCGTGCCCGCGGGGCAGATCGCCGGCACGGGGGGCGAACGGACCGACTACGAACAGGCGTTGAGCGGCTCGGTCTTCGGCCAGAAGGAAGCGGTCGAGGTCGTCGCGAGCGAGCTGCGCCGGATCAAGGCGGGTCTGGCGGGCGCGAGCGGCGGCCCCGCCTCGGTGATGCTCTTCGCCGGGCTGACCGGCACGGGCAAGACCGAGCTGGCGAAGACCGTCGCGGGTTTCTACTCCTCCTCCAAACGCCTGCAGACCTACCCCATGGAGAACTTCTCCGAGGCGCACAGCGTGTCGGGGATCATCGGCTCCCCACCGGGCTACGTCGGCTTCGAACGCGGCGGCCGCCTCATCAACGAGCTGAACGCCGACCCGTACTGCGTGTTCCTGCTCGACGAGGCGGAGAAAGCCCACCCCGAGGTGTGGCGGCCGTTCCTCAATCTCTTCGACGAGGGCTGGATCGTCGACCAGCGGGGCGTCAAGGCCCACGGCGACCGGGCGATCTTCATCCTCACCAGCAACGCGGGCCAGGAGGTCATCTCCCGGATGACCCGGGAGGGCAGGCCCGACGACGAGATCGTCGCCAGGGTCAAGGAGGCGCTGCTCCAGGTCGGGAGGGGCTCGCACGGCGGTCCTGTCTTCTCTCCCGAGTTCGTGGCCCGTATCCGCCGGATCATCGTCTTCCGCCCGCTGGACCTGGCCGCGATGACCGGCATCTGCCGCAAGCTGGTCGACCGGCAGCGCGAGTTCTGGTCGGTCAAACGGGAGAAGGAACTGATCGTCCCCGATGCCCTGATCGGCTACGCCGCCGGGCAAGGACACGCGCTGAACGAGAAGTCGGGCGGCAAGGAGGGCGGCCGCATCATCGCGAAGCTGCTGTCGGACCTGGTCGAGAACCCCATCCTCCTCGAACAGGAGCGCAGGGAGGACGAGTTCCGCCGGTGCGCCCGCATCGAGCTCGGCTTCCACCACGACGGCGCCGGCGCACCTCGGACGCACGTCCACTTCCGCCCCGCCCCCAAGGGCCCGGCGGGAAAGGAAGCGGGGCCGGGCCATGAGTGACGACGGAGCCGGAACGGACCTGCGGTCGTTCGAGGGCAGGGTGATCAACGACCGCTATGTGCTCACCAAATGGATCGGCCAAGGCGCCTTCGGAGCGGTGTTCCTCAGCGAGCAGCGCATCCTCGGCCGTCCTGTCCGCCGGGTCGCCTGCAAGATCTCCAGGGACGCGGGCATGACCGAGGCGGACGCCCGGCATCGGTTCGCCGACGTGCTGCGGCTGGCCGAGGCGATGGACGGGATGACCGACGCCGAGGCACGCCGCCATCTCGTCCATGTGTACGACGGGGGGCTGGCCCACGACGCCGGCGGCCGGGCGTTCCTGGTGATGGAGTTCGTGCAAGGCACCACGCTCGCCGCCCAGTTCCGGAGTTTCCACAAGGTCTCCGCCAAGCAGCTGTTCATCTGGGCGCGGCAAATCTGTGTGGCGCTGCGCGGCCTGCACGCCCTGGACCAGCCGTTGCTGCACCGGGACCTCAAACCGGACAACGTCCTGCTCGGCTCGGACCTGACCGTACGGCTCATCGACTTCGGCCTGGCCGCCAGGCTGCTGGAGTCCGGGACCGTGCCAGGAGTCGCCGGCACGCTCACGTACATGGCGCCCGAGACCTCGCAGGGGCAGAGCGTGCCCGCCTCCGACCTGTACTCGCTCGGGGTGTTGATGTACGAGGGGCTGACCGGGCGGCTCCCCTTCGAGCATCTCGTACCGCCGCCCGGCCTGCCCGACACCCTGCACGGCGACTGGTTGTACCAGCGGAAGAAGGAGGGCCACACGGCGCCCCCGCCGTCCCGGCTGAACAACACCGTGACGCGCGAGATCGACGCCGTCGTGCTGCGCTGCCTGGAGGTCGAACCCGCGAGGCGTTTCCGCAGTGCGGCGGAGCTCCTGGACGCGCTGGCCGAGGCCGAGGCCGGGACCCGCCGCCCGCCCCCGGGTGAGAGCGCGCTGGAACAGGCCCGCGAACAGGCCGCCGCCGGTGACCCGGCCGGCGCCTGCGACACCCTGCGTACGTGTCTGGACTCCGCCTCGGCGGACCTCTCGCCCGCCCTCCGGCTGGCGCTGCTGAACGAACTCGCCCGCCTGCTCGACACATGTGGAGACCCGGCCGGATCGGCGCGACAGCTGGCCGCCGCCTGGCAGTTGGTGCGGAACAGCGCTCTTCTGCGGACGCGGAAGGAGCGGTGCGCCCTGTTGTCGCGGACGGCCGACGCCTACCGGCGCGCCGGGAACACCTATCAGACGACCCACTTCGAGGATCAGCTGCGCCGCGAGAGAGACAGGGGGTGAGCACGGCGACATGAGTCCGCCCTCGTCCTTCGGTGACTTGTTCTCGTCCTCGGGGCGGCTGCGCAGACAGTGGAAGGCGGCCCTCGCGGAGACCGATCCGCACAGCGGTCTGGCGCGGTTGCGGGAGCTCCGCGTGGCGATGGAGAAGCGCCCCGAAGCGGCCGCCGAGATCTGGATCGGCTTCCTGCGGTCCACGGTAGGACCGCCGTACGGGCAGCTGCTCACCGAGGCCGACTTCGAAGCGCTGGAGATTCTGGGCGGGCGGGTGGCGCAGGCCGCTGGAATCCCCCTCGACCAGGCGGTACGGCCACTGGCGGCGGGCCGCCTCGGGCGTGGTGAGGCGTTACCGGCCGACGAACTGCTGACCCGGCTGTACTGGGCGGAGGGGGTCCAGGACGCCGCCAGGGCCGTACTGGCGGACGAACTGGCCCGGTCCGGTCGCCGCGACGCCCCCCGGATCGAGGTCTACGCCGACCTGCTGGGCCGGGCCGGGCCACGGCCACCGGCGGTCCTCGAGCTCGTCGCCGACGCGACTCGGGTGGACTTCTCCTCGGACCCGGAGCAGCTGCGGCAGGCGGCCTCGCTGGCGGCGGCCGGGCTGCCGGGGGCGGACCGTGCGGCCGGGCTCCACCGGCTGCTCGTCACGGGGGAACTCGACCTGGCCGGGGACAGTTTCCTCGCGGCCCTGGCCGCGGACCCGCACGACGAGACGGCACTCCTGGGGTTGCTGATCACGTACGTACGGGCCGGTCAGGCCGTGGGCATCCCCGGACCGATTCTCGACGCGGCCCGCACGGCCGCGCCGGGCGTGGCCGCGACGGCCGAACTCGCCCGGACGCTGGCCTGGTTCGACCAGGACACCGACCAGCCGCCCCCGTCCTCCGCCGCCCGGCTGGGCGCGCTCGGCCTGCCCCGCGAAGCGGGGCCGTGGCTCGACTACGCCCGAGGCCGCCTGTTCCTGCTCGAAGGTGCCGCGGCGCGGGCCCGCGCACTTCTCCTGCCCCTGGCGAAGGACGACTCCTCCGTCCCCGAGTGGCGCTATCACGCCGCCTGGTCACTGCTCCTGACCGGCGACCGCGCCGGGCTCTGGTCCCTCACCGAGAGGATGACCCGGGACCCGGACGACTGGGCGCTGGCCAGTCTCCTGCTGGACGCCGAGCCGCATGCCGTGACCGGCACCGACGCCGAGCACGCGGCCGCGGCGGTGCCGCCCGGCTACGAGCCGATCGCGCGGGTCCGCCGTGACCTGGCCGCGGGCATACGGACGCCCGGCACCCCCGGCCCACCGCCCTCGGAGGGTGGCGGCGCACCGCGACGGCTGGAGGCCCTGCGTACCGTCCTGGCGGCGGCGTACGGCCGGGCGGCGCGTGAGGCGGACATGGCCGCGTCGCTGAGGGAACCGCTGTACCGGCGGCTGCCGCGGGCCGACCGGTTGCTGTGGTCGGGGCTGCTGGTGCTGCGCGGGGAGCCGGAGGAGGGGCGGCGGCTGCTCGAAGCGGCCCTCGCGCTGGGGCACGAGCGGGCGGCGCTGGTACTGGCTGCGCACCATCTGGAAGAACGCCGTCCGGCCCGCGCGCTCCGGCTGCTCGCCGGGTTGAACGGCGAGAAGGCGGAGTTGCTCAGGACGTGGGCGGAGGCGGTCGGCGGCGCGGGGGACGACGTGGTCGAGGAAGGGCTGGGGCGGCTGACGGCCCACCGGTCGCCCCAGGCGTCGTACGCGCTGGGCGCGATCCGGCTGCTCCGGATCGCCGGGGAGGGCAGCACGCTGGAGCGCGAGGACACCCCTTACCACGCGCGGCAGGCCGCCCGGGATCTTGACAGAGCCATGGCCACCGAGCCGGACGCCGTACCCCCGGACACGGCCGTACTGCTGCGGGCCGCCAGGACGGCCGCCCACGCCACCGCCGTCGCGCCGGGCGACGGGCCGACCGTGCCGGCGCCCTCGGTACAGCAGCACCCCTGGGCGGAATGGGTCCTGGGCCTGGCCCGGCTGGCCGATGATCCCGAAGCCGCCGACGTGGAGCTGTGCCGGCGGCTGGCCTCCCTGGTCGAGGAGGCCGACGAACCGTCCCCCCGGGCGGTGACGGCGCTGGCCGGCCTGCTCGCCGCCGCGGGCATGCTCAGCAAGGTCCCTTATCGCCGGGACGCCATCGCGCGGCTGGTGCGCTCGCTGGCGGAGCGGCACCCCCTGCCGGAGGTGGACACGCTGGCCGATCGGGTCATGGCCGCCGCGATGGCGCTGCCGGCGCCCGGCCGCCCTTCGGTCCTGGCCGCGGAGCCGTCCGGTGTCGTGCATCCGGTGCTGGCGCTGGCCGCCGCCGCGGAGGTGCTCTCGCGGGGCGACCGGGCCGCCGCCGTACGGCAGTTGAGGGCGGCACCGGCGGACAGTGACCTGTGTGCCGTGCTCGCCGACACCCTGGACGGCCGCCCGCTCACGGCGCCTCCACCGGACGGGAGCGGGGAGCAGGCCGCGCTGGTCCGGATCGTGCACGCGGCGGGTGTCGTCGAGAGCGACCCGGAGCGGTGCCTGGAACTGCTCTCCGCGGCGGCGGCCGACTGCGACCTCACCGCCGTCACCGACCTCGCCCGGCTGCTGCCCGCGCTTTTCGCCCACGCCGAGGACGGGGGAGGATCGGGCGGTGCGCGGAAGGGTGGCGCGCGAAAGGGTGGCGCGCGGAAGGGGGGCGGCCGCGGGAGCCGTCCCGGTGTGGTCCGCCCGCCGACCGAGATGATCAAGCAGTTGTCGGCCCAGGACCCGCCCCTGCTCGACGCGGCGGGCCTGGCCGCCTGCGCGACCGCCGTCGGGGACTACGCGACGGCGGCGGAGCTGTGGGAGCGGGCCCTGGGGGAGGCGAGGGAGGACGGCGACGTCCGCGCCCGGTACACCCGGCTGCTCTGCCACCGGGCGGTGACCGCCCACCGCACCGAAGACCCCTTGCGAAGCGCGCAGTTCCTGCACCGGGCCGCCGTCGTGCTGCCGGAGGCCGGGCCCGAGCCCGCGACGGAACGCCTCCCCGCGCGCGAAAGCACCGCGGCATTCGCCCGCGGCAGGGAACTCGACACCTATGCCGGCCGCCTGCTGGATCAGTTCTTCCCCGGCGTGGAACAGGGGATCATCCCCTGGGAACGGCCCGGCCGTTACGCGGCCCTGGAGGCGTTGATCGAGGGCGACGCCAAGCTGGCCCACGCCCTGCGGGCGGCCGAGTCCACGAGGATCGAACGGCGCTGGGCGGACTGTCTGAGGACCCGGGCGTACGACGTCCGGGTCCACCACACCCTGGCGCTGCTGTACCGGGAAACGGCGCTCGGCGGGCCGGCACCCACCGCACGCGTCGGCGCGCACCTCGCCCGTGCGACCGTGCTGTGGACCCTTCTGCTGGGCTCGGAGGGATTCTGGGAGCAGCATGGCGACGAGCCCTCCGGGCCCGAGGCGGAGACCCGGCTGCGCGCCACCGTGTGCCGGGAACTGTTCGGCACGCACCGCAAGCGGGGTGCCGAGGCCCTGCAAGCGGGGGATCAGGACACGGCCCGGCTGCATCTGCGGGTGCTGGAGGCCGCCCGCGCAGGGGCGTCGGCCGTTCGTGACCTGCTGGGGGAGTTCGGCATCCCGTGGTCACCGGCGGTCGACGCGGGGCGCTGGGCCGAAATCTCCGCGCTGGCCGGTGCGGTCACCGACGAGTGGTGCGCCGAGGTCGTCCAGACCGCCGAGAAAGCCGTCAGGGACCCGGCCGCCATCGCGAGACTGGCCGATGGGATCGACAACGACTACGAATCAGGTATCCGTGCGCTGGAACCGATGATCGGTCTCGGCATTCCGCTGATCCGGCTCCTGCAGACCGGGCTCGAATGGTACAACGAGCTGCAGACCTGCCTTTACAAGATGCGCAGGCATGAGGAATTGAAAAAAGTGGCCGGAAGGGCCCGCAGATTCGCCGACGCGCTCGTCCCGCTCTGCGAGCCGGGCAAGGGACATCGCCCGGCCAACTCCGCGCTGGGCGAGCATTTCGTGGACCGCGGACTCTTCGTCGCGGGCGAAAGCAACCTCGCCGCCGTCAAATTCTACGAAGACGCGCTGAAGTGGGATCCCGGCAATCACAGCGCCCCCGGACTGCTGAAGGATGCCCGGTACCGCGCTCGGTTGGACCGTGCCTTCGACGAGTTGAAGGCGAACAACCACACCCGCCTGCTCACCACGGCGGAGGAAGCGTACGGACTGGCGAGCACCGATGAGGACCGTGCGCAGTGCCTGGTCCTCCAGGCCATGGGCCACATCGGGTCCGGAAGAATTTCCGCCGCGCGTGCGGTGCTTGAACGAGCCATGCGTCTCGACCCTTCCGACGAAACGGCCCGATCTCTCCGAGACCGTCTGGGCGGTTGACCATGAAGAAATCAGACATGAAAGCAAGAGGAGAACAAGGAGCTCTATGAAGCCGAATCCCTTCCACGTCCTCGGACTTCCCGTGTCGGTGGGCGACGACGAGGTGGTGGAGCGTTTCCGGGAACTCGCCCTGACCGGGGCGCAGGACGCGGGCGCGCTCGCCGAGTGGGCCAAGGACGAGTTGCTGGGCCTGCCCGAGAAGCGGGAACTGCATGTGCTGCTGGAGGCGCCGGGCGCGGACTACTGGGGCGACCGGTGGGCGGACTTCGCGCAGCGGTACGGGCGCCGTCCCGTCGCGTTCGACACACGTTCCGGGCGGGCGCAGGCGCCACGGGCGGCGGACTTCGACCTCGCCGCGGTGGCCCGTCGGCTGCGGGACGGGATGCTGATGCCGCCGGAGGTCGACATCCGGCCCGCCCTGGACGACGCGCCGGTGCCGCTGTATCTGGAGCAGCCGCCTCTGGAGGTGCGCGATGTCCTCTTCGGTTGATCACCCTTCGGCGGACCTCGGTTCGGCTGGTTCCTCGTCGGCGGACTGGGACGAGTTCGAGCTGCGCCCGGTGCCCGAAGGCGCCGAAGAGGCGGCGGCGCCGGATTCCCCCACTCCGGGCCGGGAGATGGCCGCTTTGCTCCAGCGGTACTGGACCGACCTGCAGAGCGAGAGCAACAGGGTGCACAAGGAGACGGCGGGGGCACGCAAGGTCCTCGTCGAACTGGCCGTGCACGTCGCGCGGTTGGACGGTCTGCTGCGGGAGGCGGCGAAGTCGCTGGAGGAGGCGGGCGCCAAGCCACTGGGCCGTCGGCTGCACGTGGCCAGGAAGCAGGTACTGGAACCGCTGCACGCGATGGACATCACCACGCGGGACCCCCTCGGCGATGCCTACGAGTCGGTCGCCGACGTCGTCGACATCGCCGGGTGGCGTTACGGGCCCGAGTTCACCGCCGAGGTGGTGGCGGAGACCGTGGAACCGATCGTTATCGACCGCGGCACGGTCGTACGGCTGGGACAAGTGATCATGGGCGCCCCATCGAGCGCCGGAGCAGAGGACGACGACGCATGACGCAGTACGTGAGCAAGGCCGTCGGGATCGATCTGGGGACCACCAACAGCGCGGTGGCGGTGATGAATCCGACCGACACCGACATCGTGATCCACCAGGACGGCATGAACGCCCGCACCACACCGAGCTGTGTGTGGCACAACCCGCGCAACGGCGAACTGGTCGTCGGACGCAAGGCGTTCGCGCGGGTGGGCAGCGAGCCGGAACCGGTCACCTCCGTCAAACGCCTCATGGGATCACGCAGGACGGTGAACCTGGCGGGCGAGGAGCGCACCCCCGTCGAGATCTCGGCCGAGATCCTGCGGGAGATGAAGCGGCAGATCGAGCAGGACGTCGCGGAGTTCGAGACCCCGGACGTGCGCTGGGTCGTCGACCGCGCGGTCGTCACCGTACCGGCCTACTTCGACCAGCCGCAGATCGATGCCACGCGCAAGGCGGCTCAGAGCGCCGGGCTGCGGGTCGTGGACCTGCTGCACGAGCCGACCGCCGCCGCGAGCTACTACTGCTGGCGGACCGGCACCCGCGACGGCGTCTTCCTGGTCTACGACCTCGGCGGCGGCACCTTCGACGTGAGCGTGGTGCGCTGCAAGGCGGCCGACTTCAAGGTGCTCGGCATCAGCGGCAACACCATGCTCGGCGGCGACGACATCGACACCGAACTCGCCCGCCACCTCCAGGAGTTGATTCAGGCCGACGACTGGGCCATGGACCTGGACCTGGAGAACGACGCGGAGGACCGGCTGCGCTTCAGGCGCCTGAAGTCCCTCGCGGAGTCCGTGAAGAAGGGACTGTCGGACCGTACCGAGTACATGCTCCGAGACTCCGGAGGGCTGACCGACAAGGACGGCCAGCGGATCGTCATCGACACGGTGGTGGAGCGCGCGCAGCTGGAGAACATCGCCCGGCCCATCCTGGAGCGCACCTTCCAGTACTGCGACGAGGCACTGGACCAGGCGACCAGGGAGGCCGGGATCACCCTGGCCGACGTGGACCAGATCATCCTGGCCGGCGGCTCCACCCATCTGCCGCTGGTCCGCGAGATGGTGCGCGGCCGGTTCTGCTCGCCCGCCCCCGGCGCCCCGGACCCGGCACCCGGTACACCGCGCGCCAAGTGCGTCGAGCCGGTGTACGAGCAGGTGGACACGGTCGTCGCGCTGGGCGCCGCGGTGCGTGCCTCGGCGGTGGGCGGCCTGGACATCCTGAACGAGGAGCGGACGGTCCGCGTCAGCTTCCGCGGCACCGTCGTCACGGCCTCGGACCGTACGGTGGTCGGCGGCACGGTCGAGGTCCTCGACCCCGGCATCGATCTCACCGGCGGCTCGGTACGGCTCAGCACCGAGGAGTACGAGGACGAGGCGCCGCTCAAGCCGGACGGCGGCTTCGCGTTCACCCGCATCCCCGTGGAGCCGGACGCGCATGGCCTGCTCACCGTCGAAGTGTTCGACGCCGACGGCGAGTTGCTGGCGACCGTCGGACGGACGGTGGTGCACGACCGTGATGTCGCGGCCAAGCCCGGCGGCAGCACGACCAGCGCGGCCATCAACGCCAAGCCGATCCTGCTGGAGGTCACCCGGGACGGGCGGACCCAACGCGATGTGCTGATCCCCGCGCTGCGGCCGCTGCCGTTCAAGGACCGCTACGACTTCACCCACCCCGGTGACACCACCACCGTGGAGTTCCGGCTGTTCCAGCAGGCCCGCCAGATCCAGGTCGTCACGGTGCCGGTGTCGTCCTCCACCCCCCGGGGCACGGTCATCGACCTCGATGTGGAGATGGACGTGCACTCGCTCATCACCGTGCGCGGCTCCATCGGCGACCATCCCTTCGAGGCGGTCGTCGACGTGCCGCCGGAGGCCGACCTGCCGAGCCGGGCGGACGTGGCCGAGCTGCTGCGCCGCTTCGAGGAGGGCGTCGAGTTTCTGCCGCCGGGCGAGCGCAACGTGAAGCAGACCCAGATGGACATGGCCCACACGGCCTTCGACGCGGCCCACGAAGGCGGTGAAGAGGCGCTCGCGCGCCACGAGTTCGAGCAGATGCAGGCGATCGCCGAGTCCGTCGGCAAGCACGGGCCCGCGGATCTGCAGCCGCCCAGGGCGGACTTCGAGAAGCTCGTCAAGGACTGCGTCGAGGGCAACCGGTACGTGGCCACGGTCAGCGCCGAGGCCGGGACCCCGCACGACGAACGGGAGATCGCCCTGGCTGTCGAGGCCCAGCGGGAGCACGGCGAACGGGCCCTGGAGTCCGGTGACCAGAGGTCGTACTCGGAGGTCATCACCCAGCTCCAGCACATCTTCGACCACCTCCGGGCGATGGTGCAGCGGCACCACACGAGCGACCAGCCGGTCCCCGACGCCGACATGGCCGCGTCATTCCTGCGGCAGGCACTGGACACGCTGAGCGAGGTCCAGCGGCTGGTCCAGGTGTCCCCCGCCGCCACGCCCCGACACCGTGCGGAGGTGGAGGAGATCGGGATGCGGCTCGCCGGGCTGGAGGCCCTCATCGCCCAGGACCCGAACCGTGTGCAGCAGGAGGCCGCACAGGAACGCCAGCGTCTGATCCGGCTGAAGAACATGCTCATGGCGCCCGGGGACTCGGAGCACGTCA
The DNA here is from genome assembly GCF_016598475.1 of Streptomyces adelaidensis. Taxonomy (GTDB): domain Bacteria; phylum Actinomycetota; class Actinomycetes; order Streptomycetales; family Streptomycetaceae; genus Streptomyces; species Streptomyces adelaidensis. Next base: position 24,065 of record NZ_JAEMUX010000084.1, read on the forward strand.
CCGGCATCCCCATGGCCGGCGCATGACAGCGGCGACGACGACCGTCCGCTGCCCGGTGCCCCTGTGCCGCCGGGACAACACATACGGGGCGGAGGCCTGCGCGGGCTGCGGCACACCCCTGTCCGGCTACGCGCGACTGCACGCCCGCCCCGCCCACCTGTTCAACCGGGGGCTGACCGCGGCGCGAGAGGGCCGTCTCGCCGCCGCGCGGGACTGTTTCGCCGCGGTGGTGCACTGGTGCCCCGGCGACACCGAGGCGCGCAACGCGCTGGCCCTGGCCGGCCTCGCTCTCGGTGACCCGGACGAGGCCCGCCGACAGTGGACGGAGGTCCTGGACCGCAGACCGGACGACCCGAAGGCGGCCCGTGGGCTCGCCCGGCTCGCGGAACCGGCCGAGCCGGGCGGCGCAGCCGGTACGCCCGACGAGGTCAGCGAGCCCGGCCCAGGGCCTGGATGAGCAGTTCGGGGTCGACCCCGAGCTTGCGGATCAGCTCACGCCCCGACGAGTTCTCGTCCTCCAGCAGGGCGAGCAGGATCGCGGCCTCGCCGACGGGGCCGGACGGGACGCCGTCGGCCGCGGTGCGCCGACGGGCCTGGTCCAGTACGTCGTGGACACGGAGGGACAGGTCACGGCGTCGGGGGGTGAGCATCCGGGAGAGCCGCCGGTAGGCGCGCTCTCCGGCCGGCCCCTGCTCGTGCATGCCGAGGCGCAGCGTCTCACTGCCCATCGCGCCGAAGGCGAGCAGCAGCGTATAGGTGCCGATGACTTCGCCGCGGGTCTTGGCCAGCAGGTTGGCGAGCCGCAGTACGCCCATGGTGTCGCGGCTCAGGTCGTCCATCGGCAACCGTTCTCCGCCGTTCGACGTGGCCGTGTCCGACGCGGCCGTGTCCGCGGGGTTCGCCGTGCCCCGGGGGTCCTGGTCCCTGTCGGCGGTGCCGCTGTCGGTGGTGTCCGGGCCGGACGTCGTCCGCGCGCTGTCCGGCAGCAGCAGGGACAGCGGCACCCCGCACAGTTCCAGCAGCCGGGAGGAGATGCCGCCGCCCACGGCGACGAAGGCTGCCGTGATGTCGGCCGTGGTGGTGGTGCTCCTGCCGTCGGCGGAGGCCAGGGCAGAGGCCTCTTCGAGGACGCGGTTGACGGTGTCGGACAGAACCGGGACACCCACCGGGCCAAGATCGCCGTTCTCTGTCGCGGAGCTGCGGCTGAGGACCTCCTGGATCAGCTGGTCGAAGGCTTCCAGGGCGTCCGCCCCGATACTCTCCTCGATGCGCTGCCGGATGTCCGCCTCGCCGAGCAGCCCCTGCAGCAGATCGACGGAGGCGATTGCGCTCCGGTCGGCGGCCGACGCGCGCACCCGCCGCATCAGCCGCTGTGCGTCGGGGGCGAGAGCGATCGGCAGGTCGTCCTCCGGCCGTTCCCGCAGCGAGGGTTCGTCCCCCGCCGTCGCGTCCTTGGCGATACCCGCGGCCGGGTTGCCGTACAGGATGAAGGACGCCCAGGCGGCGTCGGGCCGGCCACGGAGCGCGCCGCGAGCCGCCCGGACCGCGGCGCCGGCCGACTCGCCCGCGAGCAGCCGCCCGTAGAACTCGGAGGCGAACTGCCAGGCGCCGTCGTCGGCCACCTCGGTGCGGGTGCCGACGACGGTCTTCGAGCCGAGGGCCATGAAGGACATGCAGATGTTGGCCAGTCCGCCCTCACCTGCGGAGGCACAGCCGTTGATGAAGGTCACCGGTGGCGCGCCGGTCGACGAGAGTGTCTGCAGGGCGACCTCGCCGAGCAGTTGCCGGTTGTGCAGCATCAGTCCGGTCGTGCCGGAACCGGTCGCCACGTGACCGCAGAAGTGGAAAAGGTCGTACGGCGCCTCCTCCGAGGCCAGTTCCGTGACGACGTCGAGCTTCGTCGCTTGGGGGCCCAGCATGACCTTGCACTCGATGCCACGGCTGCCGAGCCACGCCGCGACCCGCGCCACCTCCTCGCGTGCGGAGGGAAGGTCGCCGAGGGTGTCGCCGACGATGAGCGCGCGACCGACCCGGCTGACGCCGCGCCCGCTCACGACGGCGCGTCTGCCCACCAGGCGGCGCCCGAGATCGAGCTTGAGGCCGAGGAAGTTGTCACCGTCGTGCAGTAGTTCCCACGGAACGTCCTGTTTGTTCGTGCGTACCAGGACCGGGCCGGTCGACGCGTACAGCCGGGTCACCAGCTCGGCGGTGTTGCCCTGGACCCGGGGGAACAGCTGCTCGTGAAGCAGCTTGCCCCACTTGGCCAGCTCCCTGAGCAGACCGGGTTCTGGGTTGGGCCCCCAGGCGGACGCCTTCGTCAAGGCGTCGTCGATCCGGTCACGGCAGCCGCTCACCAGTGCCCGGTCGACTTCGACCGTGTACTCCATCTCCAGCGGAGGACTGTCGCCGTCGGTGCCGTCCGCCCGCAGTTCGTAGTCGTATCGATCGGTGAAGGTCTGTTCGGTGACCCTGACGTTCAGCGTGGCGGACTCGTTCATGACGGTGCGCCTACGAGGCGCTGTGTCGCCGGACGAACGCCTCGACGAGCCGCTCCTCGGCAGCTGTGGAGGGCTGGATGATCTCCATCTTGTCGTCGCCCATGATCACCGTGATCGAGGTGACGCCGCCGCTGCCGTCCGGCCCGTTCCCCGATGGGGCGTTGCGCTCCTCGGTCAGCCAGCCCCGGATGGTGTCGACGATCGCGACCAGCGTCCCGAGCGAGGTCACCGCCAGGGTGGCCACCTCGACGACGCCCCCCGCACGCCGTCCGGGCGCGGGCCGCGCGGCATGGACCGGTTCGACCCGCGCGGCCCCACCCTCAGCCAGCCTCTGCCCCAGAGCGGTGGGCGCGTCCGCTCTCACATCCCCATGGAGAACCAGTTCGCATACGAACCCCCCGTCGGGCTCTCGCTCCACCACGTACGACCTCCGTCTGCCCGGCGCCTCATCTTTGTGACGTACGGTCAATTCTAGTCGCTCCGCCTGTCGTTACGTCGCAAACCGGACTTGCGGTCGGCCGCCTCGCGGAAGTCGCTGCCGAGCGGTTCGTCGGCCAGGATCTCGACGCGAGCCTGGTCATGGTCCCTCCCTCCCTCCGTCCGTCCCTCCGTCCGTCCCAGCGATCCGTTCCTCTTCGGTCGCCGGCGACCCGCGGCGCGCGACGCTCGCCGCCGAGGAGATCATCCGGCTTGCCCCTGCCACGCCGATGGTGTTCCGCTTCGCCACCACGGACATCGACCCTCGGTCTACGCCTTGTGTGCGAGGAGCTGGACTTCCGGGAACTGCCGTTGGTCAGTGGGTCTGGGCTCGATCACCAGGCGGGCCGTCTCCGACAGGCCGTGATCGCGCAGGAGTTCGGCGAGGCGGTCGGGGGACCAGCGGTAGGCCGTGACCACCTTGTGGTCGTAGGCCTGCGTCTCCTTGTGGGGGCCGTCAGTGGCGGGGAACTCGATCAACAGGTGCCCGCCCGGAGCCAGGACCCGGGCGAACTCGGCCAGGACGGCGGGCAGATCCCGCGGCGGGGTGTGGATGACGGACCACCGCGAGAGCACCCCGCCGAGCGCGCCGTCCTCGATGTCCAGCGCGGCCATCGAGCCGACCTCGAATCGCAGCCGGGGGTGGGCTTCGCGAGCGAGCTCGATCATCACGGGGGAGGCGTCGACGCCGAAGGCGTTCAGGCCCAGCCCGTGGAGGTGAGCTGTGACGTGGCCCGGTCCGCAGCCGAGATCCGCGACCTCGCCGTCGCCGTTCGTCCGTACGACCTCCGCGAAGGCCCTCAGCAGCGCGCGCTCCAAAGGACGGTCGCCCAGAGTCTCGTCGTGGAACATCTGCGCGTAGGTGTGGGCCATGGAGTCGTAGGCCTCGCGGGTGGCGTGCACGGTGTCGAGTTCGGTCATCCGGAGACCGTAGCGGGAGGAGAGGGGCCGTGCTCGGGTCGATGGGCCCTCAAGATCTCACTCAACAGCCTCCGTCCTCGCGGACTTTCGGAGGCGACGGGGTCAGCGGGTGGGTGGGACGAACTCGGGCTGGTCGAGCAGGCGCAGCCAACTTCCGTCGCGCTGGAGCCTGACGACCTGCGCCCGCGCGCCGGCCCCGTCCTTCGGTGGGGTCGAGGTGAGGGCGATGTCGCCGCTGGTCAGCGTCGGCAGCGGTTGTTCCGGCTCGAAGCGGGGGCCGTTGGCCAGCACCTTCTCCCATAGCGCGCGGATCGCATCCCGCCCCACCGTCAGCTCGCCGGGCGGGTAGGCCATCACCGCGTTCTCTTCGTACAGCGCGGCGACCCCGGCCGCGTCACCGGCGTTGGAGCGCTCGACGAACAAGCGGGTGATGTCTTCGGGCCGCAGGGCCTTCTCGTACTCCGGCATGGGTTCCTCCTGGTGTCGGGCTCCGGCGCTTCTCAGCGTGGTTGCCCGCCAATCAGAAGTCCAACAGATGGATTTTCTACCAACTAGAATTCGCAGTCATGGATTTGAGGCAGCTGGAATACTTCGTCGCGGTCGCCGAGGAACAGAACTTCACCCGTGCGGCCGAGCGGGTGCACATCAGCCAGTCCGGCGTCAGCGCCCAGATCCGCCAGCTCGAACGGGAACTCGGGGCCGATCTGTTCGACCGGTCGGCCCGCGCCGTCACCCTCACCGTCGCGGGGAAGGCCGCGCTCGAACACGCCCGCGCCGCACTCGCCGCGGCCGGGGCGGTCGGCCAGGCGGTGGGCGAGGTGACCGACCTGATCCGGGGCCGGGTCACCGTCGGGATGATCATCGGCTGCACCCTCACCCCGCTGTTCGACGCCCTCGCCGCATTCCACAAGGCGCATCCCGGTGTGCAGATCTCGCTGCTGGAGGACAGCTCCGACCGGCTCCTCGAAGGGGTGCGTACCGGCGCCGTCGACTTGGCACTCGTCGGAACCGCAACCGCCACCCCCGACGGGCTGGAAGCGCTGACGATCATCAGCGAACGGCTCGTCGCGACAGTCCCGGCCGGGCACCCCCTGGCGAAACAGCGACGAGTCACCCTGCGCGACCTGTTGGCCTACCCGATCGTGTGCATGCCACCCGGCACGGGCCTGCGCGTGGTATTCGACCACGCTTGTGCCGCACAGGGCCTCCGACCCGCGATCGCGCTACAGGCCAGCGCCGCGGATGCCATCGCCGACCTCGCCGCCCGCGGGCTCGGCGTCGCCATCCTCAGCGACTCGATGGCCGAGAGCTACGGCGACCGGCTCACCGCCCGCACCATCGATGATGTCGAGACACCGGCATTGCTCGCCCTGGTCTGGAAGAACGCGCAGAACCCCTCGGTGCGCGAGCTGCTCGTGCACAGCCGGCAAGCATTCACGCGCACGCAAGCAGACGCCGCGGAAACCCGGCAAGCGCACCCGGCCAGGGGGTCCGGCACGCAGACGGGCTTTCCCGGTTCGTGGTGATCAGCGAGGCGGGGTGACGAGCGAGCCCTCACGCCAACAGATCACCGCCGCGGCGGCGATAACGAGAACGCCCGCCGCATCGGCCACCCCTTCGGCATGCAGAAGGGCGCTCGCCTTGTCATGACCGAGGTTCCTCCAGCTTGACGGCAGTGGTGTCCGCGCCGTGCTCCTCGGTGTGTGCTGTGGCGAAAGGCCCGTGGTCTTCCACGACTTCGCCGTCCACGACTTCCCCATCCGTAACTCGGTGCGACGGTTCCGCCAGTGGCAGGCTGGAAAGGTGCCTCTTCAGCCTCTTGGCCATCGGAAGGAAGGTCGCAAGTGTGAGCCCACCGGAGACAGCGGCCCCGACGAGGGGGATGGCCTTCGAGACTGTCTTCGCGAACGACTGCTTCGTCATCTGGACGCCGAGGTATGCCGCGACCTTTTTCACTATCGGGTAGACGACACCCTGGGTGAGCGCCTTCTGTGGCAGCTTCTTGGCGACCTGCTCCGCCATCAACCCCGCGACCTTCCCTACCGCGGCGTTCGCCGACTGGGTGCCGAACATCACGCCGAAGAACAGCGTGAGCACCCCCATGGTCGCGTCGTCGACGCCGTCACCCTCGTCGGAGAACAGATCAGGCCAGCTGTAGAGGTACGCGAGTTTCTGCGCGATACGCAACATGTGGCCGAAGTACTGGGCCACGTCGGCGGGCACGGTGGCGGGAAGGGCGAAGATGCCGGGTATCCCGGCGGCGGCGGAGAGAGCGCTGACCTTGGCGGTTTCGTAGCGGATGGAGTCGTTGGCCACCTTGTCGAGAACCTCGACACTGATGCCCGCCGCCGCGGGAGTCTCTTCTATCGCTCTTCGGATGTCGTCCTCGGAGCAGTGGCGAGCCAGCGCACTTCGGAGGTACGCCTCCCTGTTGATACGCACACCCGGAAGCCTTGCTGCCGCCAGCAGCACCGCGGAGAAGCGCGACTCGGGATTCTCGACGTCTTTGCCCTGTTTCATGGCAGGAACCTACAGTAGCTCCGCGCTCCAAGGGCCATACTGCGTAAGCCGAGTTGTGACCTCGTGAAGTCATCCCCCTGAGCGGGCATATGCCACAGCGCCCCGCCCTCGAACGCAAGTTCACCATGCGCTTCACATCAACTCCGCGCGGTGCCCGCCTCGCCCGTCGGCTCCTCGGACCAGCCCGTCAGACCGAAGCACGCAGACTCTCTTGACCGGGTCCGTTATGGGGCGATCGCGCGCGCGAGGAGCGTCCCGATGTGCCCGGGGTGAGGCGCGTCGAGGACGCGCGCGTCGGCTGAGGCGAACCCGGCCCGGGTGAGCAGGCGCTCCCAGCCGGGCGGTAGCTGTAGGTGAACATCGCCTTTCCGGCCAAACCTCCCTTGTACATGCCCTGCGGCCCGTACGCGCCGGGGATGGCCGGCGGCTGCGAGAACACGAAGACGCCGCCGGGCCTGAGCCGCTGGCGGACGAGGGGGAAGAGACGGCCCGGGTCGGTGAACCAGGCGGCGCCGAAGATCGAGTAGACCGCGTCGTACACCTCCTCGTGCTCGCTCAGGTACTCCAGCACCTCGGAGCACACGAACTCCGCGCCGGTGCGGGCCCACTTCGCGGTGGTCTTCTTGACCATGACGGGAGACAGGTCGACACCCCGAGCGGCGATGCCGTGCTCAGCGAGGTGAGCGAGGGCGCGGCCGGTGCCACAGCCGATCTCCAGCACGGAGCGCGGGTCGCCCAGCAGCTCCGGACCGGGTCCGTGACCGGCGTACTGGGTCCGGGAGAAAATCGGCTCCGCGTCCTCCTTGAAGGCGGAAGCGGCGAAGGTGTCCCACAGCTCTGTCTCGGCGGCGATGTCGTGTTGTGCGGGCAAGGTGATTCCTCTTCGCAGGGGCTGGCCCCTGTCCTCCGGGCCGAGGACAGGAAGCCGGCGCAGGGCTGTTCAGGGGCCCACCGCCAGGGCTCCGGGTGTCGGCGCCTCAGCCTGCGAGACAGGGGCGTATCCGCTGAGCTGGGCAATGACGCGACCAGGCTGTCGGGCGGCGCCCGGGATCGGTTCCTCTCAGACTGCGATGACCTGCTGAGCCAGCAGCAGAGCCAGCGGGCCCCCCTGCAGCAGGAAGCGTCCCTCGGCGGCGGCCCGGATCGCGTCCGGCATCGGCCACCACATGAGCTTGAAGCTCTCTTCGCTGGGCGTGAGCTGCTGCGGGCCACGGGTGAGACCTTCGGCCAGGAAAAGGTGGATGCGGGCAGGGGAGTTCAGGGTGATGGCGTACGAGCCGAGGGGCTGCCAGGTCTGGGCTGTGACACCGGCTTCCTCGCGCAGCTCGCGCCGCGCGCACTCTTCCGGTGTCTCGCCGTCCTCCCGGCGCCCTCCGGGCAGGAACACGTACTCGCCGCCGTGCTGGGGGAATTCGGCGGTCAGGACGGCGACCATGCCGTTCGCGTCTCGGGCGACGATGACGGAGGCGTCGCGCACCGCCTCCCGTCGGGAGGTGTCGGTCATGGCCGGGGAGCGTAGCCGCCTACTCTGACAGCCAGGCCGCGAACGGCACGTTCAGCACGGTCGGGTGAGCGATGCCACGGCCGTGGTAGCCGTCCTCACCGAAGGCGTCGCCGTGGTCGGCGCACATGATGATCAACCATCTCCCTTTGCCGGTGAGTCCGTCGGCCAGACGGCCGAGTTGTTCGTCCACGTACGCGAGCGCGGCGGCCTGGGACTGCCAGGAGTCGCCGCTGCCGTCGGTGTAGTGGCCGTGGGGGACGTGGGTGGCGGAGACGTTGACGAACAGGAACAGCGGCCGGTTGGCGTACGGCTCGGCGACGGTCAGGGCGTGGTCGACCTGATGGCGCGTGGAGTCGGGCTCCGGGGAACAGAACTCGGGCCGCCAGTGGTCCTCTTCGAACATGTCGGGCAGCACCGACCCGAGAGGTGTCTCCCGCGAGAAGTAGGTCACGCCACCGATGCAGACGGTGCGGTAGCCGTAGTGGGCGAGCCCGGTGAGGAGATCCGGCGCGTCGAAGACGAACGTGCCCGCATCGACCGTCTTGAACATGGGCGGGCGGCACTCCCATAGCCGCGGCGGCTGTACGGGCTGCGGGAGCTTGGGCAGGAAGCCGGAGAAGAACGCGATGTGCGCGGGGAGGGTGAAGGTTCCGGGGGTGCGGCGTTCCTCCCACACCCCGCTCGGCAGGATCTTCGCCAGGCTCGGGGTCTGCCCGGCGTGCAGGGCCGCACGGGCGACGTCGTAGCGCAGGGAGTCCAGGGTGACGAACAGGATGCTGGTGCCGCTCCGGATGACTTCGGCCGCGTCGATCACAGCGCCTCCACCAGGTCGCGGCGTTCGATGATGCTGCCCTTGGCTTGGTCGTTCACCGGGATGGGGATCCGGTCGGAGGCAATCATCTGCCGCAGCCTGGCCAGGCCGGTGTCCTCGGTGATCGGTTGGCCGTCCGCGTCGTAGAGGCGGATGGTGACGGTCTGCCGACCGTCGTCGTCGGCCGTTGTCAGCAGGGCTCCGGGGACGCCCCCAAGTTCCTTCATGGCGTGCAGGAGATGGGCTTCGTCGGCCGGGCCGAGGCTGGAGACCTGGCAGCCGAAGTGCTGGGCGTTGATGGCCCCCCGGCAGAACCGCCGGTGGAATTCGGCCGTGGCGGGGTGGGAGTCGTGGGCCACGGCCAGCTGCCGGGCCCGGCTGACCACGACGAAGCAGGCGGCAGCCCACCAGGCCACGCCTTCGTGGATCTCGCTCGGGAACGCCCCGGCGACGCGTCCGGCACGGATGACGGCATCAGTATCGATCGGGTTGAGCACGCCTGCCCTCCAGGTGCTTGACGATGATGTCCGCCAGGTCCTCCGGGCTGCGGCCGTCGGTGGGGAGCATGACCGCGCTCGGATCGGTCTCGGCGACGGACTGGAAGTTCTCCTGGAGTCGGGCAAGGCGGCCGGGGATGTCGAACAGATCGGTGTCGTCCTGCTTCACGTCGGTCTTGGTGCTCATCCGCTCCTTCAACGAGTTGTCGGAACTGACGAGGTGGAAGGTGGCGTCCGGCGCCACGAGGTAGGGCAGGAACGGGGCGATCAGTTCTCGTACCTGGTCCAGGCCGACGCAGTTGACGGCGGCGTGACAGGCGATGACCGAGGAGGCGTACCGGTCCGCGACCACCGGCCCCGTGCCGAGGTGCCGTCGTACAACGTCGGAGACGTGCAGGAGGCCGGAGAGGTAGAAAGCGAACTGCGGCAGCGGCCGAAGCTCCCGGTTGACCGTGCCGGACCAGCCCGAGTGCGGATCGGTGAGGGTGTGGATCTCCGTGGCGCCGAGCCGCTTGGCCAGCAGGCGGGCGAGCGTCGACTTTCCGACCCCTGAGACGCCTTCCAGGACGACGAACGACCCCTGTCGCCCTTCATCTGCCCCAGGCATGTACGGGGCGCGCAGGGTGCTCACAGGGTGCCCTCGGTGAAGGCGGCCACGTGCTGGGCCACGGCCGCGGGGATCTGCTCCGCATCAGCCAGCAGGGGCCGGATGTCCATGCGGAGGTCGTCCCGCAACAGGCAGGGCTGGATTCCACCGGCGTGGTCCAGGCGCAGAGCCCAGAAGCCCTCCACGCACTTGGCCCTGACCGGGCAGGTGCCGCACTGGCCGACGTGGTGGCGCCCGAGTTCGCGTTGGATCACGTCGATCTCGATGCCGTCGATGCGGAAGATCCGCCGCCCCTGCCCGGTGCCGGAGACTTCGGTCTCCTCCTCGCTGGTCAGGGTGCGCAGGTGATCGATGATGCCCTGGGCCCCGACAGCCGAGGACCTTTGGTCGGCGTTGAAGTCGGTGTCCACTAGCTCGATGAACTGCACCGGAAGCCTGCGCTCCAGGGCGAAGGCGAGGATGTCGTGCAGCTCGTGCTCGTTCTCGCGCTGGATGAGCGTGTTCAGCTCCACCCGCTCGAACATCTCGCGGGCGGCCTCGATGCCGTCCAGGACGGTCGCAATGCCGGCGCGGGTCTGGGCAACGGCCCGAAAGGAGTCGTCGGAGAAGTAGTGCAGGGAGACCTTCACCTTGTCCAGGCCGGTCGTGGCGAGCCAGTCCTGATGCCTGCGCACCAGCAGGCCATTCGTGATCAGTGTGTAGGACACGTCCGGGCCGTGGACGGGGAGCCGAGTGAGGACCGGCCGCGCCAGATTCGACGCCAGCGGCTCGCCGCCGGTGAAGTAGACCCGCTTCAGACCGGCGCCGATCAGCTCGTGCAGGACGTTCACGTAGTCGTCAGCGGTCAGTTCGCGGGCACGGGGCTTGGCGTCGCGGTGCAGGTGAGTGAACGGCGGCGGCACGTCGCCCTCGTTGTGGCAGAACCAGCACTTCAGGTTGCAGACGGGGGTCAGCGAGACCCTGAGCTGTCCGCGCAATGCCGCGAAGTTCCGCAGCGCGGTCCAGTCCACGTCGGTTTTCGGGAGCGGAACGGTCAAGACCTGCTCCTTTCATGGGGATGTATAGGTCTGGTGTGGTGGTCAGCACCGGACGGAGTCCGGCAGGGAGGGGGAGCCCTGGCGGTTGTAGCCGTGACACAGGCAGGTGCGTCGACGCACGAGTAGGAGTCCGGTGACGAAGGCAGAGGAACGTCCTCCGTCTGACGGCACCCCACGTGCAGGTCCTCGTATCTGGGTCGGACAGCGACGGCACACACGGGGGAGACATGAAGGCGCTCGGCGTTCGCAGCGCTCATCGTGCTGTCCTCGCGACCCGGTGGTGCGGGCACACACAGGCAGGGAACTCCTGCCCGAGACTGGTCGCTGTCCCGGCGTCGCCGCCCTCGAAACCATGTGTGCCCGAGTCGCTCGTGACGCGGCCCGTACGGTCCACGGTGTAGACCCTCAGCGTCATCCGGGGCGGGAGGCCGCCGTCCTCGCCGGTCCTTCCCTCAACGCTCATTCGCCGCTGCCGCTGCCGCTGCCGCTGCCGCTGCC
>NZ_JAEMUX010000085.1 GCF_016598475.1 Streptomyces adelaidensis
CTCAGCTGCCAATGTCTCGGTTACAAATTCGGTATTGCAGAGGGAGTTTCGAGGTCAGGGTTGCGGCAGGGGCAGGATGGGCATTTGCGGATGCCGCAGGTGCTGCCCGCCGTCGTAGACGTGCAGGGTGAACGTCTCCGGCCCCGGCCGGCCTGCCTCGTCGTACGCGCTCAGGACACGCTCGATCTGCTCCCACAGCTTCACCGGGCCGCCCTCGCGGACCTCCCATCGGCTCTCGCGCGGGGTGAGGGTGGCGGCGGAGCCGGTGACCACGTCGACCAGGTGCACCACCTCGCCGACCGTCGTCATCTGCGTGTCCGGCACCGCGCACTGTGCGAGGAACCGCAGGTGGAACGCCTCTTCGGTTGCGGCCGTGATCCGCTCCGGGGTGTGCCGGGCCGCCCGTCCGGTGTCGGGCAGGCCCGCGGCCCAGTGGGCGGGGTTGCCGAACGCCGGTGCCGCGTGCGTACGCGCGGACATGAAGGAGACGGTGCCGCCCAGCAGTTGGCCATCGCCGGTGCCGTCGCTCTTCACGGTCAGCAGGACGCGGGCGTACCCGTAGAGCCACCCCGAGAGGGTGAGCAGGATCTTCCCGCCCGGCCGGGCTTGCGCCAGCAGCGCGGGCGGCACGGCCCGAAAGGAACAGGCGGCCACGATCCGGTCGAACTTCGCCTCCGGCCAGTACCCGTACAGCCCGTCCGCCACCGCCAGCGTCGGCATGTACCCGCACCCGTACAGCGCGCTGGCCGCCTGCTCCAGCCGGTGGGGGTCGACCTCGATCGAGGTGACGTCGGTGGAGCCGAGATGTTCGCAGGCGAGCGCGGTGGAGTAGCCGGTGCCGGTGCCGATCTCCAGCACCGTGTGCCCTTCCTGCACGTCCGCGTCCGCCCACATCCGCACGACCAGCGACGGCAGCGTGGACGACGAGGTGGGCGCCCCGCCGTGCCGTACGGCGGGCTGCTTCCAGTCCGGTTCGTCGCCGTCGAACTGGGTGATCAGCGTGGTGTCGGAGTAGGCGGCGGCCAGCCACCGGCCATAGTCGACTTCGGTGGTGACCGGCTCCCATACCGTCAGCCCCTGCCCGTCGCGCTCGTCGGCGGGGAGGTAGAAGCCCGGAACGAACCGGTGGCGGGGCACGCGCTCGACCGCCGCCCGCCAGCCGGGATCGGCGAGCATGCCGTCCTCGGCTAGGGCCTTCGTCATTGCCTCGCGCAGCCGTTCGGCGTCGGTCTCCAGGTCGGCGGGCATCATCGCGCTCCGCCTCCTTCCGTGCTCGTGCTCAGGAAGTCGGCGAACGCCGTCGTGATGTCGTCGGCGTCAGGGAGCCAGCCCCACTGGCCATTGGGATTGCACTCGATGAACGTCCAGTCCCCGCTCTCCTGGCCGTCGCCGGTGACGGCGAAGTCGAAGCAGCCGAAGACCAGGCCGAACGCCGACAGGTAACTGTGCAGAGCCGCTTCGATGACGGCCGGGACGGGGATGGGTGCGTGGAGCAGGGCGTCCCAGTTGCCGCGGCGCCAGTCCAACGCGCCGTCCGGGGCGGCGATCTGCTGGGCGAACACGCGGCGGCCGACCACGGTGACCCGCACGTCGCCGGTCTTGGGGATCTCCGCCTGGAACAGGTGCGCGGTCACCGCGAGGGAGTCGTCGAAGGTGTTGGGGGCGACGCGCTGGGCCCAGATCGCGCCGGTGTGCCCGTCCTCGTCCCGGGGCAGGCCGCGGAACGTCTTGTAGATGACGGGTCCGTGGTCGGCGGCGAACTTGGCCGCCTGCTCGGTGTCGTTGGTGACCAGCGTCGGCGGGATTGTCAGGCCGAGCTGGGCGGCGAGCTGGAGCTGGGCGGGCTTGAAGTCCGCGGCCGTGACCGCCGACGGGTGGTTCACGTAGAACGCGCCGTGCAGGTGGTTCAGCACGCCGCCGAGCCCGTGGCGAGCCTCGGCCGCGGCGAAGTCGCGTTGCTGGGTGGGCAGGTGCTGGTAGCGGGCGGCGTAGGGGGTGGGGCGGCGGTAGTACACCGCCGCCACCTCCCCCAGCTCCACCTCCCGGCTGCCGGTGACCAGCCGCCCGGCCCAGGCCGGCGCCCCGGCGCCGATGCGGGCGCCGAAGGTTAGGCCGGGGCCGATGTCGGCCGGGTCGACGCGGACGACGGGCACCTCGCGCTCATTCAGCGCGGCGATGACGCAGTCCGCGGTGACGTCTTCCAGCGCGGTGACGACCAGGACGGTGGAGGCCATCGGTCAGTCCGACTCGTAGTCGGTGGTGTGGTCGTCCTGGGTCTGCGGCTGCGGCTTCTGCCCGTCGCCGCCCCCGGACATCGACGCGGTGCCGGTCGTCTTCGACGTGCCGTGCCCGCCCATCTCGATCGGCTGACCGGCGGCGTCGGTGTAGCGGGCGGTCTGCGTCGACGGGTCGAGCGTCACGGCCGCGTACGACGGCGGACCGGCCGGCAGCCGGTCGGTGACCAGCCGGACCGCCCACGGAGCCTGGGGTGCAAGCGTCGTCATGCGAGTTCCCTTCCCCTTGCCTCATGCGGATAGCCGGGCGGCTACCGCCTGAGCAGAATCTGCCCCTGGCCTGACCCGTGACCAGTACCGTGGGTGCCGCGAACCGTGGCGAAGTTGCCACGCTCCGTGACAGCCGTCGGGGAGGGTGAGGCCAAGGTGCCCAGCAAGTCCAGCAATCCGCATCTCGCGCTGTGGGTCGCCGTGTGCGGGTTGTCGCACGGCGAGATCGCCCGCCGGGTCGCAGCCGAAGCGAAAGCCCGAGGTCACCGGCAGATCGCCCCGGACGCCACCCGCATCCGCCGCTGGATCGACGGCGAACGCCCCCGCCCACCGGTCCCCGCCCTGCTCGCATCGGTTCTGTCCGATGCGGTCAGCCAGCCCCTCACCCCGGGCGATCTCGGCCTGACGGCCATCGGGCCCACGCTGGATAGCATCCAGCTCCCGCTGCTGACCGAGGCAGCCGCCCAGACATTGGCCGGATGGACCCAGATGGACCTTTTCCTCGACCGCCGCGACACGCTCAAGCTCGCCCTCGGCGCCCCGCTCGTCCTGGCCGCCGAGCGGATGCTGGGCGGCACCGCCCGCCGTCTGGGCCGCGATGCCAAGGGGTTCGACGCCGACACCACCGCCGCGCTGGAGGAGGTCACCGCGTTCTTCACGAAGGCCGACGCCTCCAAGGGCGGCGGCCTCTACCGCTCCGCGATCGTCGCCCAGCTCGCCGAAGTCGCCCGCCGCGTCCAGGACGGCGTCCCGCCGTCGCTGAAGACCCGGGTCTTCGCGGCGACCGCCGACCTGGCGGCGCTGGCCGGGTGGGTCAGCCACGACAGCGGCCGGTACGCCACCGCCCAGCGGTACTGGTCGTACGGCATCTACGCGGCCTCCGAGGCCGGGCAGCCGGATCGCGGGGTGGAGATCGTCACCCGCATGTCCCACCAGATGATCTACCTCGGGCATCCCGGTGACGCCCTCGGACTGCTCGATGTCGCAGCGGCGAAGGCCAACATGTCCGCGACCAGGGCGCTGATCGCCTCCCAGACCGGGCGGGTGCACGCGGCCCTCGGCGACGAGCGTGCAGCCGAGCGGTACCTCGGTAGCGCTGACGAACTGGTGGCCGAGGGACTCGGTCAGGACGTGCCGGACTGGGTGGCGTACTTCGACGCCGCCGAGCACGCCGGCGCCCGCGCGGTATCCGCCCGCGATCTCGCCGGGATCGGCCGCCCCCGCAGTCCCGCGAGCGTCCACTTCACCGAGGCTCTCGCGCTGCGCAGGCCCGGCTTCGAGCGGGTGAAGGTCATGGACCGCATCGGCCTGGCCGCCGCGCTGTTCGCCGAAGGGGAGGCCGAGCAGGGCGCCGCGTCGGCCCAGGAGGCACTGGACGAGGCAGCCCGCGTCGACTCGGCCCTGGTCGTCTCACGCCTCAACACGCTGCTGGATGCCGCCCGCCCGTACAAGACCGCCGCGGTGGACGAGGTGCGTGCCCGCGCGGCGGATCTCGCCGCGGCCCGGCCGACCGCCGTCGCGGCCTGAGACCATCGAGCCATGGGCAAGCACTCCCGACCCGGGCCACCGAACCAGCCGTCGCGCGCCGTCCCGAGCGTCGGCGCCGGCGACCCGTTGGCCGCGTACAACAAGCGGCGCCAGCCTCCGATGGACATCTACCGGCGGCACCGGCCGGTGCATGGTGGCGCTGGCCACCTTCGGCCGGACGAGCCGCGCGTACTGGAGGAGTGGGACGGCTTCACCTACGCCCCCGCCGGGACGGCATCCGATCTCGCGGCGGCGGTGGTATGGGTGGCCCAGGCCGAGTCGGAACCCCGGCAGTAACCGGCACGGCTTGGGGTGCCAACGCTGCGGGCCGCGAAGCGTCAGCGGTCAGGGCTCACGGGCGGCCTGGACGACCGTGGAGCCGGCACTCCCGTATCCGACGTCCTGCCGTACTCCGTAGCCTCCCGGTCAGCCGCTTGCCGGCCGGGATCTGCGGGATCTGCTCGGTGAACGATTTCCGCGGGACAGGCCGGCTCGCGGCACCACCAACGCCGCTTGTGCCACAAGAACTCCAGCCCGCGCTCGCCGTAGGGGAGATCCCGGGGACGGGTGGTCGCGGAGCCTTTCACCCGGGACGCGAAGGCCCCGCAGGCCGGGCAGGCCCGCGCCGAGGCATCCGCCGTGGCCAGATGGACCCGGCGTCCACCGTCTTCGCACCGCTCGACCCGCATGACGGACACCCCGTCGAGGCCGAGCAGCAACGTCGTATCGTTGACCAAGCCCGTGGCTCCCCAGTGATTTTTCTGCGTAGAGAACAGAAATGATCACCCAGGACCACGGGCGTCCCACATCCAGGGCCGACAACCACCCCACCCATCACAGATCGTGACGCGCAGTCAGCGCGTACCGACGGCGCACCGCTCAAGTTCGAAAGACTTCACCCGGGAAACCGGCAGCCGCACGTTTGCCGTCCAGGAGGTCCTTGTACGCGAGGCGTACCGGGGCACTGCGGGTGCGGGAACCTCCCGTCTGTTGCACGAGACGCTATTCGCCGAGCGCGACGAGGAACGCGCCACGCTCCTGGTCGACCCCACCCGCTCCGGCGGACGGTTGAAGGCGGTGTACGAGTCCTGGGGATACCGGAACATCGGCGAGCAACAGCCTTTCGAGGACTCGCCGGTCTTCGCCACGATGGTGCGGGACCCACTGCACCAGTAGTCGACCGGTGCGGCCACACGCTTCGGTCTCTCGGCGCCAATGGGGTCCCGTCCCCGGACAGGCGCCCTGGCGCATTTCAGTTTTTGACGAGAGCATGACCTGCCGTTCACTCCGCATGTCCGTGTGAGGTCCTTCATGGCCGTTACCCCCGGCCCGAGCACCACAGTGAATGACGACGACCTTCCTCCGCTGTTCCAGGTCAACGACCGCATGGCACTGCTCCATCAAGGTGAATCCTTCAAGGTGGTCCGCACCCAGCTGGTCGTGCTGCTCCTCGCCACCGCGACCGCCTCGATGTCCGAGCGGGTGAACAGCCGCGTTCCCTCATGGATCGCCGCCGTGCTCTATGCGCTGACGATCGCGTTCGGCATCTACGCCTCCCGTCGCCGCGCCCGCCTCCACTGGCAGGCCCACCGGGCGGCCGCCGAGGTGATCAAGTCGCTGGCGTGGCAGTACATGGCGCACGGCGGGCCCTTCCACTCCCGGGTCGCCAACCCGGAAGCGCTGTTCGCCACCCGGCTGGAGGAGCGGCTGAGCGAGCTGAGGAAGGTGGGGTGGGAGGACGAGCGGGAAGGGGCGGCCGGGTACGGGGTCGGGCAGATCACACCGGTGATGCGGGCGATCCGGGCCAAGGCGTTCGCGGCCCGGCGCGACATCTATCTGCGCGACCGGGTGGTGGAACAGCTGACCTGGTACGGCAACCGGGCCGGCCAGGCGCACCAGGCGTCCGTGCGCTGGTCCGGGATGACGGCCGTGCTCACGTCGATGGCTCTGATCGCCGCCGTGCTCAGGGCGTTGGGCGTCATCGGACGCTGGGACCTGACGGGTGTGCTGAGCGCCGCGGCGGCGGCGGGTCTGGCCTGGCAGGAGGTCCGGCGCCACCGCCCGCTCACGTACGCGCACTCCCTCGTCGAACAGGACCTGGAGACCCTGCGGGTCGCGATGAGCACGACGGTCACGGAGGACGGCTGGGCGGACGCCGTCGCGGAGGCGGAGCGGCTGGTCTCGCCGCAGCACACGGACTGGCTGGTGCGGTTCGGGTCCTGACGGGGTGTCCGGGAGCGAAGCGCCAGGGCGCGGGCGAGTCGGGGTGCAGCGTCAGAAGGGGCGGGCGACGCCCGGGCTCCACAACACGGTCACCGGCACCCCCACGGTCCGCGCGTAGTCCACGATGTCGCCGGTGCCGCCGAGGCCGCGGGCCGGGGCGCCGTCCCAGACGGCGATCACGCGGTCGGCATGGTCGACGATGTAGCGGCCGGCCGCGTAGTAGGCCTCGTCATGGGTGCGCTCGTGCGGGAGCTGCACGCGTTCGGCGCAGCACTTCAGGAGCCTGCGGTACGACATCCGTACCCGGTCGTCGCCGAGGTGGGCCTCGTAGTCCATGCCGGGGATCACGGCGGTCAGCGGGATGCCGTACTCCAGGGCGATCTCGGCGAACAGCTGGTCGGCGCCGGCGGCCAGACAGCTCACGGCCCGGGCCGCGCTCATGCCCCGCAGTTCCGCCCGGATGCCCGAGCGTACGGCTGACAGGGCTCCGTCCGGGATCGCCCGATGTCCGGTGATACCGATCCGGGGCACGGGACCCGCCATTCGCACGCTCTCCTCCGCTGCCGCGGTCATCCGAACAACCCTAGCGTCACGGGACTTGCACGGAAATGAGGCGTACGCGCGTTCGGCGGTGCATCAGGGGCTCACGGAGGCGACCGCCAGATGGCCGTGCGTCCGGCAGCCGCCCCCTCGTGCCCCGGCCACTGTGCGGGGGCTGGTAGGGGGAGGTCCGGAGGTCGGGCCGTCAGTCGCCCACCGGGTCCAGTGTGAGGGGCTGGAGGCGGCCCTCCAGCATGGCGCCGACGCCGAGGGCGGCACAGACGTCGGGGCGTTCGGCGATGTGGACCGGCATGCCGGTGGCGTGGCGGAGCATCTGGTCGAAGCCGGGGAGGAGGGCGCTGCCGCCGACCATCATGATGCCGCGGTCGGCGAGGTCGGCCACCAGGTCGGGCGGGCAGTCGCGGAGGACCTTGCCGATGCCGTCGACCACGGCGGTGAGCGGTGTCTGGATGGCGTCGCGCACAGCCGCGGTGTCGACCTGGACCGAGCGGGCGAGGCCGGTCGCCACATCCAGGCCGTGGATCTCGGTGGAGGCGGGGCCGTGCGGGGTGAGGCCGTTGCCGGAGAGGGCGAGCTGGAGCGGTCGTACGGACTGGCTGGGCAGGGTCAGCTCGTGCCTCAGGCGCAGGTGCTGCACGATCGCGTGGTCGATGGCCTCGCCGCCGACCGGGATGCGTACGGCGTTGACGACCGAGCCCAGGGAGAGGACGGCCAGCTGGGTGGCGGCCGCCCCACAGACCATGATCATGGTGGCCTCGGGCTGCTCGACGGGCAGACCGCAGCCGACCGCCGCCGCGATGAGGGTGTCGACCAGTTCCACGCGGCGGGCGCCGAGGCCCACCAGCGTCTCGATCGTGGCGCGCTGGGCGAGCGGGTCCGCGTCGTGGGGCGTACAGGCCGCCGCGCGCAGGACGGGCTTGCGGCGCAGCGTGCGGCGCACCTTGTCGCCCAGCAACTGGCGCAGCATGCGCTGGGCCATCTCGATGTCGACCACCGTGCCGCCGGAGACGGGGCGCACGACCCGGATGTAGTCGGGCGTACGGCCCATCATCTTCTCCGCGAACTCCCCGACCGCGATCAGCGCGCCCGTCCGGGTGTTCACGGCGGCCACGCTCGGCTGGTCCACGACCAGGCCCGAGCCCTTCACGTACACCCGGGTCCGCGCGGCCCCCAGATCGACGCCGAAATGGCAGCGGCGCAACTGCTCCAGACTGGCGGGCATGGCGGTCATCTGCGGATCCTCCCGAGAGCACGGACCGTGGGGCCGCGAGGGCGGCGGCTCCCTTGCATCGTGTGCCGGGAGCGGGGGCCGTGCTCGTTGGGGTGGGCCGGGTGGGGTGCGGCTGGACGGGTGGTTCTGTGACGGCAGGTCAGCTCGGGTGGGTCGCTGCAGCCCCTCGTACGACCCCCCGCACGACCCCCAGCTCCACCAGGTCCTGCGGCCGCACCCGAAGCTCGTCCGCCGTGGTCCGTACTTGTCCTTCCGGACGCTTGAGGATCGCCGCAGCCAACTCCGGTGCGATCACCGAGAAGTAGCTGTCGGGTGTGGCCCAGGTGTTGTCCGGGGCGGCGAGGGCCAGGGCTCCGCCCGAGCCGCCCTCGCCGATCAGGAGGGTGGTGATGGGGGTGCGGGCGGTGGTGATGGTGGCGAAGAGGTCCGCGATGGCGGCGCCGGCGCCCTGGCGTTCCGCGGTGGCGTCGTTTGCGGCGCCGGGGGTGTCCACCAGGGTCAGGACGGGGATGCCGAGGCGGTCGGCGAGGCGGATGAGGCGGGCGGCGGTGCGGTAGCCCGCCGGGCGGGTCGCCGTGCCGCGTTGGGCGGCGTAGGCGACGGTTCTGCCCTCGTGTTCGCCGAAGCCGCAGAGCATGCCGGGGTCGGTGCCGCCGACGCGGTCACCGCTGACGGCCGCCCGGCGGGTGAAGTACGCGTCCAAGTAGGCGTCGGCACGGGCGCGTTGAGGGGAACGGGCGCGGGCCACGGCCTCCCAGCCGGTGGTGGGGAGGGTGGTGGATGAGGACAGGGCCCGGGGCGGGGGCGCCGGTGTGGTGGAGGGGGCGGTCAGCAGCGTCAGCCACAGGGCCAGCGTTTCGCGCAGGTGCCCCGGGTGTACGACCCCGTCCGCCGCGCCCACCGCCACCTGCGATTCGGCGGTGTACGCCGCCGGGTCCGCGTCGGGTGGGCGGACCCGGGAGCCGGCGAAGCCGATCTGAGCGCCGGGCAGGGCGAGGACGATGTCCGCGCCGGCGCCGAGGGTGGCCCAGCCGCCGCCGGTCGTCGGGTCGCGCAGTACGGCGATCTGGGGCAGGCCCGCCTCACGGGTGAGCGCCGACTGGCGGGCCACACGCTGGAGTTGGGTGAGGGCACGCATGCCCTCCTGCATACGGCTGCCGCCGGTCGCGACCAGGGAGACGACCGGCAGGCGGTGCTCGCGGGCGTAGGTGTACGCCGCCTCCAGCCGGTCGCCGGTGCGTTCGCCGAGGGAGCCGCCCAGGAAGCCGAACTCGAAGGCGATCAGGACGGCCGCCGACGTACCGACACCCGCCCGTCCCCACACCACCGACTCCTCCTCCCCGGTCCGCTCGGCGGCGCGGGCGCGCGAGGCGTCGTAGCCCTGCCAGGCGAGGGGGCCGTCGGGCTCGGACTCCCTTGGCGCAGAAGGGAGTTCGGTGAAATCGTCAGCCACCAGAGCCACCACCTCGCGTGCGGACAGGCGTCGCTCAGTCACGGTTCAGGGACCGCTTCATGATCTTCCCCATGTCGTTGCGGGGCAGGGCGCCCAGGTAGTGGACCAGGCGCGGTCGCTTGTGCGGGGCGAGGCTGCGGGCCACATGGTCCGCCAACTCCTCGGCGGAAGGCGGAGATTGCGAGTCCGCCGGGACGATCCAGGCCACGATCCGCTCGCCCAGGTCGGGGTCCGGTTCGCCGGTGACCGCGGCCTCCCGTACCCCTGGGTGTTCGAGAAGCGCGTTCTCGATCTCGCCCGCGCCGATCTTGTAACCCCCGCTCTTGATCAGGTCGGTGGCCTTGCGGCCGACGATCCGCACATAGCCGTCGGGGTCACGCACGGCCATGTCGCCGGTGCGGAACCAGCCGTCGGGGGTGAACGCGGCGGCGGTGGCGTCGGGCCGGTTGAGGTACTCGGTGAAGAGGTTGGGCCCGCGCACCTGGATCTCGCCCACGGTCTCGCCGTCGTAGAAGGTGAGGGGCGACCCGTCCTCCTCCACGAGCCGCAGCTCCACGCCCGGCAGCGGTAGGCCGACGGTGCCGGCGCGCGCCTCGCCGTCCACGCGGACGCTGGTGTTCATCAGCGTCTCCGTCATGCCGTACCGCTCGATCACCCGGCGCCCGGTCGCCGCCGCGATCCGTTCGTGGTCGTGCACCGGCAGCGCGGCCGAGCCGGAGACCAGCAGCCGGGCCCCGGCGAGGGCCTTCGCCAGCGCCGGGTCGGCGGGCAGCGCCTCCGCGACCCGGTGGTACATCGTCGGCACCCCGAACAGCATCGTCGCGCCCGCCGACAGCTCCCGGGCCACCCCGCCCGTGTCGAACCTGCCCAGGTGGCGGACCGAACCGCCGCGGCGCAGCGGGCCGAGGATGCCCAGGATCAGGCCGTGGACGTGGAAGAGGGGCAGGGCGTGGACCAGGACGTCGTCGCCGGTCCACTGCCAGGCGTCGGCCAGTGCGTCCAGCGTGGTGGCGATGGCCCGGCGGGGGATGACCGCGCCCTTGGGCGGGCCGGTGGTGCCGGAGGTGTAGACGATCAGGGCGGGGTTCTCGCCGGGCGTGTGCTCGTCGAGGGCGGCGGTTTCGGTGCCCGTGCCGGTGCGGGTCCCCGTGCCGGTGCCCGTGCCCGTCCCGGTGCCCGTCCCGGTGCCGGTGCCGGTGCCGGTGCCCGTCCCGGTCCCGGTCCCCGTCCCGGTGCCCGTGCCCTCGTGCACGTCGACGTCGATCCGGTCCAAGTCCCGCAGCCGGGCGGGCAGTTCATCGGCCGCCGCGGCCAGTACCAGCGTCGGCGCGCTGTCGGACAGGATGTGGCTGAGTTCCTTCTCCCCGGACTTCGGGTTGAGCGGCACGGCGGCGACGCCGGCCCGCAGCGCCGCCACGACCGCCACGGCGGTCTCCAGTTCCGGTGTCGCCCAGACGGCCACCCGGGTGTGGCCCGTGAGACGGCCCCCGAGCGCGCCGGTCACGGCGTCGAGCTCCGCGTACGTCAGGGCCCTGTCGCCGAAGTGGAGGGCGGGCCGCTCGCCCTGGGCGTCGCCGGTGAGGGCCGGGAAGAGAAGGGACACGAGTCGTACTCCTTGGTTGTCGCCGTCCGATGTACCGCTACCGCCACTCATGGGGCTACCCGAATCCCGGCACGACCAGCACCAGCCACACCACCGCGGATACCGCCACCACGATCTTTCCGTAGACCATCGGCTGCCGGAGGAAACGCTGTCGTCAGACCTTGGACCAGGTGATGGCCTGCTCGTCGGGGTGACGCCGACCTCGAAGTGGTCGACGCCGGGGGCGCCGTCGGCCCGCACGGAAGCGGAAGGGAGCGTCGCGGACACCACGCGGAAGATCGAGGCCAACATCGGCCGTGACCTGCAGTTCATCCGGATCGACGGCACGGTGGTGGGTTCCCTGCCGGGACTGCTGATCCACACGGTGTCACGGGCGCTGGGGGCGTAGGCCAGACGGGTGACATTCTGGCCACGGTGAGTAGCGCCTACTGGTGAGCCGGTGACCGCGGGGGTGTTCTGGGCGCGTTCTGGGTGCGTTCTGCGTACGGGTGGATGTCGTCCCCGGGCAGACGCACGTCGGGGGTCGGGCGGAACTCGCTGAGCCGGAGTCGGAGTCAGCCGGGCGGGTGATCGGCGTACTGGCGCAGCTGCCGTTCGCGACGGCCGGCGACCACGGGCAGGGGGTGCCGGGGGTGTCGGGTGGGTCGGAGGTAGGCGACGGCGAACCCGTGCGACCGAGACGCGTCCCGCTCAAGGATCACCCGGGGATCCTCGCAGGAGGCGCCTGCCTCGCGCTCGACAGACCAGACGGACCGTGAAACGCCGAAGGCGGTAACGCTACCCCGAAAACAGTAAGGGTCTGTCGACAAGCTGACAGACCCTCATGCAGAGATCAAGACTGGAACCACCCCGCATCGGCGGGGTGGACTCCGCTTGTCAATTGTATTGATCAAATGTCACATATGGCGAGGCCGTGTTCTGGCCGACCAAAGCGACCTTGTAAATCTTGTCCTTGATCATTGTGCCGGTGCAGGGGTCGTTGATGTATCGCATTTTCGTAGCGAAGTCTTCGCACGTCCATTTCGCAGTGTAAGCGCTTTTCGCCCCTTCATCCTTGGACCGCTGGCTCGGGTTCGCGGGGCAGCCGCCATCCTTCTTGTAGTTCATCACCCAGAAGTAATAGCCAGTTGCATGCCCGGTAGCGTTGTAGGTTGCGACAGCGTCGCCGTAAAAACAGATGCGGCGATTCGCTTCCGCGCTCGCGTTGGGTGCCGTGATGGCGGCAGCACCCAGCGTTGCCACACACGCCATCCCGACAGCGGCTATGCGGCGCTTGTTTCGGTCAGTCAACTTCGATGTCATGCTGGTGTTCCATTCTCCAGGCAGGCGGTGCCGGGAACCATTCCGGGCACCTGGCCCGGCAGGACTCGCGCGCCAGGCGCGCAGCCCGTCGGGTGCCCCCGGCAGGGGGCTCACCGACAGGCTGCATCCACAGGTCGCTGCGAGTAGACGCCGGAATACAGGGAGGCTTTGCAGCCTTGCTCTGCAGCACTCGGGCACGAAAAGCAGATTCCATACGCTTTTCGCGTCTTTGGCTGATTGGCACGGGAAACGCTATGGGGGGATCGGAGTCAGGATCAAGCCACTTTTCTTAAGACTTGATTAATTGACTCGGGTCAAGCAAACGCTGGTGTCGAGCTGAACCATACAGGGTTCAATACGGCTTTCGGGTCCAGTGGTCTAAGCAGCCACAATTTCCGCACAATTATCTCACTCGTCGAACGGCCGCCGGCTCTCGGCAAATTCACAGCATGCCGGCGACGACTTCGTCGTCCACGTCGACCTCCCGGGCGTGGACCCGGAGACCATCGACCTGGACGTCGAGCGGAACGTACTGAGCTGAGTGTCCGCGCCGAGCGCCGTTCCCCGGCCCCCGAGGAAGCCGAACTGATCGCGGACGATTGTTAGCCTGCGCCGAAGACCGTCCGCCCTGGCACACAGCCATGCGCGGCAGCCGCAGACGTAAGTCGCCCCCGTACGAGATCGGAGCCCCCGTGGTCCGCGCAGCCGCCCCCCGCCCCCGTATAGCCGTCGCCACCTACGACCCCCGGCCGGATACCAGCGCCGACCGGGATCTGCCGGTGCTGGTGCGGGCGCTGGGGGAGGCCGGGGCCGACGCGGCCGCCGTGCACTGGGACGACCCGGCGGCCGACTGGGCCGGCTACGACCTCGTCGTCATCCGGTCCACCTGGGACTACAGCTGGCGCGCGGCCGAGTTCGTGGCCTGGGCGGAGAAGACCGGCGGGGCCACCCGGCTCGCCAACCCCGCCGAGGTCGTGCGCTGGAACACCGACAAGCGGTACCTCGGCGATCTCGCGCGGGCCGGCGTGCCCGTCGTACCCACGGCCTACCTCGCCCCGGGCGACCCGCTGGAGCTGCCGGCGGCGCACGAGTACGTCGTGAAGCCCACCTCCGGCGCGGGCGCCCGGTTCGCCGCGCGGTACACCCCGGACCAGCGGGAGACCGCCGTACGGCACATCGAGCGGATGCACGCCGAAGGGCTCACCGCGATGGTCCAGCCGTTCGTGAGAAGCATCGACACCGCCGGCGAGCGGGCCCTGCAGTTCTTCGGGGGCCGCCTGCTGCACGCCAGCCGCAAGGGGGCCGTACTCGCGCCCGGCACGGCCTACGACGCCAAGAAGACCGCCCACCCGAACCTGACTCCCTGGACCCCGACCGAGGCCGAACTCGCGGTCGCGGAGCGGGCGTTGGCCGCCGTACCGGGTGCGCCGGAGCTGCTGTACGCGCGCGTCGACCTCGTCACCGGGGAGGACGGGCAGCCGTGTGTGATGGAGCTGGAGCTCGTCGAGCCGAACCTCTTCCTGTGGCTGCACCCCGACTCTTTGCCCCGGGTGGTCGAGGCGATCCTGTCGGCGGCGGCCACCGGCTGACCCTGCGGGCCCCCTCACCCGAAGAGGCGGGAAATCCATGAAGCGGGTGTCTGGCCCGTGCCCGCTGCCTACCCTTCGCGGTTACAACACGGCGTACGGGAACCACAACTGAGGGCGTGACCAGGGTCGTGGGCGGATCGGAGTCGCGGCGCACTTCCGGTTTCCCGGCGGAGCTGACGAGCTTCGTGGGGCGACGGGACGAGGCGGCGGATGTCAGACGGTTGTTGTCGGTGGGCAGACTGCTCACGCTGACGGGACCCGGCGGGGTGGGCAAGACCCGGCTCGCCGGGCATGTGGCGGGACAGGTCGCACGGGCCTTCCCGGACGGGGTGTGGCTCGTCCCGCTGGCCGCGCTGCGCGACGAGGCGTTCGTCCCGCATGCCGTGAACGACGCGCTCGGCGTCCGCAACGAGACCGTACGCCCCCCGCTGGAGATCCTCGTCGACCATCTGCGGGAGCGGCGCCTGCTGATCGTCCTCGACAACTGCGAACATCTGCTGCGCAGTTGCGCGGTGCTCGCGGGGACCGTGCTGACGGCCACCGAGGGCGTACGCGTCCTCGCCACCAGCCGCCACCGGCTCGGCCTGGCCGGGGAGCAGCTCTTCGAGGTGCCGCCGCTGCCCGCGCCCGCGCCGGAGGAACTGAGCCCGTCGGCGGTCGACTCCTTCCCCGCACTGCGGCTGTTCGCCGACCGCGCGGCGGCCGTGGTCCCCGGCTTCACCGTCGGCGAGGCCAACCAGCAGGCCGTGGCCCGCCTCTGCCGCCGGCTCGACGGCCTGCCGCTCGCCATCGAACTCGCGGCCGTACGGGTACGCGCCCTCGGCGTGGACCAGCTCGTCGAACGCCTCGACGACCGCTACCAGCTCCTCACCGGCGGCAGCCCCGCCTCCACGCCCCGCCACCGCACGCTGCGCTCCGCCGTCGACTGGAGCCATGAACTGTGCACCCCGCAGGAGCAGTTGGTGTGGGCGTGGCTGTCCGTGTTCGTCGGCGGCTTCGACCTGGCCGCCGCCGAGGCCGTCTGCGCCGGGGACGGGGTCGAGGCGTCCGCCGTCCTGGACGCCGTCGCCGGACTCGTCGACAAGTCGGTGCTCGTCCGGGAGGAACACGGCGGCCAGCTGCGCTACCGGCTGCTGGTCTCGCTGCGCGACTACGGGCTGGAGAAGCTGCACGACCTGGGCGAGGCGACCGACACCCGACGGCGGCACCGCGACCACTTCGCCCGGCTGGGCGCCGAGTACGAGCAGGCCTGGTTCGGGCCCGACCAGGAGGAGATCACCGAACGGCTGCGGATCGACCAGGACAACTTCCGGGCCGCACTGGACTTCTGCCTCACCACCCCCGGCGAGGCCCAGCACGGGCTGCGGCTGGCCTCCACCCTGTGGTTCCACTGGGTCGCGAGCGGCATCTGGGGCGAGGGCCGGCACTGGATGGACGGCGCGCTGCGGGCCGGGGCCCGGCCGGACGTCGCCCTGACCCGGGCCATGTGGGCGGGCGCCCTGACCTCCCTGGTGCACAGCCGCTCGGCCGCCGTCCTGGCCGGCCTCGACCCGGTGCGCACGGCGGCCGTCGCCGACGAGGAACTCCCGGTGCCCGCGCCCCCGCCCGTGCCGGCCGGCACCCTCGGCCCGGGCCGCGCCCGGACCTCCACGGCCGGCTTCGTCGTCCTCACCCGCGTCGAACTGGCCTGCACACTCGTCAGCCGGGGCCGCGCTGCGGAGGCGATCCCGCTGTGCACGGAGGCCGTCGCCCTGTGCCGGGCCCACGGCGAACAGTGGGCCCGCTCCTGGGCGCTGCGCACCCTCGCCCTCGCGCACTGGGCGGCGGGCCAGTACGAGCGCGCCGCCGAGCACGCCCGCGCCTGTCTGCGGCTGCCGTACACCGTGCGGCAGCACCAGAGTCTCGCCCGCACCCTCGATCTGCTCGCCGCCGCCGAGGCCCTCGCGGGCCACGCCGAGCGGGCCGGTGTCCTGCGCGGCGCCGTCGACCGCATCTGGCACGACATCGGCGGCAACCCCGTGGAGTCGCCCCGGCCGGGCCGCCCCCGCCCCGCCGAACACCACGCCCGCCACACCCTCGGCGACCACGCCTACACCCTGGCCCACCGCCACGGCGGCGAGCTGACGGCGGAGGAGGCGGTGGCCTACGCGCTGGGCGGGCCGGGGGAGGGGGGCGCCTCCGGCGTGCGTACGGGGTCGAGTGTGTGTACGGGGCCGAGTGTGCGTACGGGCGCGGCGCCGGTCGCCGGTGAAAGGTCCGCCCCGGACCCGGCGAAGGCCCCCGCACCCGTACCCGCCCCCGCACCCCCCTCCCCCTCCACCGCCGACCCGGTCCCGCTCACCCGCCGGGAACTCCAGGTCGCCGCCCTCGTCGCCCAGGGCCGCACCAACCGGCAGATCGCCGACCACCTCGTCATCGCCCGCCGCACCGCCGAGGGGCATGTCGAACGCATCCTCGTGAAGCTGGGCTTCCACAACCGCAGTCAGGTCGCGGCCTGGTTCAGCGCGCGGCCGGGGGCGTGACGGGCGTCGTACCCGCCGTGGCCGGCAGGGGGACGGACAGGGTGGCCGTGGTGCCCCGGCGGGTGGTGCGGAGCGCGAGGCGGCCGGTGCCGCCGATCAGCGACTCGGCGGGACGCGGGCCGTGACCTTGGGACCGCCCCGCCGCCGCGAAGTCCGGCCGCACGGAACTCCATCCGAAGCGCAAGCCCCGCGTTCACCCGGTCGCCGCCTCCGTCCCGTCCTCCTGGCACTCCCTCTCCACGCTGACGACCAGCTGCGGCACCTCGTCGGCGCCCAGCTGCTCCAGCACCAGCCCGAGGAGTTCGCCGCAGCGCACGGTGACCTCGCTGCCGGCGGGCAGCGACGCGGCGAGGCTGATCAGCTGCCAGGCGCAGTGGGCCTCCATGAAGCACAGGTCCCGCAGGTCGAGGACGAAGTGGCTGGGGCCGGAGTCGTCACGGCGTTCGAGGGCCGCGCGCAGGGCCTCGACGAACTCGGTCCGGGTGCTCAGCTCCGCCGTGCCGGTGATCCGGCCGCCGTCGGGGGTCTCGGTGACCTCCAGGGAGTCGAGGCGTTCCATGACCCGCAGCGGGTGGACCTTGCCGACGCGGGCGGTCAGGTCGTCACCGAAGCTCTGCCGGTCGTACCAGCAGATCGCGGTGAACAGGGGATCGGTGAAGAGCGGTGCCACCGAGGCCTCGTAGTCCAGCAGCCGGTCGTGGCCGAGGTTCACCCGGGGCGCCCAGCTCATGTCGGCGGTGATCCGCAGCCCCGACCAGCCCTCGTCGCAGGCGCGGTCGACCTCGGAGGCGTACGTGTCGATCGTGCGCTGCTCCTGGAAGCGGCCGTCGGGGACGTAGATCTCCGTGTTGCGCTTGAGCGACAGCTGTCCGCCGGCCCGCGCCGCCACCACCTGCCCGCTGCCCCGGTCCAGCAGCGCGACCACCTCGTCGTCGTTGAGGTCGTCCTGGTCCATGACCAGCAGGACCTTCTCCCCGCGCGCCAGACTCGTCCGGGTGTACGCGGTGAACACCTTCCACGGCGACTCCCCGGCCCCCTCGATGTCCCCCGGCCCCATACACGCGTGGTCCCCCAGCCGCAGCCGCTCGACGGGCACGATTCGCTCCGCGGGATGCTGGGTCGTCATCGGGGTGCCTTCCCTTGAGATCGGGCGGGATCGGTCGAAGGAGGATCGGAGACCGGGACTCCGTGCGGACCGTATGCCCATATGGAGTGCCATCGGCCGCCTGAACGGCAATGTCCGATCTACGGGCACCCGCTGAAGCAGACCGCACGATTGGCGCGCGACGCTGACCGATCACGCCCATGCCGTGACGCCGAACGACCACACCCACCCGTGAAGGGGCGCGGGGAACTGCGCGAGCAACCACCGACGACCCGCGGCCGCCCCCACACCCCGGACGGCCGAGCCCTCACGCGATCCGCTGGAACAACCCCCACGTGAACTCGGCGACACACCTCCGCCGCACCCCCCGCGAGTCGGGCGCGACGAACGCCAGCCCCCACCGCGTCGGCGCCGACCCCTCCAACGGCCGCACGGGCGCGAACGCGCGGGCCGCCTCGTCGACCGTGCAGGACCACGGGGTCAGGTCCGCCACCGTGCGGAGATCGGGACCCGGGGCGCCCGGGGCCCGTACCAGCCACTCGTTCCAGACCGCGCCGTTCGGGGCGAGGAGAACCTCGAAGCGGAGGTCCGGCCACAGCGGCACCGGCCACAGCCGCGCCTCGCACTCCAGGTCGCCGATGCGGCGCCGGGCCACGGCCTCCGGCGCGCCCAGGACCGACCGGTAGCGGGCGGCCGACCCCCGGCCCCGCGGCGACCGCACCATCGCCTGCCACCGCCGGTTCGCCTCGCGCATGTCCGCGATCGAGACGCCCAGCGCGTGCCGGGCGTCCTCGACGAGGTCCGGGTTGTGGTCGGCCATACGGCGCAGCAGGACGAGCTGGAAGTCGAGCGGGGTGAAGGGGCCGGATGTGCCGGGAGTGCCGGAGGGCTTATCGGGGCCGGGGCCGGGGCGCTTCGCGGAGGACATGGGGCCCATCGTCGCGTACGGCGCCGACGGTGGGCCGGTGGTGCCCGACCGGCCCGCCCGGGCGGCGCCCGTCCGGCAGGAACAGCACCGAGTTGACGTAACGGGGGCCGGCGAAGGGCAGGACGCGGCGGAGCAGCCCCTTGGACGCGACGTGCGACGTACGTGCCTGGTGGGCCTCCAGGACGGCCGGGTCGAGGGGGAGCCAGGTCCCGGCGGGGCGGACCCAGCCGGCGTAGCCGAGGCCGGCGAGGAGGTCGACGACCGGGGGGATCGGCTGGATACGGGACTCCAGTTCGACGAAAAGGGCAGGGCGGTCGCGGACCAGGAGGCCGGACGCGCCGCGCAGGACGGCCGGCTCGTTGCCGTCGACGTCGATCTTGATGAAGCCGACGTCGGTGAGGCCCAGACCGTCGAGGGTGACGCAGCGGACGTCCAGCGCGCGGGCGTGGATGTCCCGCCGGACCAGCGACGACACCCCGCGCTCGCCCTCGTCGCCCGCCGGCAGCCAGAGCCGGGCCGTGCCCGGGTGGTCGGAGGCGGCGGCCTGGACGACCCGGACGTTGGCGGGCGCCGCCGAGGTGAGCAGCCGGGCCAGCCGGGGCACCGGCTCGACGGTCACCACCCGCCGGGCGCGCCGCGACAGGCGCCGCGTCCAGGGGCCGTACCAGCCGCCGACGTCCACGGCCGTGCCGCACCCCGGCGGGCACAGCTCGTCGAGCCGGGCCAGCTCCGGCTCGAAGCGCGGATAGACGAGCCGGGCGGCCGCGCCGATCAGCCGGTCCGGGAGGAGCGGCGCGAGGCGGGCGGCGAGTGTGGTCATGAGCCGATCCTCTTGAGAAGCCTCTCGTGTTCGTCCTCCGTCACCTGCTCGCCCGAGGACGGCAGCAACTGCGGGATGCCGTCGACGATCGGGTAACGGCGGTGCAGCCGGGGGTTGTAGAGCACCTCCGGCCTCTCCGCCGCCTCGGACGGGTCCGGTCGGTCGTCGTCCTCCTTGTGGACCACCAGGTGCAGCGGCCCCTTGTCCAGCGGGCACGCCAGGATCTGGAGCAACGGGTCGTCGGGGTTCATGGAGGGGTCAACTCCTTGGCGGGTACGGGAGGTTGGGAGGAGGGCGGCGGTGGACTGTCGTGCTTGGGCATGCTCAGCAGTACGCCGACCGCCAGCACCGTGCCCGACAGCCGCAGCGCCAGCCGCAGCGGATCGTCGGGCAGCGACTCGCCGAACGACAGCGTGCCGAGCACCGCCGTGAACAGACAGGTCACCGTCGTACAGACCGGCACGATCAGCGAGGCCCGGCAGCGTTGCAGCGCCGCCTGCGACATGACCAGGCCGAACGCGCCGGTGAACAGCAGCAGATAGGGGTACGGGGAGCGCAGCAGGTCGAGCACGGCGTCCCCGAACCCGCTGCCGGTCAGCCGGCTCGACACACCCTTGATCGCGAGCGAGCTGACGCCGTACAGCAGGCCCACCGCCACGCCGTACTCGACGCCCGTGGTGGGCAGCCGGTGCCGGTGCCTGGCCCGCCGCTCGGCGGACCGGTACAGGCCGACGCCCGCCGCCAGCGCCGGCAGGCAGATCGTCAGGACCAGCGCGTACGGCGCCCCGCGGCTGACCGTGTCGGAGCCCTCGTCCAGCGACAGCACCACCATCAGCAGCGCGGCGAGGATGGCCCCGAGGGCGTACCGCTCACGGCCCGTCGTCTCCTCGCCGAGCAGCCGCGCCGAGAGCAGCACGAGCAGGACCAGGCCGGAGACGAAGATGCCCTGGGCGGCGGCGATCGGCAGCGTCCGGTACACGGCCAGCTGCGCGGCGAAGCCGGCGGCCAGCGACAGCGAGCCGGCGATCCACAGGGGGCTGCCGAGGACCAGCCGCAGCAGCCGCGCGGGCTCGCGGACCGTCACCTGGGGCAGCGCGGTGAGCGCCCGTTTCTCCAGGACGAACCCGGTGCTGTACAGGGCGTTCGCCAACAGGGCCGCGGCCACTCCCCACCACATGGTCGCCCCCTATGTCCTTGGAGTCTTCCGCGTGATCCCCCGGTCAGGTCTGCGTGCGTGCAGCAGCAGGATCGACGCGGCCGACGGTGCCGCACATGCCAGCCGGTCCAGCGGCCGCAGCGGACGCGGTACGCCGTGGAAGGGCGCCCCGCGCAGCCGTACGACCTCGAAGCCCGACGCGGCCACGAACTCCCGCAGCGCGCGGGCGGTGTAGAGCCGCAGATGGCCCACGACCTCCGAGCCGGGACGGCCGTGGATGCCGCGCAGGCTGACCTCCGAGAACACCGGCTGGACGCCCGCGAGCAGCAGCGCGCGGTTGTACCAGGCGGCGAGGTTCGGGGTGGAGAGCATCAGATGGCCGCCCGGCCGCAGGACACGGCGGATCTCGTCGAGGGCGCCGTCCGGGTCGACCAGGTGCTCGATCACCTCGCTGAACAGCACGGCGTCGGCGGACTCCGACCTGAACGGCAGCCCTCCGTCGGCCAGTTCACCCCGGACGGCGTACGGCAGACGCGCGCGGGCCCGTCTGAGGGCGTCCTGCGACCAGTCGATCCCGATGATCCGGTGGCCGGTGAGGAAGGGTGCGGCCGTGGCGGCGGCGGTGCCGTCGCCGCAGCCGATGTCGAGGACGGTACGGGGGCCCGCGGCGCCCGCCGGGCCGAGGGCGGCGGCCAGCATGCGGGCCTGGGCGAGGCTGCGGGGGGTGCCGGAGGCGACGGGGACGGACGGGTCCTCGTAGAAGTCCCGAAGTCCCCCTCGCGGGGGGTGTGTCGAGGTGTCGGTCGGTGTGGTGGTCGGCATCACCTGGGGTCCTCTTCCGTCGCGTGCAGGTAGTGCTCGAAGAGGTCGCGGAGATGGGCGCCGTCGCCGTGGCTGAGCAGGGCGCGGGACCAGCGCAGGGCCAGATGGAGGCGGCCCGCAGTGGCCGCTGTCGTCACCGTGAGACCACGGGGCATCCGGGCGGGGGCCGAGAACCACACCGCGTGGGCGCGGCCGGCCTCCTCGCCGAAGTCCAGCGCGTACGGGATACGGCCGATGTTGCTGAGCAGCGTCGTCGACGTCCAGGGCGCCGCCGCCCGGCGCAGACCCCTGGTGACGGCGGCCCGCCAGGCCACGGGGACCACCGGCGCTGTCAACAGGGAGGCGCCATGGCCCAGTTGGGGTCGCTGGAGGGACTTCAGGGCGCGGGTGCGTTCCGCCGTGCGGCGCAGGAGGGTGGCCATGGGGGTGTGGGCCTGGTGCAACTCATCGGGCGCGAAGGGCACTTCCACCAGGCGGGTGCCGTTGCCGATGGGCATCTCCGTGTCCCTCGGACGGTCGTCCACGGGCATCGTGATGCGCAGCGGGCGGGGGTGGGCGCCGTGTTCGCGGTTCCAGTGGGCGAGCATCAGGGCCGTGGTGACCATGAGCTGGTCGTTCACGGTGTAGGGGGCGGACCTGGGGCGGCGGGGGACGCGGAGCTCGGTGACGAGGAGGCCGTTGCCGGGGGAGGGTTCGGGGGCGCCGGGGGCGACCCGGGCGGGGCGGGCCCAGTGGGAAGGGGGTGCCGATTCGGGTGGGGCCGGTTCGTCCGTGGTGGGGCGGACGGGGGGAGCGGTGGGGGAGTTGTCCTTGCCGCCGTACAGCTCCGCCGCGGTGGCGAGGATGCGGAGGCAGGCGGGGCCGTCGAGGGCGGTGTGGTTGATGGTGAGGAAGAGGACGGTGCCCTTGTTCTGTGGGCGCCCGGGAGCGGGGCCCCCGGCACCACGATTACCTGCGGCTATGCCGACTCCGTCGCCGGCCTCGCTCCCCACCGCGGGCCCCGCCCCCGCCACCACCTCCAGGCGGATCGGC
The DNA here is from genome assembly GCF_016598475.1 of Streptomyces adelaidensis. GTDB lineage: Bacteria > Actinomycetota > Actinomycetes > Streptomycetales > Streptomycetaceae > Streptomyces > Streptomyces adelaidensis. The sequence goes on from NZ_JAEMUX010000085.1 coordinate 22,379, forward strand.
GGGGACATCGACAGCGGAGGTGCCTCCATCAGGGCCCTCGTTCGCGCGTCCCGCAACGCGTGCGGGCCCGGCGGCAGGAAGGTCACCACCTCGATTTCCGGCTCCGGGGTCAGCTCCCACTCGTAGCGGCGGCTGTACCAGTGGGCCCGGGCCTCACGCATGAGGATGCGCGGATGGTGGCGGAGGGCGGCGGTGAAGGCGGTGCGCAGGCGGTCGGGGTCGAGGTGGCCGGGGAGGTGGACCTCGATGTGGACGGTCTCGGGTTCCTCCTCCTGGAGGCAGTGCCGGGACACCTCGTCGACCACCGGGAAGGGGATGCGGACGGGGCCGCGGGCGGCGTCGTCCCGTGCGGGGTGGTCCAGTGCCGTCATGCCGGTTCCCCCCTTCCCGCACCGCCGTCACCGTTCGGCGGTGTCACCCCGGGGTTGGGCTGGGCGTTCGGCTTGGTGAACGGAATCCGCCGGGTCGGTGTGTCCGTCTCGGGCTCGGGCTCGGGCTGTGCCTGGGGCTGGGGCTCCGGTCGAGGGGAGCCGGGGCCGCGCGCGGAGATCGTGGGGCTCGCGGCGGGCGCACCGGCGGACGGGCCGGCAGGCGCAGCGGCGGAGACACCGGAAGACGCACCGGCCGGCGCCGCCCTCCCCACCCGCCTCCGCTGCGGCAACGGCTCCGTCGGCTCCTTTGCCCCCGGCGGCACCTCGAACCGCCGTGTCGAACCGGGCCGGTCGGGCGCGGCCTCGACGCCCACCCCCACACTCACCAGCGCCGCGAACAGGCCGATCAGCGCGAAAAGTTGGGCGATCGGGCCGAAGGCACCCGCGTCCGCCGCCACCGGCTCGCCCGCCCCGACGGCGGCGGCGATGCCGGCGCCGGCCAGGGCGAGGAAGGCGATCGGCACCAGCAGGGTGTGCCGTTTCCAGGCGAGGAGCGCGAGGAGCGGGACGAGGAGGGCGAAGAAGCCCGCGATCACGATGCCGACGAGAGTGAGCGCGACCGTGCCCAGCCAGAGACCGGGGCCCGGCGGCGCGGCCTGCGGCTCGTCGGGGTTGGGCTCCTGGCGGCGCCACAGGACGAGGCCGATCAGGGCCGCGAGGCCGACGCCGGAGCCGATCAGCCCGGCCTCGTACGTCACGGACGGCTCGTACGACAGCTTGACCGTGCCGCCCGCGCCGCCCGGGATCTGCCAGCCCTGCTGCCAGCCGTCGAGCCGTACGGGGGTGAGTTCGCGGCCGCCCAGCGTGGCCTTCCAGCCGTCGTTGAAGTTCTCGTACGTCGTCAGGTAGGACGCCGCGCCCTGGCCGACGGTGACCTCGCGACGGTCGCCGAGCCAGTCCCGTATCCCGAGGTCGCGGCCGGCGGACGCGGGTGCGGCGACCGTGCCCCGGGCGAGTGTCACGGAGTTGACGGCCAGCGCGCCCGAGTCCTCGGACTCGAAGGTGTGCCGTTCGGCCGCGTCGAACTCCAACTCACCGCTGGCTTTGCCGTTCTGGCAGAGCGTCAGGTCGATGGACCGGCGCTCCACCAGGTCCCGTACGGTGCCCTGCGCGCTGGTCTCGTACAGCGTGCCGTCCACCTCGACGACCGGGCCCTCGCCGCACGGGAGCTCGAAGTCGCGGGTCGGGGCGGGCTGCGGGGTGCGGTACTGGTCGAGCGCCGGGATGTATGCCTCGGTGAGGCCGACGGGGAGTTGCAGGTCGTCGTCGGCGACCGGGTTGTGGACGGTCAGGGGGGCCGTCTCCGTGACGGTGATGTCGAGGCTGTCGGTGGTGATCGGGTCGAAGCGGACCCAGCCGTTCTCGTCGACACCGGCGATGACCGCGCCGTCCGGGGAGCTGATCTCGACCTGTGTCGGACGGGTCGAGAGGCCGCCCGCCGGGGCCAGGACGATCGAGTTGACCGGCCACTTGTCGCCCCAGCTGAGGTGGATCGTGGGGTCGTCGCCCGCGATCCACGCCGTGGTCAGGTCCCCGTCGGTGAGGTTGCGCGGCGAGAGCCCGGCCCCGAGCGAGGCCGTGGAGTCGGCGGTCGCCGTGATCCGGGTCTGCTGCTCGGGGGCGACCTCGTACAGCAGCTTGTCGAGTTCGTCGCCCGGCACGGGCACGGCCGTGGCCTTCACCGCGTACGTCCCCGCCGTGGCGGTGCCGAAGGTGCGGTGCAGGCCGGGTTCGGTGCCCGTCGGGGAGAGCCCGGTGGGGTCGGCGGCCCGCTGGAGCGAGATCACCTCGGCGTCGGCGGCCGAGTCGTCGGCGTCGGTCGCGTCGGTCGGCAGCCGCAGCATCCGGGTGACCCGGACGCCGGGGATGTCGACCTCGGCGAAGCCCGCGCCGACCAGCCCGGTGTGCCGCTCCGCCGAGTCGAGAATCGTGATCTTCAGCCAACTCGTCTGTCCGGGCGCGGCGTTGACCTCCTGAGTCGAGCCGTCGGCCTGGAGGTTCGTGGAGCGGGAGCCCCGCTCGGTCTCGACCTTGATCCGGGTCGGCGCCGATCGCACCCCGTCCTGCGGCAGCGGTGTGACCTCGAAGGTCGCCGGGATGTCCTGGTCGCCGTCGAAGCCGATCCGCAGCCACTGCCCGTTCGCCGACCCGGCCGCGCCCTCCGCCCAGGCCGTGTTCCGGTCGCCGTCGAAGGCGTTGACCGGGTCGTACTGGGGCAGCTGGAACAGCCAGTTGCCGCTGGTGGACGCGGTCACCGAATCGGCGCCGCGCAGCTCGGCCACCGTCTGGTGGTCGAGGCCCGTCACCGGCAGGATCTGCTTCGGCTTCTCACCGGGGTCCTGCACGCTCCCGCTCGGGTTCCGCTCGTCCTTCGTGTACGTGTACGACGTGTTGGCGTTGACCAGGCCGAACCGGGTGTCCGCGAGGCGCAGCCCGTCACCGACCACCTGCACCGCCGGGGTGCCGAGCCCGGGATGGTTGTCGCCGGTCAGCACGGTGGCGCGGTCGCGCAGCTCCGGGTCGGCGGCGAGCGGCAGCAGCGACTCGGGGCCGCCGGAGACCACCGCGGTGTCGGCGATCGCCTTCAGGCCGGCCTGCCCGGGACGCGGCACCTCCTCGGCGGGCCGGTAGATCTCCACGGCCCGCTGCCGCGGATACAGCCCCTCGATCTGGAGCGGGGTGTTCTCGGCGATCCGCCCGCCGGTCATCAGCGGACCGAGCCCCGTCACCCGCTCGTACCCGGACTGCTCCAGGGTCCGCTTCACCGTCGTGGTGGGTATGGCGCCCACCTGGTCGGGGTCCAGGTCGTTGCGTACGACGACGTAGTAGAGGCCGGCCCGGCTCAAGTAGTCGCCCAGGCCCGGGACTTCGCCGCCGGTCAGCAGCGCCTGCTCCACGGCGTCCATCGCGCGCCGGTTGCCGGGGGTGCCGAAGGGGACGTAGTCGCGCTGCGCCCAGCGTGACTCGGCGAGGACGTCGAGGGGCTGGTCGACGGTGGTGCCCCAGCTGTAGATGCCGTGCGCGGTGGCCGGCACGACCAACGCCCGTGAGTCCGGGGAGTACTTGTCCAGCCAGTCGGCCGTGGCCTGCCAGTACTTGGGCAGCTCCTGGAACGAACCCGGTTGCAGCACAGAGCCGTTGAGGTACGGCCACAGCAGGCCGGGCAGGACGAGGACGGCCGCGATCAGCGGTGCGAACCGCCGTCCCCGCACCCGGCGGGCCCCGCGCGACTGCGCGGCCACGCCCACCAGATGCGCCAAGCCGAGGATCAGCGCGAGCGCCAGCCCGGTCTGGAACTTGTAGATGTTCCGGAAGGGCGCGAGCCCCCCGTTCAGCCAGTCCTGGACCACCCCGTGGAAGGGCGCCCCGAACGCGCCGCCGTACCCGGCGAGGGTGATCAGCGCGACCGCCAGCACGGTCAGCACCAGCCACCGCCGCTCGGGCATGTCCCGCCGCGCGAGTCCGGCGAGGCCCAGCCCTGCCGCGAGCGCCGAGGACAGGATCACGATCACGGAGGCGGCGACGGACCAGCCGGCCGGCAGCCAGGCCTCACCGAAGTGCAGATACGCCACCCAGTTCCCGGCCCCGCGCAGCGCCTCCGTGGCGGACATGGTGGCCGTCGTCGTCTGCGAACTCTCCACGTAGGGAAGGAAGTTCTCGCCGTGGAAGCCGAGCAGCAGCAGCGGTATCACCCACCACACCGTCGCCAGGATCACCCCCGGCACCCACCAGGAGATCAGCCGCCGCTGCCGCGGTCCTGGCGGCCGGGTGAGCAGATACAGCCCGACGGGCAGCAGCGAGGCCAGGGTCGCCGCCGCGTTCACCCCGCCCATGAACGGAATGACGAGCGCCGACCGCAGGGCGGCCACCCGCGCGCTGTACCGCTCGTTCGTCAGCGGCAGCAGCACCCACGGCAGAAAGGCCCCCGGCAGCGCGGCGGCCGAGGTCGACCCGACGACCGTGGTGAACACCGGCCACAGCGCGTAGGCGGCGGCGGCCACCAGCCTTGACGGCCGGCTCCCGATCCCCAGCCGCTCCGCCAGCCGCAGCGCACCCCAGAAGGCCACCGACACGATCAGCGACAGCCACAGCCGCTCCGCCAGCCACACCGGCAGCCCGACCAGATCGGTCAGCCCGTAGTACGGCAGCATCGGCCACAGGTAACCGACGTACTGGTCCTGGATCCCGCCGAACCCGCCCCGGTCGTGCCACAGCTGACCGAGATCGGAGACGAACTGCCAGGGATCGGTGGTGACCCCGAGCTTGGTGTCGAAGGTCTGCCGCCCCGGCTGCACCGCGACCAGCAGCACGAACACCACGGCCCAGAACCCCAGCAGCCAGCGCCGCGACCGAGGGCCCTCAGGGGGTACCTCGGCCGGGCCCGCCGGCCGTACCGGCGCGGGAGGTGGAGCCTGGACCGTGCTCGTCATGGTGGACACCGCCGGAGGATGAGGAGGAGGTTCCAGGTGGCGAACTCACGTAGCCCCGGCGCCTTGACGACGGTCTCCGCGAGAAACGGCCAGTAGCGGGAGCGCGCCGACACGACCGTCACGTCGTCCCGGCCGCGCACCTGCCGCAGAGTGGTTCCGATGTGCACGGCGAAGAGGTTCTCGCCGAGCGTGTGCTTGGCGTCCTTACCCGTACGGCGCCGATAGCGGGCCCGTGCCCGCTCCGCCCCCAGGTAGTGCCAGGGCGCCCACTCGTGCCCGCCCCACGGGGACAGCCAGTTCGTGAACGACACATAGATCAGCCCGCCGGGGCGGGTGACGCGAACGAGTTCACTGAGAAAGGTCTGCGGATCGGCCACGTGCTCCAGCACATTGGAGGAGAACGTGACATCCGCGACGCCGTCCCCGAGGGGAAGCAGATACCCGTCGGCGACGACAGCCCCGTCCGGCGGCTTCGCCCCCAACTCCGCCAGATCCGGCTCGAAGAGATACGCGTGCGCACCCCGCCGCCGAAACTCCTCGGTGAAGTACCCGCTCCCGCCGCCGACATCGACGACCGTACGACCGTCGACGGCACCGCCGTACGCCTCGACCTGGTCGACGGCGTCGCGGGCGAGGAGGGTGTAGCAGTACTCGGGGTCGCCCTGCTCACGGAGGAAGGCCCGAAAGAGGGTGATGGAGCGCTGCAGAGAAGGGTCCTTAAGACCCCCGCTGCTTGAGGGGAGCGGGGCTGTGACCTTTGCGGCTCCGCCGCGTGGGCGCGACAAGCCACGACGAACCCGCAGCCGCCACCCGGCATTCGAGGCACCCTGTTTCGCGCTCAAGGCACCCACCCACGGACCGCCTCGGAGGCCACCGCCCTGAACTGCTGCACAGTGTGACCCCACCGGTAATGCGCCGCCCGCTCCCGCGCGGCCTTACCCATCAGCACCCGCCGATCCGTCGACAACGCGAGCGCACACCACGCGGCGGCGAACGACGACTCCCCCCGAGCCAGCACCCCGGTCTCCCCGTCCACGACGGAATCCCGTAACCCAGGCACATCGAAGGCAACCGAGGGGGTCTCTCGCACGGCGGCCTCCGTGACGACCAGGCCCCACCCCTCGACGGCGGAGGGATGAAGCAACAGCCAAGCCGCACACAGCAACCGGTGCTTCTCGGCGTCGGAGACGTACCCGGCGAACTCCACCCCGGGCCCGGCCATGGCTTCCAGCCGCCCGCGCTCGGGTCCGTCCCCGATGATCACCAGCCGCCCACCCGTGACCGGGCGAACCCGTTCCCACAGCCGCAGCAGCAGATCGATCCGCTTGTACTCGACCAGCCGCCCCACCGCCACGAACAGTGGTTCGGGCGACCGCTCGGCGCGCGGCCCGGGCTCCTCGACCCCGTTGTGCACGACTCGTATCCGCTCCCGCTCCACACCGATCGCGCCGAGCGCGGTGGCCGTGGAGGAGGAGACCGCGACCACCAGGTTGCGCCGCTGCGCGGCCGTCAGCGACCAGTGTTCGAGTCTTCGGCCGAGCCGCGCGGCCGGCGCCAGCGGGCCGCCGAACCGCAGCTGCCACAGGTCCGTGTGCACATGGTTGACCAGGCACATCGTCGGACCCCGGTGCCAGAGCGGCGCGAGGTAGGGCATGCCGTTGCAGACCTCGACGAGGAGGTCGCAGTCGCCGACCTGACGGTCGAGGGCCGACTTGGCGCGCAGATGGTGGCTCAGGTCGCCGCCGGCCGACACGACCCGGTAGTCGCGGTAGGCCGCCGGGCCGCCGCACACCAGGGTGACCTGGTGGCCGAGACGGGTCAGGCCCTCGGCGAGCCGGTCGACGAGGAGCTCGGAGCCCCCCGCCGCCGGATTACCCAGGTCACGGCGGGCGAGAAAGACGATGCGGCGTGGCTGTGGAGGGCCTGCCGATCGATGCCGGTCGAGGCGTGGAAACACCTCGACCAGCGAGAACGGCACGTGCTGGGGCATAGGTGCTCCAACTCGTCTCGGGGTGCGGAACTCAGCGGGGGAGAAGGCTGTTCGCTGCGGGGGATGTTCCGGTCGGAGGGGGGCCGGATGGATCTCGCGGATCTGTCGTTCCTGGCGGGTACCTGTAGGCGAGGTGTGGGTGGGCTGTGCTCAGGTGGGGTGGACAGTTTTCGCCCAGTGGTTCGAAGCTGCTACTCACCGGGGTGACAATTTCGGGGGTTTGTTGAGCTGACGCCCTGTCACATCGTGATCGGGTCCTGGGACGACTCGGGCGTATCAGGGCGCCGCCTGCCGCGCGTGACCAGAACGGCACCTGCCGCGGCGAGGGCGAAACCGAGCACAGCGGTACCGATCGGCACCGTCCGCCCCACCAGTCGCAGCAGCCCGCTCTCCTTCTCCGCCTGGTCGACCGCGAACTTCTGCGTGGCCGAGGTGAACGCGAGCTTCCGGCTGTCGAGCAGCACCGCCGCGTCCTGGCTGCCGCCCGGCGCCCGCAGCGTCCGGCGCGGCCCGGTCTGCGCGTAGATGACCCGGCCGGTGCTCTGGTCGACGACCAGTTCGAGGCCGTGGTTGGCGTACCACTCCTCGGCGAGCACCTGCGGCCGGGTCGGCTCGTCGACGAGCGCGCCCGGCACCATCCGCGTGCCCGTCTTCGTGGCCGGAACCTTCGCCGTGAAGCGCAGCCCCTCGTACCCGCGGACCTTCTTGCGGCCCTCGTAGTGGAGCGTCACCGTCGCGCCGAGCGTGTTGTCCCACCAGCGGTAGGACCGTTCCTGCACGTCGAAGGGGAACTTCAGGTACGCCTCGCCCTCGATGTACGGCTTCTCGTCGCAGCAGTGCACCGGCCGGTTGGTCGTCCGGTCGCTGACCCAGCGGTGCGGGGTGAAGTCCAGCGCGCCGTGCGGATCGGCCGCCGGCAGCGACTCGTCGGTGTCGACCGAGGTGATCACGTCCCACACCGCGGCCCCGCTGCGCTCACTTTCGGCCACATCGCCGCGTACCCGCTGGGTCACGGTGATCTTCTGGTCCGGCACGGTCTTCACCTGCTCCACGTCGAAGACGCTGCCGGTGCCGGTGTAGACGGCGGTCGTGTCGATGTCGATCGGATTCACCGCGGCCCGTGGCTCGACGTACCAGGCGAGCAGGGGCGCGAGGACCAGCAGGAAGGTCCCGAGACCCAGCAGGACCAGGGAGAAAGGTGAGGCTGTACGGCGCATCCGGGCACTCCAGGGGCGTTGGGAGGTGCGACTCGGGTAGGCGTGCGGAAGAGGCGACACCGGGAGGAACGCGCGTATGACGCGGAGGTGCCGTCTGGGCCGGGAACCGTAGGCGGAGTCTTGACGCAGTGTCAATGCATTGCTGACACTGGGCCCGAGCCGACGACCTGGAGGGGCCGTCGGCCGTGGGACCGGCCGTCAGGAGGTCCCGACGAGGTGGGCGAGGTACCGGGACCGTCAGAAGGTCCCGTCGAGGTGCGGGGTGCCCTGGGTGGGCCGACCTTTCGACCGAGAGGCCCTGCGATGTCCAGACTGCTCGCCGCCGTGCTGACCATGGCGGCCGCCGCCGCGCTCGCCGTAGGAGCCGCGCTCGGTGTCGTCGCGCTGCTCGACGCGACCCCCGACCAGCCGAACGACCCGCTCATCACCTACGAGAACGCCGACGGGGAGCGCTGAGATGTGACCGGGCACCCGGGAACCGTCACAGTCCGCTCCGCCTGGCTCGCCGTGCCGCGCCTCCAGGTGCGCGAGTTCGCCGCGATCGCCATGGCCGAGGCCCCCGCCCTCGCCGAGGAGATCCTGCGCGAGATCCGCCGCGAGTACCCGCACCTGCCCGTCGTCCTCGACGACTCCGGCGAACCGATGGCCCTCATCGGCATCCGCCGCGCGATCGAGGTCTTCGTCCAGCACCTGGAGACCGCGGAGGGCCGCCCGCGTGTTCCTCCCGGGGTCTTCCAGGAGTTCGGCCGGGGCGAGGGCCTGCACGGCCGCAGCCTGGATTCGCTGCAGGCGATCTACCGCCTCGGCGTACGCCTCGCCTGGCGCCGCTTCGCCGCGATCGGCCAGCGCGTGGAGATCCCGCCGCCCGCGATGTACGAACTCGTCGACGCCGGCTACGAGTACCTCGACGGCCTGGTGGACCAGTCGGTGCGCGGCTACGCCGAGGCGGCCGCCCGGCAGGCGGGCGAACGGCTGCGACTGCAACGCCGACTGATGGAACTCCTGCTGGCCGAGCACCACAGGGGCGACCCGGCCGACGCGCTCACCGAACGGGCCGCCCGGATCGGCTGGACCCTCCCGGAGAAGGTCGCGGTCGGCGTCCTGTTACGCCCCGCCCGCGAGGCCATGGCCCCCGCCGTCGGCCAGGGCGTCCTGCTCGACATGGAGTACGAGCAGCCCCGCATGGTCGTCCCCGAACCGGACGCGGCCGGCCGCCCCGAACTCCTCCACCGTGCCCTGACCGGCTGGTCCGGCGCGATCGGCCCGCCCGTGCCGCTGGCCGACGCGGCGAAGTCGCTGCGCTGGGCGGAGGCCGCGGTACGGCTCATGGAGCGCCGGCTGCTCCCCGGCGGCGAGGTCCTGCACTGCACCGAACACACCGAGGCCCTGGTCCTCCTCCAGCCCGAGGAGCTGATCGACGACCTCGCCCTGCGCTGCCTCGCCCCGCTGGCCCACTGCGGCCCCACCCACGGCCGGCGCCTCGCCGAGACCCTCCTGGCCTGGCTGGAGACCCGCGGCGGCGCCCCCGAGATCGCCACCCGCCTTGGTGTGCACCCGCAAACCGTCCGTTACCGCCTCCGCCAGATCCGCGAGCTCTGGGGCGACGAGATCGACAACCCGGACCGCCGCTTCGAGCTCGAACTGGTCCTGCGCGCCCAACGGCTCCGAGGAGAACTGGGCGACCCGCGCGGCAGGCGCTGACGAGGGCTGGGCCGACCGGACCGCCGAGCGCTGATCTCGCCGCTCCGCCGGCCTCAGCCGGCTTCGGCCGGCTTCCGTCGCTGTGCGCCCCCGCCGCGTCCGGACATACGGAGCCTCCCCGGCCATTGCCCGGTCCTGGGCACTATGACTAGCCTGTGTTCGTTATGCCGATCGACAGTTGAAATTTCGAACATAGTCGCCACAGTCATCAACACAGCCACAGCCACAGCCACAAACACCGGCCACAGCCACACACGCAGATTCACAGACTCAAGGGAGGGGACCTGCCGTGGGACGCCTCGTACCTGCCGTGACCCGGGCGCTCGACATATTGGAGCTCTTCCTCGACGGGGACGGCACACTGTCCGCCCCCGACATCGTGCGCAGACTCCAGCTGCCCCGCACCACCGTCCACGAGCTGGTCACCACGCTCTCCGCCCGGGCGTACATCGTGCCCGTGCAGGGCCAGCCGGGACGCTACCGCCTCGGTGTGCGCCCGTACCAGCTCGGCAGCCGCTACGCCGAGCAGCTGGATCTCGCCGCCGAGGGCCAGCAGGTCGCCCGGACCGTCGCCGAGACCTGCGACGAGACGGTCCATGTGGCGATCCTGGAGTACACGGACGTCATCTACATCGCCAAGGTCGACTCCACGCACGCCGTCCGCATGGTCTCCGCCGCGGGCCGCCGCCTCCCGGCGCACTGCACCTCGGTGGGCAAGATGCTCCTCGCCTCCCTTCCCGAGGTCGAGCTGTCCGCCCGGATCCCGGACGACGCCGACCTGCTCGCCATGACGCCCAACAGCATCACCGACCCGGCCGCCCTGCGCGAGGCCCTGAACCGCATCCGTGAGCGAGGTCTCGCCGTGGAGAGCCGCGAGTCCAACCCGGACGTCTCCTGCGTCGCCGCCCCGGTCCGCGACCGCACCGGCAAGGTCGTCGCCGCGATCTCCATCTCCGTCCCGATGATCCGCTGGAGCGACGAGCGCCGCGTCGAGCTGGAGCAGCTCGCGGTCAAGGGCGCCGCGCAACTGTCCGAGCGCCTCGGCCACCGGGTCGTCGCATGAGCGCCCACAGCGGTTACGAGATCGCCGTACGGGAATACGCGGCCCTCGGCGAGGGCCCCACCTGGGACGCCGACGCCCAGCGGCTGATCTGGATCGACATCCTCGGGTCGCGGGTCCACACCTACGACCCGGCCTCCGGCCGCCGCACCGTTTTCGTCACCGAGCAGCATGTCGGCGCGGCCAAGCCCCGCGCCGGCGGCGGCCTCGTCCTGAACCTCCGGGACGGTGTCGGGCTGCGGGACGCCGACGGCGGCTTCCGGTGGCTGCACCACGAGCCGGTCCCCGGCCGCCGCGCCAACGACGCCGCCGTCGCCCCCGACGGCTCCCTCTTCGCCGGCACCATGCGCTACGACGAGGCCCCGGGCGGCGGCACCCTGTCCCGCTTCACCGCCGACGGCCTCACCGAGACCGTCCTCGACGACGTCGCCGTCAGCAACGGCACCGGCTGGAGCCCCGACGGACGGCTGATGTACTACATCGACTCACCGACCCGCCGGATCGACGTCTTCGACTACGAGAGTGGGCGACTGCCCGTCGACCGGCGCCCGTTCGTGACCATCGAGGACGGCGGCGGCTACCCCGACGGCCTCACCGTCGACGCCGAGGGCGGTGTCTGGGTCGCCCTGTGGGAGGGCGGCGCCGTCCGCCGCTACACCCCGGCCGGCGTACTGGACCGGGTGATCGGCCTCCCCACCCCCCGCCCCACGGCCTGCGCCTTCGGCGGCACCGACCTCACCGACCTGTACATCAGCACGGCCCGCACGGGTACGGAGACACCGCATCCGCTGTCGGGTTCGCTGCTGGTGGTGCCGGGGGCGGGGAAGGGGCTGGTGCAGCCGGCGTTCGCCGGCTGAGCCGCGTCGCCGCGCTCACCGGGGTCTCGGGGTGCTCCGGCTGTGCCCGGCTCCCCCATGGCCGGTCGGTCAGATGCCCGCCGCCCTGCGCTCCGCCGTCGTGAGCGGTACCCCTCGAGCCGCGGCTCGAGGGGGCCGAGCGCGGCGGCGAGCAGGACATCGGGGGCGAGGAGCGGCCGGCCGGCCCCAGCATCTCGGTACGTTCCAGCAGCTCGACCCGGTCGTCGGCGAGGACCGCGGCGCGGACGGTCGCGTCCGGCAGGTCCCGGCCGTCCGG
>NZ_JAEMUX010000086.1 GCF_016598475.1 Streptomyces adelaidensis
GGCGGCACGGGTGGGCGCAGCGGCACCCGGCCAGTGCCGGTGAGCGAACCCACCCCCAAGCCCAACCCCGGCAAAGGGTGCTCAACCAAAAGGCTCCCGGCGCTCAGCACAGCCCCGGGAGCCTCCCCACACGTACCCCCAGCCCAAAACACGGCCAAGTCACAGCGACAGCGAAATCGCGGAGGATGCACGGATCGAACGTGCGCGGGCAAAACCCGACCACGGCTTAGCAAGCCGGTGCCTTACCACTCGGCCAATCCTCCGGGTGGGCGGCCCACGCGAAATGATTCGCGCGCTCGAAGCGGCCGCCCCGGGCAGCTCCCCGCAGGGGGGACGGACTCGACGGAGGGGTAACTACTCCGGAACCCGTCGTGGGCTGCCCCGCAGAGAACTCGACGTACCGTGCCTGAAGGACAGCATCGCCGGGCTCCTCTCCCAGAATCTGGCGCCGGCTCGATCCGGCGGCCTGGACACCAACCACTGTGCCCGGAGGCCAAGTCGCCCGCCACCGAATATCCGCCGCGCGGGCCGGTCACCGGCGGCGCCACCTGCGCCGTCGCGCCTTGCTGAAGAGCCATCCGGCGGGCGGCTCGTCCGACCGCCAGGGCTGCGGATCGGGGGCCTCCTGCCGCCAACGCGCCGCGAGCATCCGGGCCCGCGCCGACGGCTCGGCCGTCCCGGCAGTGCGTACGAAGTCCTCGTCCAGGACTATGTCGTCCCAGGCTTCCTCGCCCTCGCGCCCCCGTCCGGCACCGGCCTCGGCTCCGGGCCCCGACGTGGCCCCGGCTCCAGTCCGGGCACCCGGCCCAGTCCGCGGCCCCGCTCCCGCCCCGGCCGAACCGCTCGTCACCGGGCCCTGGGCCTCGCCGCCTTCGGGCGACACCTGCGCTGTCATCCCCGCTCCTCCCGCCTCCTGGCCGCCCTTCCTGGCCGCGGATGCCCCTTCGTTTGCCGCTTGCCCAGTGTGCCTGGGCCTGCGTGAAGCCCTGGTCAAGATCAAGTCGCCGAGATCACGAGGAGGATGGTCCTCCGGGGCCGAGCACCCCGGAGGGTTCCGTCACTCCTCGCCGGCCAGTTTCAACGTCCGCAGCTTCTGGCCCGCGAACCACGTCGCGCCCGCTGTGACGACCGTCAGCAGAATCACGGCGGTCGGCAGCCCGACGTCGGAGGTCACCAGGTCGCCGTCGGTGACCTTTTGGGCCACGGCGAGCGCCCACTGCTGAACGCTGAGCGTGCGCGCACCCTCCACCAGGGACCCGAAGAGGGCCTCCCAGACGAGCGCGTACACGAGCCCGAAGACCACCGCGTGCCGGGTGATCGTCCCGAGGAGCAGGAACATCGCCGCGTACGCGATCGAGGCGACCAGCGCCGCCACTGTGTAGGCGACCGCGATCTGCTGTCCGTTGCCGTTCAGGATCAGGCCCGCGAGCAGTGTCGGTATGGCCGAGAACGCCATCGTCACCGCGATCGCCACGATCAGCTTCGTGCAGATGATCGTCGGCCGTTTCACCGGCTTGGCCAGCAGATACACCACCGAGCCGTCGTCGATCTCCGGCCCGATCGCACCCGTTCCCGCGATGACGCCGATGATCGGCACCATCGTGGCGAGCGCGAACCCTCCGAGAAGGTCCGCTGCCACTTGATCATCGGCGCCGCTCAGGGCGCGCACGGCTACGGCGAGCACGATCAGCAGGGCGGGCAGCGCGCTGAGGATGAGGGCCCGACGCCGGCCGAGCAGTGCCCGGTAGGTGAGTCGGGCGACTGTGGGGTCGTACATCTTGGGCCTCCTACGCCGCGACCAGATACGAGAACACGGACTCAAGGGATTCGTCCGACGGCGAGACCGTCAGCAGACGGATGCCGTGGTCCCGGGCCACCCTCGGCAACAGGGCCGTGAACCGGCCGAAGTCGACGGCCTGGATGCGCAGCGCACCCTCGGCCAGGTCCACTTCGATCCCTGCGGTCGACGGGTCGGCGATCAGCGCGGCGGCCAGGGTCCGGTCGTCGCTGGAGCGCACCAGGTAGCGGTGAGGGCGGTCGGTCATCAGGCGGCGGATGCGCCGGAAGTCGCCGCTCGCCGCGTGCCGGCCGGCGACGATCACCTCGATGTGGGCGGCCAACTGCTCGACCTCTTCGAGGATGTGGGATGAGAACAGCACCGTGCGGCCCTCGTCGCCCATACGTCGCAGCAGGTCCATGAGCTGCATGCGCTGGCGCGGGTCCATGCCGTTGAACGGCTCGTCCAGCAGAAGCAGGGACGGCTCGTGGACCAGCGCGGACGCCATCTTCACGCGCTGGCGCATGCCCTTGGAGTACGTCGAGATCTTGCGGTCCTGCGCGTACTCCATCTCCACCGTGGCGAGCGCCCGCTGGGCCGCCTTCGCCCCGAGTCCGTGCAACTCGGCGTTGGCGACGACGAATTCACGGCCGGTGAGGAAGTCGTACATCGCCTCGCGTTCGGGGACGATGCCGATGTGCTTGTAGATCTGCTCGTTGCGCCACACCGGGGTGCCGTCGAGGGTGACGGAGCCCGTGGAGGGGGCGAGGAAGCCGCCCATCATGTTGATGAGAGTGGACTTGCCGGCGCCGTTCGGGCCGAGGAGGCCGGTGACGCCGGGGCCGATCGTCATCGTGATGTCGTTGACCGCCACCACGTTGCCGAACCAGCGCGAGACATGGTCGATGTTGAGCGTGGTCACAGCCCGACCTTTCGGTAGCGGCGCATCAGCAGGCCGTAGGAACCGGCGATGAGACCCAGGACGAAGAGGAGGTACACGACTCCTTGCCCACTGGACGGTCCGTGTCCGCCGGGAAAGGCGGAGGTGGCGCCCAGGAACGCGGTCTGCACACCGTCTATGAGCGTGATGGGCGAGAAGAGGCCGAGCCAGGGCACCGCGCCGGTGCTGGACTGCACGTCGGCGATGGCCTGGACGACGGACACCGCCCCGTAGGAGATGGTGAGGACGGCGATGACGGCCGCGATGCCGAAGCCGCGGCGCGGGGTGATCGCCGAGATCACCAGGCCGATGCCGGCGAAGAGGAGCGACAGCAGGGCCACGGACACCAGTCCTTGCGCGAATCCCTTGGTCTGGTCGGTGAAGTCGAGCTCGGCCAGCAGCGCGCCCACATAGAGCACGACCAGGGGCACGGCGGTGAGGACGAAGAGCGCCGAGGTCAGCGCCGCGAACTTCGCACGGACGTAGTCGGCGGTCTCGATCGGGCGCGAGAAGTACAGCGGGACGGTCTTGAAACGCAGGTCCCTCGAGACGGACTGCGGTGCCTGGGAGGCGACGTACAGGCTGATGACGGCCTGCATGATGACCGCGTAGTCGGTGTACTTGACGGGCAGGTCGTTGGCCTGGGTGGCGACCGCGACCGCCACCATGATGGCCGCCGGCACGCACATCACCGCGAAGAGCAGCATGGGCAGCACCTTGGACTTGGCCGAGCGGCCCAGCCCGTACGCGCCGCGCAGGGACTGCGAGTACAGCGAGCGGCGGGCGTAGGCGCGGCCCAGGCGGGGGCCGTCATAGGAGCGGTACCCGATGTTGTGGATGCGGCTCTGCTCACCCGCGCGCGCGGGGTGTTCACCGGCGAGGGCCGGTGCCTGTGCACCGTGCTGCTCAACCGCCATGGCCGACCGCCTCCTTCCGTGCGTCCTGGGCGCTCGCAGTGCCCGTCTGTTCGTCGTTGTCCTGGAAGACCTCGGCGATGTGGTGCCTGCGCTGTTCCATGCGCACCAGGCCGAGGCCCAGGTCGGCGACGACGTCGCGGATCAGGTCGTAGGTCTCCTCGCCCTGGGCGGTCAGGAGCAGGACGTGCCCGGCGCCCGGGAGGCCGCTGCCTTCGGAGACGGTCACCCCGCGCGAGTGGAGCGCCTCGCGCAGCGCGCGGGTGCCGTCCGGGTGTTCGTCGCTGTCGGTGACCTCGATGGCGAGGGTCGCCGTGCTCTGGGTGAAGTCCGTGGTGGAGCTGGACCGCAGGAGCTTGCCGCCGTCGACCACGACGACGTGGTCGCAGGTGCGCTCCAGTTCACCGAGCAGATGGGAGGTGACCAGGACCGAGATCCCGAAGTCGGTGTGGATGCGGCGGATCAGGCCGAGCATCTCGTCGCGGCCGACCGGGTCGAGGCCGTTGGTCGGCTCGTCCAGGAAGACCAGCTGCGGGTCGTGCACCAGGGCCTGGGCGAGTTTCACGCGCTGCTTCATGCCCGTGGAGTAGCCGCCTATAGGGCGGTACCGCTCCTCGTACAGGCCGACGTGGCGCAGGGTGTCCGCGGTCCGCTCACGCGCGGCGGTCGGCGGGAGTCCGGACATCCGAGCCATGTGCACGACGAACTCGGTGGCCGAGACGTCGGGCGGCAGGCAGTCGTGCTCCGGCATGTACCCCACACGTTCGCGGATGTCGCCGCCCTTCGTGGCGACGTCGAGGCCGAGCACTTCGGCACGGCCCTCCGAAGCGGGGGACAGGCCCAGGAGGATTTTGATCAGGGTGGACTTGCCGGCGCCATTGGCACCGACGAGTCCCGTCACACCGGGTCCGATGTCCACGGAGAGCCGGTCAAGAGCGGTCACCCTCGGGAACCGCTTGCTCAGGCTTTCGGTCGCGATCACAGTCACGTTTTCGACATTAGGGGCGGGGTGCCACCGCGGTCGTCACCCCGCAGAGCTGTCTCCGTCTCACTCTTGAGTCGTACGGGCCCGTAGGGGGCCTCACCCGCCGGTCCCCCCAGGGGTCACCCTGGGGTCACCCTGGGGTCGAACAACCCGATGGATCCGAGCCGTGCGACAGCGGTCGCTGTGAGGATGAACGACCGGCGCCGCCGTTCCGTGCCCGCCGTTTTCCACAGGTCGCGCCCATCCCCATTGACGCAGCCTCCAATCACTGTCACATTCATCAGTGTCATATTGCGCACACGGACCGTAGTCGATGAAGACAGGTGGGGCAGTGGCATGACCTCGGCACAGACAGGTGGACACACCGCGGAGCTGCGGGGGTTCAGGCAGGTGCAGACCCTCGCGTACGAGTGCGCGGAAGCGGTCGCGGCCCAGCTGAAGCCGGGTGTGAGCGAGCGTGAGGCGGCGCGGATGCAGCGTCGGTGGCTGCGCGAGCGCGGGGTGCGGGACTGGTTCCACCTGCCCTTCGCCTGGTTCGGGGACCGCACGGCGTTCGTGGGCTTCCGCATACCGCTGCAGTTCTTTCCCACCGATCGCCGTCTCGAAGCGGGCATGCCGTTCATCCTCGACATGGCCCCCATATACAAGGGCTTCACGGCGGACATCGGCTACTCGGGCTCTCTTGGGCCGAATCCCCTGCACGACAAGCTGATTACGGACCTCCAGGCGCACCGCGAGCTGATCCTGCGCGGGGTGCGCGAGCGCCGGCCGCTGCGCGAGATCTACCAGGACGTGGACCGGCTCATGGTCCGCCAGGGCTACGCCAACCGGCATCGCGCGTATCCCTTCGGTGTCATCGCGCACAAGGTGGGCCGGGTGAAGGAGCGGCGCTCGTCACCGCATGTCTTCGGGTTCGGCACCCAGTCCTTGAAGGGCCTGGCGGCCGACGCGCTGCACGGACATCGCGACGGGTGGTCGCCGCTGTGGTCGCCGTACCAGTTCTCCGACCACCCGCCGCAGCCGGGGCTGTGGGCGGTCGAGCCGCACCTCGGCTTCCGGGGTACGGGCGCGAAGTTCGAGGAGATCCTGGTCGTCACCGACTCCCGGGACGCCGAGGAGAGCGCGTTCTGGCTGGACGACGACCTGCCGCACGTCCGGCGGTGGGCGAAGGAGACGTGCCGATGAGCGAAGGGGGACACATGACCGGTGCGGTGGCGATCGAAGGCGCCCGGGAGCGCCGGGTGCGCGCGGACGGGGTCGAGCTGTGCGTCGCCGAGCTGGGCGACCGCGCGCAGCCGACCGTGCTGCTGGTGCACGGCTATCCCGACTCCAAGGAGGTCTGGTCCGAGGTCGCCGTACGGCTCGCGGAGCGCTTCCACGTAGTGCTGTACGACGTGCGCGGCCACGGTGGGTCGACGGCGCCGAAGCCGTTGCGCGGCGGATTCACACTGGAGAAGCTGACGGACGACTTCCTCGCGGTCGCGGACGCGGTCAGCCCGGACCGGCCCGTGCACCTGGTGGGGCACGACTGGGGTTCGGTGCAGGGCTGGGAGTTCGTGACGGTCGAGCGCGCCGAGGGACGTATCGCGTCCTTCACCTCGATGTCCGGGCCGTCCCTCGACCACATGGGGCACTGGATCAAGCGGCGGATGAAGCGCCCGACCCCACGCCGCGTCGCCCAACTCCTCGGCCAGGGCGCCAAGTCCTGGTACGTCTACGTGCTGCACACGCCCCTGCTGCCCGAGCTCGCCTGGCGCGGCCCACTCGGCAGACGGTGGCCGGGCATGGTCCGACGGGCCGAGAAGCTGCCCCAGGGCGGCTACCCGACCCCGTCGCTGCCCACGGACGCCGCGCACGGCGCGTGGCTGTACCGGGACAACATGCGAGCTCGACTGGCCCACCCCCGTGACGACGCGTACGCACACGCGCCAGTGCAGCTCATCACACCCCTGGAAGACCCGTTCCTCTCCGAACAGCTCTACGACGACCTGGAGTCGTGGGCTCCGCGGCTGACCCGCCGCACCCTGTCCGCCAAGCACTGGATCCCGCGCACACGGCCCGATCAACTGGCCTCCTGGATCACCGAGTTCGTCATGGCCACCGAAGGCGGACGGCCCGCACCGACGGCCACCGGGAAGTACACGGACCGGTTCGGCGGGCAGTTGGTGCTGGTCACAGGCGCGGCCGGCGGCATCGGCCGGGCCACGGCCTTCGCGTTCGCCGAGGCCGGCGCCCGCGTGGTCGCCGTCGACCTGGACGCCGAAGGAGCGGCCCGCACCGCGGAGTTGTCCCGGCTGATCGGCGCCCCCGAATCCTGGGCCGAGACGGTCGACGTCTCGGACGAGCAGGCCATGGAGAAGCTGGCCGAGAAGGTCGCCGCCGAGTACGGCGTGGTGGATGTGCTGGTGAACAACGCGGGAATCGGGCTCTCGGGGTCCTTCCTCGACACCACCACCGAGGACTGGCGGAAGGTCCTCGACGTCAATCTGTGGGGCGTGATCCACGGCTGCCGGCTCTTCGGGAAGCAGATGGCCGAGCGTGGGCAGGGCGGCCACATCGTCAACACCGCCTCGGCGGCGGCGTACCTGCCCTCCAGGTCGCTGCCCGCGTACGGCACCTCCAAGGCGGCCGTGCTGATGCTGAGCGAGTGCCTGCGCGCGGAGCTGGCCGGGCAGGGCATCGGTGTGTCGGCGATCTGCCCCGGCATCGTCAACACCTCCATCACCTCGACCGCGCGCTTCACCGGCGTCGACGCCGAGGAGGAGAAGCGCCGGCAGCGGAAGACCGCACGGCTGTACGGACTGCGGAACTACCCGCCGGAGAAGGTCGCGGACGCCGTCCTGCGCGCGGTCGTACGCAACCAGGCCGTGGTCCCGGTCAGCCCCGAGGCACATGGTGGCCGTCTTCTGTCCCGCCTCGCCCCAAGAGCGCTGCGCGCGCTCGCACGGTTGGAGCCGCCGCTGTGAGCCCTCAGGACGAACGGCACGAGGACGGGCACGAGAACGACAACGGGCACTACCGCATCGTCCCGCGCCGGGTCTCCTTCGACTGGGAGAAGACCCCGCTGCATTGGATACCCGGCGAGCCCACCGCCACCCACGTCGTCAACGTGCTGCATCTGCTGTTGCCGGCGGGGGAGCGGTGGTTCGTGAAGGTGTTCAAGGAGGCCCTACCGCTGGTCAGGGACCCCGAACTCCTCAGGGACGTCAAGGGCTTCATGGGGCAGGAGGCGACGCACAGCGTGCAGCACGCCTATGTGCTGAACCATCTCGCGGCGCAGCGGCTCGACACCGCGGACTTCACCAGGCACGTCGACTTCCTCTTCGAGAAGCTGCTCGGCGAGGCCCCTCCCCTCGGAGCGCCGATTCCGCCCCGGGAGTGGCTGCGCTTGCGACTGTCGGTGATCGCGGCGATAGAGCAGTTCACGGCGGTGCTCGGCGACTGGGTGCTGGCCGCCGAAGGGCTCGACCGGGCCGGATCGGACGAGGTCATGCTCGACCTGCTGCGCTGGCACGGCGCGGAGGAGGTCGAGCACCGCGCGGTCGCCTTCGACATGTTCCAGCACTGCGCCGGCCGGGGCCGGCCCCGCTACACCCGCCGGGTCGCGGGCACGGCGGTCACCGCGCCGGTGATGCTGTACATGTGGGCGTGGGGAGCCGCGTACCTCATACGGCACGACCCGAAGCTCGCCGGACGCCTGCGCTATTCGCTCGCCGCTCACAACAGGGCCGTACGCAAGGGTCTGTTGCCCACGTGGAAGGAGCTCGGCGCGGCCGTGCCCCGCTATCTGCGCCGCTCCTACCATCCCGCGCAGGAGGGTTCGCTGCGCAGAGCGGTCGAGTATCTGGCGCAGTCGCCCGCGGCACAGTCGGCGGCGGGAGCTATCGCGCGGGCTGCGACAGCGTAGTCGCGGGCGGACAGCTCGAGTAGGCAGAAGGAGGCAAGAGGACCGTGTACGACGAGCCGGCCGTGGCCGTGTACCGCATCGAGGACCTGGCGCATCGCAGCGGTGCCACGGTCCGGACGATCCGCGCCTACCAGGACCGCGGGCTGCTCCCCCGCCCCGAGCGGCGGGGCCGGGCGAACGTGTACTCGGACGCGCATCTCACCAGGCTGCGCCAGATCGCCGACCTCCTCGACCGCGGCTACACCCTGGCCTCCATCAAGGAGCTCCTGGAGGCCTGGGACACGGGCCGCGGCCTCGGCGGGGTGCTGGGCCTGGTCGCGGAGGTGGACGGACCGTGGACCGACGAGGAGGCCGTACGGATCTCGCGGACCGAGCTGATCGAGCGGTTCGGCGGTGCTCCGGACGAGGCGGCGGTGGCGGACGCGGTCGAGCTGGGCGTCCTGGAGCCCGTGCCCGGTGAGGAGGACCTGTTCCTCGTCCAGAGCCCCCAAGAGCTGGCGGTGGCCGCCGAGTTGTACGAGGCGGGGGTTCCACTGTCCGCGATCTCGGGCCATCTACGGGAGTTGAGGGACCAGGTCGAGCACATCGCCGCCCGTTTCCTGGACTTCACCACCGAGCACGTCTTCGCCCGCTACCTCGGGCAGCACCAGCCACCGACCGAGGCCGAAGCGGCGCAGGCGGCCACGCTCGTACGACGGCTGAGGCCGCTCGCCCAACAGACCGTGGACGCGGAACTCGCTCGCGCGATGCGGCTGTTCGCCACCCGGCAGCTGCGCCGACAGCTCGGTTCGGAGACACCCCCCGAGCCTGCGGTCGAGTTGTGTGTCGTACGGATCCCGGTCTCCACAATGCGAGCCGTCGAAAAGCTGGTTGGCCCGGAGCAGGCCTCGGCATTCATCGCGGCGGCAGCCGAACGGGAGGTACAGTCACGAACCCTGGACACGCTCACAGCAAATGGTCACGAAAGCAACAAACTTGGTCAAGGTACCTGAATCGACCGTGTGGTTGTCCACAGAATCTCCAATTTTCCTGTGGATAACTACACTTGGCTGTGGATCAAACATCCGGATCGAAATCAGATGCGTGACACGTGTCTCGCCAGGCACGCTGGCGGGATGAACGAAAGACGCACCGCAAGGGTGTCGAAGTACCTCTCGAAACACCTGCGGCACCAGCCGGAGCGGATCGGGCTCACGCTCGACGAGAGCGGCTGGGTCGGGATCGACACGCTCATCGCGGCGGCCGCCGCCCACGGCTTCCATTTCACCCGGGCGGAACTCGACCTCGTGGTCGAGACCAACGACAAGCGGCGCTTCGCGGTCGAGGACGACCGGATCCGCGCCAACCAGGGCCACACCGTCGAGGTCGACCTCGGACTGCCCCCGGCGCCTCCGCCGCCGTACCTCTACCACGGCACCGTGGCCGCCTATTTGGGCGCGATCCAGGCAGAGGGCCTGCGCGCCATGAACCGCCACGACGTACACCTCTCGCCCGACCGCGACACCGCCACCCGCGTCGGCGCCCGCCGCGGCCGCCCCGTGGTGCTCTCCGTGGACGCCGGCGCCATGCACCGTGACGGCCACGTCTTCCGTGTCAGCGACAACGGGGTGTGGCTGACCGAGGCCGTGCCGCCCGAGTACCTCCGCTTCCCGGAGACACACTGAGCGGGGTCCCGCCGAGACCCGACCTGCCCAGCCCTCAGCCCCAGCCCCCTGTTCTTTTACGAGCCTGCCCAGCCTCCACCGAGGCTGACCGGTCCTGACAATTCCTGGCCCGTCCGGACCGGTCCGGACCATCCGGCGGCTGCGCTTACGCTCGATATATGAGTCTGCGTCTGAGCACCGTGATCCTGCCGTACCTCCGCTGGCACGAGGGCGGCCGTGCCACATGGCATCGGGCCGAGCAGCTCGGGTTCCACACCGCGTTCACGTACGACCATCTGTCGTGGCGGACCTTCCGGGACGGGCCGTGGTTCGGCGCCGTGCCGACCCTCACCGCGGCAGCCGCCGTCACCGACCGGCTGCGCCTCGGCACCCTGGTGACCTCGCCGAACTTCCGGCACCCGGTGACCCTCGCCAAGGAGCTGATCTCCCTCGACGACATCTCCGGCGGCCGGATCACCCTCGGCGTCGGCGCAGGCGGCACCGGCTTCGACGCCACCGCCCTCGGCCAGGAGCCGTGGACCCCGCGCGAGCGCGCCGACCACTTCGCCGAGTTCGTACCCCTGCTCGACCGGCTGCTCACCGAGGACTCCGTCTCGTACGAGGGCGACCACTACTCGGCCCACGAGGCGCGCAACATCCCCGGCTGCGTGCAGCTCCCCCGGCTACCCTTCGCGGTGGCCGCCACCGGCCCTCGCGGGATGCGCCTGGCGGCACGGTACGGGCAGGCATGGGTGACCACCGGGGACCCCAAGCTGTACCAGTCGGGCACCCCCGAACAGTCGGTTCAAGCCATTCACGGGCAGGTCGAGAGGCTGGCCGACACTGCTGCCGCGCTCGGCCGTGACGCGGCCCGACTCGACAAGATCCTGCTCACAGGCTTCACCCCGGACCGCGGTCGACCGCTGGAGTCGCTGGACGCGTTCGTGGACTTCGCGGGCCGCCACGCCGAGCTGGGCTTCACCGACATCGTGATCCACTGGCCGATCCCGGACTCCGACTTCGCCGCGGACGAGAAGGTCTTCGAGCGCATCGCCATGGAGGCACCGGCCCAGCTGGCGTGAGAGCACCCGGGACCGGCGGAGCCGGGGCCGTCGCTGCCGGGGCACGCACGACGAGCCGTACGCCCAGGGACGACAGCCATGCGGGCACACGGGGGACCGCTGTACGAGCACAAGGGGAAGTGCCGTGCGGGCCGCGTACGGACGACCGGTCGTGGCAGCGCGAGGACAGCCGGTCGCGGCCGCACCAGGCCGGCCAGTCGTAACAGCGCAGGTACAGCGCACACAGCGCAGGAAGCGGACCGGGAGGGCGGTAATCACTCACCTGTGCAGGGGCCCGCACGACCGTGCGCGCATATGCGCGACAATGGGATCCGTGACCTCAGCGACGAGACAGCCCGAGACCCCGGCCCCGACCGTCCCGATCCGGCTGATAGCCACGGACCTCGACGGCACCCTGCTCCGCGACGACAAATCGGTCTCCCCCCGTACCGTCGCCGCCCTCGCGGCCGCCGAGGAGGCCGGCATCGAGGTCTTCTTCGTCACCGGCCGCCCGGCCCGCTGGATGGACGTCGTCAGCGAACACGTGCACGGCCACGGCCTCGCGATCTGCGGCAACGGCGCCGCTGTGGTCGACCTGCACGGCTGCCCCGGCAACCACCGCTTCGTCAAGGTCCGCGCCCTGGCACGGGAGAACGCGCTCGACGCCGTACGGCTGCTGCGCGAGGCCGCGCCCGGCAGCGTGTACGCGGTCGAGCAGACGTACGGCTTCAACCAGGAGCCCGAGTACCCGAAGCTGCACATGGAGGTCCCTGACGCCCTCGCCCCCGCCGAGAAGCTGCTGGCGCCGGGCGGTGTCGCCGATCACGAGCCGGTGCTGAAGATCCTCGCGTACCACCCCTCGATCGACCCCGACGCCTTCCTCACCGCCGCCCGCATCGCCATCGGCGACCGCGCCACCGTCACCCGCTCCAGCCCCAGCGCGCTGCTGGAGATCAGCGGCCCGGGCGTCTCCAAGGCCAGTACCCTCGCCCTGTGCTGCGCCGAGCGCGGCATCTCCCACGAGGAGGTCGTCGCCTTCGGTGACATGCCGAACGACGTCGAGATGCTCACCTGGGCGGGCCAGTCGTACGCCATGGGCAACGCCCACCCGGACGTCCTCGCCGCAGCCTCCGGCCGGACCGTCGCCAACAACGAGGACGGGGTGGCGGTCGTGATCGAGCGGTTGCTGGCGGAACGGCTGTAGCCGCGACGGCTGCGACCACCGCAGCCACCGCAGCCACCGCAGCCACCGACAGACATGGCCCGCGCCGTGCACAGCTACAACCGCACCCCGTGCTTGAGCAGCCACGGCACGGGGTCCACGCCCGACCCCAGCTCCGGAGTGACCCGCACCTCGAAATGCAGGTGCGGCCCAGTGGAGTTGCCGGTGGTGCCCGACTGGCCGATCCACTGCCCCGGGTCCACCCGTTCGCCCTGGTCGACGGTGACCGCGGCGAGGTGGGCGTACTGGGTGTAGTAGCCGTCCTCGTGCTGGACGACGACCTCGATGCCGAAGGCGCCTCCGCACGACACCTTCACCACACGCCCTGCCCCGACCGCCCGCACCGGCGTGCCGATCGGCGCCGCGAAGTCCTGCCCGGTGTGCCGACTGGCCCAGCGCTCACCGCCGCTGCCGTAGCCCGCGGACAGTTCGTACGTCTCCACGGGCGCGACCCACGCGCTCGTGCGGCCGGTGACCGGCTGGTCCAATCGGACGGCTCCCCGGCAGGCACCGGCCGCGACTGCCACGTCGGCCTGCCCCTGGAGCGTCCACTGTGCCTCTTCGAGCTTCTGCTGGATCGTCTGCTTGATCTCGGCCAGTTCGGAGTTGCGCCCCTCCAGCGCCTGCCACGCGGTCGTGGCCTTCGCCTCGTCCGCGGCCAGCCTCGACTCCGCGCGACGGCTCTTGGCCACGGCGTTGTTGACCGCCAGATCGGCCTGCCAGACGGCTCGCTGACCTCGCATCAGCTCCTCGGCATCCTCCGCGAGCAGCATCTGCGCGGTATACGGCACCCCGCCGCCCTCCCGGTACTGGGCGCGCGCGATCCGGCCGAGGTCGGCGTTCAACACCGCGATCTGCCGCCGCTCCCGCGCGAGCAGGGTCTCCAGCCGCCGTGCCTCCGCCTTCTGCTTCTCCGCCGCCCGCCGCCCCGCCTCGTACTGCTGTGTCGCCACCGCCGCGTCCTCGAACAGCCGCGCCACCTGAGCGCTGATCCCGGCCTCCCCGGGCGCCCCCGGGGCCCCGCCGCCGTCGCTCTCTGCCGCCGTGGGCCGGGCCACGAGAACCGCCGCGGCACACAACAGCCCGACGACGAACAACGGATGCCGACGAGAAAGACGCATGCCAGCGATCGTGGCCCGCGCCGGCGCCTCCGGCCTGTTCGAGTCGGTCCGTCCGGGGGACGGCGTGCCCCGGACGGACCAAATCACTGGGCCGAACAGGGGCCCGGCTGCGGGGCGTTCGACGGGGGAGCCGATCGGCAGCACTCAGGCCGCTGTTCCGCAGCCGGACGTTGGAAGGTGAGGACGGCAGAGCGGATCCCCTGGATCTTCACGACCAGCCCGGCGACGGCCCGGCCCACGCCCTCACGCACCTTGAGGAGTGAGCCACTCAGACCCCGGCCAGCAGCTCCCCCGCCGCCTCCCGCTCCAGCATCGCCCGCAAGGGGCCGTCCACGGCGGCCAGTTCCGCGTACGACCCGCGCTGGGCGACGCGTCCCTCCGCCAACACGACCACCTCGTCCACCGCCTCAAGGCCGGCCAGCCGATGGGTGATCAGCAGGGTCGTACGCCCCTCGGTCGCGGCCAGCAGATCCGCGGTGAGCGCGTCGGCGGTCGGCAGGTCCAGGTGTTCCGCCGGCTCGTCGAGGACGAGGACCGGGAAATCGGCCAGCAGGGCGCGGGCGAGGGCGAGCCGCTGCCGCTGGCCGCCGGAGAGCCGAGCCCCGTGCTCACCGATCAGGGTGTCGAGCCCGTCGGGCAGTTCGTCGGCCCAGTCGAGCAACCGCGCCCGCGACAGCGCGTCCCGCAGCTCCGCCTCGCCCGCGTCCTTCCGGGCCAGCAGCAGGTTCTCCCGCACGGAACTGTCGAAGAGGTGCGCGTCCTGGGCACACAGCCCCACGAGCCGCCGTACGGCGTCCCCGTCGAGCGCGTACGCGTCCACACCGCCCAGCGTGTACGTCCCCTCGCGGGCGTCCAGAAACCGCAGCAGCACCTGCGCGAGCGTCGTCTTGCCCGCCCCCGAGACGCCGACCACGGCGACCCTGTGCCCCTGTTCGAGGGTGAGGCCCAGCCCGGCGAGCGCGTCCCGGCCCTGCCCGGCGTATCGAGCGCCGAGCCCTTCGAGACGCAAGGGAAAAGGCGACACCGGCGGCGCCGCGGGCCGTTCCGGCTCGCGTACGGGGTCGGAGGCGTCCAGCACCTCGTACACGCGCTCCGCGCTCCTGCGTACCCGCTGGCGGAACTGGACGGCGAGCGGCATGCCCAGCACCGCCTCGAACGCGGCCAGCGGGGTGAGGACGACGACCGCCATGGCCACGCCGCTCAGCCGCCCGTCGACGACCGCCTGGGCGCCGAAGAACGCGGTGGCCGCGACGGTGAGCCCGGAGACGAGTGCGGTGAGCCCGTCGCCGAGCGCGGTGGCGGTGGCGGCGCGGGAGGCGATGCGGGTGAGCACGTGGTCGGCCTGTCGCGCCTCGGCGGTACGTGCGGGCAGAGCACCCGCGACCGTCAACTCGGCGGTACCGGTGAGCAGATCGGCCACCCTGGTGGCCAGCACCCCGCGAGCCGGCGCCAGCCGGTGCTCCGCCCGCCGGGCCACCGCCCCGGTCACGAGGGGCACTGCGGCCCCGGCGGCGAGCAGCCCGACCGCGAGGACGGCTCCGGCCTCGGGCAGCAGCCAGGCGGTGAAGCCGACGGAGGCGGCGGACACGGCCACCGCGGCACCGGCGGGCAACAGCCACCGCACCCAGTAGTCCTGCAGGGCGTCCACGTCGGAGACCAGCCTCGAGAGCAGGTCGCCCCGCCGTGTCGTCCGGAGCCCGGCGGGCGCCAGCCGCTCAAGGCGCCGGTAGACGGCCACCCTCGTGTCGGCCAGCATCCGCAGCACGGTGTCGTGCGACACCAGCCGCTCCGCGTACCGGAACACCGCCCGCCCGATGCCGAACGCCCGCGTCGCCGTCACCGCGACCATCAGATACAGCACCGGAGGCTGCTGCGAGGCCCGCGATATCAGCCACCCGGAGGTCGCCATCAGCCCGACGGCACTGCCCAGCGCGAGACTGCCGAGCAACAGGGCGAGGGCGAGCCGGCCCCGCCGGGGCCCGGCCATACGGCGGACACGGCTGAGCACACAGCGCCGCACGGTGAGAGGGGCCGTTGCGGAGTGAACGCTCCCGCCATCCGCGGCCTTCTCAGCCGCCTCCGCGTCAATGGCCCGCCCGTCCGCCGCTCCCCGGAGGCCGGACTCTCCATGGGCCTCCCGTTCCTCAAGGGGGTCAGGGGTACCGGCAGGCACCCATGAGGGCAGATCGTCGGCGGCCCGTCCCTCCAGCCGCACCACACGGTCCGCCACCTCCAGCAGCGCCGGCCGGTGCACCACCAGCAGCACGGTCCGGCCCACCGCCAGCCGCCGCACCGCCTCCACGACCCCCGCCTCCGTCTCCCCGTCCAGCGAGGCCGTCGGCTCGTCGAGAAGCAGTACGGGCCGGTCGGCGAGGAACGCCCGGGCGAGGGCGAGCCGCTGCCGCTGTCCGGCGGAGAGCCCGGCACCGTCCTCGCCGAGGACCGTCTCGGTCCCGGCGGGCAGCGCGTCCACGAACTCCAGCGCCCCCGCGTCGGCGAGCGCCCGCCGCACCGCCGCGTCGTCCGCTTCCGGACGGGCCAGCCGTACGTTCTCGGCGATCGACCCGGCGTACAGATGCGGCCGTTGCGGCACCCACGCGATGTGCGAACGCCACTCGTCCAGGTCGAGTGAGGCGAGATCGGCTCCCCCGACCCGCACCCGGCCCGCCGTGGCGCTCGTAAATCCCAGCAGGACGTTCAGCAGCGTCGACTTGCCCACCCCACTCGGCCCGACGAGGGCCACCGTCTCCCCGGTGGCGACCGTGAAGGACACGACCGAGGCGGCGTCGTACGACCGCCCCGGGTACCGGACGGTCACCCCGTCGAAGCGGATGTCACCGGCGGGAGGCACAGCCCCCGTCCCGGACACCGGCACCGGCGTCTCCAGGACCTCGAAGATCTCCTCGGCCGCCGCCAGTCCCTCGGCGGCGGCGTGGAACTGGGCGCCCACCTGCCGGACGGGCAGATACGCCTCGGGGGCGAGGATCAGGATGACCAGCCCGATGTACAGGTCCATCTCACCGTGCACGAGCCGCATCCCGATGGTGACGGCGACCAGCGCCACCGAGATCGTCGCGAGCAGCTCCAGCGCGAAGGACGACAGGAACGCGATCCGCAGCGTCCGCATGGTCGCCTGCCGGTACTCCCCGGTGATCCGCTTGATCGACTCGGCCTGCGCCTTGGCCCGGCCGAACACCTTCAGCGTGGGCAGCCCGGCGACGACATCCAAAAAGTGCCCCGCCAGCTGTGACAGCAGCCGCCACTGACGGTCCATCTGCGATCGCGTGGCCCAGCCGATCAGCACCATGAAGACCGGGATCAGCGGCAGCGTGCCGACGATGATCGCCGCCGACACCCAGTCCTCCGTGACGATCCGCGCGAGCACCGCCACGGGTACGACGACGGCAAGGCCCAGCTGCGGCAGGTAGCGCGAGAAGTAGTCGTCGAGCGCGTCGACCCCACGGGTGGCGAGGGCGACCAGCGAACCCGTGCGCCGCCCGCTCAGCCAGCCGGGGCCCAGCGCGGCGGCCCGCTCCAGCAAGCGGCCCCGCAGCTCCGACTTCACCGCCACGCTCGCGCGGTGAGCGGCCAGTTCGGTGAGCCAGGAGACCAGCGCCCGCCCGAGCGCCACAGCAGTCAACAGCAGCAGGGGAGTACGGAGTTCAGCGACGGCCATCCCGTGCTGGAAAACACCCACCACCACTTCGGCGATGAGCATCGCCTGCGCGATGACGAGTGCGGCCCCGACGATGCCCAGGCCGACGACGACCATCAGGAAGAGGCGGGTGGCGCGGGCGTACCGCAGCAGTCGGGGGTCGATTGGTTTCACGTGAAACACCCTCTCCTCAGCGGGCATGTTTCACGTGAAACATGCCTCTTCGACTCAAGGAGGCGTGTTTCACGTGAAACATCGTCAAACACACCCCACGCCCTGCCTCAGTGCGCCGACTCGGCGAGGTGCTGCGTGCCGATGCGCTTGCGGAACACCCAGTACGTCCAGCCCTGGTAGAGCATCACGACCGGCGTCGCGATCGCCGCGCACCACGTCATGATCTTCAAGGTGTATGGGCTCGACGAGGCGTTGGTGACCGTAAGGCTCCACTCCTCGTTCAGCGAGGACGGCATGACGTTCGGGAAGAGCGTCAGGAAGAGCATCGCGACGGCCGCCACAATGGTGACTCCCGACAGGGCGAACGCCCAGCCCTCGCGCCCCGCTCGCACCGCCACCAGCGCCGTCACGAGCGCGGCTACGGCCACGACCGCCGCGACCAGCGAGACGCCGTCACCCTTCTCGATCTGCGTCCAGAGCAGGAACAACAGCGCCAGTCCTGCCGATACAGCACCGACGCGCAGCGCCAGCTGCCGCGCCCGCTCCCGGATGTCCCCGACGGTCTTGAGCCCGACGAACACCGCCCCGTGGAAGGTGAAGAGCGTCAGCGTGACCAGACCACCCAGGAGGGCGTACGGATTGAGCAGGTCGGCGAGAGTACCCACGTACTCGAAGTCGCGGTCGATCTTCACTCCGCGCACGATGTTGGCGAAGGCCACACCCCAGAGGAAG
Source organism: Streptomyces adelaidensis (assembly GCF_016598475.1). GTDB lineage: Bacteria > Actinomycetota > Actinomycetes > Streptomycetales > Streptomycetaceae > Streptomyces > Streptomyces adelaidensis. Next base: position 18,132 of record NZ_JAEMUX010000086.1, read on the forward strand.
GCGGGGAGCAGCGAGGTCCAGAAGATCGCCGTCTCCCAGTTGCGCTGCCAGTTCTCCTCGGGCCGCTTCACCCGGTACTCGAAGGCGACACCGCGGACGATCAGGCAGACCAGGATGAGCAGCAGCGGCAGATAGAAGCCGGAGAAGAGGGTGGCGTACCACTCGGGGAAGGCGGCGAAGGTCGCGCCGCCCGCCGAGAGCAGCCACACTTCGTTGCCGTCCCAGACCGGTCCGATGGTGTTGATGAGGACCCGCTTCTCCGGACGGTTCCGGGCCAGCAACTTGGTGAGGACACCGACCCCGAAGTCGAAGCCCTCCAGGAAGAAGTAGCCGATCCAGAGGACGGCGATGAGGACGAACCAGACGTCGTGAAGTTCCATGACTGTGCTCCCTCGGCCCGGTGCGGCCTAGTACGAGAAGGCCATCGGCTTGTCGGCGTCACGGGGGTCGCCGCCGATCTTCGTGGGCGGGTTGAGGTCGGCCTCCGTCAGCTCGGGCGGTCCCGCCTTGATGTACTTCGTGAGCAGCTTGACCTCGACGACGGCGAGGATGGCGTACAGGGTGGTGAAGACGATCATCGAGGTGAGGATCTCGCCCTGGGAGACACCGGGGGAGACCGCGTCCTCGGTGCGCAGCACGCCGTAGACGACCCACGGCTGGCGGCCCATCTCGGTGAAGATCCAGCCCCATGAGCTGGCGATCAGCGGGAAGCCCAGGGTCAGGACCGCGATGCGCCAGTACCACTTGGTGAGGGTCGGGCCGAGTGCCTTCTTCGGCAGCAGCACGAGGTGCGGCACTTCGTCGTCGCCCACCCGCAGTTGCTGCGGCAGCAGGAACTTCTTGCGGGTCAGCCAGAGCCCGACCAGACCGATGGCGAAGGACGTCATGCCGAAGCCGATCATCCAGCGGAAGCCCCAGTAGGCGACCGGGATGTTGGGCCGGTAGTCGCCGGGCCCGTACTTCTCCTGCTCGGCCTTGTTGACGTCGTTGATGCCGGGGACGTACGAGTCGAAATCGTCGTTGGCGAGGAAGGACAGCAGGCCGGGGATCTCGATGGCGACCTTGTTGTGGCCCTTGTCGACGTCGCCATAGGCGAAGACGGAGAAGGGCGCGGGCGCCTCGCCGTCCCACAGGGCCTCGGCGGCGGCCATCTTCATGGGCTGCTGCTTGAACATGACCTTGCCGAGCAGATCGCCGCTGATCGCGGTGAGCATGCCGGCGATGACCACGGTGACCAGGCCTAGCCGCAGCGAGGTCTTCATCACCGGGATGTGCTTCTTGCGTGCCAGATGGAAGGCCGCTATGCCGACCATGAAGGCGCCGCCGGTGAGGAAGGCCGCCGCGAGGGTGTGGAAGACCTGGGTGAGCGCGGTGTTCTGGGTCAGGACGAGCCAGAAGTCGGTGAGCTCGGCCCGGCCCTTCGCCTCGTTGATCCGGTAGCCGACGGGGTGCTGCATCCACGAGTTGGCCGCGAGGATGAAGTACGCCGACAGGATCGTGCCTATGGAGACCATCCAGATGCAGACGAGGTGGATCTTCTGCGGCAGCTTGTCCCAGCCGAAGATCCACAGGCCGATGAAGGTGGACTCGAAGAAGAAGGCGATCAGCGCCTCGAAGGCGAGCGGGGCTCCGAAGACGTCACCGACGAAGCGCGAGTAGTCGGACCAGTTCATGCCGAACTGGAACTCCTGCACGATGCCCGTGACGACACCCATGGCGATGTTGATCAGGAAGAGCTTGCCCCAGAACTTCGTCGCCTTGAGGTACTTCTCCTTCCCCGAACGCACCCACGCGGTCTGCAGGCCGGCGGTGAGCGCGGCGAGCGAGATCGTGAGCGGGACGAAGAGGAAGTGGTAGACGGTGGTGATACCGAATTGCCATCGCGCCAGAGTCTCCGGCGCCAGAGCGAGGTCCACGTCTTCTCCTTACATGCCGTGGCACTGCGGCAGTTTGCCCTGCTTGTCACGTACATCACAGGACAACCGGGACGAGCTTGTGAACGCGTTCACATTCACAAGCATTATGGCGCATGCCCGTTCGAACCCCGACACGCGGGGGGTCCCTAATCCCGCAACGATCACCGCAGCCTGCGAAAAGAGCACGTCAGCCCACCTCCAGGCATGAAAAAAAGGGCCCGGGACAGCACCCCGGACCCTCGATCGCCGCCAGCTAGAGCTCCTTGCGGAAGGCCTCCGTCACCTTGAGGAAGATGTCGTTCGCCTCGGTCTCGCCGATCGTCACCCGCACCCCCTCGCCAGGGAACGGCCGTACGACGACGCCGGCCTGCTCGCACAGGGCGGCGAAATCGACCGTGCGCTCCCCCAGCCGCAGCCACACGAAGTTCGCCTGCGTCTCCGGCACCGTCCAGCCCTGGCCGCGCAGCGCTTCGACGACCCGGTTCCGCTCACAGACCAGCGAGCCGACCCGGCCGAGAAGCTCGTCCTCGGCGTTCAGCGAGGCGACGGCGGCGTCCTGGGCCAGCTGGCTCACACCGAACGGCACGGCCGTCTTGCGCAGGGCGGCCGCCACCGGCTCGTGGGCGATCGCGAAGCCCACCCGGAGGCCGGCGAGTCCGTACGCCTTGGAGAAGGTCCGCAGCACACACACGTTCGGCCGCTCGCGGTAGAACTGCACGCCGTCCGGCACCTCGACATCGCGCACGAACTCCCGGTACGCCTCGTCCAGCACCACCAGCACATCACCGGGCACCCGGTCGAGGAACCGCTCCAACTCGGCCCGGCGGACCGCCGTCCCCGTCGGGTTGTTCGGGTTGCAGACGAAAATCAGCCGGGTCCGGTCGGTGATCGCGTCCGCCATGGCGTCCAGGTCATGCACATCACCCGGCGTCAGCGGCACCTGCACCGACGTGGCGCCGCTGATCTGCGTGATGATCGGGTACGCCTCGAACGACCGCCAGGCGTAGATCACCTCGTCGCCGGGCCCCGAGGTCGCCTGGAGCAACTGCTGGGCGACACCGACCGAGCCGGTGCCTGTGGCCAGGTCCGTGACCGGCACCCCGAAGCGGTCCGACAACTCGTTCATCAGCCCGGTGCACGCCATGTCCGGGTACCGGTTGAAGGACGAGGCCGCGCCGGTCACGCTCTCCAGCACACCGGGCAGCGGCGGATAGGGGTTCTCGTTGGAGGACAGCTTGTACGCCACCGGGCCGCCCGCCGCGGCCGCCCTGCCCGGCTTGTAGGTGGGGATACCCGCCAGCTCGGCTCGCAGCTTGGGGCTCGTCTCGCTCACCGCAGTCCTCCTCGTCGACGTAATGCTTCTCACCTTATGAGGATTCCGCGCCCCTGCGAACGGCCTGTGGACAACCGCGGCCACACTGTGTCCACACCTCTCCGGCCCCATCAGCCTCACGGGCATCAGCGCACGAAGGTGTACGAATCTCGGGGGCGCGCCGCTCAGAAGCACGCGCGCCGGTGGCTCGCGCCGTGGCGCGCGTCACCCGTGCAGGTGAGTTGAGACCTCTTCGAAACATGAGCTACTTGGCAGGCTCATCCGCGTCGACAAGACACGTCCTGGCATTGGATCGCCCAACTCCCTTACAATGCAAGGAAATTGACCCTTTGTGACCATGCAGAAACGTGCCTGTCAACGAGCGCATATGCGTCCGCACTACCCCACCGCATGAGCCCTACTATCGGCTCGCCATGACAGCAGCAGGGAAGCACCAGGTGAGCCGCGCGGAAACCCCCCGCCGAGGCACCCGGTCGGGCCGGGCGGGCATCCGAGACGTGGCCGCCGCCGCCGGAGTCTCCATCACGACCGTTTCGGACGCCCTCAACGGCAAGGGCCGGCTCCCGGACGCCACCCGACGCCATGTACGCGAGGTCGCCGACCGACTTGGCTACCGCCCCTCGGCGGCGGCCCGAACTCTCAGAACCGGCAAATCCGGCCTCATCGGCCTGACCGTGACCACATACGGGGATGAACCTTTCACCTTCACCGAGTTCGCGTACTTCGCGGAAATGGCGCGGGCCGCCACCTCGGCCGCGCTGGCCCGGGGCTACGCCCTGGTCATCCTCCCCGCGACCTCGCGACACGACGTGTGGTCGAACGTCGCCCTGGACGGCACCGTGGTCATCGACCCGTCCGACCACGACCCGGTTGTCAGCGAACTGGTCCGCCAGGGGTTACCAGTGGTCTCAGACGGCCGCCCGGCCGGCTCGCTGCCGGTCACCGCGTGGGTCGACAACGACCACGAGGCCGCGGTCCTCGGGATCCTTGACCACCTGGCCGATTCGGGCGCACGCCGGATCGGGCTCCTCACGGGCACGACGACCGACACGTACACCCATCTCTCCACCACCGCATACCTGCGCTGGTGCGAGCGCGTGGGCCAGGATCCGGTGTACGAAGCCTATCCGGCACACGATCCGTGCGCGGGAGCCATCGCAGCCGACCGGCTGCTGGCCCGGCCCGACCGCCCCGACGCGGTCTACGGCCTATTCGACCCGAACGGCACCGATCTGCTGGCCGCCGCCCGGCGGTACGGTCTGCGCGTCCCCGACGACCTGCTGCTCGTCTGCTGCAGCGAGTCCACGGTGTACGCCACGACCGAGCCGCCGATCACCACGCTCTCGCTGAAGCCGCGCCGGATCGGCACGGCCGTGGTCCAGCTCCTCATCGACGCCATCGAGGGGCTCGAATCGGACCAACCGGTCGAGCAGGTGATACCGACGGAGCTGATCGTGCGGACCTCGTCCGAGCGGCGTCCACCGCGTACGACGGTCAGCCCGCCACGATCACCTGAAGAAGGTTGACGCCGCAGCGAGGATCCGAACGGGAATTGGGCGGGGAGAGCCCCGCCCAATTCGGGAGAAATCCTCAGCGAACTGGGACCCTGCGCCATTTCACCACCCCTGGGTCATCACATGGCGCGATCCGCATTCCTATGATGGGCGGACGACACCGCGGGCCGCTGCGACCAGGCAGTCCGATGCGGTGCAGACGCGGGCGATGGTGGTGGAGGGGTCGATGACGCAGGGGGCCGGTCAGGGACCCGAGGTGCGGACGCCGACGGTGCGCGATTTCCGTGTACCCGCGTACGTCCACGAGGCCGGTCCGTACGGACAGACCACACAACCCGGCGAGGCCTCCAGGCCCGCCGAAGAGCCGGACGACTACCCGGCGGGGTACACCCCGACGCAGCGGGATCTACCGGTGATCAACCGAGGTGACACGCTTCAGGTCGTGATCGACCCGGAGGCCGCGGAGGCAGACCGGTCCGCCGCCCGATCGGGTCCGCTCTTCGTCGTCGGGGACGTCCACGGCTACCTCGACGAACTCCTCGCCGCGCTCCGCGAGAAGGGTCTCGTCGACGCCGCGGGCAACTGGTCGGCGGGCACCGCCCGGCTCTGGTTCCTCGGCGACTTCACCGACCGCGGCCCGGACGGCATCGGCGTCATCGACCTCGTGATGCGCCTGTCCGCCGAGGCGGCCGCGGCAGGCGGCTACTGCAAGGCCCTCATGGGCAACCACGAGCTGCTGCTGCTCGGCGCCAAGCGGTTCGGCGACACCCCCGTCAACTCCGGTGCGGGCACCGCCACCTTCCAGGCCGCCTGGCTGCTCAACGGTGGCCAGAAGACCGACATGGACCGCCTCCAGGACCACCATCTTCAGTGGATGGCCCGTCTCGACGCCATGGAGGAGGTCGACGGCCACCTCCTGGTGCACTCCGACACCACCGCCTACCGCGACTACGGCGACTCCATCGAGGCGGTCAACGACACCGTCCGCGAGACGATCACTCGCAATGACCCGGACGAGGTCTGGGATCTCTTCCGCAAGTTCACCCGGCGCTTCTCCTTCCGCGACGAGGGCGGCGCCGACGCCGTGCGCTCGCTGTTGGACACCTACGGCGGCACCCGCATCGTCCATGGTCACAGCCCCATTCCGTATCTCCTGGGCGACGTCGGCTCGGAGGACGGTGAGGACAACGCGGGCCCTTCGGTCGACGGACCGTACACCTATGCGGACGGACTGGCCGTCGCCATGGACGGCGGCGTGACCATGGCCGGAAAACTGCTGGTCCAGCAACTTCCCCTGGGTAGCTGAGCCTTCAACGGGCAGGCGTCTTCCGTCGGAAGAGTTCGCTGGCCAGGGGCCAATTTATTCAAACCCCCTGTCACCGCCTGCCGTCACCGCTCTACCATCGGCTTATCCGTAGCAGGCTCCCCTCCGTTTCTGCCCGACGGCTCGTCAGCATGCCGAGCCACAAGCCCTACGGAGCATCGGGGGATGCACATGAACAGCGTTCCGCAGCACCTGCTCAGTGAGGACCGCCAGGAGTACGAGCGGATCCTCGGCGAGGTGCTGCGCTCCGCCCCACACCGCCCGGAATTCGCCGCCGGCCTGCAGCGCCTCAACCCCGAACAGCTGCGCACCATGGCCCTCAACGCCACGGCGATCATCACGGCCGCCGCAGCGACCGAATACCAGTACTACGTAAAGGTCCGCGACGAATTCCGCAGCCCGTCGTCACCCACCGTCCCCGCTCGTGAAGGGGCGGCGTCCGGATCCAGCGAGCCGGACGGCACCGCGGTGGGACTCGCGGTCTCCATGGGCGAGGTCACCGAGGCGGCAGGTGCCGGCGCCGGTGCCATAGCCGCGGTGCTCGCGCCCGTCCTCGCCGGCACCGCCGCCGTGCTCTTCCTGCTCGTGGGGTACGTCATGAAGGTGCTCGACCCCGATCGGGCGATAGCCAAGACCCTCCTCACCACGGGGTGGGTCTTCGGCGCGGTCACGGCCGCGGCGATCCTGGTGGCCGCGGTCGGCCTCCTGCTCACCGCCCTGCGTAACAACGCCACCGCCCTTCTGGACGACGGAGCGCGCGGCGAGCTGAGCGAGGAGGTGTCCCGGGCCAAGGAAGCCTGGCGCGAGGTTCTTCTGGAGCGCGGCATCCTGCCGTTCCTCCGTGACGCCCTCGCGAATCCGGGCCCGGAGCTGCTGAGCGAGCCGGACCGGCCGGCACCGCCCAGCCGTATGCCGCACCTCGGCTACGGCCGCCCGAGCTTCACCAGCCCGGACAGCGGCGGCGCCGGCTCCCGCCCCAGCTACACCAGCCCGGACTTCACCAGCCCGGACTTCGGCGGCCCCGAGCACCACCCGGAGTAACGCCCCGGGCTACGGCCGCCGCCCCGGAAGCCACCGGGCTTCGGCGGCCACCCGGCGCGCCCCGGCCGACCTCGGCCAGAGCGCCGCCACCCCGCGACGGGCTCTCCCGGCAACCAGCTGGAAGAGCGCCGCTCGTCGCGGACTTCGAGCGTCCGAAGACAGCGCGACACGACTGAACGCACCAGTGGTACGCGCCCTGACGCACGCCTCAAGGCCAGCATCGCCGCCGTGGTCGGTGTCAGTCCGCCATCGGCAGATACACCCGGTTCCCCGCCTCCGCGAACTCCTTGGACTTCTGGGCCATGCCCGCCTCGATCTCGGCCTTGGAACCGCCGTGTTCGCGGCGGATGTCGTGGGAGATCTTCATCGAGCAGAACTTCGGGCCACACATGGAGCAGAAGTGGGCCGTCTTGGCCGGCTCGGCCGGGAGGGTCTCGTCGTGGAACTCCCGGGCCGTATCGGGGTCGAGGGCCAGATTGAACTGGTCCTCCCAGCGGAACTCGAAGCGGGCGTCCGACAACGCGTCGTCCCACTCCTGTGCGCCCGGATGCCCCTTGGCGAGGTCCGCCGCATGGGCCGCGATCTTGTAGGTGATGACGCCGGTCTTCACGTCGTCACGATTGGGCAGTCCCAAGTGTTCCTTGGGCGTGACGTAGCAGAGCATCGCAGTGCCCCACCACGCGATCATCGCGGCACCTATGCCTGAGGTGATGTGGTCGTACGCCGGTGCGACGTCCGTGGTCAGCGGGCCGAGCGTATAGAACGGAGCCTCATCGCAGATCTCCTGCTGCAGATCGATGTTCTCCTTGATCTTGTGCATCGGGACGTGTCCCGGGCCTTCGATCATGGTCTGTACGTGGAAACGCTTCGCGATCGTGTTGAGTTCCCCGAGCGTGCGCAGCTCCGCGAACTGCGCCTCGTCGTTGGCATCCGCGATGGAGCCGGGCCGGAGACCGTCGCCGAGCGAGTACGTGACGTCGTAGGCCGCGAGAATCTCGCACAGTTCCTCGAAGTTCTCGTAGAGGAACGACTCCTTGTGGTGTGCCAGGCACCAGGCCGCCATGATCGAGCCGCCGCGCGAGACGATGCCGGTCTTGCGGTTGGCGGTCAGCGGTACGTACGCCAGGCGCACGCCCGCGTGGACCGTCATGTAGTCCACGCCCTGTTCGGCCTGCTCGATGACCGTGTCCTTGTAGATCTCCCAGGTCAGCTCCTCGGCCCTGCCGTCGACTTTCTCCAGGGCCTGGTAGAGCGGCACCGTGCCGATGGGAACAGGGGAGTTGCGCAGCACCCATTCGCGGGTGGTGTGGATGTTCCGGCCGGTGGACAGGTCCATGACCGTGTCGGCGCCCCAGCGGGTCGCCCAGGTCATCTTCTCGACCTCCTCCTCGATGGAGGAAGTGACCGCGGAGTTGCCGATGTTGGCGTTGACCTTCACCAGGAACCGCTTACCGATGATCATCGGCTCGATCTCCGGATGGTTCACGTTCGCGGGCAGTACGGCCCTGCCCGCCGCGATCTCCTCGCGGACGACCTCCGGCGCGACGTTCTCGCGCACGGCCACGAACTCCATCTCGGGGGTGATCTCCCCACGTCGCGCGTACGCGAGCTGGGTCACCGCCCGGCCGTCACGGCTCCGGCGCGGCTGGCGCGGCCGCCCGGGGAACACCGCGTCGAGATTGCGCAGCCCGCCGCGTGGCGAGGTGTGCTTGATCCCGTCGTCCTCGGGGCGGACCGGACGGCCCGCGTACTCCTCGGTGTCTCCGCGCGCCACGATCCAGTTCTCGCGGAGGGGGAGGAGTCCCCTGCGGACATCGGTCTCCGCGGTGGGATCGGTGTACGGGCCGGAGGTGTCGTACAGGGTGACGGACTGCCCGTTGGTGAGGTGCACCTGGCGGACCGGCACCCGCAGATCGGGGCGCGAGCCCTCGATGTACGCCTTGTGCCAGCCGACGGACTTCCCGGCCTCCAGCGGCTGTTCGCCGTGGTTCTTTTCGCCCTCGGACGAGGCGGATGCCCCATCTGTCTGGCTGGAGGCAGGCGTGCGTGTGTCCTCGATGGTCATGAGACCTACTCCCTACGCCGGCATTACCCGGTAACAGGTTCAGCGGTCGACGCAGCGATTTCCGCCCGGCGATGTTCCACGTGAAACATCGCGTCTGCGGAGGTCAGCGCCCTCTCAGCCCGGTGCTCCGAGCTCCCGCGTGTGCAAAGGTGGCTCCACGCTAGCGGCAGATGTGGCGCGGTGAACAGTGGGCACCGCTCGTTCTTGCGATGATCGGTCGGTGACCACGACGCAGCAGCCCCCGCCTCCGCCCCCCGAGCCGCCCCATGGCCATGGCCCCGGAGACGGCCATGGCCACGGCTCCCACGGTGGCCGTGGATACGGCTCCGGTGGCGGCCACGGACCCGGCGACGGGCACGGCCAAGACCCCTCGCCCAGTGGCGGCAACGGCCATTCCCACAGTCACAGCCACGGCCCCGCCGCGCCCGTTTCGCAGCATCTGCGCAAGGTCATCGCGGCGGTGCTGATCCCCTTCGCAGCCGCGGTCGTCGTGGGCCTCGTCGTGCTCTGGCCCGGCGGCGCTCCGGAGCACGAGCGCACCGGGGTGGGCTTCGACCGGCAGACACAGCAGGCCACCGTCACGAAGGTCGAAGAGGTCGACTGCTCGTCAGTGAACGCCTCGGGCGAGACCCCGACCGGCGACACGTCCACCGCCGAGGGCTCGTCCGCACAGCAGCAAGCGAACGGCACCTGCAAGAAGGCGACGATCCGGGTCGACACCGGCGACGACAAGGGCCGTACGTTCACGGAGATCATTCAGCCGGACCAGTCACGGCAGCTGGAGCAGGGCCAGGAGGTCGTGGTCGCGTACGAACCCGCCGCGCCCAAGGATCTGCAGTACTCGGTCACCGATGTGAACCGGAAGTTCCCGATGGCGCTGCTCGCCGGGATCTTCGCACTCGCCGTCGTGGCAGTGGGCCGGATGCGCGGTGTCATGGCTCTGGTCGCGCTGGCCATCAGCTTCATGGTGCTGACCCTCTTCATCCTGCCGGCCATCCTGCAGGGCTCGAATCCGTTGGTGGTGGCGGTGGTCGGGGCGAGCGCCATCATGCTGATCGCGCTCTACATGTGCCATGGCCTTTCGGCCCGTACCTCGGTCGCGGTGCTCGGCACGCTGATCTCGCTGCTGCTGATCGGCCTGTTGGGCTCGCTGTTCATCGACTGGGCCGCCCTGACCGGCAACACGGACGACAACACCGGCCTGATCCACGGGCTGTACCCGACGATCGACATGAGCGGTCTGCTGCTCGCCGGCGTCATCATCGGTTCGCTCGGTGTACTCGACGACGTGACGGTCACGCAGACGTCGGCGGTCTGGGAACTGCACGAGGCCAATCCGTCGATGGGCTGGCGCGAGCTGTACCGCGCGGGCATCCGGATCGGCCGGGACCACATCGCGTCGGTGGTCAACACCCTCGTCCTCGCCTACGCCGGTGCCGCACTCCCGCTGCTCCTGCTCTTCTCGATCGCGCAGAGCAGTGTCGGCACGGTCGCCAACAGCGAGCTGGTCGCCGAGGAGATCGTGCGCACGCTCGTCGGCTCGATCGGCCTGGTGGCCTCGGTTCCGTTGACCACCGCGCTGGCCGCCCTGGTCGTCTCGGCCGACCGGCCGGGCGCCTCGGCGGAGGAAGCGGCCGTGCCCGCTCCGGCGCGCGGCGGAAGGGGCCGTCGGCGCAAGCGCTGAAGCGTTACGCCACCCTCGGGCGGCGCAGGGCTCAGCCCGCGCTCTGCTCCTCCGCCAGGATGCGGTCCAGCGCCTCGTCGAGCAGTGTGTCGAAGTCCGCGAGGGAACGCTCTTGCCCCAGCGGCACGAGCTTGTCCGTGCGGTCCAGGAACGCCACCAGCGGCGCCGTGCCGACCCGGAACAGCGCCTGATCGATACCGACCTGAAGCCGGATCAGGACCTCGCCGAAACTCTCCGGATCGGCGGGCGCGATATGGACGTCCCCGTCCCCGCACGGCCGCCCCACGCCGTCGATGAGCAGCTCCCGCCCGAAGGCCCAGGTCACGGGGGCGTCACCGGGCAGATGGAAGGTCAGCCGCACGGCGTAGGGATCACAGGTCTCGTAACGCAGCTCCACCGGGATGCGGAAGGAGAGCTCCTCCGAGACGAGGAAGCTCATCATGACCTCTGCCTGTACCGACTCGCGCATCGCCTACCCCGCCGTGTTCGTCGACTGGTCAGGCATCATCCGCCTGACACCCCTGGAAGTTTGCTGAAAGTACACGAGAGATCACAAGGAGTGATTTTTCAGATGCTGATAGAGATCGCGAGTGTCCCTAGTAGCTTTCCGATCTCGGTCTGCAACTGATGCGCCGCGGGCAGCAGCCGGTCGGCCTGGTGCAGGGGCAGCGAAATGGCCAGAGTCCCGGCGGTCGCCCCCGCGGTGATGGGGATCGCGGCGCAGACCGTCCCCAGGGCGTACTCCTGACGCTCGACGACCGGTTCCATCCGCCCGATCCGGTCCAGGCGCCGTAGCAGCGTCTCGTTGTCGCGAACGGTGTACGGGGTGAGTGACTGCACCGGATAGCGGTTTAGGTGATCGCGGCGGGCGTCGTCGCCGAGCTGGGACAGCAGACACTGCCCGATGGCGTGTGCGTGGCCGGTCTCCCGGAAGTCTGCCCACTCCTCGACCGCGGGGAGGTTCGGGCTGTCGGCGACACACTTGACCTCGATCTCGCCGTCCCGGTAGATCGCAAAGTAGACGGGTGCGCCGAGGGCGTCCCGCCAGTGCGCCAGTGCCTCGCCCACCGTGCTGCGACGTTTCTGCTGCGCTCCGCTGCTGCTCAGCCGCTCGGCGGCCTCACCGAGGAAGAACAGCCCCTTCTCCCGGCGCAGATAGCCCTCGTGCACCAGCGTGCGCAGCAGGTGGTACGCCGTGGGCAGGGCGAGTCCGGCATCCCGCGCCAACTGCTTGGCCGGCGCCCCGTGTTCTCGCTCGGCGACGGCTTCCAGCAGCCGCATCGCCCGCTGTACGGAGCCGATGAGGGTGCCGGAGTTCGTCTCCGACACGGGCGTCGGGGCAGGGGGCGGGATGCGCGTCCCCCTGCCCGAACCGTGCCCGTGAGGCGGCCCGGGCCGGACGAGTGCCCCCGCCGGTGCCTGTGTCCGGGTCGGTGGGGCCGGTGTCCGCGGCTGCGCCCGTGGCGGCGTCTGCGCCACCGGAGGGTCGCCGCCCCGAGCGTTCTCCTCACCCGGCGAGGTGCGTGGCTGCGCGGGGGGAGCCGGGGCCTTGGAGGACCTCGTACGCGACGGAGGCGGCGGAACCTGAGTCGGCGCGGCCCGAACACATGGCTGCTCGGCGGCGGCTGTCGGTGTGGATCGAGGGCCCGGCTGGGTGGGAGGAACGGCGCTCTGCGCCGACTGGGAGCGCTGGGCTGGTGGAGAGAGCGGATCTGCGGGTGCGGTGTCAGCCGTGGCCAAGGGTCACTCCCGAAGCGCGAGGAGGGCCGCCCGTGCGGGGGACACGGGAGGAAAATGCGCCGCCCGCGGGGGTCGAGCCCGCGACGAGTTCCCGGACTCTAGCCGCCTGTCACCGTCCGTAGACGGGCCCGACGGGAAACTTCCCTCTGGCGAGGGAACCTCACGTTCCTGTTACCGCCGCGCCCTGACCGGCCTCACTCACTCACGTCACAGCCGTTACCCCGTGCTGACGCCTCACCAGTCGCCGCGCGAGGAGGAGCCCGCCGTGAACTTCCGTACGACGTAGATCAGTCCACCGACCAGTGCCACGAAGACCAGCACCTTGAAGAGCAGGCCGACCACGACCTGGACGACGCTGACTATCAGCCCTCCGAACACGAGCAGAGCGATGACCGGCACCGCGATCCACTTCACCCACCACGGCATCCCCGTGAAGATCTCCCGCATCGCCCTTGCTCCTTGTGTCTCCACCCGTCGCCCCGCCACCGGGGCACTGCTTCCGGGCCTACAGCTGTCCTGTCATCGATGCTAGGGCCGCGAAGGGGCCGTTCGGGGGCTTCGCACCCCTTGTCCGTCCCTGATCGTTCCCCTAGGGAACCGTGAAGCGGACCTCAGCCCTCCGGCGGAGAGAAGACCACCACGACCCTCAGGTCCTCGGTGATGTGGTGGAACTTGTGGGCGACCCCGGCGGGCACGTACACGACACTGCCACGCGCCACCTGGGTAGTCTCCAGGCCGACCGTGAGCGAGGCCCGGCCGCTCACCACCAGGTACACCTCGTCCTGGCTGTGGGGCTTCTGCGGGTCGAGTTCGCCGGCGTCGAGCGCGTACAGGCCGACGGACATGTTCCGCTCGCGCAGGAACTGCAGATAGGCACCGTCATTGGCGGCTCGCTCCGCCTCCAGTTCATCCAACCGGAATGCCTTCATCGACTTAGTCGCCCCTGCCCAGTGCTCGTACCGATCTCTTCTGCCACGATCAGACACATGATGAATTTCCTAGTCAAGACGATCGCCAACGCGGGTGCCCTGGCAGTCGCCGTATGGCTGATCGACAAGATCACTCTGACCGGGGACAGCACGGGCAAGAAGGTCGGCACGCTGCTGCTGGTCGCTCTCGTGTTCGGCCTGGTGAACGCCGTGGTCAAGCCGCTCGTGAAGCTGCTCACCCTCCCGCTGTTCATCCTCACGCTCGGCCTGTTCACACTGGTCGTCAATGCCCTGATGCTGCTGCTCACCTCGTGGCTGGCCGACAAGCTCGATCTGAGCTTCCACGTGGACGGGTTCTGGATTGCCGTCCTCGGCGGACTGATCATCTCGATCGTCTCGTGGGCGCTCAGCCTCGTCCTGCCCGACGGCGACTGAGGGTCGGCATGACCTACCGAGTCTGTTTCGTCTGCACCGGCAACATCTGCCGCTCCCCGATGGCCGAGTCCGTCTTCCGCGCCCGCATAGCGGAGGCCGGACTCGACGGCCTGGTCGAGGTCGACAGCGCGGGCACCGGCGGCTGGCACGAGGGCGACGCCGCCGATCCACGCACCGTCTCCGTCCTGGAGGCGAACGGTTACGACGGCATGCACGCGGCCCGGCAGTTCCAGGTCTCCTGGTTCTCCCGCCTCGACCTCGTCATCGCCCTCGACGACGGCCACTTCAAAGCCCTGCGCCGCCTCGCGCCCACGGCGGCGGACGCGGACAAGATCCGGCTCCTGCGCTCCTACGACCCCGCCGCGGGCGACGACCTCGATGTTCCCGACCCCTACTACGGGGGCATGGACGGCTTCGAGGAGTGCCTGGAGCTCGTGGAGGCGGCGAGCCCCGGGCTGCTGGCCGCCGTACGCGAACAGACGGAGGGACTGATCGCATGAGCACGGAGAACCCCACCGCGGGCCCCGGTGACGGCACGCGCGCGGTGCGGGCCGGACTGCCCGAGCCCGTCAAACACGAACCGACCCTTCCCGGGCCGGTCTTCGCCGCTCACTACCACCTCCCGGGCGAGCCCACCGGCCCGTACGCCTATGGTCGCGACCAGAACCCCACATGGACCCTCCTGGAACGCGCCATCGGCGAACTGGAGGCGCCCGGGAGGGACGACGCCGTGGAGACGCTCGTCTTCGCCTCCGGAATGGCCGCCATCTCCGCCGTCCTCTTCTCACAGCTGAGCACCGGCGACGTCGTCGTCCTGCCGAGCGACGGCTACAACGTGCTGCCCCTGGCGGGTGAGCAGCTGCGGTCGTACGGCATCGAGGTGCGCAGCGCCCCGACGGGCGGCGACGCCCAGCTCGACGCTCTCGACGGCGCCAAGCTGCTGTGGATCGAGACTCCGTCGAACCCGGGGCTGGACGTGTGCGACGTGCGGCGGCTCAGCGCGGAAGCACGCGCGCGTGGCTGCCTGGTCGCCGTCGACAACACGCTGGCGACACCGCTCGGGCAGCGGCCGCTGGACCTGGGAGCCGACTTCGCGGTGGCCAGCGGCACCAAGCAGCTGACCGGGCACGGGGACGTCCTGCTCGGATACGTCGTCGGGCGCGATGCCTCGCTGATGGCCGGCGTACGGCGCTGGCGCAAGATCGTCGGGGCCATCCCGGGCCCGATGGAGGCCTGGCTCGCGCACCGCTCGCTCGCCACACTCCAGCTGCGCGCCGACCGGCAGAACGCCAACGCCCTGGCCGTGGCCCAGGCGCTCAAGGAACGGCCCGAGGTGACCGGGCTGCGCTACCCGGGGCTGCCCGACGACCCCTCGCACAAGATCGCTTCGCAGCAGATGCGGCGCTTCGGGTGCGTGGTGTCGTTCACGCTGCCCGCGCGCGCGCGTGCCGACCGTTTTCTCGACGCGCTCCGCCTCGTGGACGATGCCACAAGCTTCGGCGGCGTGCGGTCCACCGCGGAACGGCGCGGGCGGTGGGGAGGCGACGCGGTGCCGGAGGGCTTCATCCGTTTCTCGGCCGGCGCCGAGGACACCGACGACCTCGTGGCGGATGTGCTGCGTGCGCTCGCTGTTGCTACCGACTAG